>NZ_JBLZHU010000007.1:14575-241780 GCF_048892425.1 Hwanghaeella sp. 1Z406
TTGTAAGTTCTGTAGGACGTCCCCCGCGCCATGATGCGTCAATACGAGTTGGTCGAACGTGTAAAAGCCTATGAGCCCGGTGCGGATGAAGACGCACTGAACCGCGCCTATGTCTTCACCGTGAAGGCCCATGGCAATCAAAAGCGCGCCAGCGGCGATCCCTATTTTTCACATCCGGTCGAAGTCGCAGGCCTGTTAAGCGACAAGCGGCTGGATTGCGCCTCCATCATCACAGGATTGTTGCACGATACCGTTGAAGATACCGATGTCACCGTCAAAGACATCAGCGCCACTTTTGGCGAAGAAGTGGCCGCCCTGGTCGATGGCGTGACCAAACTGTCGCAATTGGAACTGCAATCCGACCGAACCAAACAGGCGGAAAACTTCCGCAAACTGGTATTGGCCATGTCTCAGGACATCCGTGTCCTGATCGTCAAACTGGCAGACCGCCTGCACAACATGCGCACGCTGCATTTTATCAAGGCCCCGGAAAAGCGCCGCCGGATCGCCCGGGAAACCATGGATATCTATGTTCCCCTGACAGAACGCATCGGCATTCGTGATTGGCAGGAAGAGCTTGAAGATATTGCGTTTCAGGAGCTTAACCCCGATGCTAGGGCCTCTATCGTCGCGCGCCTGGAATTTCTGCAAGAAGCTGGTGGCGATGTCATCAAACGGGTCCAGGCCGCGCTGGAAAAAGACCTGGAAAAGGCCGGAATTACGGCAGACGTCAGCGGACGTCAAAAGCGGCCCTATTCCATTTGGCGCAAAATGCAGCGCCAGAATATCGGCTTTGAGCAATTGTCAGACATCATGGCGTTTCGGGTCGTCGTCGATTCCGTCGAAGATTGCTATAAGGCGCTGGGCACACTGCACGGCAAATATTCAATGGTGCCAGGCCGGTTCAAGGACTATATCTCCCTGCCCAAGCCCAACGGCTATCGCTCCATCCATACCGGCGTTATCGGGCCGGAAAACCGCCGCAATGAAATCCAGATCCGCACCCAGGATATGCACGACATTGCTGAATTGGGGGTAGCGGCTCATTGGCGTTATAAGGAAACCGGATCTCAACGCTTGTCCGATGAGGAATTGGGACTGACCGAGGGCAAGCAGTATCGCTGGCTGCGCGAATTGCTGGAAATTCTGGACAATGCCTCCAGCCCGGAAGACTTCCTGGAACACACAAAGATGGAGATGTTTGCCGATCAGGTATTCATCTTCACCCCCAAAGGGGACCTGCACGCCATGCCGCGCGGATCGACACCGGTCGATTTCGCCTATGCTGTGCATACCGATGTCGGCAATCGCTGCACCGCAGCCCGCGTCAATGGGCGACTGGTGCCGCTGCGGACGCAATTGCGCAATGGCGATCAGGTTGAAATCGTCACCTCTAAGGCTCAGACCCCCTCACCGGCCTGGGAAACCTTTGTCGTTACCGGCAAGGCCAGGGCCTGCATTCGCCGTTTTGTGCGCTCTGTTCAGCGGGAACAATATGTACGCCTGGGCAAGGAAATTCTGGAACGCACCTTTAAGGCTGCTGCCTATGACGCCACCGAAAAGGCGTTGAAAGGAATTGCCGCCCGATTTGAATTGGAGACAGCGGAAGATATCCTGGCTGCGGTCGGAGAAGGCCGCCTGACGGCACGCGAAGTCCTGTTCGCAGCCTATCCAGGTGCGAAAGAGAAAGATAAGGAAAAGGGCGGCCCCCCCAAGCGTCGCGTTTCGGTTGGACAGATTGATCCAACAGCGGGTGGGGCCATTCCCATTCGCGGCCTGATTCCTCATATGGCCATTCATTTTGCGAAATGCTGCCATCCCTTGCCCGGCGATCGCATAATTGGCATCGTTACGACTGGAAAAGGCGTGACGATCCACAATATTGATTGTGCGACCCTGGAAAACTTTTCCGACATGCCGGAACGGTGGTTGGATGTGTCCTGGGATGCCGATGCTGTTGACGGCACCGCATTTACAGGACGGATTCGGGCCGTATTGATAAATGAACCCGGTGCCCTGGCAGAATTTACAGGCGTGATTGGACGAGACGGCGGCAATATTTCTAATCTTAAATTTACCAGCCGAAGTGAGGACTTCTTTGAAATGCTGATTGATATCGAAGTGACCGACGCAAAACAGTTGAACAATGTTCTGGCTGCCCTGCGCGCGTCCAAATATGTCAATTCAGTAGAGCGGGCATAACATTTCCATGCTTTTCCGCCGCAGCATTCCAACGACCCGTGCCGACCGCATCTTAAGGTTTCTTTGGCCGACAATGAGCCTGCGCCGGATTGGCAGCTATTATAAACGTCGGGTTGCGCGCCTGCCAGGCACACCACACAGCATCGCCGCTGGTTTTGCGTCCGGTGCCGCCGTCAGCTTCACGCCCTTTATGGGGTTCCATTTTGTTTTGGGGGCACTGCTGGCCTATTTCATTCGCGGCAATATGGTCGCTTCCGCACTGGGTACACTGGTTGGCAATCCCTGGACATTTCCATTCATCTGGATTGCCACCTATGAGTTGGGCAGCAACGTCCTGTATAATGCAGGCAAGGGCGTTCCTCAGGAAACACTGTCATTCAGTTATCTGATAGATAATATCGGGGACGTTTTAATTCCCATGATTCTGGGCGGGGCAATTCTGTCTGTCATTATTTTTCCGCTGGTCTATTTTCCCTTGCGCCTGATGATACAGCGCTTTCGTGACAGCCGTTTTGCAAAGCGGCAGCGGCGCGCAAAATTGCAACGACAGCAGGCAGCGGAGAAACAAGCATGATCATCGGCACGGGCACGGATTTATGCCAGATTTCTCGCATCGCCGCCTCCCTGGAGCGGTTTGGAGATCGTTTTACCAATCGCTGCTTCACGACGCTGGAACAATCCCGCGCTGATCGGCGTCCCAACAAGCGCGCAGATCGTTATGCGCAGATGTTTGCGGCCAAGGAAGCCTGCTCCAAGGCCTTGGGAACCGGTTTCCGAAAAGGGGTTTTCTGGCGCGATATGGAAGTTGTGTCCCTGCCCAGCGGCAAACCGACTTTGGTGCTGCATGGTGGCGCAAAGCAACGGGCCGAAAGCCTTATGCCACCGGGCACGGTGCCACTGGTTGATGTTTCCCTGACGGATGAGGCCGGGCTGGCCCATGCCATGGTTATCCTGTCAGCCCTGCCCGCAGAACAACTGGCCCTGGCGAAAAGCCTGCGTGAGGCATAACCCCGCAGAAGCGCCATACCGGCCCCCTGGGCTTGACACCAACCACGCCGGAGGGCCATATCCCGCCATTCTTCCGCAGCACAGACAAGGCGCGCACCAATGAAAACAGATGTCACAGAAAAAGGCAGCTTTAAGGACCGCATTGCGCCTTATTGGGAAACGGTAAAGACCCTGTTCTGGGCGGCCGTTATTGCCATCGGGTGCCGGGTATTTGCGTATGAACCTTTCAACATCCCATCCGGCTCGATGCTGCCGACCTTGAAGATTGGTGACTATCTGTTCGTATCGAAATTCTCTTATGGGTATGGGATGTATTCCTTCCCCTTCAGCCCGGTTTCTTTTTCGGGTCGCATTCTGGAAGACGCCCCTGAACGCGGTGATGTTGCAGTCTTTCGCAAGCCCACCGAAACCGATATCGACTATATCAAGCGTATTATCGGGCTGCCGGGCGATACCATTCAAGTGATCAATGGTGTGCTGCATATCAATGGCGAGGCCGTGAAGCGCCGCCAGATCGAAGACTATGTGCCGGAAAATGAAGAGCGCATGAGAACCCGCGTCACCCATTATCTGGAAACGCTGCCCAATGGCGTTGAACATGATATCATTGAGGATATGGGGGACCGGGGTCGACTGGATAATACGCCGGAATATGTCGTGCCCCCTGGCCATTATTTCGCCATGGGCGATAACCGCGACCATTCGCAAGACAGCCGTGTCCTAAGTCAGGTCGGTTTCATTCCCATTGAAAATTTCATCGGGAAGGCGACAATCATATTCTTCTCCTGGGGTGAGTCGGGCCCCCGTTTCGACCGGTTTTTCGATGTCATCAAGTGACGCCGATTTCAAAGCCCTGGAACAGCGCCTGGGCCATGTTTTCAGCAACAAGCGACTGCTGGATCGCGCCCTGACCCATCGCAGCGCAGGAGCGCTGGCAGAAGGCAGCTACGAACGCCTGGAATTTCTGGGGGACCGGGTCCTGGGCCTGATCGTCGCCGATATGCTGTTGCAACGGTTTCCAAAAGATCCGGAAGGACATCTGTCCCGACGGTTCAATGCACTGGTGCGCCGGGAAACTCTGGCGGATGTGGCGCGGGACTTAAATCTGGGCGGCGAAATTCGGTTCGGGCAATATGAAGAAGCCGATGGGGCGGACAACCCCGCCATCCTGTCGGATGTGTGCGAAGCCCTGATTGCCGCAATGTATCGCGATGCGGGGCTGGAAACGGCCCGCGCCTTTATCCTGCGCAATTGGGAGAAACGGTTGGAAGCCGATCCAACCCCGCCGCGCGATGGAAAATCTGCGCTGCAGGAATGGACCATGGCGCGTGGACTTGGTTTGCCGCATTATGAAGAGGTCTCGCGCAGCGGACCGGATCATGCCCCGATCTTTACCATGCGGGTGACGATCCCCAAACATGGATCGGCCCAGGCTGAAGGTCGGATCAAACGGCATGCGGAACAATCTGCTGCCGAACAGTTACTGGAAAGTCTGAAGAATGACGGATGACGTCACCCAATTGCCGGAAGATCACGACAGCCCTGTCGATATGACAGAGACCCGCGCTGGCTTTGTCGCCATCATCGGGGCCCCTAATGCTGGGAAATCAACCCTGGTCAATGAACTGGTCGGGGCCAAGGTATCCATCGTCACCCATAAGGTGCAAACAACCCGCACCCGCATTCTGGGCATCGCACTGCGCGGCGCGACACAGGTCGCCTTTGTCGATACGCCGGGTATCTTCAAGCCCAAGGGTCGCCTGGATCGCGCCATGGTGTCCGCCGCCTGGCAAGGGTCTCAGGATTCTGATGCGACGGTCCTGCTGATCGACAGTGTGATTGGCATGAATGACGAAGTGGAAGCGATCTTGAAAGGCCTGGAACAGGCTGGACGTAAGGCCATTCTGGCGCTGAACAAAATTGATCTGGTAAAGCGTGACAGCCTGCTGATGCTGGCGGATCGCCTGAACAAGACCGGGCAATTTACAGAGATTTTCATGATTTCCGCGACAAAATCCGATGGCACGGAAGACCTGATCAACCATGTTGCAGGCATGATGCCCAAGGGACCATGGCTGTTCCCCGAAGATCAATTATCCGATATGCCTCAGATGCTGTTGGCGGCCGAAGTTACGCGCGAAAAGCTGTTTATCAACGTGCATCAGGAATTGCCCTATGCGCTGACTGTTGAAACGGAAAGTTACGACATCAAGAAAGATGGCTCGATCCGTATTCAACAGGTAATCTATGTGCAGCGAGAGAGCCAAAGATCCATCATTCTGGGCAAGAATGGCAGCAAGGTGCGTACCATTGGCACCGCTGCACGCGAAGAACTGTCCGAGATGTTTGAGACCCCTGTGCATCTATTTATCTATGTGAAGGTCCGCGACCGTTGGCAGGAAGACCCTGAACGGTATCGCGTCTGGAATCTGGATTTTCAGGCCTGATGACTGCGCCCGCCGTCATACTGATCGACCCGCAATTGGGGGAAAATATTGGCATGTGCGCCAGGGCCATGCTGAATTGCGGCCTGACGGATTTGCGCCTTGTGCGCCCCCGGGATGGGTGGCCCAATCAAAAGGCTCAGGATGCCTCTGCCGGGGCACAGGACGTTGTTGATCACGCACAGGTGTTTCAGACGACCGAAGAGGCTGTTGCGGACCTGACACGGATCTATGCCACGACCGGGCGTACCCGCGAATTGCTGGAATATGTCCTGACCCCCCGTGCTGCGGCTGAAGATATGCGCACAGCGACCGCCAGCGGCTTGCATCGCACCGGCGTCCTGTTCGGGGGGGAACGATCCGGCCTGACCAATGATGATGTCGCCAAGGCAGATGCGATTATTCGTGTGCCGCTGAACCCTGATTTTCGATCCTTGAACCTGGCTCAGGCGGTTCTGTTAATCGGTTATGAATGGTTTACAGCCGGGGACCAGACCCCCAGTGAAACCCGTGATATCCGGGATGCCCGCCCCGCCACCCAGAACGAGGTGGAAATATTTATTGAGCGGCTGGGCAGAGGTCTGGATGAAGGCAGCTTTTTTCGTTCCGTTGAAATGCGCCCTACCGTCATGCGCAACATCCGCCTGATGTTCCAACGCACCCAATTGACCGATCAGGATGTCCGCACCCTGCATGGCATAACAGAATCCCTGCGCCGCGCAGGCCCGGAACGGAAATAGCGAACGCACGCGCTTCCGTCTTTTCACAGACCGAATATCGGCGCTAGGATGCCGCCTAAGGAGGAACTGTATGGCAAAGAATGGGTATGAAGGTGGGCGGTTGAACCTGCCATTCGTTGGGCATTGTACCTTTGGCAAGCAACCTGTCTGTCTGGATTGGGATGCGATTGATGCCGATATTGCCGTGCTGGGTGCGCCCTTCGATATGGGAACCCAGTATCGCGCCGGGGCACGTTTCGGACCGCGCGGCATCCGCGAGGCATCCACCCTGTTTTCATTTGGTCATGGCGGCGCATACGATTTTGAAGATGACGTCACCTATCTGCCTGTTGATAAGGTGCGCATGGTCGATATTGGCGATGCCGATATCATTCACACCGACACGATCCAAAGCCACGACAACATAGAATATGGCGTGCGCAAAATTTTGAAGGCAGGCGCTCTGCCCGTGGTTCTGGGGGGCGATCATTCTGTCCATATTCCCTGTATTCGGGCCTTCGATGACCAGGAGCCTGTTCATATTGTCCACATTGACGCCCATCTGGATTTCGTCGACGAACGCCATGGCGTGCGCTATGGTCATGGCAATCCCTTGCGCCGCGCGTCTGAAATGAACCATGTGACCGGCTTTACCCAGCTTGGCATTCGCAATGTCTCCTCTTCCAATCGGGGTGATTACGACGCCGCGCGGCGGGCAGGGTCCACCATTCTATCGGTCCGTCACTGCCGTGACCTGGGGCGCGATGGGGTTCTGGCAAAGATTCCACAGGGAAAACGATACTATCTGACCATCGATATCGATGGATTCGATCCCTCCATCGCGCCTGGCACGGGAACGCCCAGTCATGGCGGGTTCTTGTATTATGAGGTTTTGGAAATCTTACAGGGATTAACGCAAATGGGCGACGTTGTGGGGATTGATCTGGTGGAAGTCGCACCGGATTATGACCATAGCGGATCGACCGCCTTTCTGGCCGCCCAGCTGCTGATGAATGTACTGGGCTTCATTTTCCACGCCAAAGGGAAGTCCGCTTAGAGCAAATCCCGAGCAAACGGAATCGTTTGCGACGACGTATTTGCTGAAAAAAGGTATGGTTAGAGTATTATGTGTGAGCTCATGCGAACGCATGATGCTCTAATTTACCTTTACTCTTTCTTCTTCCCCATCGCATCCAATCCCAGCAGGCGCAGCACCCGCTGGTGATCCCCCCCACCTTCGACCAGTTCGACCAGCAATTCGCCAAAGCTCATATTTCCCCAGGCGACGGCGCGTTTCACGAGATAGGGAACGGGGCTGTGCGGTTCCGCCTTTATCAGATAGTCCGCCGCCTCCCCAAGGCGTTTATAGGCCTCTGCGCGGCTTTGAATCGGTCCTGCCGACACTTGCCGGGCGGCAGCCTGTGGGGCCTGGGTCATGATATTTCCCTCCTGCGCCAGGACATCCGTGTCCTGGATTTCAACAGCGTCGTCTGGCATTTCTGGCATATCTTCAGGATCGCCCGGCAGAGTGCCGCCCTTGGCTTCCATCCAATTGCGCGCGCGGGTCTCAATATCCTGCAATACGGTGCGAATGCGTGTCAGAGATGGCGCATCCTTGGGGCAATGTTCCTCCAGGAACAGGTCCAGCCGCTCCAACTCCCCCAGACAGGCCTCGGTCACGGGAACCAGATCGATGTAATAGTCTACCAGCGTTGAATCGACAGCCGCATCGAACTGAGCCCGCGTCGCATAGCGTTTCTGTTCCCGTGCCGCTGCTTTTGCATCGCGCTGATGCAGGTTTTCCAGCCGCAGCACATCTTCCCAATCCTTCAGGCGCATGGGGTGAACATCCCCGGATGTCGGCGCGGTCACCGGCACAAGGCGCAGCAGGATTGCAAATTGATCCGACGCCCAGCGCAGCGGTCCAAGGCGATAGTCCAAATCCCCATCTTCATCGATTTTAGGATGAATATCGCGCCAATACTCCTCACACAGGCTGGATGTCAGATCCAGGCCCCGCCTGAATCCGCGCAGTCCCTCAATATGGGTCCAGGCTTCCGTTAGCCACAATGCGAGATGCAGATCCTTGCTTTTTGTCGCCAGCGCGTCTTCGCACAGTCTTGCGACCGCGGGCCAGTCTGCGCGTTTAACATCTGTTTCCCAAACACCCTGCGGCAGGTTTGGATCCTCATCCCGCCGGGCGTCCCGCACAGCATCAAAAGTCCCCTCATACCGCAGGCTGGGCCCACACGGGTCATCCCCCGCCAGCGGCGCCAGCAGATCTTCTGCAGGGCCATCTTCAACGACAGCAGGCGGCGGGGTCACCGGCTTGTCTGTCCCGGCACCCTCATCATCCAAAGCGTCCTGTTCTTCCAAGGCAGGCGTTCCAGTCATCGCATCAGGGCTCCAACTGCGGGGCTTCAAAAGGAAATGGCGTAATCAACAGCGGCACGGGCTGTCCTTCTTTCAGACCGGAAATCTCAACCCGCAAAAACACCGTTGCCGTTTCAATCGCCCCCCCGGCCGTCGGGCGGGTGGGAATATCGATCCTGAGGGTATGCGGGCGCGGGTCGATAAAGTCTGCAAAATCATTTGAACCTGAGCGGTGACGCCGCACCAAATCTATCAAGGACCAGATATTAGCATAGGTTATCGTAACCGTCCGCCCCTGAACTTGAATTTGGGGGCGCCCAACCGCGGCCGCCGGAATGCGCGTTGAATTTTCTGCCCAGCGCAAGGTCAGAGAAATCGGCTCCCCCAAGGACCATCGTAGTGTCTTCTTCTCACCGCGCAAAGTGGTTGCGTCCGGGCCTACCGCGAACTGCCAATCAATAATCTGATCGCCGCCGACTTCACGGTCCCGGTTGACCCGGAACGCGACATCCAGATTAAAGGACGGGGAGTCTTCCCGATTGGCCGAAGACAGCCAGGGGTCGAAGAAAGCACGGATGCGATCCATCCGAGTAATGAACTCCAGCGCTTGATCTCGTCCAAACCCCAGGTCATCGGCCTGTTCCAACGCCAAACGGGCATTCTGGACATCCCTGTCATAGGCCGAAAAGAATGTACGCAAATCCCTGGGGCTGGCTTCCCGCATATCCGATTCAAACGGGGTCAATGTGAACGGATATCGCCCGGCCAATCCATCATCGAAACTATCAGCAATGGCGGTATAGGCGCTTTGCGCCTGCACCCCGGCCAGGGTCAGACACCGGGCACGGATGCCCCGACTTAGCATATTGATGCGTTCGACAAAGAAATCAGCCTGACGCGCATTGATCGTCGCGCCGTCCAATGTCTCACTGCAATTGGCGAAGGTGACATCCATCATTGGGCCCGTGATGAAACGTTCAAGATCCGAGACGGTATTATCTGCCTGCTGCAGGTCATACTTGGTCAATTCATCAATGATGCCTGTCCAGCGGGACAGAAGCCCCTGTTCCTGATCCGACAGATTGGCATTCAATGCATTCAGGAAATCGGCAACTGGTTTCACATAGCCAGTCGCAATGATGGAAATCCGACCCCGCTGTTGCGCCAGGATATCGCGTAAGCCAAAGACGTCGCGCGCCCGGAAGGCCTGTAACGCCATATTGGGATCCCCACGCCACCAATCAAAGTCTCCCCCCTGCGGCACGTATAGCGAACTGGAATTAAACAAAGAATCCGCCGCCTGTATCAATGCAATAGCGCTGCTGGTGCTGAGATCCAGCAAGTCCAGATAACTGTCTTCCAGCCCCAGGTCGTCATAGACGCCCAATATCTGCCGCAAGGCCGACCCTGCTGAATTGAAGGTAACGACCGCCCGCCGCAAAGATTCCTCGGATTGCAGTGAGGTGCTGGACCGACCACGCGGCACCACCATTGCCGCCGCGATCCGATCATTTACATGGCGTTCCAGACTATGCCCACCGGCCGTGCGCAACAGCGGGTGCAACGCCCGTGGGACACGATCCATTTCTGATGCTATGAATTTATCATAGTCATCAATGAAGGCTATCCCCTCCTCCAGCGCGCCCGCATCCCATTCAATGGCGCTGCCAAGTGACGGCGGAGCGGGCATCGCCTGGAACCGCCCGTCCCGCATAAACGGTTGCTGATACAGGCTTTCCAGAACGCTGTAGAAGTCCAGGATTGTCGGAGACAACCGCAGCACGGTTCTGTCACCATCCCGTGCCAGAATAGGCCCAATAGAAACGGATCTCAGATCTGGCAATTCCTGCTGTAATGTCTTCAATCCGCTTTTGTTCGCCGCATCAAACGCCGCTGCCAGATCGGCCCCCAGAACCTGAGATCCCCCAATGCGTTCCTGCAAATCAGCATAGGCAATGGTTGGGTCAAATGCCGGGTCATCCATCCAAGTATATTTCGGATCATCTAACCAGGCGCGGATTGTCTTAATCTGATTAAAAACACGATCCAATTCGCCCAGACCCGCGGTTCTGCTGTTTGCGGCATCGTCCAATGTCTGGGCAAGGTCCCGCAACTTGATCATCAGGGCATTTTTCGAATACAGCGAAACCACAGCCTTATCCATCAATTCCCGATACTTTGCCTGCATATCACGTTGATAGGCATCCAGCGGAATTGTCCGATAATTTGCGCCACTCAGCGCTTCAGAATAAAAGTCTGAATTCTCCAGGAAGCTTTCCGGCAGACGCACCTGGAATAGGTACGATACCAACCGGCGCACATCTTCCAGATCATTGGTTTCACTGAGTTGGTTGTAACGATTGATCGCCGATTCAAAATCGCGAACGGATCCAACATACCGCCGCAATAGCTCAAATTCTTCACTGCGCGGTGTTTCATTGTTTAACAGCGCGGAAGCCCCTGACGGCAGATTAGATCGCATTTGCAGAGTGCCCGTAGACGCGCCTTCCGGCGGCAAACGACCATTGCCGATAGACTGGCCCCGCTCGTCCAGAGCAGCCCCCATTGACTGTAGTATGAATAAATTAAATGCGGTTGTGGTGACGTTGGTCACGCGGCTATCAACATCCGCGAGGAAAGACGACGGCATCAGAATAGAGAAGAAAGACCCGGTTTTAAGGGCTGCCATTCCCTCCAACAAACGCAAGGCACGTTCACGGTTAAAGCTGCCCACAGGATTATCAGACGGATTGGCTCGGTTTGCGGCTTGAACGCTGTCTATATCCTGTCCAACCTGTTCAATAAACGGTGTGACGGTTGCAACATCCTGATGCATATCCGTGTGCAGCAACCACAGTGAAAATGCCCCTAAGACAACAACGGCGATTGAGGCCGCTTGCGCTGTCGTCGCTATTTTATTGCTGTGAATCAGAGTCCGTTTAACCGGGCGCGCCATGTTCTTTTCAGGAAAAATCTTGGTCTCGAACAAGTCCTGCAAAAATACCGGATAAGCCGCCCGCGCCCGGGGGCCGCCATAGACCCCGGACAAAACAGGTACCGGGCGATCAACGACCAAATCTTCCATGCCGCTATCCCCGGTGAACCAGATCCCGCGGGGAGAAAAACTTTCGTGATACGTGCTGGGCTTGAACAATTGCCGCAAGTACAGCCGCATCGGCTCCCGCAGCCCTTCAAAGGAAGCCGGCAATTGGTAGATATCTTCGGCGGCCGCAGGGTCGCCCGTCATGGCAAAGATTTCCATCTGCGCCGCCTGTAACCCCTGCCCGACCGTTTCGACCGCCTCGTCGACCCAGCTTTCACGAAATTCTGTATCGAAACTGTACGGGCTGGCCCACCCCAGCATATCAGCCAGGCTGTGATCCGGCAGTTCTGATACCAAGGCCTGAAACCCCGGCAGACGATCCATCTTCGTGACAATCACATAGACCGGGAAGGCAAGACCAAGACGGGCCTGTGCCTGCCACAATTTCTTGTAAATCGCATCGGCGCGCTGGGTGATATCCTCCGGCGGTCGCACCGCGCCCTGGTCATCCAGGAAATCTTCTATCGGAATGGTCAGGATGATACCATCTGCCGGACGGCGGGGTCGATACCGATCCAGAAACCCCAGAAAATTGCGCCATGCCTTAGAATTGGATCCACGCCCATCGCGTTGCCGCACCAGGGTTCCTGCCATATCCAGCACGACACCGCGGTCAAAAAACCACCATTTACAGGCCGGGCGCAGATCTTCGAAATCTTCTGCGGGCTGACCTACAGGCAGGTCCATGCCGGTATGGGCGATCAGGGTGGATTTTCCCGATCCTTCCGGCCCCAGCATCAGATACCAGGGGATCGCATAACGCCAATCACGGCCAGAAACGTGATTGCGCAGAATTTTTAGCGCATGTTTGAAGCTTTTTCGCATTGGCAGAAGCGGCAGGTCTTCCGGCTCTGCGGCGAAAGGCTGATAATCCGGATCTTCATCCAGATGCCGGGGCGAATCCTCCTCTGCGCCAGCCGCCTTTTTGGAATTGCGCGTCTTGCGAACCACAAACAGCAGGGCGCCGATCAGGATAAAGGATATTACGATCAGGAACCCGACGATCCCCGGCAAATAAGGCGTCAGTCGATAGAGTAAGTCGCGGATGAAATCCAGCCAGCTCATCTGCCCCGCCCCTAACCACCGGCGCGATCAAGCGCCTCAAGCAAAGGCGCTAGCGCATCGTTGAAAATGAAATGGGCGGTGATGCTGTACAGCGCGACAACACCAACAAACAGCCAGACCCATCGACCCGGTGAGGGCAACAAGCGCGCCAGGGTGCTCATCTGTGTGTGCTGATAGGCTTCTGGTGCCAGACGATGGCTGGGATCTGGTAGGTTTGGGCGTTTTTGATAGATGTAATAGTAAAGCTGCTTGCGATATTCCGAGATCCGGGCTTCATCCCGCCCTCCGGCATAGCGCCCCCGAAACCCAAATGTCAGCGCCAGCAGATATACAATGGCGATTTCAGCTTGCACCCGATCCCCGGTTTTCAGCAGCTTTTCCATGCGCTTAAAGAAAGCATCCCCGGCATTGTAGGTTTCAAACAACCGGGTCTCCAGCAAGTCATTGCGCCAGAAATCGCGCCCGGGCCAATCCAGCGTTAAAAAAATCTCATCCGCCAGCGCCGCCATGACATATTGCGCTTCGCGATAATACAAAACGCCGTATTCCCCGCCGCGACGACCTGCCTCCAAGGCTTGCATCTCCAACAGAGTCTGCAAGCGTCTCAGCGCCTCTTCCGCTTTTAATCCGACGCCATGGTGATCCCTTTTTGATCCAGACAGTGCGTCGTCATCGTCTACCGGATGATCCTCCAGATCATAGTCTGGCGGCGCTGCCTCCCCCGGCAATGGAGGAGGTGCATTGAACCCTGGCAGAGGCGGTGGCTTCGGCCTGTTTGGATCATAGGCCATGGCCTCATCAAAACTGGGCAGCGCAGCGGTTCTTGCATGACCACTTAACAAGGCTTCTTCCCGCAGGGTTAGAACCTCATCATAAAACTCTCGAAACTGATCCAGAATATAGGCACCGGCCCCCCCGGCGGACGGACCACCACCCACACTGCTACCGCCAACGCCCGCATTGCGATGCGCCTTTGTCATGGGAGAAACAGGCTGAACAGCCATCGCCTGGCCTTACCTATCGTCGCCGGATGGATTTCGGACATACAGGACGATTTCCTGCGGCGGTTCCCGCCGACCCCGGTCACCAGACAGGATGGACAGTTTTTCGCCCGGAACGATGTCGTCGAAATTCACCTCGATTTTAAATAGCACCACACCCCGTGTCGGAACCACATCCAGCGCCTGTTCCCGATCGATACGATGGCGTGGCGCACCAAGGACGCGGCGTTCCCGCATTGGCTTGATCACAGAGTCCGATCCGACCAGCGCGACATCCATCCAGGCGATCACATCGGCTTCGGTCATTTCAGCCCGGGCCCGCACGCCAATCGTCAGGTCATCATCACACCATGCCGGATCAATCTTCAGGCTAAACACGCCATCGGCTTCTTCAAACGGAATGGCGGTATAGGCTTCAGACACACGGTCCAGCATCTGAATGACAAAATCACAGGCGGCCGAAAACGCCGCCTTTGGGTCATTATGATCATAGGATGGCAGCATCGGCGGCACCAGGGCCCCGCCCACGGCGGTCATATGCCCGACGATCTGGCACAAGCTCAGATACAACGGAAACGGATGACAGCGATCCGTCTTTAAGATCGCTTCGAACATCGGCAGACCAGCGACCAAACCATGGATCGCGGTCTGGGATTGCTGCAACATTGGCTTGTCGGTCTGGCCCAGCGGGGTACGCGCCCGTTCTGCAAGGAACATCGCCTTTTCGCGCAGGCGCGTTGCCACTGCCTGGCACATTTCCCCAATGGCGGAAACCCGCGTTATGCTCAGTTGCGCCGGGACAAAATTCGTCATTGTGAAGGCTTCTTCGCGCAGCATCAGACGCGCGATGGGAAAGCCAACATATTTCTGGGCCAGACTGTCTGTCAGATGCAACGACAAGCGGGGCTTCAGGCGCGGGATTGTCATTTCCCCCTCGCCGGTATGCTCATCAGAAATCGGCAGCCCTGGCACTTCCTGATAGCGGGGCAAATCCCCCCGTGTTGCACGCCCGCCCAGGCGGCGCACCGGCACGGCCAGGTAGATCGGCACAGGCTTGCCCATCAATTGCCCCTGTTGCTCAGACAGATCCAGTTCCAGGGGCACGTCATCGCCTTGAACATGACTGACGATCAGACCATCTGGTAGCACAGCTTCCAATTCCAGCACCCGGAAGATGCCGCTGACCAACTGCACCGGATCAACCTTCAGATGGCGAATACCCCAATGGAATGGGCTGCTGGTCGCGGTGTGATAGGCAATCAGTTCCTCACCACGCACTCCCAACTGCTGGAAATGCTGCGGTGCCAACAGCATGCCCTCATGCCACTGAATGGCATCCGGCAATTCTCGGGCGGATCGCGGCATTTCGATGTCCTTTCTGGCTCCCCTAGCCTGACGTCCAAGTCAGACAGTTAAGCAGTCCTAGATTCCTGTATCAAGGTCAAGGAATCCACCCCCGCTCCAGTGCAGGAGTCGGGGTTAATTGTCCGTATTAAAAGGACTGAGCGTAAAATCGTCACGGGCCAGGTCAATCCGGATGCCGACACCACTTTCCAGCCGTGCCCGATGTGCGCCCGGTGACAGATAATCCGCAAATACAAAAGCAGCCGTCGCATCATCCCCGGCGTCATTTGACAGCATGTCATCGGGCACCGTCCAGGGCGGCAAAACTGAGCTTGGCACAATCTCCCAACTCATCACGCTGATGCCCTTTGGGTAATCCAGCAAGAACTGACGCTTGCGATTGAACCAGTCCGATGCGGGCACCGCCTGCAAAACGTCTATAACCGTGGGGTCATAGACAAAAACCATATCCACTGCGGTCGCAGAAGACGTATTAGCATCCGCAGATGCCCGCACTTGAACGGTTTCCAACTGAAATACAGGTGCGCCACTGCCGCCGACCAGTCCACAGGCCGTCAAGGTCAACATTACCATTACAGAAAGCACTGCGCCAAAGCTCAACAACCGCGACTGGGCCGCCCCCACCATTGCCCCCATCACAATCAACCCGTCCCACGATTGGCGTGAACAAAGGTGACAATGCCAGCCGAACCACGCAGAGACTTAACCGCCTCCAGCGCTTCGGCCCGTGTTTGAAAAGCCCCGGCCCGCACATAGAAAAGCGGTGCGCCAGTCGCCCCTTGCTCTGCCACGATCCCGGCCTTTGCAGCCGATTGCAATTCACGAACCAAGGCAGCGGCATTTGATTTATCGCGAAATGCCCCGAATTGCAGGGAGTAGTTCCCCCCTGGGCCACCAAGGACCGATGTCTCCGCCGATGCCACATCAGACCGGGCGGGCTGGGATGGCTTTGCACCAGGATAGATAATCGTATCCGTCGCGATGGTCGCCATAGGTCCCGGCTGGCTGACAGAGGGCTGTAATGGTGTTTGCGGCGCAGTAAAAACTGGCTGAGGACTTTGCAGGGCCGTATCACGTGCGGATTCTGCAGCCGCGATTTCCGGCGAAGGCGCAAGCTGCTGATCCCGATTTGCCGTTGCTGATGTCACCAACCCTTCCGAAACGCGGGTCGTTTGTTGTGGGATCGTCGCGCGTGTTTCCTGCACCGATTGGGCCGCGGTATCGCCAATAGCGGCACCATCTTGCGGTACCGATGGCACTGGTTGGCTGGATTGTTGCGGCTGGCTGGGCAAAATCGCCAATTCCCCACCGGCATTTGGTTCCCCGAATATCAGCACCGCAGACAGGAACCCCGCAACAAATATAATAAACAAAGTGGCAATGCTGCCAGCAACAAGGGCGCTTACTGTACCGGGAGAAATCACCAGCCGCGGTGGCGCGGTATGGGTGATCTTGTGCGCATCTTCATACGCATCATCCCGATAGCTGCGGGGCTGGGGATCCATGTGCTCAAACAGTTTTGAAATGCTCAGACGCTCATGGGACGGCTTGCGCCAAACAGAAGCCTCTGCCCGACGATGATCGGGACCATTGGCAGGGTCAATCGTCCAGGTCTGTTGAAGAACGGTACCTGACGCAGGCGCATCGGCGGCCGGACGCAACCCAGCATGACGCATCACGGGGCTTGTACGTCCCCGTCCGTCTACGTCCACAGGCAACCCAATGCGGGGCCCCGTGCGTCCGATTTGTCTGCCACCATATCTGCCGGTCATGGACGACCTTTCACGCTGAAACCCAAACAACTACAACATTTTGTACAAGATCGTGCAGGGCATACAAAATACCCCCCGCACACCATCCATTGTAACATCCAGTGGATTCAAGGATCAAGAAAGGAAATGCAAGAAAAAACAAGTATTTATAGATCAATATATAGTGTTTGGTTTAAGACTGAGTACAGTATATCCGATCCATAAAAAGAGCCCAAAGAGAACAAAATAGAGTCGTCCTGACGATAAATCATTTCGGCAGGATTCATCTAACAATACTTAAGAAAGAGGCTGTCCTTGATGCCTTCGCAAATGGCGCAACACCCGCTAGTATGCCTGCATAGAAAAATCCCCTGCCAGCCCCCATCAAGGATCTCCCATGCCGAACACTCAGGACGCGCTGTTCCGACCGCTTGAATTACCCTGTGGGGAAATTCTCAAGAACCGCATCGCAAAGGCTGCGATGTCTGACTCCCTTGGCGACGGTCAGGGCAATCCAACCAAGGAACAGATCCATTTGTATAACCGTTGGGCAAAAGGGGGACTGGGCCTGGCCATAATTGGGGAGGTACAGCCCACCCCGGATTATGCAGAGAAACCAGGAAACCTTGTTCTTGACCCAAACTCACATCTGGACAATTTCGCAACGCTCGCTGCCCAAGGATCTGCCAACGGCGCAAAATTGTGGATACAGCTTGGCCATGCGGGCGCCATGGCACACCCACCGATCAGCGCGCCCAAAGGCCCCAGCGCGCTTAATATTCCCGGCCTGTCCTGTGAGGCCCTGACACTTGAGGAGATTGCGCGGCTGCCAGAGACGTTCGCACGCACCGCGCAACTGGCGCAAAAAGTTGGGTTTGGCGGGGTTGAGATCCATGCGGCCCACGGATTTCTGCTCAGCCAGTTTCTATCCCCGCTTTTCAACAAGCGTACCGATCGCTATGGCGGCAAGATTGAAAACAGGGTCCGTTTGATCCTGGAAATCCTTGAGGCGGTCCGCAGCAAGGTTGGCCCTCGCTTTCCAATCGGCATTAAGCTGAATGCGACAGATCAGCTTGAAGGGGGCCTGGATACCGATGACGCGCTTAGCGTCATCACCGCACTTGACCAGACCAGCATTGACCTGATTGAAATCAGCGGCGGGACCTATTTTCCAGGCGCGCGATCGGCATCCGATGCACCCGCACGTGGCCCCTATTTCCTGGATTTTGCCACCAGTGCCAGGCCCTTAACGCACAAGCCCCTGATGGTGACCGGCGGGTTTAAAACCCTGCAACAGGCCAAAGCCGCTGTTTCTGAATCAAAAGTTGATGTCATTGGCCTGGCCCGTGCCTTGGTTCTGGCGCCCACCCTGCCTAACAAATGGCGCGACGAGACACTAGAAACACCCGAATTTCCAAGATTTTCCAATCCCCCCGAAGGCGGTGTCACGGCATGGTACACGATGCGACTGACCGCCCTGGGAGAGGATCGGGAAGCCGAGATGGAAACCGACCTGCCATCGGCCATTCGCGCCTATGAGGCCAGAGACACTGCCCGCACCGCGTTGTGGAATTCTCATTTCCATCAGACCACCCCTAAATAGGGATCAGGCCAACAGAACCGTCGGCACAGGGACCACAATCGCCCCGCCATGGGAACAGGTATCGCCAACCCGCGACATAGGGATCCCCCCGCCCAGAACCGTCGGCGACCCCATCGCAACAGCATCGGGCGGACCGACACACACAGCCATGCTGCCCGGTCCAATCGCAGGCAAACCACCAACCAGAACGGTCGGACAGGACGGCGCAGAAACGGGACCGCCCACATGGGGAATCCCCGGCGGCGTCACCATCGGGCAAACATGCATGGCACTTAATGCAGCGGCGGGCATTCCCATGATAGATACCCCAGTTGATCAGAACTGATTTAGATTAAACCGCTTCGCCTCGTACGGAAAGGTCTGCTCACCGTCTGCCATGGACAGACCTCACACAGCCGTGGGCAACGTGAATCGGAATGTGGTTCCGCCATCCGGATTAGCCTCACACCAGATTTTGCCATTATGCCGTTCAACAATGCGTCGGCATGTGGCCAGGCCGATACCACTGCCTTCGATATCAACGGTCGGGTCAATGCGATAAAAGATTTCAAAAACCCTGGAATACTGACCTTCAGGGATACCCCGTCCATTATCAGCAATCGACACCGTGGTTTGCGCGCCCGACTGTTCCGCCGTGATACAAATTTCCGGTGCTTTTTCTGATCGATATTTCAGGGCATTTTCAATCAGGTTCTGGAATAGCAGCAACAACAGCGTTCGGTTCCCAACGATCTGGGTAGAGGTATCCTGATAATGCAGCGATGCCCCCAAATCCTGCAATTCAGCCGCCATGGTCGTGCGTAGATCAACGATAATCGATTGCAGAGAGACAATATCGGAACACGCAACATTCTGGTGCAGCTTGGAAAATTCATACAAATCCTGAATCATGTGATCCAAACGATCAATGCCGTCTACAATTATGGTCATATAAGCGGCTCTCTTTTCACTGGATTCAACTGCATCCGTCAGAAGTAACTCACTGTATCCTTTTACATAATTAATCGGATTGCGCAGATCATGCGATACCGTCCCGGCAAAAGAATCCAGCTCCTTGTTGCTTATTTCCAAACGTTTTGCGTAGTCAGCCTGGTCTTGCTGTGCGCGTTCGCGCATTCTGATTTCTTCAGTTAGTTGATGGTTTAACTGAATCAATTCCGCTGTACGATCAGCGACGCGCTGTTCCAAATCATCCCGGGCCAGCCGAAGATTCTGCTCCGCCTCCCGCCGCTCTTCGACCTCACGCCGCAAGGATTCATTGGCACGCCGATGGGTCTCCGGTGACGGCAGCGCCAATGCCTTGGGAATTACGACCCAGATCATCACGGCGGTTAAAACCGATACCAGCGCCGTCACAAATTTCGCGGTCGCCTGCAATTCGTAAATCGGGATCCATAATGTCACAAGATCCGTGACATGTGTAATGCCACACCAAAGGATAAAGAGAATGAATAGATTCGCGACCCATTTAAATTCCAGGTCCTGACGCTCTTTAACAAAATACATAATGCCCAGCGGAATCGAAAAATACGAGAAGGCTATAACGGCGTCTGACCCCGCCATCGTTGCCAACAATGACGAGTTTTCTGCCAAGCAGATAGAATGCGGCAGATAACGATCTATCGAAAAGAGATCCCACATAGGCTTTTAGCCCTCAAGCAACAACCAAGGCGCTAATAGCTTATATGTTTAACTGGTTAAATTTTACTTAATGCTTAAATCAATCGTCGTTTGACTCATCTTTCTCACGATGTCCAAACCGGGTTTTTTCCAGCTTTGCAGAAACCGGCTCCCCTTCCTGGAACTGTTGGCGCGCCACTTCCTTACCCTTATGGTTGTATTCAATGGTCCAGCCATGCAACAGATCACCCTTAAAGGGACTTTCTTTTAAAATCGTACCATTTGGCATCATGTCCACGGCAACACCGTCCAGTTTCCCTGCAAAAAAAGTCTCACGTCGTACGACATTGCCTTCCATATCATAATAGCGGGCTTCGCCGTGTTTTTTGCCATCCTTATAAGGAATTTTTGCCATCGGTTTATTGGTGGGTGAATAGGTGGTCAGCCAGCCATTCTGCAGATCATTGTGAAATTCTACATCCATCAGGCGGCGGCCCTTTTCGTAGAAGGTGGACAAGCCTTCTTTTCGTCCACGGTGAAACGGAACGGTTTGCTGAACATCCCCATTTTCGTCAAAAAACACCGTTTCACCATGGACATAGCCATCCACATAGATCGTGCGCTGCTTTAACTGTCCATTCTTATAGAATTCAGTCGGACCATTTAGAACACCATGGGTAAAATGGTGCCGTGCCGTGACCTGCCCTTGATTGTATTCGGTATATTCGCCGTGTAGTTTGCCATTGTGATGGGTCGACAGTTGCGACAACTCGCCGTCTTTATAGAAGCGGTTTTCGCCATGCAGCACACCGGCTTTGAAGGTGCCCTGCTGCGTTATAACACCGTCCTGATAGAACCGCGCCTCGCCATCAATTTTACCATCGGCAATAGTATATTCCGCCTTGGGATTCCCGGCCTTGTCGCGATCAATGTAAATCCCGTCCTTGGGTTGCGGGCCGGTTTTTTGCGCAGCAGCTGCGTCGGTCATCAGATGCGATCCTTAATTGATCTTGGCAATGGCACCTTGCAGGATTGCCATCACGCCCCCTTTGAACGTGCCCGTCGTACCCCCTTCATAGGTGCCTGACAGCCCGCCCTTAGACTCCAGTGTCAGCCCCCCTTCTTCTGTCAGGCTCATACCGCCCTTCATCTCCATTGAAACTCCGCCTTCTTCCTTAAGGGACATGCCCGCCGTGGATTCCGTGGTCATGCCAGACTTCAAAGTCAGCTTCGTTCCCGCATCATCGGTGACATTCATGCCGCCCTTATTGGTCAGGTTCATCTTGGCTTCGTTATCAATATTGGTGCCAGCTGAATTTGTAATATTCTGACCAGCCGTCGTTTCATAATTCATCCCGGCATCATTGGTAATGCTCTGAGCGGCCTCGCTGTTGATATTCTTGCCCGCCGTAATTTTTATATCGCCGCCCACATCAATGATCAGGTCGCCAGAAATTGTCAGCTTGTAATCCTTGGTCACGGTATGGGTGAAGCCGTTATCTGTCTTATGGGTCTGAGAGCCATTCACCGTCAGTTTGCGATCCCCCTTCACCGAATGAGTCTCATCCCCGGTCTGAACCTCAAAGATGCGGTTTCCCTTTTCAATGGTGACAGTATCATCGTCATCTTTCACAGTCGTGGTGCGGGCATTTTCCACAACAGAATTCCAGTCCTTCTGGGCATGCAGGAATATTTCCTCCTTGCCGGCCAGATCCTCGAAACGGAACTCGTTATAGCCATTGCCCCCTTTGGATGAATTGGATTTCATCGTCGCCTTGGTTTGATCGTCGGGCAGTGTATAGGGCTGCACCTGTTCGCCGTTATAGACACAGCCTGTGATCAGCGGGCGGTCCGGGTCTCCCTCCAGGAAGGTCACCACGACTTCCATCCCGATCCGCGGCAGGAACCAGGTTCCCCAGCTTTTCCCAGCCCAGCCCTGGGCAACCCGGACCCAACAGGACGTGTTCTCGTCCTTCTGGCCTTCCCGGTCCCAATGAAACTGCACCTTCACGCGGCCAAATTCATCGGTCCATATTTCTTCACCCGCTTTGCCGGTCACCAGCGCAGTTTGCGTCCCGTGAATGCGCGGGCGTTGGGTTTTACGCTGCGGGCGATAAGCAAGCGACTTGGGAAAGGCAACAAAGCCATTCTCATACCGGTCCTTGTCGGCGCGAATGGAAAGTTCCCCCAACACGTAATCGGCATTCAGGGAATCGCGCCCATGCCAGATCAAGGAGAAGGCATAACCCGCAATAAAGGATTTCATGGAGGACCGCCCCTCCAGCGACTTAGACAGGGCTTCGAATTCCTGAATGCGCAGGCTGGCGCGACTGTCGCCATTGCTTTTCGCCATGTAACCGCCCGGATATTCATACACTTCCATATCAGACCCACTGCCATCGCCATCGGCGCTGGCCATCAATTCCGTAGAAGGGGTCTGAAAATTATAGTCATCGGTGGCGTAATGGTCGCTGACCACCCGTTCCGAATAGGATAATTGATGCACCGCATCTTCATCCTCGCGCCCGGACTGTCCGGTCGGGCGGTAGGTGGCACGATTTATTCCGGGACAGGTCGCATGGGCATCAGCATCATCGGCCAGAACCAATGTATGTTTACCCTCTTCATGCCGATGGAAATAGAAGATCCCTTCGTCCTCCATCAACCGGTTCAGGAAATCGAACACCGTTTCGTTATACTGAACACAATAGGTTCGGCTCTGATAGGCAGACGTTGTTTCCAACGCATAATCCGTAACCCCGATTTCCCCCAGCAGTTGCTCGATGATTTCCGTAACCGACACATCCTGAAAAATGCGGCAATCTGTCTTGCGCGTCCCCAACCAGAATTTCGGACGAATGATGGCGCGATAGGTCCACAAGCGCGGATCTGAATCATGCTGAGAAAAATCTGTCACAAGACCATCAACATAGCGACTGGTCTGTCCATCAGCGGAATAAATCGCTGCTGTGACGGTCTTGCCAACAATGGCAGTAAAGTCGATCTCCGGGTCTTCCGACACCATCTCCAATTCATATCGGAACAGCGACGATAACCCTTCCGTCCCGCGCACCGCCTGCAGGATCAGGACATCATCCCCCAATGGCGTCGTCACAGCCAGATATTGGTTCTCCTGGGAGAAACCGACCGGATCAGCCATGGAATCGCCCCCCCCCAGTTGTGCGAGACGAGAGATCACCCCCACCCCGACCCTCCCCCCTCAAGGGGGAGGGAGATCTATCTCTTACCCCTCCCCCCTTGAGGGGGGGAGCCCCATATTTTACCCCTCCCCCCTTGAGGGGGGGAGGTTGGGAGGGGGGAGAGATGCAAGCGCCAATCGAATGGCTTCGACACACCCTTCCAAATTCTGCAACACGTCGTTGTTCCATAATCTCAAAACCCGATAACCCTCGGATTTCAGCCAGGCATCTCGACTTACATCCGACTGTGAATCCGCATGTTGCCCGCCATCGACTTCTACAACCAGTCTGAATTCCAGACACACAAAGTCGACGATGTAACGACCGATCAATTGCTGCCGACGGAACTTCCGACCATCGACCTGGCGTTGCCGTAACATCTGCCAAAGCAGGTGTTCTGCTTTCGTTGGATTGGCCCGAAGGGTTCTTGGTTTCATACGATGAGCGTAGCGCAGTTATGCTGCCGGTGGAAAGATCACCCCCACCCCGACCCTCCCCCCTCAAGGGGGAGGGAGCGAAACGCTTCAACGGGGAGCCCCATATTTTACCCCTCCCCCCTTGAGGGGGGGAGGTTGGGAGGGGGGTGATCGCTGTAATCCTCATTCCACACCCACGATCATTCAAACCGCACGGAAAAGCCCATGCCGTCCAGGGAGACATGGGCCTGTTGAAAGCTCTTACCCTCTGCCATTTGCGACAGAACGGCTTCGGCCAGGGTTGGCAGCAGGTTTTGGGTTACCACATTGTCGATCGCCCGCGCGCCGCTTTCCACCTCTGCAGATCGCGCTGCGATGGTTGGCGCAATGGCAGGGTCCAGTACCAGAGTGGCACCATTGTTTTCACTAAACCGCTTGGCAATGCGATCCAGTTTCAACTGGACGATATTGGCAATCTCTTCCTGACCTAGCGGTAGGTACGGAACAATGACCATGCGACCCAAGAAGGCTGGCTTGAAGCGGCTCAGCAGGTCCGGGCGCACCTTGGCAACCAGGCCATCCAGCGACATTGGCTCTCCACTGAAAGCCGCATCCATGATGACCCGATCCCCCAGATTGGAGGTCAGGATGATCACCGTATTTTTGAAATCGACTTCGATGCCTTCACCATCTTCCATCATGCCCTTGTCGAACACCTGAAAGAACAGTTCCATCACATCGGGATGGGCCTTCTCCACCTCATCCAATAGCACAACTGAATAGGGGTTGCGGCGCACGGCCTCCGTCAAAACGCCGCCCGTGCCATAGCCGACATAGCCTGGCGGTGCGCCTTTCAGGCCGGACACCGTATGGGCCTCCTGAAACTCCGACATATTGACGGAGATCAGATTACGCTCCCCCCCAAACAACAATTCCGCAAGGGTTAGAGCCGTTTCCGTCTTCCCGACACCGCTGGGGCCAACGAACATAAAGACCCCAACTGGCTTGCTGGGATCATCCAGACCCGCGCGATAGGTGCGAATGCGTCGGGCCACCACATCCAGCGCGTGATCCTGCCCAACAATGCGGGCTTTCATCCGGCTTTCCAGATCAATCACGCCCTGAATGTCATCGCGCATCATGCGGCCAACGGGGATGCCCGTCCATCCGGCAACCACACTGGCGACGGTATCGCCATTAACCTCCACCGGGACCATCGGCGTATCACCTTGCAGCGCCACCAGTTTGGCGTTCAGATCTGCATAGGCCTGACCCGGCGGTTCGCCCTGCAAGCGCTTTGCCAGGACCGCCATCATCTCCTCAACAACGGCGCGCTCTTCTTCCCAGCGGGCGGTCAGGGTATCGCGTTGGGTTTCAGCCTCCGCAAGCGCGGCATCCAGTTTGGCCAACCGGGCGGCGTGATCCCCTTCCAGCACCCTTTCGCGATGCAGAATGTCACGCTCCACCGACAGGCGTTCAACCTGACGAATGGCCGCTTCCACCTGGGGCGGACGATCCCCTTGTGCGACCGCGACCCGGGCGCAGGCCGTGTCCAAAACGCCAATCGCCTTATCAGGCAATTGCCGCCCGGTGATATAACGGGCCGACAGCGAAACAGCCTCTGCAATCGCCTCGTCCAGAATGCGCACCTTGTGATGTTCTTCCAGACGCCGTGCCAGGCCTCGCACCATCGCGACTGCGCGTTCTGGATCAGGCTCGTCCACTTTAACGACCTGGAAGCGCCGGGCCAACGCGGGGTCTTTCTCAATATACTTTTTGTATTCCGCCCATGTTGTCGCAGCGACGGTGCGCAATTCACCCCGTGCCAAGGCAGGCTTCAGCAGATTGGCCGCATCTCCCTGCCCCGCAGCGCCACCAGCACCAATCAGCGTATGAGCCTCATCAATGAACAGAATGATCGGACGGGGGGAGGATTTCACCGCATCGATGACGGTTTTCAAGCGATCTTCAAACTCCCCCTTCATCGATGCGCCCGCTTGCAGCAGGGCCAGGTCCAGAACACGCAAATCCACATCCCGCAAAGGTTCTGGCACATCGCCATCAGCAATCCGCTGGGCAAGCCCTTCGACCACGGCTGTCTTCCCGACCCCGGCTTCACCGGTCAGGATGGGATTGTTCTGGCGGCGGCGCATCAGGATATCGACCATTTGCCGTATCTCTCCATCACGCCCGACAATCGGATCAATTGCACCAATCAGCGCCTGATCCGTCAGGGAGATCGTATAAAGCTCCAGCGCATCCGCCTTGGCGGTGGCGGCAGCCTGTGCCGCCTGTTCTTCTTCCGTTGGTGCACCGGCTTTCGCCTGTTGGACCTCTTTGCGCCGTTCCTTCGCCGCCTTTGCATCGGCCTTGCTGGCCTCAATCGCACTGGGCATTACCTCTGGCGATTGGCGCAGAATTTCAGACCAACTGTCGCGCAGGCCCGCAGCAGGGATCGCCTTAAAGGCAGGGGCGCCATCGAATAGGGGAGCACGAATTGATTCCGTGTCCAGCGCGGCCTGCAGCAAAGCCGCAGAGCGCGTCGCATTCTGGCCCAGGCTGAGTGAGGAATAGACCCAGGCTTCCTGCAAAAGATCAGCAATTTGGGGCGACAAGGCGGGGGTTCTGGTGTTGCCGCGTCGGAATCCTTCGACAGCGCCTTGCAAATCGGCAATCAGGTCGGACAGTTCAACACCATGGGCCTTCAGACCCTGCACCGCATCCGTGTCCGTCTGATCCAGCAATTTCAGCAGGACATGCTCGACTTCGACATTAAAATTGGTCTGCTGCACACACAACTGGGCCGCCCCTTCCAACGCCTTTTTACAGGCGGGGTTCAGCTTCCCCACAAGGGTTTTCATATCCAACTGCATGCGCGCGGCGCTCCTTCCCGATCAACGGATAAGACTCCGTCGCGATTCGAGATTTCGCGCAAGGGACGGGATTCAGACATGCGGAACCGAAATGCTTATACTGTCATTCCCACGAGGGCGGGAATCCAGCACCACCCACGCGAATCGCGCCCGCCGCTCTGGACCCCGGATCAAGTCCGGGGTGACGGTGCATTAGGCAAGTGTCTCCTCACCCTGAGGAGCGAAGCGTCTCGAAGGGTGGGCCCTCTGAAAGCGCCCTACTTACAGCCCCTCCTTCGAGACGGCGCATTGGCGCCTCATCAGGATGAGAATGGAACAATTTGAGGAACGCCCAGGTGGTATTCCTGCACCACCCACGCGAATCGCGCCCGCCGCCCTGGACCCCGGATCAAGTCCGGGGTGACGGTGCATTAAGCAAGTGTCTCCTCACCCTGAGGGGCGTAGCGTCTCGAAGGGTGGGCCCTCTGCAAGCACCCTACTTACAGCCCCTCCTTCGAGACGGCGCTACCGCACCTCCTCAGGATGAGAATGGAACAATTTGAGGAGCGCCCAGGTGGTAATTCTGCACCACCCATGCCAATCGAACCCGCCTCAAGTCCGGGGTGACGCTAGCCTATAACTCTCGTCATTCCCGCGCAGGCGGGAATCCAGGGCCAAACGTGCCAAACGCGCCTGTCGCACTGACTCTCAGATCAAACCCAACATAACAAAACCGACCCCTAAATCTCCGCCGGGGCCAGGGATGTGCCGTCGAAGAAGCGCGTATACCGGAAGGGTTCTGGATCAACACAGGGCGGTTCCCCAACCGTCAATTGGGCCGCCAGCTTGCCAGCCCCTGGACCAATGCCAAAGCCATGTCCGGAAAAACCTGACGCCAGCGTCAGGCCGGGCAATGCCTCCAACGGGGCGATGCAGGGAACGGCATCGGGAGTCGTATCGATCATGCCGGCCCAATATTCCTCCACCTGCAAATCCTTCAGGACAGGAAAGGCCGCCTTGAAGCTGGCGAAGCCCTTGTCCAGAATTTTGCGATCCGCCGCCGGGTCCAGAATGCGTGTTCGTTCAAACGGGCTTTCCGAATTCAGATCCCAGGAGGTGTTTTGCATAAGCTGTTCGAAGAAACGACCGTCCAGGCGCAGCTTGATCGTATCGCGTTCCGCCATGAAGGATTTCCAGAATTTATCCATCCAGCGAAACGCATCTGGAACCAGATAAAAGGTCGAATCAAATCCTCGCGACAGGGAATATTTGCCATCATTCCGGCGTCTGATCGCGAAATCGGGGGTGGAAAGCCCCCCAGGCGTCACTTCCGGTCCAGCCGTTGTGCGCAACACAGATGATTTGACCTGTAATTGCGGGAACGCAATGTCATGGCGCTTCAGGAACAGGGACGACCACGCACCCCCGGCCAGGATGACGGAGTCACAGGCGATCACACCTTTTTCCGTGACCACAGCAGACACACGCCCGCCCGATGTTTCCAGACCGCGCACGGCACAGCCTGTCAGAATCGCTGCGCCCTTCTTCTGTGCCGATGTTGCAATGGCTGGGGCGGCCTTATGCGGTTCTGCGCGCCCGTCGCTGGGCGTCCACAGCGCCCCTGGATAACCCGTTTCATAGCCTGGCAACAAATCGCGTAACCCCTGAGGGGTAACGGTTCTGGTATCCAATTGATACTGTTTTGCAATATCCACCCAGCGCTCATAAGAGGCCATCTGCTTTTCAGTCTTGGCAACATAAATGACGCCCGCCTGCGCAAAGCCGGTTTCAGCCTCGATCTCCTTATCAAGACCGCGCCATATCCTAAGGGCTTCCTGGATCAGCGGCATTTCCTTTGGGTCACGTCCCTGCTGACGGCAATAGCCCCAATTGCGAGAAGATTGCTCCCCCCCGATCACGCCCTTTTCGCACAGGGCGACGCTGTAGCCCTTTTTCACCAAATGCCAGACGGCAGAGACACCAATGATGCCGCCGCCAATCACAACGACATCCACTTTCTTTGGCAGGACCTGTGTCGCTGCGACGGGATCAACAGGAGGAGACATGTTTGATTACACCAAAGACCGTTCGAGTTTATCCCATTCCGCAAGGGTCGTTCCGAACGGAATCATGATATTTTTCCGATAGGCAGGGCGGTCCTGTAAGCGGGCATACCATGCCTTGATATTCTTGAAATCCTGATGATCAACCTGAATGTTGTAATAGCGATAGATCAGCGTTCCCAAGGGGATATCCGCGATGGTCAGACGATCCATGACCATAAAGTCGCGACCGGCCAAATGCGCATCCAGAAGTGCCAGCGCCTTTTCCGTCGCAACCTTTGCCTGGGCAATCAAATCCGGGTTTCGCTGATCCGGTTCACATCGCACCGTGCGCCAGAACAAATCGATCATGGGTCCGGTCAGGGTCGTTTTGTGCCAATCCAACCACTGATCCGCATGTGCCTGTTCTTGCAGATTGTCAGGCAACAAACTGCCCTGACCATGAGCCCGTGCAAGGTGGCGGACAATGGCGTTTGACTCGTACAGCGTAAAATCCCCATCTTGCAGTACAGGCACGCGCATATTCGGATTCATCGCCTTGAAGGTATCCGTATTGATGCCACCGAAGGAACCCCCCACCATTTTATGGTCATAAGTAAGGCTCAATTCATCCGCCGTCCATAAGACCGGCATGACATTACTGGAATTCTTGCGTCCCCATATGGTCAGCATGATCGACAATTCCTTTGGATAGATAAGACTTTGATCAGGTCAGGTCTTTACGGTAGCCCGCAGCGGGGGTGGCGATCAATGCCTCATACTGGTCCCGTACTGCCTGCGCCACTTTTTCCATCCGCGGTGCTAAATCTTCAAATGCGTCTACCCCCGCAGCCCGCGCCAAAGCCCGCTTCTGTCCTTCCAGCGCATTGGCTGCATCGAACCCACCCCCCGGTGCGGTCAACCGGATTGCCGCCTGAACCTGCCGCCACAGGCGCAACCCCTCGCGTAATGCCGTGAAAGCGGGTTCGGTAAGGTATCCTGCGGCGTGCAATCGCTCCAGTGCATCTGCGGTATTGGTGGACAGAACAGAAGGATTTTCCGCTGCATGCGCCAACTGCAATGCCTGGACAGTAAATTCGACATCGACCAGACCGCCCTGGCGATACTTCACATCCCATTCTGATTTCGGCGCAAATTCCCGCGCGATTCGATTGTGCATTGTGTCTACATCAACCAACAATTTCTTTGGATCGCGCGGCTGGACCAGGGCGGTATGAATGGCGTCCGTCAGGCGCGCCTGCAGCGCTGCACTGCCATAAACCGGCCGGGCACGCGTCAGGGCCATATGCTCCCATGTCCAGGCCTCCCCGTCCGGCAAATTGTAGTAATTGGCAAAACCCGCCAATTGTGTCGCCAGAGCCCCGGCCTTGCCCGATGGACGCAACCGCGTATCGACCTCGTACAAGGACCCTTCCCCGGTTTCTGTGGTAATCGCGGTCACAAGGCGTTGGCACAGGCGCAGATAATAGACCTGTGGTCCCAGCGGTTTTGCACCATCCGATTGGGTCACGCCCTCTGCAAAATCATAGACAAAGACCAGATCCAAATCAGACATGGGCAGCAATTCACCACCGCCCAATTTACCAAAGGCGATGACCGCCATCCCCATACCGTCAATATGGCCATGTTGCTCTGCAAACTCTTCCGATGCGGCGGGCAGGATCGCATGCAGCGCCCGCAAGGCAATGGCGCTATAGGCAGGGCCAATGCGATCCCCGTCGGCAACGCCACGCAACAACTGAACACCGATCCGGAATTTCTGATCATTGGCCCAACGCCGCACCGCATCCAGGATATCCTGAAAATCGCGACACAGCGCCAATGCTGAGGATAAATCATCATCGTCAGACACAGCAAAGGGAGCATCAGACACGATTGGATCAAAGAAGTCCTCGCCCAACACGGAATCCAGAAGGATCGGTTTGCGCGACAACCAGTCGGCCAGGCGCGGCGCTTCCCCCAATATTTCAGAAACCAGGTTCAACAGGACTGGATGCGCCTGAAACAGTGAAAAAAGCTGAACACCAGACGGCAAGCCGGAAAGAAAATTATCAAACCGCTGAAGCGCTTCGTCCGGGCTGGCCGTGTCACCAAAAGCCTTTAATATGCGGGGCATCAACTCCGTCAGGATTTGCCGACTGCGTTCGCTGCGGGTCGCACGATAGCGCCCGCGATGCCACACCCTGATCCGCTCTGCGACATGGGATGGATTTTCAAAGCCCATCCGCGACAAGGTGTCCAAGGTGTCTGGATCATCTTCACTGCCGGTAAAGACCAGAGAACCATCGCCCCCCAAGTCCGGCGATTCCTCAAATAACCGTGCATAATGACCAGCAACTGTGGTCAGGGTCTCTCGCAGTGTCGTGCGGAATGCATCCAGGTCAGCATGGCCCATGAACTGGGCGATTGCCGCCATGCCCTCTGGCGTTTTTGGCATGGTCTGGGTCTGCTGGTCATTCACCATCTGCAACCGGTGTTCCAGGCGGCGCAGGTAGTGATAGGACTGCTTCATCTCTGCGGCGGTTTCCGGTAGAACATGGCCAAATTCTGCCAGTCGATCCAGCATCAGGCAGGTCGGCTTCTCCCGCAATTCAACCTGACGCCCGCCCCAGATCAATTGCTGTGTCTGAACAAAGAATTCGATCTCCCGAATGCCGCCGCGACCGATTTTGATATTGTGACCATCAACGGCAATCTCTGCACCCCCGCGATAGGCATTGATCTGGCGCTTGATGGAATGAATATCCTGGATGGCCGCGAAATCCAGAAATTTTCGCCAGATGAAAGGCCGGATATGGGTCAGGAATTCCTCCCCCAGGACGTGATCACCGGCAACAGGTCGCGCCTTGATCATCGCGGCGCGCTCCCAATTCTGACCGACGCTTTCGTAGTAGGTTTCCGCTGCACGGACAGACATTGCCAACGGGGTGACACTGGGATCCGGGCGCAGCCTCAAATCCGTGCGGAATACATACCCTTCCCCCGTGCGCTCCTCCATCAGGCGGATAATCTGACGGGTGACCCGCACCATATCCTGGCGCAACTGATCTGGATCATCCGGCGCCAGGCGCTGGGTATCGTATAAGACGATCAAATCAATATCCGATGAATAATTCAGCTCACGCGAACCATGTTTCCCCATCCCCAGGATAACAAAACCATCAGTATCATTTCCCACGGTGCCGTCTGCGCCGCCCCGCCAGGTGCGCAGCGCAAACCGACTGGCCCGTTCCAGCGCGCTGTCGGCTAAATCTGCCAGCGTGCCTGTCACTTTCTCCAATGACCACAAGCCCAGCAAATCGGCAATTGCAACGCCCAGGGCAACCGCACGCTTTGCCCGGCGCAGCTCTACCATCAGGGTTTTGTCATTGGTCGCCGTCTGATCCAAATTGGGTAATGCCGCCATCCGACGGGCGACGGCCTCATCCGGCCCGCACCGCAAAATGTCTGCAAACACATCTGTATCCCGTCGAATAAGGGCGCTTAGAAAATCGCTGTGGGCTGAGATGAAATTCAGAAAATGACGCCCACGGGGGTCTGCATAGAAATCTTCCACAAGCGCATGATCAGGGTGGTCTTGCGCCAGAACAGGTTTATCAGCAGGTCGTGCGCCCTCCGGGATCGGTAAATCATCCGGATTTATGTGGCTAAGAAAGGATACCATCCCCATTTTCAAACTATTCCTTAAAGCGGCGTTTAAATGCCGTGCGAACCGATTATTATGACCCTTCGACTTCCCTTATGGCAGTCGCTGTACTCCTGAACCAAGGACACTATGAATAAGCGAGCCAAGCGTATTGTTTTAGAGGCCACAATCGGCCTTCTCCTGGGCACCGTCCTTTTAAGTGCCGCAGGGGTCTATATCCTATCGCGGGGCCCACTCTCAATATCTGCGCTGACCCCTATCCTTGAAGATGCGCTTAATGTCGAAGGTTCGCCCTACAGGGTCAAGGTTGAGAATACGCAAATAATCTGGGGCGGATGGGACCGGGCGGTCGACGTTATCGCAACCAATGTCACCGTGGTGGAGGCGGACAAGGCCCCGCTGGCGGTTTTGCCCCAGGTTTCTGTGGAAGTATCCTTCTCCGCCCTGTTATCCGGTGACATCCGGGTCAGGAAACTGGACTTAATCCGCCCTTCCCTAAAACTGGACCGCCATCCAGATGGACAATTGGTTTTATCCATGGACGGGCTGGACGGCGACAGCGCGGATGACGGGTCAAAACCCGGCACGCAAATCGCCCTCCCTCAAAAAGCCAGTAATACCCTTATTCCAGAGCCGATCCTGAATGCCCTGACAGGCAAAACCCAGCCCCAGACATTTCTGGCTGGCCTGCAATCCTTCAGCATTATTGATGCCGAAATCCAAATTCGCGATCATGCCATTGCGGAGTCCCTAATGCTGCATAATGCCAATTTAGGGGTGTCACGATCCCCAGCGGGGCTGTTGGCAACGCTGTATGGCACCCTGGAAACGCCTACGGAAAATACCGATATTTCAGGATCGGTTTCCGTCTTTCGGGACACGGAACGGATTGAAACAAAACTAAATTTCGGACCTTTGGATACCAACCTGCCAATCCGCTATTTGCCGGATCTGGTATTCTACCTTCCGGATATGACCATCAGCGGCCAATTGGGTGTCGATTTCAATTTCCAGGGCCAGCCCATCCGGGCAACCTCCAGATTGAACAGCGCGGCAGGATCGATCGAATTGGACGCAACGCCAAACGGCGCCCTGCCCGCTGCAACCCTGAATGCAACATTTGATGCATTTGATGCCGCCGTCTGGTTAGGGGGATTATACGATGTGGAAAATGTCGTCGCCTATATGCCGCGCGTTCCAATTTCGGGCACGGCCACGACACAATTAAACGATCAAGGACTGCCCCGTGATATCACCGCCGAACTGACATCGCGCATTGGCGATATTTCCCTGACAGCACAGCCGTCCGAGGAAACCGGCGGCTTGACGGGATCCATCCTATTTACCGGCCTGGACGCGGATACGATCTCTCAAACCGCCCCTAAACTGGGCCTGCTGGATGGTGTGACGGTGCGGGTTGATGGCAGTGCCGATTTCGCGCTGGACCCCCAAATGAAGCCCCTATCCGGGCGCGTTGATATCAATTTCGGGTCCGGGCAACTGCCAGGCATCCCGGATGTGATGGAAACTGTGCCGGACCTGTTGTGGGGTCGGTTGGCAGCCCGCCTGTCCCCGGATGACAATGTCATCACATTGGAAAATCTGACCCTGGATTTCAGCAATCCAGAGGAAAACATATCCGGACCCAGTATCTCACTGACCGGATCCGCGCGACCGGCTGAGACCGGAATGGATATCGACCTGAATGGGCTTGTGCTGGACCTGCCGATGAACCGGCTGCCCGCTTTTTGGCCGGAAACACTGGCCCCAAATCCCCGCGAATGGGTAACGGACAATATTCCTGAAGCCGATGTGCATCAGGCCGGAATAGCCGCGTCCCTGTCCATTCCCGATATGGATCCCCAACAGATAACGATAAACAGCCTGAGCGGCGGGATAGAATTTGATCAGGCGCAGGTGCATTACCTGCGCCCCCTGCCGCCCGCGACAGGCGTTGCCGGACTGGCTGAATTTACCGATACCTCATTTGATATCGATATCACCGCCGGGGTGCTGAAAGATGCAAAGTTAACCGATGGAAAGATCCTGATATCCGGGTTGGACGGCGATAATGAAGCCATTGATATCGGACTGTCGATTGCGACTCCCCTCTCTACCGCCTTGCAGCTATTGGACACCAGTCCCCGCAACTATATTTCCCGGATTGGTCTTAATCCTGCTGGGATTACCGGGAACGCAGTGGCAGATGTGCGGTTTCGATTCCCCCTTCTGGCAGACCTGAACGCAGATGATATCGTTTATGAAACCGATGCCGTGCTGCGAAAGATTTCTGTTCCCCGTCCGGAATTGGACGCTGTTGTTACTGCAGAAAGCGTCGCGCTTGGCCTGCGACCGGGCAAGCTTGTATTGGAAGGTGATGTTCGCATCGATACCACGCCCGCGCGTGTTATCTGGAATGAAAACTTTGCAGACGAGGGGGATCAACAAACCCAATTGGCCATCACCACCACTGCGGATCTTTCAGAATTGCGTCGTTTTAACCTGCCGCTGGCTGGTATAGCGGAAGGCCCGGCCAGCCTGTCTGCCACCTATACGACCTTCAAGTCAGGCAGTCAGACTATTGATCTGGCGGCCGATCTGACACATTCGACATTGATGGTGGATATGGTCGATTGGCGTAAAGAACCGGGTACGCCCAGTTCCCTGGCGTTGAAGATCGGAATTGATCCAACCAATGGCTATCGCATTGATAACATCGTACTGGATGGCGGTCAGGATCACCGGCTGGTTGGTCAAATGCAAGCGAACGCGGATTTTAAGCGTATTACCAATGCGACCATCGAAACCCTGCGCTATGGCAACACCAATATTTCCGGCACGGTGAAAGATGTTAATGGCATCTATCAGGTCACCTTGAATGGGCCCAGCATGGATATCACCCCGTTTGTTGATCTGGATGAAACCGATACAACGGACAGGGATGCGCCACCGGTTCTGGAACCTGCGATACAGATATCAGGTAGCGTTGAGTCAGTCTTCCTAAGTGCTGATCGGTCTGTCGACAACGTCGATTTTAGGCTGGATTTGCAAGGGGAACAGGTCGACCGCCTGAATGTCCTGGGATCCTTGGGGGCAGATAAAAGTGTGAACATCCAATATCTGCCAACGCCCAATGGAGGACACAGTCTGGATGTAACTGCGGACGATACCGGTCTGGCCCTGGCCATTGCAGACATCACCGGTCGACTGGAAGGCGGAAAGCTGACAATTACGGGCCTGCGCCAGACTGCCGATGATCCCATGCTGGGGCGCATTGAGATGCGCAATTTCAAACTGTTGGATGCGCCGCGCCTGACCAAAATCCTGGAGGTTATTTCTGTAACCGGCATTTTGGCGGCCTTGAACAATGAAGGCCTGGCCTTTGACACGATGACCGTGGATTTCAGCCTGACCCCTGACAGCTTCGATATTCTGGACGGTGTTGCGCGGGGCAATGCCATGGGCGTGACCGCAACGGGTGCGATCAACCGCACGGAAGATACCCTGAATATCGGCGGTGACATTGCCGTGGCTGGCATTTTCTCCAATACCATCGGCGCTATTCCGGGGATTAATCTATTGCTGGGGGATGGTTTATTTGGGGTAACCTACCGAATGACCGGGCCAGTAGATGATCCGGATGTCAATGTGAATCCCCTGTCTGTTATTGCTCCGGGTTTCCTGCGCAAGGTTTTTGGCGCAACCGGAGTGACGGAGGAAACCGGACCCAATGCCGATACTCCTCAAAGCCAGCGGGGGAACTGAAGCCCTGCTGTTTTGCGTTTGTCAGGCCCCCCACTGCAGGATAAATTTTTCCCATGATCACGCAAAATCACATTGATGCCTATGCTGCCGACGGGGTGGTTCTGGTGCGCGGACTATTGCGCGACTGGGTGGATATCATTGCACAGGGCATCGACCAGAACATGGCAGAGCCTGGCCCCTATGCAGCGGAAAACACAACTGCGACCGATACCGGCCGGTTTTTTGACGATTACTGCAACTGGCCGCGAATACCCGCTTTTGAAAAAATCATCCGGGACTCGCCAGCTGGTCAGTCCGCCGCACAGATTATGCAAAGTCGGACAGCGCAATTCTTCCATGATCATGTTCTGGTGAAAGAGCCCGGTACGTCAAAAAAGACACCCTGGCATCAGGACAGCCCCTATTACTTTGTCGAAGGCCGTCAGACCGTCAGCATTTGGGTACCCGTCGATCCGGTTGGTCTTGATGCCTGTCCTCAATTCATCAAGGGTTCGCATTTATGGGACAAGTTGGTCCTGCCGGTGCGCTGGCTGGATGACAGTGGCTTTTATCCAGACAAGGACGATTATCTACCCGTTCCAAATCCGGATGCAGAGCCCGACCGCTATACCCTGCTGTCGTGGACCATGCAGCCGGGCGACGCCATCCTGTTTGATTACCGCACCGTCCATGGTGCGCCTGCCAATCAGGGTCCCCATCGACGCAGAGCATTTTCCATGCGCTGGGTTGGAGATGATGCCCGATATGTGGAGCGTCCAGGGCGTACCTCTCCGCCCTATCCGGGGCATAGCATGCAGGCGGGCCAGCGCCTTCGGGACGATTGGTTTCCCGTGCTTTGGCCCCGTCCATCGGTTGGTGCAGCGTGACACTAAACAGACCCTTTCTCTCTGCAGGATGGAGCAGCACCAACAAAAGGCCCGAAGATGCCTTTCTGACCACCTTTATGGAAACGCTGCGCCGGGATGGGCGGCGTCTGTGCAATACGCTTGTGTCTGAACTGGATGCTTTGGGGCCCGCCCGGCGCAGTTGGGATCCATCCAGCGAACCCGTCGTCGCCCGACTGGACGCCTGCCTGGCGAAAGGCCCTCAGGAAACCGCCTATCTGAGGGGCGCAATTGCAGCCATGAAGCCCTTACTGTCGTGGCAGCGCGCACCGGGGAACCCGAATGTTAATAATGGACAGACCGACTTTCACTATCGCCACGCCTTCTGCACCCTGGTGGGGGAGGATGCGCGGGTTCCAACGACACGGCTGCGCGTCGGCCTGCTGTTGATCGATGCTCATTGCTTCTATCCCCTGCACGCCCATGCGGCAGATGAGATTTACCTGCCCGTGTCCGGAACCGCGACCATGCAGATTGGATCAACCCCACCAAAGGTGCGCGATCCCGGCAAATGCCTGTTGATTCCAGGTGATACCCCCCATGCGATCTGGACGGGCGACCATATGATTCTCTTGGCCTGGGCCTGGCTGGGCGATATCCGTGGCCCGTTCCTGTATCATAGCTAGACCTTTACCCTGAAGCCCAGGCCGCCTATATCGCGGGAAGGCATAGATAAAAACAGAGGTCGAAATGGCGCGCAGCATTGATGATTTGGTAGAGGATTTTGAACTCTTCGAAGATTGGGAAGAGCGCTATCGCTATATCGTGGATCTGGGCAAAAAACTGCCGCCAATGCCGGAAGACGAGAAGATCGAAGACAACAAGGTGCGGGGCTGCATGTCGCAAGTCTGGATGACCAGCCAGGTCGATGACAGCACAGAGCCAAGCACCCTGTCCTTTCGCGCCGACAGCGATGCCTTTATCGTCAAGGGGTTGATTGCAATCCTGCTGGAACTGTATTCCGGGCGCACCCCGCAGGAAATCACGGAACTGGACGCGACCGAAGCCCTGACGCGCCTGGGCCTGGAGAGCCATCTGTCGCCAAACCGCCGCAACGGTTTTGTCGCCATGGTCGGGCGCATCAAGTCAGAAGCACAGGCACACAGCTAAGATCCCCTTATACTAGTACTAGCGCATTTTCGATGAACAGATTTTGCGAATTGACACTTTCTAAAATTCAAATAGATTAATGCATCATCGATCTAATATAGATGTCTATCATGCGCGACCCTTTAAACATAACTCTTCTCGGCGTGCCGGTTGATTGCGAAGGAATACCCGGTGGCACAGCGCGCGCCCCAACCATCCTTAGGCGTCTGGGACTTCTCCAAGCGCTGCCGGAACTCAAGGATTCAAACGATCTTCCCGTCGAAATCAACGGAACACAGAGAGACCCAATCTCCGGCATCAAAGCGCTAGACGATGTCCGGCATGTGATTGGCGAAACCCATAAGCAGGTTACACGTCTTTTGAACGAGGGTACTTTTCCGATTTTGATCGGTGGCTGCTGCACCAATATTGTCGGGGCTATTGCCGCTGCCGCCCAAGTTTCGGATCAGGAGTCCAGCCAAATCGGCTTAGTTTATATCGATGGGCATCTTGATCTTTATGATGGCAAAACCTCGCCAACCGGGGATTTCGCTGACATGCCAATGAACTTCATTCTGGGCAAAGGCAACGCCTCCCTGGGGCCTGAAATGGATTGCTGGCCCGGCTTGGCACCGCACACTGTTTCATTGGTCGGCTTCCGGGATCGGGATATCGCCCTGCGCCAAAGCGCCCTAATGCCAGAAGATTTCCCTATCCCGCCCCAGCTCATTGACGCGGACGCAATTCACCAATCGACACCTGCGGTCATCGCGCAGAAAATTCTCCGCTATCAGCAAGGTGTCGCATCAAAATTCTGGCTTCATCTTGATTGGGATGTTCTCGATGAAGTGGACTTTCCATCGTCTGATTATCCTATGCCTAACGGATTGACCTGGGCGCAACTCTCAGCACTCCTGCGGCCTCTCGTTCAATCGCCCATGCTCGTCGGCATGACGACGGCATGTTACAATCCAGATAAGGATCAGGACTTTCGCGATGGAAGACGCATCATCGATGTTCTAAGATGCGCCTTTGAGGAGTAATTCCCATTCAAAATCCACAAGACTCCAGGCTTGAAAATATACTGGGCGCACTGGCGCTCACTTTGGCCGACAGAATAACGGCAGAAGCTGAAGAAGTTACCGGGATTGGCGGAATCGGTTCCTCCATCCTGATCGCAATTCGCAGCGAGCCTGGATTATTGATTGAGCATCTCGCCAAACAACAGAATAAAAGCCAATCCACAATTGTTCGGGCCATACAGCAATTAGAGCAACGCAAACTGGTGGCAAAGAGGGCCGGTTCGGACCGGCGGACCATGCAGCTAATACTGACCGAGTCTGGAACTGCTTGTGCCGAGTCAATTCTCAACGCGCGCGAAGCCCTGATCACCAATGCGCTGACGCCCCTTACCGGCACGCAACGCTCCCAGTTGGAACGGATGGTCGAAACCATATTGGTTGACCTGGTGCATCACCCGAAAGACGCCTATCCAATGTGCAGACTGTGTCGTGAGGAATGTTGTGGTGATGACTTGGACTGTCCGGTTGAACGCGGTGCGGCGTCAAAAGAACGCTAGAAATGTTACATACCCGTTAACCACGCCCTGGAATGCCCTGACGGGCTAATTCATCGGCTCGTTCATTTTCTGGATGTCCGGCATGCCCCTTGACCCAGGCCCATTCGATCTTGTGCCGGGCCACGGCAAGTTCCAGTCGCTGCCATAAATCCGCATTCTTCACAGGTTTTTTCGCCGCCGTCTTCCAGCCATTCTTTTTCCAGCCATGGATCCATTTGGTAATGCCGTCTTTGACATAGGTACTGTCTGTCGTCAGGCGTACAGCCATGGGGCGCGTCAGCGCCTCCAGCCCGGCAATCGCGGCCATTAATTCCATACGGTTGTTCGTTGTGTCCAACTCGCCGCCACAGATTTCCTTTTCATGGGCACCCCAACGGATGACCGCGCCCCATCCGCCGGGACCAGGATTGCCGCTGCAGGCACCATCAGTGAAAATCTCAACCAGGGTCTTTTCGCTCATGACCCATCAAATCCGTATGCGCTGGCGGCGGAGACACCCTGATGGAATCGCAGCCTGTCAAAATAGTCCATTGGGTCATGGGGACGCACCAAGGCTCCTGGTGGGCAATTCAACCAGTCATATAATCGCGTTAGCAAGAATCGCATCGCCGACCCTCGCGCCAGAATGGGCAATGCCTCAATTTCCGCCGATGTCAGCGGACGATGCTGCGCATAGTTGGACAGCAAGGCCCGGGCCTTGGTGACGTTGAAACTGCGATCCCGCTCAAAACACCAGGCGTTCAAACAGATTGCCAAATCATAGGCCAGGAAATCCGTGCAGGCGAAATAGAAGTCGATCACGCCAGACAGCCGATCCCCGATGAAAAACACATTGTCGGGAAACATATCGGCATGACACACCCCTATGGGCAGGTCCTTTGGCCAATTCGCCTCCAGAAAATCCAGTTCTGCGCGGATCAGCGGTGCCATATCCTTATGAACTTCATGGGCGCGGGCTTCTGACTTCTCAAATAAGGGACGCCAATCCCCAAGCGTCAGACCATTGCGGCGCTGCATTGGAAAATCCGCACCAGCCGCATGCAGATCCGCCAGGGCCGCCCCCAATTGCGCACAATGTTCCTTGCGGATGCGCCGCGCCCACATGCCTTCCAGAAAGCTGGTGACCGCTGCAGGCCTGTCATTCAGATCCCGCAGCGCCGTGCCGTCCGGCATTTCAATCGGACGCGGACAGGGCAGGCCTTTTTCCGCCAGATGGTTCATCAAACCGATGAAGAACGGCAGATCTTCACGCTTCACGCGCTTTTCATATAAGGTCAGGATAAAGGTGTCCTGGGTGGTCCGGATCAGGTAATTGGAATTCTCCACCCCTTCCGCAATGCCTTTTGCCGACACCAAGTCGCCAATGCCGTATTGTGCGATAAAGGCCGACATATCTTCGTCGGATACATCCGTGTAAACCGCCATACTGAATCCGTCGCTTATCGATTTGGTTAAAGTTTACTGGGTTAAAAGTTTACTGGGTTAAAAGACGGGGAAGCTTGAATTCCACATCTTCCTGCGCAATGGAGATCTGGCTGACCGTGACCGCATAATGATCACGACATGCATTGATCACCTCTTCCACCAGTACTTCCGGGGCGGAGGCACCGGCGGATATGCCAAGCCGGGAAACACCCTGCATCCAGTCCCAATCAATGTCGGTGGCCCGTTGAACCAAAGCAGCCTTTGGGCAGCCCGCAACCCGCGCGACTTCAACCAACCGACGGGAATTTGACGAATTTGGGGCACCGATGACCAGCACGGCCTCAACCTCTGCCGCCAGGGCCCGCACTGCCGCCTGACGATTGGTCGTGGCATAACAGATATCTTCGCGCTTTGGCCCGGCAATGTCTGGATAGCGTACCCGCAACGCATCAATGATTTCCGCCGTATCGTCCACCGACAATGTGGTCTGAGTCGCAAAAGCCAATGGCGCATCAGGGGGGAAATCCAGTTTCGCCACATCCGCCAGGGTTTCGACCAAAACGACCGCCCCGTCTGGCAATTGCCCCATTGTGCCAACCACTTCCGGATGACCGACATGGCCAATCAGAATGATCGTATGCCCGCCATCGTGATAGCGTTCCACTTCCCGGTGGACCTTGCTGACCAGGGGACAGGTCGCATCGACATAAATCATCTCCCGCGCCTGTGCGGCGGCAGGAACGGATTTCGGCACACCATGGGCAGAAAAAATCACCGGCCGGTCGGTTGGGGCCTCGTCCAGTTCTTCAACAAAGATTGCCCCCTTGCTTTCCAGTGATTCGACAACAAAACGGTTATGGACAATCTCGTGGCGCACATAAACAGGGGCGCCGAATTTTTCCAGCGCCTTTTCAACGATCAGGATAGCCCGGTCCACACCGGCACAGAAACCGCGGGGGCCTGCCAGTTTTATCGCCAAATCTGGTTTCACATCAGCCATGTTTCATTCTTTCATTCCACACTGCATTCCCTTACGTCGCGTGTTCCGGCAATTCCGTCAACAGAGAAGGAGTTATTCCCGCGCGGCGCTTGTTCCAGGCGGGCCTGTCGATTAGTCTCCCCCTACAGTGAAATTGCGCATCCAACGCGCCCCGCATGATGGTGGAACATCACGATGACCGATCCTTTGATCGCGGCGAAACAACCCTTCCCCATTGAAGTTGTGGCGGGACAAAAGTACTTCTGGTGCGCCTGCGGGCGTTCTGCATCCCAGCCCTTTTGCGACGGAAGCCACACAGGGACAAAAATGACACCACAAATCTATACCGCAGATAAGTCACGCACGATATTTTTCTGTGGCTGCAAGCATAGTGATCGCGGACCACTGTGTGACGGTACGCATTCAAAATTCTAACATGCCACGAAGTTTACAATGGGATTTTTCAGTATGCAGGGAGTTAAACTGAATATGCGGCTTTTGCTTCTCGGGATTTGTCTGACTGTCCTTACGGCCTGCGCGGAACCGACAAAGATTATTCCCTGCCCCCCCATTCTGATCCCACTGGATACGGAGCGGGTGACGCGCTTTGCCCCTGGATCCGGGCGTGACATCACGGACGTTGTGATGCGTGGGGAAATTCGATTCCTGTCTGGGGAATGCACCGTAAAGGATGAGGAAGTTGAAATGACCTTTCCTATCGCGGTGCGCGGTGTGCGTGGCCCGGCCCAGAAATCAGGTATAGAGCCCATCAGTCTGTTTCTGGCGGTATCAACGCCAGATCGTCAGATCCTGAACCGGCGTGAAATGGATATGACCCTGAATTTTGACGGCAATCGCACCACGACTGTCTCGGCAGATACGGTGACTGTCGTGATCCCGAAGAAAGAAGAACAATCCGCCAAGTCGTTCATCCTCTTCATCGGTCTGGTCCTGTCTGAGGAAGAATTACAGTACAATCGCGAGGAAAGCCGTCGCTGACCCAATTCCAATATAAGAACCCGTTTTCAGACCTGACATGGACCCTCCTTATCACGCTGTTGATCGGCTCTTTGGGGGGCTGCGTCTTTGACTTTTTGGACCTTCCCGCCGCCTATCTCAGCGGATCCATGCTGGCCGTCGCAATATGGGTCATCGCCGGGCGCAAGGCGGAATTACCGAACCCGTTAAGCAATCTCAGCTTTATCGCGACGGGATCCTTGCTGGGGGCTGGTATTGACCGAAACAGCCTGTCTTCTATCCCAGACTGGCCTGTATCCCTGATCATGCTCGGCATCAGCATGATTATCCTGTTGGCGCTGGTTCGCCTGTATCTGCGCCGGGTTCATCATTATGATCGCAACACGGCGATCTTGTGTTCCGTCCCAGGGGCGATGAGTTTTGTTGTCGCTGTCGCGACAGAGATCGGCGCCGATACACGTCGGGTTGCCGTCATCCAAACCGTGCGGCTGGCAACCGTTATGGTGCTGATCCCAATTGTTGTAGGCTATACGAATGTGCATTCGCCGCTGCCCACAGCGATTCCTAAGGAAATGTTGGGCTGGCCAGAAATTGCGATGGTCCTGGCACTCTCCTACTTAGGGGTTCCATTAGGAAGCTTGCTCCGAATTCCCGCCCCCTATTTTACAGGCCCAATGGTTATCAGTGGCGCCCTGTTCATGACAGGCACGGTGGAAGGTGCTATTCCTGCCTACGTCCTGTATCCGCCGCTGATCATTTGTGGTGCGACCATCGGCACGCGATTCGCAGGCAGCACAAAAAAATTCCTGATTTCCTGCACCAAAGCCGGAATCGGCGCGACCGGTTTAGGGCTTGCGATCACCAGCCTATTTGCCTGGCCAACAGCGGCCTTTCTGGATCTGCCCTTCATGCAGGTCTGGCTGGCCTTTGCGCCGGGCGGGCTGGAAGCCATGACAGTTCTGGCCTTCACTTTGGATACGGACCCGGCTTTTGTGGCAGGGCACCAGATTATCCGATTCCTGGCCATCAGCCTGATCGTGCCCTTCTTGCTGGGCAAAGCGAAGGTCGCGCAGCAGTCCGATCCAGCATCCTCCCCACCGCCTTGACACGGCAAAGGGATCAGGTACTCTCGCCGCGCTATAGTTCGTTATACCTGCGTGGGAGAGTGTGACCCGATGGGTCGCCGCCGAAGGAGCAACCGCCCCGGAATCTCTCAGGCCCCTGGACCGCGCGGGTTAGGACAATCTGGAAAGTGATGCGGTCTGTTCAGACCCTATCCACCGAAGGGGTAAGCCACCCCGACTGATAGAGGGATCACCCTCTTCATCATGTCGGGATCGGTCACACTCTCAGGTTCCATGACAGAGGGGGCGCGCCACCGATTGATTTCGGGACGCGCCTTTTTGTTTTGGACCTTGGAAGGGGCCGATTGTATGTCTGATCAGGAATTGGCGATCACGCCGTTGAACGCCTTGCACCGGGAATTGGGCGGCAAGATGGTTCCCTTTGCCGGTTATGATATGCCGGTACAATTCCCAGCTGGCATCCTGAAAGAACATCTACATACCCGCAACGCGGCTGGATTATTTGATGTTTCCCATATGGGCCAGGCCTGGCTGATCGCCGAAGATGGGTCCGATCCCGCAATCGCTTTTGAAAGCCTGGTGCCAGCGGATGTTCAATCCCTGGAGCCAGGGCAACAACGCTATTCCCAATTGCTGAATGAAGCAGGCGGCATTCTGGATGATTTAATGGTGACCCGCCCCATCGCCGCCTTGGGCCGTGACCGTTTGTATCTGGTCGTGAACGCGGCCTGCAAGGATCAGGACCTGCCCCATATTGCCAAGGCCTTGAAAGGCCGCATCCGTGTAGAGCCCCTGGAAGACCGCGCCTTGATCGCGCTTCAGGGACCAAAAGCGTCGGGTGTTGCCGCGCGATTGTTTGGTCCGGCCCTGGCAACGATGCCATTCATGAGCCAAACCGTGGTCGAATTTGATGGCATCGATCTGTGGATCAGCCGATCCGGCTATACCGGCGAAGATGGGTATGAGATATCCGTTCCTAATGACCAGGCCGAGGCGTTGGCCCGCCTGCTGCTGGGGGATCCCGCCGTCGAACCGATAGGGCTGGGCGCCCGCGATTCGCTGAGACTGGAAGCAGGCCTATGCCTGTATGGTCATGACATCGATACGACCACCAGCCCCATCGAAGCGGGGCTGCTGTGGTCTATCGGCAAGCGCCGCCGCGCAGAAGGCGGCTTTCCTGGCGCAGAAATTGTGCAAAAACAAATCGCAGAAGGCGCAACGCGCAAACGGGTTGGCATTCTGCCCGATGGTCGCGCCCCGGCCCGCGAAGGAACCCTTATTCTGGATGCGGACGGTGGGACGGAAATTGGACAGATCACCAGTGGCGGTTTTGGCCCGACGGTCGGCGGTCCCGTTGCCATGGGCTATGTCCCCATTGACTATGCAAAACCGGGAACGCCTGTTTTCTTGTCGGTTCGGGGAAAATCCCTGCCCGCCACCATCACAAAAATGCCTTTCGTACCGCCCGGATTCTTTCGGGGTTAACAATTTCAAGGTACAGTTCATCGGGTAAACCAAGCCTACCAAACAACCAATGACCCAACCTGAGAATAGGGGAGCTATAGTCGTCATGGCCGAACGCAAATTTTCTGAAGAGCATGAATGGATCGAAATCGACGGCGATACCGCCACCATAGGCATTACCATTCACGCGCAAGAGCAATTGGGGGATATCGTCTTTGTCGACCTGCCGGAAGTCGGCGCCGTCTTTAACAAGGATGATGAAGCCGGCGTCGTCGAATCGGTAAAGGCCGCCAGTGAAGTCTATGCGCCAATCGGCGGGGAAATCCTGGAAGTAAATGACGCCCTGACCGACAATCCGGCCCTGGTCAATGAAGATGCAGAAGGGGACGGCTGGTTCTTCAAGATGAAGATCGAAGATGCCGGGGAACTGGACGATCTGATGACGGAGAGCGAATACGGCGACTTCATAGAAGACTAAACCTTAAAAGACTGGGCCATTCCGGCCCGCATTTGCCAAAAGCCCTGCAGGAGAGTCTTTATGACCAATAGCCAGTTTGATCGTCTGACCCTGGACGATTTGGAAATCCGGGAGGATTTCATTCGTCGCCATATTGGGCCGGGTCAGTCCCAGATCCGCGAAATGCTGACGACACTGGGCTATCCGTCGATTGAGGCCCTGCTGCAGGCAACGGTTCCCGCCTCCATCCGATTGGACGAGCCGCTGAACCTGCCCCCGGCCACCAGCGAGCGCCGCACCCTGTCAGACCTGCGCCGCATATCTGAGCGGAACGAGGTGTTCACCACCATGATCGGCATGGGCTATTACGGCACCGTCACGCCACCGGTCATCCTGCGCAATGTTCTGGAAAACCCCGGCTGGTACACGGCCTATACACCCTATCAGGCGGAGGTGAGCCAGGGTCGCCTGGAAGCTCTGTTGAACTATCAACAGATGATCATCGACCTGACCGGCATGGAAATCGCCAATGCATCCCTGTTGGATGAGGGAACCGCCGCAGCCGAAGCCATGGCCATGGCCCATCGGGTGGGTAAGACGAAATCCGATGCCTTCTTTGTCGATAATGACGTGCATCCCCAGACTTTAGCGGTCCTGAAAACCCGCGCACAAGCGATGGGCATGACGATTGTGCAGGGGGACGCCTTCACCGATCTGGAAGCAGCCGATGTTTTCGGTGCCTTGGTGCAATATCCAGGATCATCGGGACAGGTGCGTGACATTACGCAGCCCATCGAACAGATTCAGGCCAAGGGCGGGCTTGCCGTCATTGCCAGTGACCTGATGGCCATGGTGATGCTGAAATCCCCTGGCGAGTTCGGGGCCGATATCGTGGTGGGATCCGCCCAGAGATTTGGCGTCCCCATGGGCTATGGCGGCCCGCATGCAGCCTTCTTTGCGACCAAGGATGTCTATAAGCGCCAATGCCCCGGACGCATCATTGGCGTGTCGGTGGATGCCGAAGGCAAGAAAGCCCTGCGTATGGCGCTGCAAACCCGTGAACAGCATATCCGACGAGAAAAGGCGACCAGTAATATCTGCACGGCACAGGTCCTGCTGGCCGTTATCGCCGGATTCTTCGGGGTCTATCACGGTCCAGACGGTCTGTACCGCATCGCGCGTCGCATTCACCGCAAGGCCCAGATCGTGGCCGAAGGGCTGCGGCGCATGGACCATGAAATCGTGCATGATCAGTTCTTTGACACGATCCAGGTGCGCATACCAGGCCAGGCCCCGCGCATTTTGGCAAAGGCGAAAGAAGCCCGCATTAATCTGCGCTTTGTCGATGCGGATACAATCGGAATTTCCGTCGATGAAGTCACCAAGAAGGCCAATATCCAAGACCTGTTAAGGGTGTTTTCATCCAAGGCCGACAGCCTTTTCAATGTCTCCACCCTGGACAAGGATGCGGGCGACGACATCATCCCCCATGCGATGCGCCGCGTGCCAGACAGCTTTATGACCCATCCCGTTTTCAACATGTATCATGGCGAAACGGAAATGCTGCGCTATATCCGCTGGCTGGCAGCGAAGGATATCGCGCTGGATCGGTCGATGATCCCGCTGGGGTCCTGCACCATGAAACTGAATGCAACGACGGAGATGATCCCCGTCACCTGGCGGCATTTCGCGCATTTGCATCCTTTTGCTCCACTGGAACAGGCCCAGGGCTATCAGCAACTGTTTGAAGATCTGGAAGAATGGCTGTGCGAAATCACCGGCTATGACGCGCTGTCCCTGATGCCCAATGCGGGCAGTCAGGGGGAATATGCGGGCCTGCTGACAATCCGCAAATATCACGAAACCCGCGGCGATACCCAGCGCACGATCTGCCTGATCCCCTCTTCCGCCCATGGCACCAATCCGGCCAGCGCGATCATGGCGGGCATGGAGGTCAAGGTCGTCAAATGTGACGATCACGGCAATGTCGATCTGGAAGACCTGAAGGCCAAAGCGGAACAATACTCCGACACGCTGGCGGCGATCATGGTCACTTATCCGTCCACCCATGGCGTGTTTGAAGAAACTATTGAGGATATCTGCGCCCTGATCCATTCCCATGGCGGTCAAGTCTATGTCGATGGGGCCAATCTGAATGCCATGGTCGGCATCTGTAAGCCCGGCAAATTCGGGGCAGATGTCAGCCATTTGAACCTGCATAAGACCTTCTGCATCCCCCATGGTGGCGGTGGTCCCGGCATGGGACCAATTGGCGTGAAACGGCATCTGGCCCCCTTCTTGCCGTCCCATCCCATGGTTGAAGGCCTGAACCCCTATGCCCATGAGGGGGAGCCGATTGGCCCCGTTTCTGCCGCGCCCTGGGGATCGGCCAGCATTCTACCCATCGTCTGGGCCTATATCCGCATGATGGGACCCAAGGGTCTGCGCCAAGCGACGGAAATCGCCATTCTGAATGCGAACTACATCGCCAAGCGGTTGGAGGATCATTACCCGATCCTCTATAAGGGCCGCAATGGTACGGTGGCCCACGAATGCATCGTTGATTGTCGCGCGTTTAAGGACAGTTGCGGCATCACCGTGGAAGACATCGCCAAGCGTTTGGTCGATTATGGCTTCCACGCGCCGACCATGTCCTGGCCCGTGCCGGAAACCATGATGATTGAGCCGACCGAAAGCGAGGCGAAACGGGAATTGGACCGGTTCTGTGACGCAATGATCCAGATCCGCCAGGAAATCCGCGATGTGGAAAGCGGTGCATCAGACCGGGATATCAACCCGCTGACCGATGCGCCCCACACCCATCACCTGCTGATGTCAGACCCCTGGCCCAAACCCTACAGCAAGGAAGTCGCCTATTTCCCCCTGCCCGCCACCCGCGACGACAAATACTGGCCCCCCGTCGCGCGCATCGACAATGTGGCAGGCGATAGAAACCTGGTCTGCACCTGCCCCCCAATGGAGGCCTATCAGGAGGCGGCCGAGTGAAATAGGGTCAACATCCGGCTATAGCCATGCTCTGAGTTAAGCGCGCTGAATCTGCACCACAGCGGCGCGCCATTTCCATTGATCCGCAAAGTCTTCAGAGCCTTCGCCGTATGGCCAGTTTTTATCATGTTCAAAGTCATGGGATTTTGAAACTTCGGCTGTGACTTTTAGCGTTGCGCGACGACCATCCCCCAAGAACGTCTCGGCCTTTTCTTTCAAAAATTGTTCCGTTCTTTTCTTCAGAAGTTGATCGCCTTCCCTTTTGCCAATTTCTAAATCTTCTTCTAAATCAAAGAACATACGTCCTTGGTTTCGAGCGCTTCTGTGTAAAATCACCCCAAAAAAGGCAGCTCGGGTTCCTGCACCACCTTCACCCGCAAAAATACGAAGGAAATCCCCACATCTTTTAACATCCCGTTCAGCAGGGCCGTTTTCCCAGCGCCGTTTAATTTCAATTATATAGGGAACATTTCCGTTCTTATCCCACATGCAAACATCAGGACGACTGTTTTCCTGTATAACAGCAGATGCTAATTTTCGCTTATGAGATGATGATATCTCGTAATACATGAGATCACTGACTGACATCTCAATGCCAACCGCCAGCTCTTGATTTTTATTATTTTTTTGAAGGTTAAAGAGATTCTCCGCAACCCGCGCTTGAATCAAACCTTCTGCACCGTAATCGGTAACCCAATAATTCCGGGTCCATTTCTCAAAATTCATTGCTGCTTGCTCAATGCTCTTGAGTATACAGCCCCTCACATCATTGATTGAAATTATAGCCATTTTTTCCCCCTATCAATATTACGGAGGAATAGTAGATGTTTTTACACCACCATCAATGATAATTCACAGCATAAAAGAACCCAAACATGCATTAGTGATTTGTGCCTAATCTTTAAGCCCACTCCCGAATGGGGCGGTCGCCCTCAAAGGTCGTGCGGCGCATTTCGCGGCGGTGGCCGTGATAGTCGTTGATGGCATAGTGCTGGGTTGAGTAATTGTCCCAGATTGTGATCATTCCGGGCGACCAACGCAGGCGACAGCAGAATTCAGGTAAGGTGCTGTGCTGGAAAATCTGGCGCAGGATGGGCGCGCTGTCGGCCTCGCTGAGGCCGTCCAGGCGCATTGTATAGGTTTCATTGATATACAAACCCTTGCGACCGGTCACTGGATGGGTCAGCACGGCTGGGTGAAAGCGTTCCTTATCTGCTTCGGGGTCATTGCGCTTGGTGGAGCCCTTCATGGATTGCTCTTCAACGGGCGGCGCCCATTTCACGCCATAGGGTTTGCCGACATGAATGGCGTCACGCCCATCCAGCAATTGCTTCAAGGGTTCGGGCAAAGCGTCCCAGGCCGCCTGTTGACTGGCATACAGCGTATCCCCGCCATAAGGGGGAATCTGGATGGCACACAGAACTGATCCGCCGGGTGGTTTTTCCAGGAATGTCAGATCCGAATGCCAGCCACCCCCAAAAACCCCCGTGCGCTCAGACGCTTCCTTAATCACGCTGGTCATTTCCGGATGATCGCCCTTACCCGGCGCATAGGGGTTGATCGCAGGGGGGCCAAAAACCTCCGCCAGGCGGCGATGCTGATCGACATCCAGGAACTGATCGCGGATCACCAACACAAGATTACGCGCAAGGGAATCGCGCAATGCCTCCGCCAGATCATCGGAAATCGGCTGTTTCAAATCAATGCCGGACAATTCGGCTGCTATGCCACCAGTGATGGGATGTTCTTTCATACAAAGCCTCCTAATACGAACCCGCGATCAGCATACCCTGAAAACAAATTTGCGACATCACGCTTTCGCGGAAAAAGCGCTTGGATCATCATGCATTATTTGCAAGCCTTGGTCTTCGAATTCCCCGTGCTAAGACCCTATTGGAGATCACAATGCGCCTGTTTTACCGCGAAAATCAGGAACAGAATGCAGATACGCGCCGTATCTATGCACTGTACGAAATCGCCCATACCGCTGTCGATTTTGCCGCAGCGATCTGTTTTACCATCGGGTCTGTGCTGTTCTTTTGGGCGTCGCTGGAAACTGCTGCAATCTGGTTCTTTGTGATAGGCTCGATCTTCTTCCTGATAAAGCCGACGCTGAAACTCAGTCGAGAGATTCACTTATGGCGCATCGGGCAAATTGATGATCTGGCCGACCGCCTTCACTCCTGACGCTCAGGGTAGTCGTCTTTTGCATATTGCGGCAGGCCGTCCGCAATTTCGTAGTAATCGCCCTTATCAGCGCAAAAGATGTGATAGGCGGTGGTCAACCCGGTGGGCGTATCCAGGCATCCCAAATTCACACTGATCCAGCCGTCCTCATTTTCCCAAAACATGTTTGACCCACAGGTGGCACAAAAGCCACGCCGTATCCTGGGTCTGTCAGGCGACGAATGGAACCACGTCAAGTGCTGTGCCCCAGTGATCTTTACAGTCTCAATGGGATGATAGGTGCTGACGATATAGTTTCCGCTTTGTCGGCGGCACTGGGTGCAGTGACAGGCAATGGCCGGGCCCTGAGGGTCGGTTATTTCAATCTGAACGGCCCCGCACAGACAATGCCCGGTCAAAGGCTTACCATCGGTCTTATTTGTATCCGTCATCGCATGCTCCCTTCATCGTAAAGTCTCTGTCCGGGGGACTTCCAAAGTCAATCTGGAAATACGCTTAGGGTCCGGCCAGAAACTTTTGCCCCCAATTCCCAACTGTCAGCCAGTGGTGACCGGGCGATTTCAGGAAAATCTTCTTTTCTCCCCCTATGGGCGGGGCTAAAACGCTTCCCTACTCTATAAGCACAATGGCGAGGGAATATTCTATGGCGTCCAATAAGACACTGCTCATGCTGCCCGGCGATGGCATTGGCCCCGAAGTCTGCACCGAAATCCGAAAAGTCGTCGATTGGATGGACAAGCGCCGCGCGGTGTCTTTCGACATTGCAGAAGATCTGGTCGGCGGGGCCGCCTATGATGCGTATGGTACGCCATTGACTGATGAAGCGATGGACAAGGCGCAAAACTGCGATGCCGTGATCTTTGGTGCCGTCGGTGGCCCGCAATATGACAATCTGGGATGGGATGCGCGTCCTGAGGCCGGTCTGTTGCGCCTGCGCAAGGAAATGGACCTGTTTGCCAATCTGCGCCCCGCCGTCACCTTTGATGCGCTGCTGGATGCCTCTACTCTGAAACCTGAAGTCATTCAGGGTCTGGACATCATGATCGTGCGCGAACTGACCGCGGGCGTCTATTTCGGCGAACCGCGCGGCATGCAGATGTATGAAGGCAAGGAACGCTGCATCGATACCCAATCCTATACCAAGGACGAAGTGGTCCGCGTTGCTGAAGTTGCCTTTGACCTGGCCCGCAAACGCCGGGGCAAGGTGACATCGGTTGAAAAAGCCAATGTCATGAAGACCGGCGTCTTCTGGCGTCAGACGGTTACCGAACTGCACAAATCCGGCGGTTATGACGATCTGGAACTGGGTCATATGTATGCCGATAACTGTGCCATGCAGTTGGTACGCAATCCGAAACAATTTGACGTCATCGTCACCGACAATCTGTTCGGCGATATGCTGTCAGATTGCGCCGCGATGTTGACCGGATCGCTGGGCATGTTGCCATCCGCCTCACTGGGCTCCGTCGACGAAACGGGTCGCCGCAAGGCCTTGTACGAGCCCGTGCATGGCTCCGCCCCCGACATCGCGGGCCAGGGCAAGGCCAACCCGCTGGCCATGCTGTTGAGCTTCGCAATGAGCCTGCGCTACAGCTTTGACATGGGCGATGAGGCTGACCTGCTGGAACAGGCCGCACAGGCGGTGCTGAAATCCGGCAAGCGCACCCTGGATATCATGAGCCCCGGTTGCCAGGCCCTGTCCACAGCCCAGATGGGCGATGCCCTGCTGGCGGAACTGGACAAGCTGTCAGCGTAATGTCCCAGAACAATCAGGACGGCACAGATCTGCGGCTGCCAATCGGGTTAGCCGCAGCGCTGTTGCCGGTTCTGATCTGGTCCTGGATTGCGCCCCATGAACGCCTGACCTGGTGGATGGAAGCGCTGCCCGTCTTGATCGCAGTGCCGCTTCTGGCATTGACGATCCAGCGCTTTCCGCTCACGCCCCTGTTGTATTGTCTGATCTGGGTCCACTGCGTGATCCTGTTGGTAGGCGCACATTATACCTATGCTCTGGTCCCGATCGGTGATTGGGCGCGCGACAGTCTGGGTCTCAGCCGGAATCCCTATGACCGCCTGGGGCATTTGGTGCAGGGATTGGTCCCCGCCCTTGTCGCGCGGGAACTTTTGATCCGCCTGACCCCTTTGCGTCCAGGGGCATGGCTGTTTTCCATTGTCACTTTATCAACACTGGGCATCAGTGCTGGATATGAATTGATTGAATGGCTCAGCGTCGAAATTCTGGATGGGGATGCCGAAAGCTTCCTGGGTCAGCAGGGCGATGTCTGGGACGCCCAGAAAGATATGGCAATCGCCCTTATCGGGGCAATCATCGGACAGTTTATGTTCGCCAAACATCAGGATCGGGCGATCAAAATACTGTGACAACCGCGCATTTGTAACAATTCTTTGATATACAAAAGGGCTTATTCATTATTCAGGAGGGATTGTGTCCCAAGCCCTTGAAACCCCCGCGTCAGAAGCACTCCCCAAGACACCGCGCCTGTTGCAGCCCAGTGGTGAACTAAGCTATGCGCTGCCCAGTGATTCGCGGGCCATGCGCGCTGTGATCAAGGTCATTGAACGCCTGACCGGATCCAAGAAAATACACCGGTTGTATCAGCGTTGGCGGGTGGAAAAATATGCCCAAGGCGCTCCCTTCTGGGACTCAGCGCTTGAGATGCTGGGGGTCGAACTGCGTCTGCACGGGGCGCCATGGCCCCCCTTGGTGGCTACAGACGAACCGCGCATCATCATCGCCAACCATCCCTATGGATTGCTGGACGGTGTCGCCGCAGCCGCCCTTGCCGAAAGATTGGGGAGGAATTTCAAAGTTCTGGTGCATGAGGCCCTGTTAAGGGTGCCGGAACCCCAGCCCTATCTTTTGCCTGTCGATTTCTCAGAAACCCGGGAGGCAATGCAGAAAAACCTGCAATTGCGCAAGGATGCGTTGGCTGCCCTGGCGGCTGGGGAAACCATTGTCATATTTCCGGCCGGGGGCGTATCAACCGCGCCTAAAGTTCTGGGTCCGGCAGAAGACCTGCCCTGGAAACGCTTCACCGCCCGCCTGATCCGAGAAGCCCAGGCAACGGTGCTGCCCCTGTATTTTCCGGGCCAGAACGGCTTTGTCTTTCAGGCGGTCAGTCGGATCAGCATCCGGTTGCGGATATCCCTGTTCATCGGCGCGGCCAGCCGCCAGTTGAATCGACCGCTGGATATCTGTGTCGGGGAACCGCTGCGTTATTCACAGTTACAGGCCATGGCGGGCGACCGCGATGCGCTGATGGATGCATTGCGCGCCCATGTCTACAGCCTTTCCAGTCAGTTGCCAGGCAGTAATGATCGATAAGGCGACCGGGCGAGATCAGCCGGTCATGATGTAATCGCGCATCGCGCCGGCTTCCTGTTCCAACGCGTTGATCCGATTTTGAACCACATCACCGATCGAGACGACACCGACCAGCTTATCCCCCTCTACGACGGGCATGTGGCGGAATCGACCCTTGCTCATGCGGCGCATTACATCATCCGCACTTTCTGACCGGGTACAGGTCTTGACCGGCGCCGTCATAAGGTCGCTGACATTCTGGGTCAGAACAGAAGCTCCCTTTGCCGCCAGACCGCGCACGACATCCCGTTCTGACAATATGCCGATAACCTTGTTCCCATCATCTACAACCACCAGCGCGCCAATCTTATGATCCGCAAGAATGCTGACGGCTTCTGCAATTATAGTCTCTGCGTGAATTGTGATGGTGCTGCCCTGTTTCTTGGCAAGCAATGTAGCGACGCTCATGGCTAAACCCTTCCTCTGTCTAGAGGGGGCGTATCGGTCATCAAACTGCCGACCGCCCCTGTCTATGGGGCAGATCCGCGCCGGAGCCAAAAGAGATAAAACCGATCCAGAGACCAAATATGGCACTGGTTGGAGGCACCGATCAGGCAGCGACGCGGCTGCCACCAAGGCTATATAGGAACCAGTATCCCTGTCTTCGCGATTCGGTTCAATCCCGTCACTGTGCGGTGCAGCATTTCACGCCCGATCAGCGACGACCAAACAGCTTTTCAATATCAGCCAGCTTTAATTCCACATAGGTGGGCCGACCATGATTGCATTGACCGGAATGGGGGGTCGCCTCCATCTGGCGTAACAGGGCGTTCATTTCTTCCGTATTCAATCGCCGGCCGGCACGAACTGAGCCATGACAGGCCATGGTGCCACAAACATCCTCCAGTTTTTCCTTCAGCGAGAACGTGTTTCCCAACGCTTCCAGTTCGTCGGCCAGGTCGCGCACCAGGGCCTGAGCATCAACTTCACCCAACAGTGCAGGGGTTTCACGCACCGCAACGGCACCGGGACCAAAGCTTTCCAGCACCAGACCCAACTGTGCCAATTCTACGGACCGGTCCAGCACACGATCCGCGGCCCGTTCCCCAAGCTCCACAATCTCAGGAATCAGCAATCCCTGTCGCGGGACGCCGCCTGCTGCCATTGCTGCCTTCATCTGTTCATAGACCAGCCGTTCATGGGCGGCGTGTTGATCAACGATGACGATGCCATCCTCCGTCTGGGATACAACATAGGTGGCATGCACCTGCGCCCGCGCCGCACCCAGCGGATAGGATGTTAAGGGCGGGGCCTGTGTGACCTCCCCAGTGGCAGGATCCACCTGACTGACAGTTTCATCCCGCGCGGAAGGCGCAAATCCCTCCGGCCCCTGAAACGCATAGGTCGATGCAGCAAGACCCGGCGATGGTGGGCTGGGGGGACGATAGGCATATCCACCGCCGCTGAAGCTGGCCTGGCGCGTATCAGGCAGACTCCCGGGGCGAAACGCCCCCAAAGCCGCATGGGATACAGAGGTGGAGGCACGGTGCCCGGCCTCCGCCAGGGCATGCTTGAGGGCACTGACGATCAACCCGCGCACCAGCCCCGGTTCCTGAAAACGCACTTCCGTTTTTGCCGGATGCACATTCACATCCACTGAGCGGGGTTCACATTCCAGAAACAGCGCCAACAAGGGATGGCGATCCCTGGCTAGAAAATCCTGATAGGCCCCGCGCACCGCACCGATCAATTGTTTGTCCCGCACCGGGCGGCCATTGACGAACAGGAATTGCATCGCCGCATTACCACGGTTCAGGGTTGGCACCCCCGCAAAGCCGGTCAGGCGAAACCCTTCGCGTTCAGCATCAATCGGCAGGGCATTTTCCTGAAATTCCCGGCCCATAATCGACCCCAGGCGCTTCAGGCGCAGGTCCAGTAATTCGCCCTGGGCCGCATTCAGGCGCAGCTTTTCGCGGCCATCTTCGGTCAGGCTGAATCCGATATCAGGATGCGCCATGGCCAGGCGGTTCAAGACGTCCTGAATTGCCCCGCTTTCCGCCCTGGCGCTGCGCAGGAATTTCAATCTTGCCGGGGTACTGAAGAAAAGATCGCGAACCTCGACAGTTGTTCCAGGGCCACCTGGGGCGGGCTTAGGGTCAAAGACGCGGCCCCCTTCAATCTCTATCCGCCAAGCCTCTTGCGCGTCGCGCGCCCGGCTGACAATGGACATGCGGCTAACGGATCCGATGGAAGGCAATGCCTCCCCCCGGAATCCCAGGGTCGAAATATGAAACAGATCCCCATCTGGCAGCTTGGAAGTCGCGTGCCGTTCCACCGCAAGGCTGAGTTCGTCGGGGGTCATCCCGCGCCCATTATCTGCGATCGACAACAAGGCCCGCCCGCCATCGCGAATGGTCACATCCACCCGCATTGCCCCAGCATCCAGGGCATTTTCCACCAATTCCTTCACCGCAGACGCCGGGCGTTCCACAACCTCCCCAGCGGCAATCTGGTTGACCAATGTATCAGGCAAACGGCGGATGACTGAGGTTCCTGCCACTTTGTCTTGTGACGGCGCAGGGGTCATTTCGCGCCACCGCCCTGCTCTGATAGATATTTGCGGATCAGAATTTTGCCGCCCTCAACAGCGGGCTGATCGAATGGATCAACCCCCATCAAATCGGCGGCCAGGACCGTTTCCAGCATGAAATGCATCATCAGGGCCCCCATCGATCCTTCATCAATGCGCGTCATTTCAATATGGCGCACCGGGCGTCCATGACGTGCCAGGGTCTCTGCTGTCGCCCTGCGCGACGCATCCATCAGATCCCCCATCGACCGGCCTACCATATAGGCCAGCCTGGGATCATCAGCCAAAGAAGCGTCGATGCCATAGCCGTCCTGATCTTTTGGGCCCCCTAGAACCGTGAACATCTTGTCAGAAGGCCCATCCAGCCAAAGCTGTAACTGGCTGTGTTGATCGACCGGTCCTGTTGCATAGACCGGCGTTGTGCCCTGCCCGTCCTTGCCCAGGCTTTCCGCCCAAAGCTGGCGATACCAGCGCGCCAGAGAGCCAAGACGATCCGAATAGGCCAACATCACCGTCGCAGCAATATTGTGCTGACGCTGCAAACCGACACTGATGGCCGCCCCAACCGCCGCCGCACAGGCTGCAGGCGTATCAATCGACGCGAAGGCCTGATCCAATACTGCCTGTGCGCCCTGTCGAATCTCCACCGCATCTAGTCCGGAAATCAGGGTCGGCAGCATGCCAACAACGCTTAACACGGAATATCGCCCGCCCACACGAGGATCGTGATCCAGCACCGGAAGATTATAGCGCGCAGCGAGTTTCCTAAGCGGGTTATCTCCCGGTTCTGTGATTACCGTGATACAGCGCGCTAATTCGTCCGGATCCAACCGTTCCAGTACCACCGGCAGAACCGATAAGAACTGCATCATCGTTTCCGTCGTACCGCCCGACTTGGAAATCACGATGATCCCGGTGCGACGATAGTCCAGTCGCCGGATCATTCGATCCCATACGAACGGGTCCACATTGGTGATGATATGCAAGGTGGGCGCGCTGCGGATGCGGTCAGAGTCGCCGTCTGCCATTTCATACAGGGCCCGTGATCCCAGCGAACTGCCGCCCGTTCCCAGAATCAAGACATCATCAAAGCGCCGCTGATAATGATCGGCAATCGGCGCCAGCGCTGCCAGATCTTTGCGTGCCGATGGCAGCCGCAGGAAAGGCATCGTGTCCATCTCATGGGCGGATCGCAGCCGCTTCAAGGCCGGGGACAACCGGCTCAGCAGATCGCCCAGAACCGCATCATCCAGACCGCGCGGGCCTATCTGATCGGCGCGGCAATCGCGGACAGTTTGACCATAGCCCAATTGGTGTGCCAGAGCCGGGTCCGTATCCAAATCAGTCGTTTTTGTATCTGTTTGCATAGACTGTTCTTAACGGAGCACTATGCTACAGTCCATCCCGCACACATGTCCGTCCGCAACCCGTTGAGAGTCTTGATGCCTTTTAGAATACTCGTCGCCTTTTTCCTGTTGCTGGCGGTTGCTGTTTCACCGACCGAGTCGTCGTGGGCGCAATCTTCGATCGAAACTGACTTACAGGATTTCCAAAATCAGGTCGATGACTGGAATGCGGATCTGGATGTTGCGGAACAATTGATCACCCAACCAGACCCGTCACCAGATGCTGGCGATTTCGTGAAGCGAACGGTAACGCGCGTCATTTCCCAGGCAACAGACGCGCGCAAAGCAGCTGAACAAAAACAGGCAGAACTCCAGTCGAACCTTACCGCCCTTGGCGCCCCGCCGGATGAAAAGGACGCAGCCCCGGAGCCGGATCCCGTCGCAAAAGAACGCGCCCGTCTGAACGAGGCCCTGTCACAGGCAAAATCCCATATCGCCCTGGCAGACCTGACCATATCCCGGGCGACAGCCTTAGAGACCAAGGTCGGCGTTGCCCAGCGCAGCCGCCTGTATGAGGAGCTTATACAGCAGGGACCGCTGCCCTATGATCCATCCACCCTGACCAAGATTCCGGGCAATATTGGACAATTCATCGCAAAAATTGGCGCAATGGCGTCGGACTGGTGGGAAACCTTTCTGCAAAAGCAACGGCAATATGGGACCGTCATACAGCCAGGCATTTTCATCCTGATTGGTGTTGGAATCGCCTGGTGGCTGCGCATCAGGGTCTTAAAGCGGTTTGGCCCCTACCCTGTAGAGCAGGAGCCCCCCTATAGCCGCCGTCTATTAGCCGCGACAGCGGATGGCGTTGCACGTGGTATCATTCCCGCTGTCATTTTGACCGTCATTATTGTGCGCACCTATACGGATGGTGGGGCGCTGAACAATGATTTTGGACTGATCCTGCGTTTGGTGGCGGAAAGCCTGTTGACGTTCGTATTGGCCACGGCCCTGCCCCATGCCGCCTTATCACCAAATGATCCTGATTGGCGGTTGACCCTGTTATCCCCAAATCAGGCAAAGCGGATTCTGGCTCTGTTGGTCCCCTTGGCATTGTTATTCTGTATTGATGAATTCGTGACCCGCGCCGGTACTGAAATCGGCCCATTGCAAGGAATTCTAACACCTGAATTCTTTTCAACCTGGACCCTGATCTTCAATCTGGCGCAGGGTGGTCTGGCACTTGCCCTATTGCAGCGCAGTCTTTGGACCATACCGCAAACGGAAGACACGCCTGCGGACGGTCCTGTTCCCGCCGATACGTCGACAAAAGACCAACAGGACGACCCCGACGATCCAGATGATCCAGACGACACGATTGGTCGCACAACCAAACCGTTTTGGGCTTTGGTACGGGCCATATTGATTCTGATTACCTGTACAGGCGCCCTTGCGCCGGTCTTTGGCTATACCAATCTGGGTAACTTTCTTTTGAACAATATTCTGGGGACAGCCATTCTGGTCTCCATCCTCTACATTTTACGAGGTTTGTTTCGCGAAGGCATCGCGCTTACCACCAGAAGCACCGTTTTTCGGCACAATCTGGCCCTGCGTCACAAAACAAGAAGCCGCCTGAAATTTTCTGCACGTTTCCTTTTGGATATCTTGATCTTTTTGGTCGGCATCAGCGTGATTGCCCCCAATTGGGGTATTTCCGAAACGGATTTACTCCGCAATGCGCGATTTATCCTTGGGGGAATGCAGGTTGGCAGCGTCAAAATTTCGCTCGCTGATATCTTGCTGGCAATCTTTGTATTTGTAACCAGTCTGGCATTGGTCCGGGCGTTGAAACGCAGCCTGGCCGAAAAGATCCTGCCTGAAACTGAGATTGAGGAAAGCCTGCGCCATACCATTACCGCAGCAATCGGTTACATCGGGTTTATTTTTGCGACCGGGATGGCGGTTGCCGTTATTGGCGTCGACCTTACCAATATTGCCCTAATTGCCGGGGCGCTGTCGGTCGGTATCGGGTTTGGCCTTCAGAATATCGTGAATAACTTTGTATCAGGCCTGATCCTGTTGATTGAACGCCCGATTAAGATTGGCGACTGGGTGGTTGTTGGCCAAAACGAAGGTTTTGTGAAGCAAATCAACATGCGTGCGACAGAAATTGAAACCTGGCAGAAGGCCAGCGTAATTGTCCCCAACGCGGACCTATTGTCTCAATCACTAAAGAATTGGACCCATAAGGATAAAATCGGGCGAGTCGATGTACCTGTCGGGGTCGCCCTGGACAGCGACATTGATCATGTCTGCGAGGTTCTGTTGAAAATCGGGCGTGCCCATCCGCGATGCCGCAAAATTCCAGAACCCGTTGCCCTGGTTATGAATATCGGCGAAAGCCGGATCGATATGGAGTTGCGCATTTTCACCAGCGATATTCTTTGGGTTCTTTGGATATCCAGCGACCTTCACAAAGAAATCCTGCGGCGCTTCCCGAAAGAAGGGATCGTCATTCCCTATGCCCAGCGCGTTGTTCATTTGAACAACGTTATCCCCTCTGAAGCATCCCCGCCTAAACCCACGACAGAAGACCCCAATGAGGCCTAAGCCAACATAGTTTCAACGCGATCTGATGTTGTCACCACCTCACGCGCTTCGACGTCGCTGTAGGTTACAAAAGGCAGATCTTCCCGCTGTAGAAACAATGCACCCAGCAAGTGAGTTGTCTGTGCGTCTGTTCCCAAAGGCAAGGTCAGCCGTTGATACAGGAACGGGTTTTCGCCAGAGGCTGGGAAATAAAGTGCCTGGGAATGCGAGGGTTTTCCCAGTCTTACTATCATATCATAGGATCGCAGCGCATTGCTAAGAACCTCATCATGCAGCACTTCTTCAATTCTTTTGCCCGTAATATCCCGACCAAAAATTTCCGCCAGGCGCGTCCCGACCAATCGAAAGCGGAACCCGCCATCATCATCGCGAATTAGGATGTACAGGCTGGGGAGTATGGGCCGGGGAACATCCAGCGGATCGACCTCGGATCGCATTGGCATGGATCTGGACCCACGCAACCGATCCCAATAGTCAAAGAAGTCCCGAATGTATTGGCCAACCAGATTGGACCGAAACTCTTGCAGATCCAGGAGTGTCGGGGTCTCTATCACGGCGCACAAACCTCTAAAATGCTGCGATAATTCAATCAGGAGACCGGCGGCTTGCGCAGAAGAAATTCGCGCCCGACCTTCACGCGGGGTTGGCCGTCATATTCCACGATATCCGCGGTGGCATAGGTTTCCGCCCAACGTTCCGGCAGATAGCTTCCGGTCCCAATGACATTAATTGGTGTATCCGCCAGCGCCATAACCTTGCATTTCTCTGGCCCGAAGCCAGAAGAAGCGACAATCTTGACGGCTGGGAAGCCCGCATTATTCAGCGCCTCACGCATATGCCAGACAGCAGCGGCGGAAACACCCGGGCCGATCAGATGGCGCAGTTCTCCCTCGTTGCGATAGCCCCGGATAGACCGCGGCGCATTGCGATCCAGAACGGCATAGGAGTTTGCGGGGTCCAAACCTTCCAGGAAACGACCACCCGGCGTATCTATTCGCACGGAAAGCCTGCCTTCCGCTGCTATTTCAGGAAACCGATGACAGACCGCCAGGGCGTCACTGACTTCCAGCCCAAAGTAATCCACCAGAACGGTCAGGGGTTGATCAGGATGGGCTTCATGAAACATCTCCGCCGCGCGAACGGTGGACTCGGCATAGCCGATCAAGGCATGGGGCATGGTGCCAAGGCCGGAATCCCGGCCAAAATAACGGGCTGTTGCATTGGTCGCATTCCCGATGAATCCAACTGCCGCCGACTTCCGCTTCGCACGATCCGACCCGACAGAAGCCGCATAGGCCATGATTTCCGCCATTTCCGTCCCGGCGCAATGGCGCGCATCCATCGCCAGAAAGGCAACATTGGGCAGTTCCTGACACATGGTGAAAGCATTATAGGCCGATACACAGGCCGGACCAATTTTCTGAAGGAACAGGGTTTCCAGATCACACAGGTCATGAAAAGACCCTGTGATATACATCAACGGCTCCCCCGCCCCGACCCATCGACCTTCTTCAAACAGCAGGTCGATCTTCACCATGCTGCCGCGTGCCGCAATGATGTCATTCAACCAATCAATAGCCAACCGGGGTGCAGACACGACCGGGCGGCGCATGAAGATTGCGTATGTAACCTGGATATCGCCAAATTTGGCGACAATTTCCCGCGTGCGCAGGAAATACGCATCGGTCCAGTCTTCTATAAAGGCATCAACATCATTGGCATCAGCGGCAGTCATTGTGACCCAAGCCCCCCGACAAGGATTGATCCGCTGGGCTTTTCCACTATCAGGAAACCCAGATCGAGAGAATTCTCCAGCGCTTATTCCGCAGCCTGCGAGGGACGTGCCCGCCCCACGCGACCGGCCTTCAATTCCTCAGCGATCAGGAACGCCAATTCCAATGCTTGCGCGCCATTCAGGCGTGGGTCGCAATGGGTGTGATACCGCGCTGACAGGTCCGCATCCGAAATCTCCTGCGCACCGCCCAAACATTCCGTGACGTCCTGGCCGGTCATTTCGAAATGCACGCCACCGGCATGGGTACCTTCAGCCTCATGCACGTCAAAGAACTGACGAACCTCGCTCAAAATCCGATCGAACGGGCGGGTTTTAAAGCCGCTTTCAGACTTGATGACATTGCCATGCATTGGATCACAGGACCATACGACCTTACGGCCTTCCGCCTTTACCCGGCGCACCAGAGGGGGCAGATGCTCCATAGCCTTGTCGCTGCCCATCCGCGCGATCAGGGTCAGTCGCCCCGCCTCGTTCTTCGGATTCAGCACATCGATCAAACGGATCAGTTCATCCGGGTCGCTGCTGGGGCCGCATTTCATGCCGATCGGGTTTTCAATGCCACGGCAGTATTCAACATGGGCACCATCGATCTGACGAGTGCGATCCCCGATCCAAATCATATGGGCAGAACAGTCATACCATTTGTTGGTCAGACTATCGCGCCGGGTCAAAGCCTGTTCATACCACAGCAACAGGCCTTCATGGCTGGTGTAGAAATCCGTCTCCGCAATGGTTGGCACCCGTTCAGAGGTCAAACCGCAGGCGGCCATGAAACTGAGCGTTTCATCCAGTCGCTCTGCCAGAGCTTTGTAACGCTCCCCCTGGGCGCTGCCAGCCACGAAATCCAGGTTCCATTGATGCACCTGATGCAGGTCTGCAAACCCGCCCTGTGCAAAGGCGCGCAGCAAATTCAAGGTGGAGGCAGACTGGTGATAGGCGCGCATCATCCGCGTCGGATCCGGTGTGCGGTCTTCTGCCGTGAAGTTCATGCCATTGACGATATCACCGCGATAGCTGGGCAGTTCCACATCGCCAATCTTTTCCATTGGGGCAGAGCGCGGCTTTGCAAATTGACCCGCCATGCGGCCAACTTTAACCACCGGGCATGCTGCACCAAAGGTCAGTACGACCGCCATCTGCAGCAAGACCTTAAAGGTATCGCGGATGTTGTTGGCGGAAAACTCAGCGAAGCTCTCGGCACAATCGCCGCCCTGCAACAGGAATGCCTTGCCTTCGGAGACCTCAGCCAGAGACGCTTTTAGCTTGCGTGCCTCACCCGCAAAAACCAACGGCGGGTTCGCCGCAAGTTCAGCCTCCACTGAGGTCAAAGCCGCCAAATCCGGATAGTCCGGCACCTGTTTAACAGGTTTTCCGCGCCAGCTTTCAGGACTCCAAGTACCGTTCGCCATTTCATCCACTCCAAGAAATTACCATTCTGACACCTGTCCGTTACGAGAACATTATCAGATTGTGGGGGTGTTTTACGCGCTCACACCGGGGTTTTCCACAGGTTATTGCGGACAAATTCCTATTCCGCCAAAATAACGCAAACCGTCGATGGACTTGAAGGCGCATTCACGCTAAATCATTATGCGCTCGCGCAGCCCTATATCAAGATACTCCAGCCATTTGATAGCCTGGTACGTTCATCGTCATGGACGCCTTTATTTGCGCAAATTTATCTTCAGGTATACACCAACATTCCAACAAGGATAACCGGCACAATGACCAAACCTGTAATTCGCATCACGACCCTGATCGCAAGCATCAGTGCCCTTTTTCTCCTGACCGCCTGTGAACCCGAAATGGGCACACCAGAATGGTGCAAGATGATCAAAGAAAAAGGTGTCGAGAACGTGACCGCAAAAGAAACCGCAAATTTCGCGAAAAACTGCGTCCTGTAAAACGCAATTACTTCGTCCTTTTTGCTGACGCCTATTCCGCTGCGGCTGCCCGAACTACGGGCTCTCGCATCGTCACGAATTCTTCCGCACTTGTTGGATGAATGCCAACGGTCGCGTCGAAATCTGCCTTTGTCGCGCCAGCCTTCATCGCGACCCCAAAGCCCTGGGCGATTTCGCCGGATTCCGGACCGACCATATGCAAGCCGACCACACGGTCACTTTTGGTGTCAACGATCAACTTCATGAAGCTGCGCTCGTCACTGCCAGACATTGTGTGCTTCATTGGGCGAAATTCAGAGCAATAGACATCCACCTCACCATATTTCGTGCGGGCTTCTGCTTCTGACAGGCCGACAGTCCCAATCGGCGGCTGGCTGAAAACAGCGGTTGGAATATCGCGATAATCCATCTTCCGCCCACCCTTGCCATAGGTGTTATGGGCGAAAACCATGCCTTCCGCGATGGCGACCGGCGTCAGGGCGACACGATCAATCACATCGCCCAGGGCATAAATGGACTTAACCGAGGTCTGGAAATCATCATTGACGATGATTGCCCCACCCTTTGCCAATTCAACCCCGGCCTCTTCCAGACCCAGGCCCGCCGTATTGGGCGCCCGTCCCGTAGCATACAGGATGGTATCTGCTTCCATCGTGGACCCGTCTTCCAGGGTTGCCACCAATGTCCCGTTGTCCCGTTTATCGACCTTCGCGATATTAGCGTTGAATTGCAGGTCAATTCCTTTCTTGCGAATTTCCTCCGCCAGGAAATGGCGCACATCGTCATCGAATCCACGCAGGAAATGCGGGCCACGATACAATTGCGTGACCTGTGATCCCAAACCATTCAGAACGCCGGCCAATTCAACCGCAATATAACCGCCGCCCACGACAATCACACGCTTGGGCAGGGCATCCATAAAGAAGAATTCATTCGATGTGATGACATGCTCGCGCCCCGGAATCTCTGGAACCGACGGCCAGCCCCCGACTGCGACCAGAATACGTTCCGCCGTGATGGTTTCCCCATTCACCTCAACCTCATGGGGACCCTTTACCGTTGCGCGGGCATTATACAGGGTGACGCCTGCATTTTTCAGCAAACCATCATAAATGCCATTCAACCGATTGATTTCAGTATTCTTCCGTTCCACCAGAGTGGCCCAATCGAAACTGCGTGGCCCGACCGTCCAGCCAAAACCGGCAGCTTCTTCGAAATCTTCCCGATAGTGGGAGGCGTAGACCATCAGTTTCTTGGGAACACAGCCAACATTGACGCAGGTTCCGCCCAGATATCGATCTTCCGCGACAGCCACTTTCGCGCCCAGAGACGCAGACATACGTCCCGCCCGGACCCCGCCGGAACCGGCACCAATTACAAACAAATCATAGTCATAGTGGCTCATCGCGAAACGCGCTCCTATATGGTACTAAAGATAAATCCTCATCTAGCGGAAACATGGGGTAGAACAGCGAAGAGGACAAGAGCCGGTTCGCCCGGCATGAGGAACGAATGTCAGAAACCAGGAAAAACACCCCGGAACGGCGCTATCCCCGTTTAAAGGTCTGTGTGAATTTTCGCGCAGGCGACGTGCTGCCTTCCTGTGGCGCTAAGGGGTCTAGGGAACTGGCCCAATCGTTAAAGGAAGAAATTGCCAAGCGCGGCGACTTTATCAGCCTGGAGACAGTGCATTGCCTGGGAAAATGTCATATTGGCCCAACCCTGAAACTGCTGCCATCTGGGCCGTTTCTACAGGGGGCCCAGGCCGCAGATGCGGCGTGTATCGCCGACCTGCTGCAGGCTGAATCCTATGATATCCTGGAACATAAATTTGCTAACCCCGATGAATTTGAGACCGTTCAGAAAAAGCCATGATCCTGCGCGCCAAAATTCTGATAATCCTGTTATGTATTGGACTTGGCAGCCTGGCCCTGTTGCAATCATCGCCAGTCGCGCTGGCGCAAAGCCAGGAATTCATGCGCCGTATTCCAGAAGTAGTTCAGCCAGAACCCTACAAGCCCACCCGAACAAAAGTTGGCGGCACCCGGATAATTTATCCTGTGGACCCGCAATCCCTTAACCAGGCCCTGTCGAAGAACCTGTCAGAGGCCTGTGCCCGGCTGGAATTCAATCAGGCGCGCCATGGCCGCTATTTCATTATGGTGCCCCGTCCGAACCAGGACCCCTTGCGGTTCGGCTATGCCCAGGGGGATGGATTGAACTTGTTAGACCCAAACGGTTTACGCGGTACAGATGTCATCTATCTTTTTGACCGGGATGAGACATCAGAGTGTAAAGTTTATGTCTATCCCAAAACATTTTAAGGCATTATGCCGTCGCAAGGGGTGACCAAGAGGTCCACAGACATGAAGCCTGTTATTAGAGTCTGCATTGCCGCCTGTTTCGGCCTGGCCCTTTTGTCCGGCATGGCGGGGCCCCCTCCCATACGCAGTTTCGCCGCGCTGGAAACCACGCCGACCGGGCGAGAAGGAAAATGCGGCGCGGTTGATCTGGTGATCGCGATGGACACGACCCATTCCATGGCGACCGCTATTCGCGATGTGAAACGCGAAATGGTCCATTTGTTGGATTTGACGAAATTCGTCTCAGGTGGGGATTACCGACTAGGACTGATCAGTTTCAAGGATCGCATCACGGTCGAGGTCGACCTGGGAGGTACCCCCGATAATCCAGACACGGCAGAGGCAATCAGTTGGAGCATCCGCCGCCTGACTGCAGAAGGCGGCAATGGCGGACCGGAAGCCAGTGACGAAGCCCTGCATACGGCCGTCGCCAATCTGACCGCAGAAAACCGCCCGCAAGACGGGGATTTCACGGGCGTTTGGGAGGCACGCAGCCGCATCCTGGTGCTGGTCACAGACAACCTGCCAGGCGGTTTTGATGATCAGTTTGATGAGGGCGTGGATGACCTGAATGCCCGCGATGTCACAACATTGGCGCTGGATAAGGATATCCGCATTTCGTCGGTTTACATCCCGACATCTGGATTTGAAATGTCGCCAGACCCGCGCGTGGAGCAGATCATGCGCGCCTATGCGCAACTGACCGGCGGCGTATTTGCCATCACCCAGACGTCAGGTCTGGGCGCAGCAGAAGCCATTGCCGATATCATCAACCGATGCGGCTCGCGCCCCCTGTCCTAACAAACTGCCAGAACAGGGGCGGGAATTTATCAGGAACGGAACTTAAGCGGCCAGCTTCAGCGCAGGCACTTCGACACCGAACAATGCTTCATACGCTTTCGGATCGTAATGGCGCAGGCACAGAGCGGCAAAATCAGAGGCCGTCATACCCAGTTGCAGGGCCATTGACTGATAGAATGCAGACGGCACCGGACGGCGGCCTACTTCAATATCAGAAAGCCAGCCAGCATTGGGCAGGCCAGCCTGTTCGGCCAATTCAGCCTGGGTGATTTCACGGGCCAGGCGCAATTGTTCAATCTGGTGACCGCCTTCAGCCCAGGGGCCGCGAATGTCTGTCGTCGTTGTCATACTCTTGTCCTTCATTTCTGTCGGGCGCACCTCTCAGAAAAGAAAGCGCGCTGGTTTTTCCATTTGCCATACGGGAATTTATGCATGCGCTATGCCAATAAATGGTTAACAGATGCTGTGCGTTCATGGTGTCATGAGCGCGGCGGCCTGATAAACCGGGTGGATCACAGCGCCGATGTCATCGTCCCTCGGCGTTGGACGTCACATTATTGCAATGCACAAATAACTTAACCGCAAAGATCGAGACGCAGGGATGCGTCAAACGCATGGCTGGACAGTATCGCGTCCCGGAACCTGTGCCAAAAGCTGAGAAATGCTGAGGGGTTCTGTGGGTCCTATCAGGTCTGGCGCGATGTCACACAGCGGAACCAGGACAAAGGCACGCTCTGCAATTCGCGGATGCGGCAGCGTCAGACGTTCCGAATTCAGCACGGTATCGCCAAAAAACAGGATATCCAGGTCGATCTGACGGGGGCCGTTCACAACAGAAGGGACGCGACCGATCTCCGATTCCAGGCGTTTGAGAAAATCCAGCAGGGCCAGCGGCGTCAAATCCGTCACCCCGGACACGACCATATTCAGAAACGCGGGCTGGTCGGCCACATACATCGGGGCCGTTTCGTAAATGCCAGATTGCTGATCAATCACCACATGTTCCTGCAGCCGGTCAATCGCGGTTTCAAGCGACAGATGCCGGTCCCCCAAATTGCCGCCTAACGCCAGATAGACCCGAACCATGATCAACCCCTTTCCGCGCGTGCTGCCTTCCCGGCTTGCAGCATTGCTTCGGTCATTCGAACCACTTTCACATTCTCTTCAACATCATGGACGCGCACAATGGCAGCCCCGCGCTGTACCGCTAATGCGGTGGTCGCCAATGTTGGATCGCGTCGATCATCTGCTGGCAGATTAAGCACACGCCCCATAAAGCTTTTGCGACTGGCCCCCAGTAAAACCGGATAGCCAATTGCCCGAATAACATCGATCCCTTCAATCAGGGCCATATTCTGGGCGGGCGTTTTACCGAACCCGACACCGGGATCCAGTATAATCCGATCACCACTGACACCGGCTTTGATAGCATTCTGCGCCAGATCCGCCATTTCCTGACAGACGACGCGCAAAAATCCAGCGCCATAATCCGGTGCGGTGTAACTGCCACCCAAAACGCGGTCGATTTCTGCATGGCCAGGTTTGCTGCGGTTATGCATCAGGATTACCGGACAATTCGCAGCCTGTGCCACGGCGGCCATATCCGGGTCCGCCTGAAAGGCCCAGACGTCATTGATAATGTCAGCCCCCGCCGACAGTGCTGCCTGTGCGACGGATGCCTTATAGGTATCGATGGATATCGCGACATCGGGCAATTCCGCACGCAGGGCGGCAATAACCGGTGCGACACGCTGGGCCTCTTCCTGGGCCGGGATATAGGCCGCCCCCGGTCGCGTGCTTTCCCCCCCGATATCCAGAATATCGACGCCAGCCTGGAAAAATTTCACCGATTGCGCCACTGCGGCGGCGATGATGTCGCGTTCGCGGCCTAGTCCGTCGCCTGAGAAGGAGTCCGGTGTGATATTCACGATACCCATAACAAGGCATCGAGACGGTGGCGAAAGAAGGATGGAACGGGGCATATGGAAAGCCTCCTATCTGATCTGACTTTTCTTGCGTTCCCGGCCTGTTTGGGTAGTGTGTGCCGCTTGATGTCGGGGAAGTAGACCGTCAGAATGGCTTTGCCAAGTCTTCAGACGCCCCAGTGGCCGGTGATTAACGGTGCGGATATCCTGTGACCATAGGACAGGCTCCGCCCCAAGCGAAAGGGTGAGCAGAGATGCGCGTGATGTCCGAGCTAGCACAGGACGCCTATCCGCTGACCAATGAGTCTGAACCGTCATCCCTGCACGACATAAACAAGGCGCCAGATCAGACCGATGTTGTGTATCGCATTGCCGTTCGTGACCTGGAAGTCACCTGGAGCATCGGCGTTTATGACTATGAACATCAGAAACGCCAGCCTATCCTGATCAACCTGGATCTGGAAGCGCGCGCCCTGGACGATTGGGACGCTGACGATTATCAGGCCGTTCCCTGCTATGCCCGGATCGTTGAACGCATTGGGCAAATGGCGGCCGAAGGCCATGTGAAACTGGTCGAAACACTGGCCAATCGCATCGCCGAAATGTGTCTTGAGGATGATCGAATCCTGTCCGCGAAAATCCGCGTTGAGAAACCGGAAGCTTTGAAAAATGCGGGCTCTGTGGGCGTTGAAATCACCCGCACACGCATCGCCTGATCTGGATAGCCCGGCCCCCGATTCGCTATTACTGGCGGACAGCACACAATAGCGCCGCATAGGTTTGCACTGCAAACAAGTCTCAAACAGGCGGAATTCCGCGCCTGACGTTTGGGGGAATACCCCCTAGATGCTAATACTTGCACCGTTTCCGCCACAACATGTAGGGTATCCCTGAATTTGGCAGGAGTCTGTTTTGACGCTGCCGGACCTATTTATTCGAGGCATGTGGGGCGAAACAGTGGAGCGGACTTTCTGGATACAGGGGCGAACAGGGCGCTATTGGCAGAACCTGGAAAGCCTTGAGAGTGACCAGACCGCTATCATTCGATTGGGCGCGCTGATCAGTCAGGATCGTTATGACGAATTGCGCCTGGTGCAGGCGCAGGTTTCCGCAATAACCGGCGACACAACCTATACCAATATTGTGACAGTGCGCGACGGACAGGTTGTTGATTCTCCCATGCTGCGCGCGCAGGCATCCGGAGGCGATCCCGGTCTGTCAGAGGACGATCAGGAGAACGCCAACCGCGATTATGGATCTGAAATTGCAGCCCAACAATTCTCCGGCGAGGAAGATACCCTGGACCCGGCGCAACACCCGCAACTGCGCTTCTGGCCCACACCGAAACCGGAAAACATGCAAGGCCGCCTGGGGCTGGGGGGTGAAAACCGCTGGGTAGGTGATACAGATCACGCGGAAGACTATTTTCCGCAGGACCATCAGGCACAACCGCGCCCCGAAACGAAGTCCAAAGGGCCTGACGAAAATCCTGATCAGGCGGAACCGCAGCGCCCCAAACGGCGCACGGCGAAATTTGTACCGCACACGACGGTGCACAGCGCCACCGCTGCGTCTCAGCCCCCCTTTGACCATGATTTGAATGAGGACCTCAGGGACGAATTGGAAACCATTCGCGAATGGACCTTCCCTGCGGAATTAAGTGAGGATGAGGCCGCAATCGTAGGCGATTACGATCCCCGTGTCGCGTCGATGCAGGACATCCCACCTCCGCTAACTAAGTCCACGCAAAGGACCGCCGCAAAGGGGCGCGCTGAGAAACCAACCCCGACGGCGCAAAAAGAAAAGCCGACGCATCTGGCGGCTGATCCGGATCGCAGAGCCAAGGATACAGCCCCCCGACCGGATCGCTTTCGTCTGTTTGGTCGCGAAAAAAGCGCCAGACGCGCGGCCAGCCGAGCAAACCCGTCGCCCAGTGACGCCGGGCGTCGACACTCAGACAATCCTACCGGACGCGTTGCCTTGATGAGTGGTGTCTTTGCGGGGGCCCTGGCTACGGGCCTGGCCCTGTCAGCGATTAATCCTGATTTCGCAGGACGCGTCTTTGCCAGTATTTCAGGCCAGGTTGGCGAAATGCTGCCACGGACCAACTTAATTGATGCCATCGCCAATGGCGACCTGCCCACGGTGCGCGCGCGTCTGGCCGAAGGCGTTGATCCCAACAGCTTGGATTCAGAAGGCAACCCCGCCCTGCTGCGCGCGGCACGGTCCGGCAATCTGGCGGCGGTCAGCCTGCTGTTACAGGCCGGGGCTGATCCCACCCTGCCAACTCAGGATGGACGATCCGTGCTGCATCGTATTGCCGCCGAAGGACGAGGTCAGGCCCTGCAGAGAATGATTGATGCCGGTGCCCCGGTCGATCTGGCCGGTGGCGTTTATGGATGTCTGACGCCCCTATCCGTCGCCGCCGCCAATGGCCGCGTGCGGGCGGCAACCCTTCTTGCAGAGCGGGGGGCCAGCTTTGAGGAACAGCGGGGATGTTCCGTCGGACCGATGGAGATTGCCGCCGCCCATCCGCATGTCTTAGCGCGTCTGGAACAGATGCGTGCAGAGCGGGATGCGCTGCTGCAAATGGCGGGGGCCAATGCAAAATCGGATACCCCGACCCGGTCTGGAACGGCGCTGGTCACGGCGTCGAACGTGCCACAGCAGGCTGACGCGAAACCAAATACCCCCCAGACGGAGCCTGCGGAGAAATCCATTCCAGAAGCCCTGGACAGACAAACGCTTGCATCCTTGGAAGCGCCCCCTGAACTGGAGGCCCCACAAGATAACTTTACCGCCCCGCCTTCCACTAAGGCGCAACCGGGTGAAAATTCGGTCTTCCTGCCCCCCAGCAAGCCCGATTCAAATGTGGAAAAACCGGCAGAACCAGCGCAAACCGCCAGTGCATCGGCGCTGAGCCCCCGCGTCTTTAAAAGCAAACTTAAGACGGCGATTGATTCCGCTGATAAGGGGGCTGTTGTCGCCTTACTGGGATCACCGCCGCCCGGCTTCACCCTGGATGAAGCAAAATTTGCGGTTGAAGACGGTTTTGGTTCTGGCGTGCGCACCGCCTTGGAACAAGCTGCATTGCACGGCCAAACAGATATCGTAAAACTGCTGGCCGACGATGGCGCGTCCATCCCGCCGCGTCTGATCCATCGAATTGTTCAACATTCAGACCGCCCGGAACTGGCAGGCATGTTAAGCACCCTGCTGGAAGAAGGCGCGGACCCGAATGGCATGTCTGATGGCCTGACACCACTGATGCGCGCCTCGTTGCGCGGGGATCCGCAAACCGCCTATGTCCTGATGGCCTTTGGCGCGGACCCTGCCATGGTTTCTACGGATGGGCGTCTGGCGTCTGATTTTGCCAAGGAATCCGGACGGGCCGATCTGGAAGAACGACTGGTTCTGGCCGCTGCAGAGCCGCAATATCGCAAGTTGATGATGGGGCTCAGCTGGTCAGACACCCTGTCTTCCCTGCGCGACAAAATTGAGGTCTGTAAGGACATTGGCGATGATTTCACCGCCTGCAAGCTGAACATCACAAGCTGGTTGAGCGACGCCAAGGTCATCGTTGCCCAGTTCGACCGCAAGACATCCAATCGTCTGGTCGCCCTGCAGATCGACAGCCGCCCCTTTTCCACGCCCGAAAATGCGATGGACCGGTTCGAATTTGCCCGCCGCGCCATTCAGGAACGTATTCCAGCCAGCCATGCAGGCTTCCTGACAACGGAAGTCAGCAGCAAGATGAGCCTGTTTCAGTCCTTGCGACCGGAGGTCAATCAAGGACGCTTTTTCAGCTATTGGCCGGATCAGGATCGTCGTCGCCCCGTCTTCGTTCACCTGAAACTGACTGGTCTGGACGACAGCCATGGCTTCTATCGCATCGTGATCGGCAATCCGTTCCGCGCCAGTTAGGGTGGTGCGTGGTTATTCACAGGTCATGTTATGTATTAATGCGACGGTCGTGTCAGCCCTTTGACCAGGCTATAAGCGCCTCTGCAGCGGCGCTCACTTCCTGCCTAGTGCCTGCAAAGGAAAACCGCACCGTACGATTGCCCCGCACGGCATCAAAATCCAATCCAGGCGTGATCGCGACGCCGGTTTCTTTCAGGATACGGGCACAGAATTCCACACTGTCATCGGTCCGGTCGCTGACATCCGCATAGATGTAGAATGCCCCATCAGATGGGGCCAGATCTGTAAACCCGGCTTTCGGCAATTCCTGCAACAGCAAGCGCCGATTTTCCGCATAGCGTTCAATATTGGCCTGTAATTCCTCCTGGCAGTCAAAGGCCGCAACGGCGGCAAGCTGACTAAGGGTCGGGGGGGAAATAAACAGGTTCTGCGCCAGGCTTTCCACCGCCCGCAGCAGATCCGGCGGCACAATCAACCATCCAAGCCGCCAGCCTGTCATACAGAAGTATTTTGAAAAACTGTTCACTACAATTGCCGAAGGGTCCAATTGCGCCGCTGTGACGGGCTCCATGCCATAGGAGATCCCGTGATAAATTTCGTCAGACACGACGCGAATACCATTGTCACGACAGCAAGTCAGCAAATCCTGCATTGCCTGTCTGTCCAACATCGTCCCTGTTGGATTTGATGGAGATGCAACGATCAAGCCGTCCAGCGGACCCTCTTCCAGGGCCTTTTCAATCAGGGCCGGGGTCGGCTGAAACCGTTCCTTGGGTCCTGCTGGCAGCATCACCGGATCAATGCCCAGGGCATTTAGAATGTGTCGGTAACAGGGATATCCAGGCTGCGCCAGGGCCACCCGATCACCGGGATCAAAGGCCGACAGAAAGCTTAGGATAAAGCCGCAGGATGAACCCGTCGTCACCACAACCTGAGAGGCGGGAACGGAAATACCATAAAAATCCTGATAGTGCCCGGCAATCGCGGCGCGCAAGTCTGGAATGCCCAAAGCTGTCGTATAGCCAATCCGATCCGTATCCAGCGCCTTATGGGCGGCTGCGATAACGCCTTTTGGGGCAGGCGTTCCGGGTTGGCCGACCTCCAGATGAAAGACCGCGTCCCCCTGCTGTTCCCGCTCCGCTGCGGCGCGCATGACTTCCATTACCATAAAGGCGGGAATATGCCCGCGACTGCCAACTTTTAACACCATCGCGACCCTTAGCCTCCACTCTCATCCGAGAAGGATGAAAGCCCGTAGCCCCGGTTGTCATGCACCACACGGCACAGGGCGGATCGACTGCTGGACCCGGTCACCCCATTGGGACAATGAATTGCAGAGGCCTGACCAGGCCAGGTCAGCCGCGAAACAGGATGGCCTCGTGCCGTCAGGGATGCGGCTAAATCGTCGCCCCCTTCCTTTTCCACCAACACGGCATCTGGAACATCAACCGCCAGGAAACGTGGCTCCGATATGGCCGTATCCAAAGGTTTTCCGGCCAAAAGGGTATCAGCCATGATCTGTATCTTGGATGCCGGGGCTAATGGCCCGCCGCCCGTGGCCAGCCCAAACCGAAAGGTTAACGTCCCGGTATTGATGACCATAGCAGGGCTCAGGCTAAGGGGATTGCGCCCCCGCAAACCGGGCGCTGCGGCCAGCAGAATACCCGTCCCCGGTGCCACCCGTCCGGTGCCAAACGGGTTATACAGCGTCAGGTCACAGACAACCGCCATCCCGTTGCGATCCACCGCCACAAAACCGGTGCCAGAAATCACCTCCGCCAATTGCCGGCCCTTTGGATCCAGCTCTGCACCGGGTGTTGCACGGGTTGGTGAATAATTCGCCATCAATCCAGCAACGCGATCCGGATCCAGCACATCTTCCAACGGCAGGGTCGATGAATATCCCTCTCCCAGCCAGGTTTTGCGATCTGCGGCGGCCCGCTTCATCACCTCTGCCAGCAGATGCGCGCGTTCTTCCGGCGCCGCATCGGCATAGCGGTCATCGTCAATCAACATACGCCACATCACGCCCAGCATAGGACCAGCAGCAGCCGGTGGTGGGGCCAGATTTAACTCATCATCCCCAAAGGGAACGATCAGCGGCAAACGCCATGTCGGGGTGTAATTGCGCAATTCTTCATATGTTAAACTTCCCCCAGCCTGTTGGACGCCATCCACAATCCGACGGGCCATGGCCCCATTATAAAAGGTACCTGCTCCTCCGGCCCGTATCTGTCCCAACACAGCACCCAATTCGGGTTGGCTGAGTATATCACCTTCCCCGACCAGCCGACCAGACGGGGCGAAAATGGCACGTGCAGCAGGTTCACCATATAACGGCTCAGCAGCCCGCGACATTTCAACCGCAAGCGCCCGGGAAACACGATGCCCCAACCGCGCCATGCGTTCTGCGGGGGAAACGACCCCAGACCAGGGAAACTGACCATAGCGCGCATGCAGGGCAGCCATTCCCCGCACCAGTGTTGGAATGGCAGACGGTCGATCACCCCCGGCACCGGTTCCAGCGGGCGGAATGAAATCAATGACTTCGGTAACGCCAATCGCCCCATCATGCACAATACAAACGCCACCGCCGCCCAGGCTGATCGCAGAAGGATAACTGACCGACAGGGCAAAACTGATCGCCACGGCCGCATCTGCCGCATTTCCACCAGCAGTCAGAACATCCCGCCCGATCAGGGCCGCATTTGGTTCTTCCGCAACAACACCACCAAAGAAACCGCGAACATAGCCCGCAACGCCATATTCGACATCCGTGGTCCCCGTGCATCCTTGCAAAACCAAAGCGCTGGCAAGCATCGCCGCCACGGTTTTTGGCAATCGCCATTTGAACCTGCTGCGGGAACACACTACGTTAGAAGCGAACGGGGTCGCGGGTGCGGCCATGGACCTTTTGGCTGGAGCATCAAACAAGGATGCAATTCCTCCTTAAAATGCCGCTGGGGCGGCGTCGGGTATCAAACGTCGCAACGCGCGTTTTCCTGTGCTTGGCAATTCTGTTTTCAAGCGTCGCTGGGAGTGTGCCTTTTTCCCCGGCGCATGCGCAAGGCCGAGATATCAGTTTTATCCGCGACACCGAAGTTGAAAACACCATTCGGTTTTATCTGCAACGCATTTTTGAGGCTGCAGGGGTAGATGCCAGTTCGATCCAGATTCATCTGATTAATGACAGCCGTCTGAATGCTTTTGTGGCAGGTGGACAGCGCATTTTTATCAATACGGGTCTTTTAATCACAGCCGATGAGCCCGGCGAGGTAATCGGCGTTCTGGCGCACGAATTGGGCCATATTACTGGCGGACATTTATCAAAATTCAAGGGCACTATCGAGAATGCGCAGGCTGCTGCCATTGCGGGCATGCTGTTGGGACTGGGCGCAGCGCTGGCAACCGGCGATGGGCAGGCCGCTGCGGCAGGGGCCACCTTGGGCCAACAAATCGGGGAACGCAGCTTTCTGTCCTATTCCCGCGCCAACGAGCAGGCGGCAGATCAGGCCGCCATGACCTTTCTGGACGAAGCGGGAATTTCTGCGAAAGGCATGTTGGATTTCATGCATATCCTGCAATCCCAAGACCGCCTATACAGTGCAGGGGCCAATCCCTATACCCGCACACACCCGCTGACCGAAGACCGCATCCTTTTTGTTCAGAACCATGTCGACACCTCCCCCGTCAGTGCCGCAAAGCTGCCCCCGGAATATTTAGCTGTGCATCTGCGTATGCGCGCAAAACTGGAGGCTTATCTGACGCCAAAAGACGCGCTGAGAGATTATCCCGTCAGCGATACCTCTGTTCCCGCTCATTACGCCCGATCCATCGCCTATATGGAATTGTTCAAGCTGGACGAATCCTTGAAGGAGATTGATACGCTGTTGGCGGACAGTCCCAAGGATCCTTTCTTCCTGGAGACCAAAGGCGATATCCTCAGACGATCAGGAAAACTGGCGGAGGCGACAGAAAGCTATCGCGCCGCCATAGAGATCCTTCCCTGGGCGGCATTGGTTCGAACGACCTTGGGCGAGACCCTGTTGCAGCTTGGCGGCGAGGCGAATGTTCAGGAAGCCCTGGATAACGCCAATATCGCACTGTCGTATGAACCCGACATGATCCGTGCATGGAACGTCAAAGGGCAGGCGCATCAAAATCGCGGAGAAACCGGCATGGTCCTGCTGACCCAGGCGGAGGTTGCCCATCGAAAAGGCGAGAAAGAACAGGCCAAGGCGCTGGCGACACGGGCGATGGAAGCCTTGCCAAAGGAATCAGCTTCCTGGATTCAGGCGCAAGACATCATCTATCGCGCGGATGATAAATAGCGAATGATCAAAGCTTCGTGACAATGCACAGGTGGGTGACTGAAAGACTTGGCCCAGCCTGCATTTCCAACTAAACCCATGATAAATTAAACCTTATAAACGTGAAGTCTACAGACAGGAATCTTTAGTCAATGATACGACAACCCCTTCATGCGGCAATCGGAAACCCCTATCGCGCGCTGTGTCTTGCGATGCTGGCGCTTGTGACAATGGTCGCCATTTCCGTCCCCTCAGCGCGCGCGCAGGATGCGGTTGACCCGGCAGAACGTCAGCGTATCGAAGGCATTGTTCATGATTACCTGATGGCCAATCCAGAAGTAATCCTGGAGGCAATCCGGTCCTTGGAAGAACGGCAACAGGCCGCCAAGGAGCAACAACGCGATAGCATAATTGATCAAGTGGTCCCGACACTGACCGCCAGTCCCTTAACGCCCACTTTCGGCGCGGATGACAGCGATGTCGTGATGGTGGAATTTTTCGACTATCAATGCGGCTATTGCAAACGCCTCCATCCCGGTGTGCAAAAGTTGATGAAAGAAGACCAAAAGCTGAAGGTCATTTTCGCGGAATTGCCCATTCTGGGCCCGGCCTCTTTGGTTGCGTCCCGCGCGGCGCTTGCCTCACAGGAGCAGGGGAAATACCTGGAATTTCATGATGCCATGATGGGTCATCAGGGTCAGCTAAGCGACGAGGTCATCTTTGATATCGCCGATGAAGTGGGCTTGGATGTTGCACAACTGAAAGACGACATGAATGCCCCGAAAGTGATGCAATATCTGGCCATGATCCGCAGTATTTCGGAAAGCCTGGATATTCGCGGAACACCGGCAATGGTGATCGGCAAGAACTTCGTTGGGGGGTATGTCCCCTATGAAAAACTTCAGGAAATTGTCGAACAGGTTCGCGCCGAAGGATGACGCTGCGCTATCCGGAACCCTTGATCGAAGCCCGCCTGATCAAGCGCTACAAACGATTTCTGGCCGATATCGCCTTTCCCGATGGCAGCGAAGGGATCGCCCATTGTGGCAATCCGGGCTCCATGATGGGATTGGCCGATCCCGGCAGCCGGGTGTGGTTATCGCCCAATCGAAACCCGACGGCGAAACTGGCCTGGCGCTGGGAAATTGCGACACAAGTCTGTCCAGACGGTCCCGCAGCTGTAGGCATCAACACCAATCTGGCCAATCGTATCGTTGAATCGGCAATCCGTACCGGCCAGATCAAACCCTTATCGGGCTACAGCGATATGCGCCGCGAGGTCCGCTATGGCAGCCGTAACAGTCGCATTGATCTGTTGCTGGAAGACCAGGAACGGTCCCCCTGTTATGTTGAAATTAAAAGTGTGACATTGCGCCGCCCCGACGGCCCGGACCCGGCAGCGGCGCAATTCCCGGATGCAAAGACCGAACGAGGCGCCAAGCACCTGGCGGAACTGTCTGATATTGTTTCAGAAGGCGCACGCGCCGTGATGCTGTATCTTGTACAACGCAGCGATTGCACCCATTTCAGCCTGGCCCAGGATATCGACCCCGCTTATGCCGTGGCCTTTGCGCAAGCAAAGGCTGCAGGGGTCGAAGCATTATGCTATGATTGCATCGTGACGCCAGAGGGCATAAAACTTAACTCTCCTGTACCGCTGCGGGTCTAGCCCCGCGCGTTTTAACAATTTGCGCTGCCGGGATCTGGATTGCTTCCATTTGACCCCGCGCGCAATCAAGCAACGGATCATGACTGACATGCTGTACAATACCGAAGCAGGCCGCATTAAACTGCACGACGCGGCAGATTTTGAATCGATGCGCCAAGCCGGACGTCTGGCCGCGGAAACGCTGGACTTTATCACGCCCTATGTGGTGCCCGGCGTGTCGACTGGCGAACTGGACCGTCTGTGCCATGAATTCATTACAGATAATGGTGCCATTCCGGCCCCGCTGAACTATCGCGGTTTTCCAAAATCGATCTGCACCAGCGTCAATCACGTCGTGTGCCATGGCATACCAGATGACAATAAGAAGCTGATGAATGGCGATATCATCAATATTGATATCACCGTTATTCTGGACGGCTGGCATGGCGATACCAGCCGCATGTTCCCAGTGGGCGACAAGGTGCCGGTCAAGGCAACGAAGCTGATCGATGTCACCTATACATCCATGATGATGGCGATCGAAGCGGTAAAACCCGGTATGCGCCTGGGCGATATCGGTCATATCATTCAACGCTATGCAGAGGCTCAGCGCTTCTCTGTCGTGCGGGATTTCTGTGGTCATGGATTGGGCCGCGTTTTCCATGATGCCCCCAGCGTGCTGCATTATGGCGAGCCCGATACCGGAATCGAACTGCGACAGGGTATGTTTTTCACCATCGAGCCGATGATCAATGCCGGGAAGTACCCCGTAAAAACCCTGGATGATGGTTGGACGGCTGTTACCAAGGACCGCTCTCTGTCGGCCCAGTTTGAACATTCCATCGGCGTGACCGGCACGGGCGTGGAGATTTTCACGAAATCCCCGAAAGGCTGGGACAAGCCCCCCTACCTGTAAGTCAGACCTTCTGACCGGACCAACGCACAACGCGGGATGCCCCTTCTATGACCGATGATGCTCCCCGGGTGGATAAACCTGAAAAGCCCCACCACCTGGAGCATAGAAAGCGCCTTAGAACTCGCTTTCTGAAGGACATGGGCGCGCATATGGAAGACTATGAGTTGCTGGAGCTTTTGTTATGCCAGACCATTCCGCGCCGCGATGTTAAACCCCTGGCAAAATCCCTGATCACGAAGTTTGGCAGCTTTGGCGGTGTCTTGTCGGCGGATACGGCACGATTGGCCGCCGAGCCCGGCCTGGGAGAGACCTCTGTCGTCGGATTAAAGATTGTACAACAGTCCGTCATTCGATTGTTGCGCCAGGAAATTGAAGGCGCGCATGTGCTTTCTTCCTGGCAGGCGGTGGTGGACTATTGCCGCGCTGCGATGGGTCGAGAGAAGATCGAACAGTTCCGGCTGTTGTTCCTGGACAATCGAAACCGCCTGATGGCAGACGAGGTGCAACAGCGCGGCACCGTGAACCATACGCCGCTATACCCCCGCGAAGTTGTGAAACGTGCCCTGGAATTGGGGGCCAGCGCCCTGATCATGGTGCATAATCACCCGTCCGGCGACCCGACCCCCTCCAAAGCCGATATCGACATGACACGCGATGTGCGCGACGCCCTGTCCAAAGTGGATATTCGACTGCACGACCATATCATCGTTGCCAAATCAGAGTTCCGCAGTCTGAAGACCGACGGTTACATTTAAAGCAGGTTAGCGAGATCCAGTTCGGGATACAGGGTGTCCACCGCCCGCATATCCTTATGCAACTCAGTGATAATCCAATCCTGCACCTTCATCACGATTGACCGTGTGGGTTTGTCGCGCAGGCGCAGCATCTGGCATTTTCGATCCGTAATCCGCACCTGATTGCGTTCAGGCACCAATGCCTGTGTGCGCAGCCAATGGGCAACAACATTCAACCAGCCCAAGGCAACCCCCTGGCCCAGCAGGGCTGCCTGGACAACGATGGCATAGTCTGAAAAGACCATTGAATGATCAACTTCCCCCTGCTTGCCCGAGGTAAAGAAACTGGACCAGTCCGGTTGCGCATCGCTGAGATTGATGGTTGAGATTGGAGCCCGCTTGGTGCCCTGCCCGCTGGTCCTATGACTTTCCAAATAAGATGGCGTACAAATCGGGATTAGAATTTCCGGCATGATATAGGCGGCTTCATGCCGGGAATCCGCACCGTCTGCATAGCGCATTCCAAGGTCGACATCATTCACTGTCCCGGCAATGGGACCCATCATCAGATGGAAGCGCAGTTCAACCCCTGGAAAAGCCTCCTTGAACCGGGTCATCCGCGGCATCACCCAATGCGTGGTAAAGGCTGTAGATACAGACAGGGTGACGGTTTCCACCCCACCCCGCCGGTCTTCGATTTCCCGAAGCGCATTTTCGATACCGGAAAAGCCCCGTGCGATGGCATCGAACAGGATCTGACCCGCCGGCGTCAAATCCACACCCCCGGGGCGGCGCAAGAAAAGGGGGCTGTCCAGATGATCCTCCAACCGGGAGATCATCCGACTGACTGCGGCCGGTGTTACATTCAACTCCTCTGCCGCTTTTGAGAAATTGCCACAGCGACCCGCAGCCTCAAAAGTGAAGAGCCCGTTCATTGAAGGCACTGATCGTCGCAGCTTTGTCATTACATGATGTAATACCGATCAGAACTTTTTTTCAATTGCGAAGAAAGCCGTTCCGCAGTCAGTTTCAAATAAGGCAGCTTTGAATAAGACATTTTACTTACAAGGAAATGAAGCGATGAAAATCACCGATTTTAAAGTGATGACATTTGATGTTATCGGAACCTTAATTGACTTCGAGGCTGGCGTCTTGAATGGCTTCCGCGCGCTTGGGGGAGAAAAAGCAGCCGCCGCGACGGATGACGAGATTTTCGAACCCTATATTCGAGCGCGCAATCAATTCTATGGGCGCTCCTCCGCCGCCATGAAGGATGTCTATCTGGCTGTGGCCAATGAGCTTGGCTTTAAGAATGACGAAACGACGGCGCGTGCCTTTCAGGCAGGAATTTTCCATTGGCCCGCTTTTTCAGACTCCGTTGAGGCTTTGGCCCGTCTTCGTAAGAACTTTCGCCTTGTCGCGATGACCAATGGAGATCGAACCGTATTTTCGGGTCATTCCCATACGCTGGGCAATCCCTTCCATGACAGCGTCACCTGTGACGACACCGGCTGTACCAAGCCCAACCCGGAGTTCTTTGCCTTTAACAAGGGTCGCCAATCCGCGTTTGGCTACAAACAATCAGAAATTCTGCATGTGGCACAAAGCCAGTATCATGACATCGGGGTATCCATGCGGCTTGGCTATACAACATGCTGGATTGAGCGTCGCCACGACCAGGAAGGCTATGGCGGCACCCCCACCCCCGAAACGTTCACCAAGCCAGACTTACATTTCACCTCACTGAAACAGCTTGCCGACGCAGTGGATGCGGAATTCGCGGCAAAGGCCTGAATTGACACTGTTAGGCATGTTCTGGCAGCAACGCAGAATCCAATCCATGGGGGATGTTTCGCATGACAATCGATTATTTGATCCTGGGTGGTGGTTCTGCAGGCTGCGTTTTGGCTGCCAGACTGTCCGAAGACCCGAAACGCACCGTCGTCCTGGTTGAGGCCGGTCGCAGTATCAACCAGGATGACGTCCCACACGATATTCGCAGTCGCTATCCCGGACGGGCCTATCTGGACACCCGCAACATCTGGAACAGCCTGACCGCATTGATGGGCACAAACCGCCCACCACGCATTCCCCGACGTTATGAGCAGGGGAAGATACTCGGCGGCGGCTCTGCCATTAACGCATTGATGGCCAATCGCGGCGCGCCATCGGACTATGATGAATGGGATGCATTAGGGGCGACCGGGTGGACCTGGGAGAATTGCCTACCCTATTTCCGTAAGATCGAGAGCGACCGCGATTTTGATGGCCCGCTGCATGGAAAAGAGGGGCCATTGGCAATCCGGCGGATTACAGATGCGCAGATATCGCCCTTTGTCGATCGTGTTATGCAAACCCTGGATCAACAAGGATACCCGATACGACCCGATCAGAACGGACCCTGGCAGGATGGAACTTTTCGCGGGGCCGTCGCCATCAGCGATGCCGGAGATCGACAGCCGACATCCCTGGCTTACCTGACAGCGGCGGTCCGCCGGCGCCCAAACCTGCGCATAATCACCGACAGCACCGCCGCGCGTGTTTTGTTTGAAGGCAAGAAAGCGGTTGGGGCACAGATTGTCGGGCGCGTGTCGGAGTCAATCTACGCAAAGGAGGTGATCGTCGCATCCGGTGCGATACATTCCCCGGCCTTGCTGATGCGATCCGGTATTGGTCCCACAGACGACCTGAGCGCCCTGAACATCCCTGTCGTTGCGCCCCTCAACGGTGTTGGGCGCAATCTTATGGAACATCCGTCCATCGCCCTTGCCGCCTATTTGCCCCGCAAGATGCGCGAAACCAATCCTGGAGAACATCACGAACAATCCGTTTGGCGATTTTCCTCAGGTCTGCCCGGAACACCGCAAGGCGATATGCATGGGGCCATCCTATCCCGGTCCGGCTGGCATTCCGTGGGACATCGGATGGGGGGGCTGTTCTTCTGGGTCAATAAATCCTATTCGCGCGGTCATATGAAAATAACCTCGCAAGATCCCGCGATCGAACCCGTGGTTGATTTCCAGATGTTATCGGATGATCGAGACCTTGATCGTTTAAAGCTCTCCCTGCGCCTGGGCGCACAAGCACTGCTGGACCCCCATATGACCGGATTCCGCGATACTGTTTTCCCGTCCAGTTATTCCCCGCGTGTTGCCAAGATCGCCAGTCCCGGTCTTTGGAACGCTTTGCAGCGGGGTGCCCTGTCTGCATTGTTGGATATCGCTGGGCCTTTGCGCGCGCCCCTGGTTCACAGCACCATCACATTGGGCACCACCCTTCATGCCCTCTTGCAAGACGACGATGCGATGACCGACTTTGTCCGCCGGCATGTCGGTGGCACTTGGCACGCGTCAGGCACATGTCGTATGGGATCGTCTGAGGATCCAATGGCGGTCACATCGGCGTCAGGCCGTGTGCATGGGGTTACTGGGTTGCGGGTCTGCGATGCCTCCCTGATGCCATCGATTCCCTGTGCCAATACCAACATTCCCGTCATCATGATGGCGGAGCGAATTGCTGATTTAACTCAGGCAGAAACCCATGACTAACCTGTTAAATCAAAGACAGGTTTTCGAATCCGCATATGGCACGATCACAAACCACTTGGCGAGCCTCCCTTCCCATGAAACAAAGCTAGAATAATTCGATAACCACGACAGGGGTTTCTATGTCCGATGACTTGGCGCGTTTGGTAACCTGGCATAATGGGGACAAGACCTACTCCCCCTTTTCTGAGAAAGAGATGCGACGACGCCAGGATGCTGTGCGGGACTGGATGGCAAAGGAAGATGTGGATGCCTGTCTGTTCACATCCTATCACTGCATAAATTATTATGCGGGGTTCCTGTATTGCTATTTCGGGCGCAAGTTCGGCTTTGTCATTGACCACCAAAAGGCCACGTCCATTTCCGCCGGGATCGATGGCGGGCAACCCTATCGCCGCACGGCAGGCGACAACATCACCTATACCGACTGGCGGCGGGACAATTACTATTACGCGATCCAATCCCTGACCAAGGGCACCAAGCGCCTGGGCATCGAATTCGATCACGTCACCTTAGACACCCGCAAGCAGTTGGAAGACGCTCTGCCAGGGGTTGAATTCGTGGATGTCGGCCAGCCGTCCATGTGGATGCGCTCTATCAAATCGGCTGAGGAGCATGTGTTGATCCGAAAAGGCGCGCAGGTTGCTGATCTGGGCGGGGCCGCCCTGGTCGAGGCCGTGCAGGCCGGTGTGCCAGAGCATGAGATTGCCATCGCGTCGACCAATGCCATGATCCGGGAAATCGCCGCATCCTATCCCTATGTGGAATTGATGGATACCTGGACCTGGTTCCAGTCAGGCATTAACACCGACGGTGCCCACAACCCCGTCACAAATCGCATTGTGGAGTCCGGGGATATCCTGTCCCTGAACTGCTTCCCCATGATCTTTGGCTACTACACAGCCCTGGAACGAACATTGTTCTGTGAGCAAGCGACCGATGTGGAACTGGACCTGTGGGAAAAGAATTGTGCGGTTCACCGCCGTGGCATTGAATTGATCAAGCCCGGTGCACGCTGTTGCGATATCGCCGCTGAATTGAACGATATGTATCGCGGCTGGGACCTGCTGCAATACCGGTCCTTTGGCTATGGCCACAGCTTTGGCGTCTTGAGCCACTATTACGGGCGCGAAGCGGGTGTGGAACTGCGCGAGGATATTGATACCACCCTACAGCCCGGCATGGTGGTTTCCATGGAACCAATGATCATGCTGCCAGACCATCTGCCCGGCGCCGGGGGATATCGCGAACATGACATCCTGATCGTGACCGAAACCGGGGCCGAAGATATCACCGGCTTCCCGTTTGGTCCCGAACACAACATTATTTCAAAGCATTAACCGCCGCGATCAGGGCGTCGACCTCTGCCTCTGTATTATACGCATGGGGCGATGCCCGAACCATATTGGGGACCCCGCTGGCGATCAAAGCTTCCCGGGTCAACTGCACATCTGAGACCGATGTGTTGATCCGATGCTGCAGCCTCAGATGGGTTGAAACCTCTGCCGAGGTCAGCCCGGCCTTGGTGAAGGTCACAATCCCGCTTTTGGCCGTGCCGCGATCATGCAGGGTGACACCGGGGCAATCGGACAGCCCATCTCGCAATCGCGCAGAAAGGGCCTGAAGGCGGTCCCAGATCGCCGCCATCCCGATGCTGTGTGCATAATCAAGGGCCACCCCAAGGCCCAGACGCCCCGCGATGTAACTTTCCCAGTTCTCAAACCGCCGTGCAGTCTGGGCGACTTCATAGTGATCAACCCCCGTCCATTTGGCGGCGCGATTGTCCAGAAAGGGTGGGTTCAGGCGCGGAATCCAGCCTTCCCGGACCCATAAGAACCCCGTCCCACGCGGCCCGCGCAAGTATTTCCGCCCAGTCGCAGACAACATGGTGCAGTGGATCTGGCTGACATCGACCGGCATATGCCCGACCGACTGACAGGCATCCAGCAGAAAGGGAATACCATGGCGCTTAGCAATCGCGCCAATCTCTGCAACCGGATTGATCAGCCCGTCATTGGTCGGCATGTGGGAGATACAGATCAGCCGCACCCGGTCATCCAACACTGCTTCCAGCCCATCCGGATCAACCGTGCCATCCCCCGCATCCGGGGCCAGCACCAGTTCAATACCATAGCGATCCTGTGCATGGCGAAAGGCAATCATGTTGGAATTATACTCGCTGGATCCCGTCACAACACGGTCGCCAGGCTGCCAATCAAAAGCATAGAACACTGCGTCCCAGGCCCGCGTCGCATTCTCCAAATAGGCGATTTCGCTGGCCTTGCCGCCAATCAGCCGCGCGGCGCTGTGATACATGGCCTCCATCTTGGGTGCGACCAGGGCGGTCGCCTCATAGCCGCCAACGGTTGCTTCCCGCACCAGATGGCCGGTCAATTCTTCCAGCACCGGGCGCGGCATCAGGCCAGCCCCAGCATTGTTCAAATGCGCCATTCCCCCGCCACAGCCCGGCGTGTCTGCCCGCAATCCATCAACATCAATTTGTGTCATGATCATCCTCCGTCCCCGCATCGTGCGGCGCATCGCCCCGTCGATCAAGACATCCGCTACAGCGATGCAATGAAGATCTGGAATCCCGCCTTATTTCCCCCTAAGATATAGGCAAATTCCCTGGAAGGAGTGGCGAGATGTCCGACGTAACGGGCGGATGCCTGTGTGGGAAAGTGCGGTTTGTGGCCTCTGGTGACCCCTATCGGGTTGGCCTGTGTCATTGCATGGATTGCCGCAAGCATCATGGGGCACTGTTCCATGCATCCGCCGTGTTTCCACAATCGGCTGTCACCATAGAGGGGAAGACCGGCGCCTATGAAGGGCGATATTTCTGCCCGCATTGCGGCGCATCGGTCTTTTCCGTCAGTGAGGATGAAATTGAGGTCAATCTGGGGTCCCTGGATGCCCCGGACCAGTTTAAACCCACCTATGAATTATGGACCATCCGTCGGGAATCCTGGCTGCCCGACATGCCGCGCCTTCAGCACTATGACCGCGACAGAGAGTCGGCCGGTCGATCAGAGCCACAGGCGAAATAGCCTTAAAACTGCCCGGATCCGCTCATCACGCGGCCCCGGATTGCGGCTTCCAGCTGTTTTTGCTGATGGTAATTCTTGGGCGGCCATTGGGCGTTGCTCATATAGGTCAGGCCGACCTCTGCAATGCCGGTCTCCTTACCTGCGATCGGGCGGCCCTTTTTCAGGGCATCCCACATCGTCATGACCCGGTCCTGATACAGTTGCTGCCGCTCCCGATTGGTGGAGTGATATTCCTTCACCGCCCGGGTCCAGCTGTTGCGCTTGTGGCGCAGGTCCATCAGGAAGGACGTGGCATAGGCCACATTATGGACGGGATCGAAGGCTTCGTTCAGATCATCGAAATTGCTGCCGTGATAATACAGGTTCACCTGCATACAGCCGACATCGATATTGGTGATGCCCTTGGCCTTCAGGGCCTGAACCTCGGCAATGGCGGCTTCCTTGCTGGGCAGATATCGCCCCCTGCCTTCCGCCATGACCGTCCAAGGCCAGGCAACAAAGGCATCATCATCCGCACTCCACCGGCCGCTTTCCGTCAGGGAAATGGCCTGCAGCAAGTGGACCGGAATATTGCGCGCCCGTTCCGCCACGGAAATCGCCGCCGCACAGGGACCGGCCTGGGGCCTGGTTTCCTGATCCGCACTGGCCCAGGCGCTGGACGGACCCAGCCCCCCGATTGCCATACACACAATGAACGCGGCACATATCGTTAGAACTCTCATCTGGCCTCTCCAAGCCGTGTCGAACGCTCTCTCTGCCCCTAATAGAAGCAAGCACCATGCCAGAGACTGCAAAGTAACAGGCCCCTGGCCCAGCACAATTGGATTATCCCCCGGCGCTGTGTAAGGTGTCGCGGTTCCTGATGGAGTTTATGATGACCAAACCACGCTGCCTGTTGATCGCCAACTTCGCCCCCTTGAGCTCCATCTGGGATATGGGGCGCGGCATGCGCACCGCGCTGGAAAATGCAGACGTGTCGGTCATGGAATATCTGCGCAGCGATTTCCCCAATGAGGGGCTGAACCGCATCATGGTGAAAATGATCGCGGAATTCAAAGGCCCCCGCTTCGTGCTGGATATCAACGCGAATGAGAATTATCGGGTCCAGAATGGCTCCCTGTATGATGCCTATCGCCTGCCCAGGATGAGCTTTATCACCGACTCCCCCCTGCGCCATATGGCAAAGATTCAGGCGATGCCGGAACACAGCATTCTGGGGCTGGTGGATGGGGATTTCCCAGACATTCTGGCCGACTTTCCCTGTCCCAGCCGCTGTCAAATCCCCTTCCCCCATGCCGGTCCCCCGCCAGCGCCAGCGCCCCTGTCCAATGACCAGCGCGACATCCCCGTCCTGTTTGTGGGCAACATCACCAGCGCCCCCAGCCAGGACGACTTCCTAACCCGCCATGGCGGCAGCGATACGGGCCTGCGCAAGGCGCTGTCCCAGGCAGTGGAGGCGGCGCGGGAGACTGATGCCCCCCTGTATGCCCTGTGCAAGGCCGCCCTGCCCGGCAAGTCCCCCCAGGACTGGCTGGCGGCGACCAATGATCTGGAATCCCATCTGATCAGCACCCGCCGGATTGCCCTGTTGAACAGCCTGAAACATCACAAAATCGTCTATTGCGGCGTCATCGACCCGTCGCTGCGCACCGCCCTGCCCGGCACGATGGAAGATCGCGGTGCCGTCACTTTTGAAGACGCCGCCGACCTGATGGGCCGCGCCCGTGTGCTGATCAACAGCAGCCCCAGCTTCCGCAATGGCGCGCATGAGCGCGTCTTCTATGGCCTGTCGCGGGGCGCATCGGTCGTCACAGAGCCCAGCCGCTTCCTGACACCGGCGCAGGCAACGACGCTGGGCATCACCCCCCTGCCCTTTGCCGCAGACCGGGCCGCCACCGCCATAGACCAGGCCATGGCACGCACCGACGATGACCGCCACACGGCCCAGGCACACTATGCCCGCACCCATACCTGGACCCAGCGGATGGAAACGGTGCTGACCTGCCTGAAAGACCAGTTCTGGACCACGCCCTGAGCCAAAATCCGGGCCACAGACAAAAATCTGTCACACCCCGATCAAACGCTTGAAGGACCCGCCCCACGGTGCTATTCACCCTGCCGCAGCAAACGCACAGCGTGCAGGCTGCACAAGGGCGCGTAGCTCAGTGGGAGAGCACTGTGTTGACATCGCAGGGGTCGGAAGTTCAATCCTTCCCGCGCCCACCATGCCCCCCAAGGGCGATTAGGACTTTCATCCTTTCAGACCAAACCTCCGTTACTGAACGCAGGCAACGCGGGCTTCCCAGCTTCGGTCTTCGCCTTCGGTGCGGCCATTCGGACGCATCGTCTTATAGCGTTTGACATAGGCGTCGACATAGTGCGCTTCCGATGTCCAAAGGCCAAAGTACCAATCCTCATCCGGAATTTTAGTGCGCAGGTCCCGCGCTTCGGCCACGGTCGGCAGACGGCGTCCGATGCTGCTGCAAAAGGCGCCGGCCTGTTCCCATCCCTGGCGTTGGCCCATGATGAATTCTGGTTCGTCAGACTGCGCTGTCCCGTCTGTCCCGGTGGATGACGCGGTCTGCTCCGTTTGAGTTGGCGGGGGCGACGGGTCCGCAGCCAGTTGCTCGACCATCTTGTCTCGCTCCGGCATCGGCTTGAAGGGCAAATTATTCCTAACCCGATATTTGATGATTTCGAAATCTTCCATGGCGATCTGGATAATCTGCTCCCCGCGATCATCCGCGTCGGTCACCGATTTTAACAATTGTGACAATTGATCCGCCGTCGCCTGAGTCTGATCGGACGGCGCGATCCCGCCCCGGCTCAGATCATCCCAAGCCTTGCAATACCGCAAACGCTGTTCTTCGACCTGTTGAATATGCGTCCGCACCGGGCCATAGGGATTGTCGAAACATGGCGCCCCGGCGAGAGAGCATCGACAATTCGACTGCAGCGACGCATTCAACGTATCGATCCGCTTTGAGATTTCACCCGTCGGCGGGGCCTCTAGTTCCGCTGGGGCCGCTGGGGTCGGCGAGGCCACGGGTTCCTCAGGAGCCGCCGGGCTTACCGGGGCTGCCGAAATCGGTTGGACGGGATCAACTGCCGGGGGTTGTTCTGATGACATTTCCGGGGCGGAAGCAACCTGTTGAGCGGGAGGCATATCTGCCTGCCCGGGCGGGCCTACTTCTTTCTCAAATCGCGCCATCGCGATCTCTGAGAGTGCTTTTGGGGCCGGCAGTGGCGCGGGCCAACGGCTAAAATAAGCCTGGATGCAGCCATACCGACCATCGCAATAGGCACTGACCGTGTCATATGCCGCCTGATCCACCGGATTATCGGAGCCCAGGAATTTCAACCGGGTCTCCATGCACATATATTCGCTCTGGCACTCGATTGTAATCGCAAGATCACGGTCAACCCGGCCCGCAAGATCCAGGCGCGGATCATCCGGGCCCAGCCGATTATAGGCTTCCTGAACCGTCTCACCGAACGCTTCCATATCGCCAGCCGCGTCAAGCGATCTGCAAAACGGGCTGTTCTGGTATATGTCCTCACGCAGCCAGGCCACCGCATCCGGCAAGGCATCAACGATAAAGCTGTGACAGGCCGCCTGAATTGTGCGCGCGACGTCACCACTGAAACGCTCTGTATCCTGTGCGCTGGCCGGGACGATAGCGGGGGCGCACAAAACCGGCACCAGGGCGAGGGCTGCAAGAAAAGATCTGACTGTCATCGATTAGCTCTGCTCTGTCTGTGAAATCAACTGAAGCACAGGTTGGTAATAGGGCGAAGACGGGTCGAGACGCCGGGCAAGGCGGTTCAGCTTCGCCAGACCCGCCGGGGTATCGCCGCTCTCAACCAGCGCCCGGCCCCAATAATAGTCGACCATCGGGTCAACAGGCACCGGCAACTGATTGAGGCGTTGGAACAGGGGCAGTGCCGCCACCCAATCGCCCTCCTTAACCAGCGCACTGATCCAGATGACCAGATTATCCCGCTCCATCGCCGCAGGCTTAAGCGTGCTGTCTTCAAAGGCGGCCAACTGCTCTGCATTGCTCGGCGCAACAGGGCCGATCCGTGCGATCCGCTTTTCAACTGCTGCATGCTGCCCCGTCAGAAAGGCGTCCGCAGGGGCCTGGACAAAAATATATCCCGGCAGTTGGTTGATCGACTTCACCTCCAAGAACACCTCTTCGCCGGGACGGATGGTCAACTCAGCTTCTTGGCCTTGATAGGGGTAGGGGTTTTCAGCGCAATCCGACGCGGCCATAATCCAGTCGCAGGCCATGCCATAGGAAATCGCAATCGGATATGTGCCAGCCGCGATCGGAAAACTCGCCGCGCCATGGCTGAACGCCGCCGCAATATCGCCATTGATCCGAACCGCCGAGTCCACCGCACTGCCAACGAACAGATCTTCGCGATAGACATGCAACAGACCATCCGTCGCCGGGTCGGCCGCATTCGCGGAGAACCGGCCCTCCTTTCCAGGCACAGGCCCGGCGGCGGTCTGGAAGGACGATTGAAGGGTTGCAGGAGGATCGGCAGCCGTTACGCATCCCGACAAGAACAGACCCGCTACGACCATGACAAAGTGAGGTCGCAGTTTAAGAAACCAAACCATGTAAGCCTCATCCCTCGAACGCGCACTCTGACCAACGCACCTCTAAACCAAGGCAAAACCAGAACACTGCGCACGACCCAATTCTGGCGCCCGAGCCCCCTAAGGGCGACCCTCAATCGCCATTCCCAATGACAGAATAGGAGCACAAGCGCCTTCATTACTCAAGAAAGTCATCCAAATAAATTGTGTCGCGAGGGCACTCCGCCCCGGTCGGATCCCCTGCCCCAGATCCCCTGCCCCAGATCCCCAGCCCCAGATACCCCGCACCAGACATGCTGCCCGCATCCGCGATAACGCTTGAAGCCAAGGGACGGCGGTGATACACCCCCGCCACTCGCAAACCACCGCGACGGGCGCGTAGCTCAGTGGGAGAGCACTGTGTTGACATCGCAGGGGTCGGAAGTTCAATCCTTCCCGCGCCCACCATCAAAACCCCCAGGGAAACCTGGGGGTTTTGTTTTGGAGGGTGTTGTTGAAACACTGTATTTCGGTCAATGAGGTCAAACCAATCGACCCGAAGATGTCTTGTTGGCTTCTAGGATCATCGTAACACTTTTCCCAATTTCTGTTTCACGCCCTTTGGAAACGTAATATCAATCTTACGGGTTCGTATCGTTTGAATGTACCCGCATAAGACAATATAATCATGCACGTTACTTCTAGATCGCTTGCCGATCTGGATAATGAGCTTGCTAAGTTGGAATGTTGGCCAACTTATAGCTTAGGTAAGGTTAATTCTTATGAGCTAAAGGGTTTGAGCCATGTCTGATGTCGACGTCCAAATTACCAAGAAGCACGCAAATGATTTAGCACGCATAGTAGCAATGGGTGTTGATAAGGCTCATGAGTTTAAAAATGCGGTAGGAGCAGCGAAGCCAGGAATTGTTCGTCTGTCTGCACTCCGTAAAATCGCAAACGATATCTACGGAGACGAGGTCGCAGCGATTTTCGTTAGGCACCTAGTTGGTTTGGCCGGTCTTAAGGACCGGAAAGGTGTTTCGTCTCATGACACCGTGCGTGCTATTGGAGACGCCCTCGCTGCCCACGATCTGGAGAAAGTGTACTCAAGCGACGATTGGGAAAAGGTCGCCCCTATATTTGTCGAGCTTTTGAATTCAGAGGCTGTAAGAATAGCCCTGAAATCGATGAACTTGAGCTACGAGTATTCTGAGTTGTATATTGACGGCAAGGTACTAACTGATGTAAGGCCTGTGTTTAATGGTGATCGAAACGAAGTAGCTGGTTCAATCATTGTGTTTAAGCTTCTTATGGACGTATCCAGAAAGGGTGTAGACGAGAAATTTGATATAACAATGGATTTGAAAGATATAGAGAACCTAAAAGAATCATGTACAATAGCGTTGGAAAAAGCTGAAAAACTGAAGGGTTTAATGATAACCAGCTGCAACGTTGACTGTTTCATACTTGGGGAGGAAGACATTGGGCTCTGATTATGCAGTTGGGAGTGGGGACGAACTGTACAAGTTATTTGATAGAGATGATAACAGTCACACGGCAATTAAAGGTAGATCATCCCGCAATGGTCGCAGTAATAATCGAGATGCGTATGGGCAAGTAATCAGCTTAATGGAGAGAAAAGCTCGAGCGACCGCAGAACATAAAGTAGAACACGATCGAGCAGCAAAAGACAAAAAAAATTCTATGCAAGTTGACCAGGAATGTGATTATGAACCTTTTGTGAGTGTCTTGAAAGAGCAATTTGTTTACTTAATGCCTTTGTTGACCTTCCTATTCGCAATGGTTTCGTCTGCTGTTGCGTCAAAACTTCTTGACTCAGGCTATTTAGGGTATTCGATTGCAGCAGGTTTCTTTGCAGTTGGATTGTTAATTGTCTCAATACTAAGCTTCATTGTCGAGACCAGATTGCGGCTTTTAAGATAGGGCATTTCAATGAGTGGTCCAGCTAAGTTGTTTTTCGGCTCAGCACTGATGTTCTTACTATTGCTGGTTGGGCAGGTCATTGCAGTCTCATTTTTCCCCCAGCGTTATGTAAGTCTCGTCGATACCATTCCGGTAAAAGCTTTGGTATTGTGCATGATATGTATCAGCAGTTTTTGTATCTGCGCTCTGATGATCTGGTACTTTCATCTTCCATCAGTAGGAAGAAACATAATTGGCTGGCAGCGTGTTTGTGGAATTGTTTGTTTTGGTGGTGCGTCCGCTAACATGGGTATCTTCACTATCGAACGACTGGTAGTGACGCTTGACGAAAAAAGCGCAATTGACTTGAGTTTTGCGGACGCTGTAGGCCCCTCGGCTGCGCTAGTGGTCGCTGGTCTAATCCTTGGTGTCTTGTTGTCATTTGTTCACATGCGGGCCCGTCAATGGGAAATGCTTAATGGTCTAGGCTACCATGGGCATGACACTGGGAGTTAGTTGTGTCTTGTCTGTGTCCTACTTACACAGTCTTTTTTTAATTTTGACTACAACCGCTAACCTGTAAAAAGCTAGAAATAGCAGATACCTACCCTCGTTAGATTCATTGACATCTCATACATCGCAAGTCCAATCCCTCCCCCCCCAATTCACCCCAAAATCCAAGCATGGCTCTTTCCCCGTTCCGCGATTAGTATCGCGCCGTATCATCCGTGCCTTTTGGGGAGCCATCGCACATGCCTATCATCTCGTTTCCACATGATCTGTCTGACCTACCGGTATTGCCGGAGATTCCGGCCTCTGTCATTGCCTCCGGCGCGCCGGTCCATCGGGGGGTGGATTTGTTGGAGGTGCCAGCACTGGGGCTGACCGCAGGGATTTGGGCGTGTACGGCCTGGACGGCGCAGATGGGGCCCTATTCGGTGGATGAGTTTATGATCGTGCTGGAAGGGGCGGTGACGATCCGCCTTGAGTCGGGGGCGGAGATTACGGTGTCGGCGGGGCAGAGTTTCTTCCTGCCCAAGGGGCTGGTCTGTGCCTGGCATCAGACGGGGAACATCAAGAAGGTCTATGTGATCTTTGAACAGGGCGCAGCCGGGACCCTTGAGGGGGTGGACCATGACGGATCGGGACTGGTGATTGATCCCGCCCTGCCGCTGGCGCCCTCTGTTGGGCCGGGGGCGGATATCCTGATCGGGGCGGCCCCCGAACAACAAGCTGTTGAGGTCTATGAGGATGCGACCGGGCAATTCAGCGTCGGCCTGTGGCAGTCCACGCCCTATAACCGCAAGCCGGTGCGGTTTGAGCGGTATGAGCTGATGCATCTGCTGTCTGGATCGGTCACCCTGACGGAGACTGGACAGAAACCCCGGACCTTCACGGCGGGCGAGACCTTCCTGGTGCCGCTGGGGGCGGAGGTTGACTGGGTCAGCACAGAAGATGTGCGCAAGATTTACTGTTCGGTCACGCCGGCGGCTGGGTGAATGCGCGTCACCCGTCGCAAAGTGCTGATCGGCATTCCCGCGGTCCTGATCGGGCTGCCGGTGCTGCTGATCCTGATCTATGGCGTGGTGCCGGTGCCGGTCACGCCACTGATGCTGATGCGCGACGCGCCGATGGATAAGGACTGGGTGTCTATTGAGGAGATCGCGCCTGCCCTGCAGTGGGCGGTGATCGTGTCAGAGGATCAGCGGTTCTGCACCCATCGGGGCATAGACTGGACGGAAATGTCCAAGGTGCTGGACGAATTACAGGAAACCGGTGCGGCCAGCCGAGGGGCCAGCACGATCACCATGCAGGTGGTGAAAAACCTGTATCTGTGGCCCGCCCGCAGCCGCATTCGCAAAGTGATCGAAATCCCCATGGCCGTGATGATGGATTTCCTGCTCAGCAAGCGGCGCATTCTGGAACTGTATCTGAATATCGCGGAATGGGGCGATGGGATTTATGGGGCGGAAGCGGCGGCCAGGCGGCATTTCAATGTCAGCGCCAAGGACCTGACCCGGAACCAGGCGGCGCGGCTGGTGGCTGTCCTGCCCAACCCGCTGGAGCGGAACCCGGCCAATCCCGATGCGGCGACACAGGCGCGGGCGGACAAGATTGCAGGCGACCTGTACCGCGCACCGGCGGAATTGTGGGGGTGCCTATAAGCATCATCCGGCCGGATGAGCTTTATAAATACTCCCTGCATCATGCGACCGGATGAGCTTAACGAATAATCCCACCATCATGCGACCGCATGAGCTTAAATACATTTGAAACACGCTCTATCGAGTCTGGATCGTGCCGATCTGAACCACATCCCCTGACTCTTCAACGCGCAGAAATATCAACTCTCCCGATTGCGGATAATGGCCGGTCAGGGCGGTGATGTTTACCTGATGCGTCACCAGAACCGTCGGCTGGGTCAGCGGTGCCTCGCGCAGCCATTCGCGCAAAGCCTGGGTTTGAGGCCCCTGCATCCCCCTGTTCTGAAAGAAGGAATTCAGCGCCGTCATTTCCTGCACCGCCCCCAAGGACAGGCCCCGTGCGGTTTCCAGACAGCGGCACCATTGGCTGGAATAAACCTGTGCTGATTGGATGCCATTGTCCCGAAACAGGGTGCCGATGCGGTCTGACTGCTGATGGCCTTCCTGGGACAGCACCCGTTGTGTGCTGCAATCATTCACATCGAAAGTGTCCGGATCACCGGTACCAGGCGCAATCGCATGGCGGATCAGCACTACATGCCCGCCCGATTGCAGGGACTGCCACAGATTCTGAGTATCCGATGCATAAGTCGGTGGTGCCAGCATCAAGGCACCCAGCAGCACAGCGGCCACAGCGGTGACGATGGTCGAGCGGTAAAACCCGACACTGGAAAAATCAGACATACAAATCCCTTTCACACGGCAAGCCAGAATAACGACCCTTCTTTCATGCTACGTCGGGGACGGTTATTCAGATTGCATCCTTTTGCAGGGATGGCGCGATCTGTCAGGTCAGATCAGGTGACAATGCGACTGGGGGGGATGGTTAGGGTCACGCGAGTCCATTGGCCGACAACACTGTCGATATTCAGGCTGCCGCCATGCACTTCCATCAGTTTCTTGGCAATCGGAAGGCCCAGGCCCGCCCCTTCAAAAGTCACCTCTGCGGTGGGGCGTATCTGAATAAAGGGTTCCAGAATACGCTCCAGATCCTCTGATGGAATTCCGGGGCCGTGATCCAGAACGCAAAACGCGACACCGCCCTGTTCCGGGACATGGGCTGTGATTGAAATTGTCGTGTTCGGATGGGTGTATTTTATCGCATTCTGAATCGTATTCACCAGCACCTGACGCATCAAACGGGCATCTACGGAGATATTCGGCAATGCCTCTGGCACTGTCACCTCCAGCTTCACCGCCTTTTTATCCATAGGGTCAGAGATCAGACGCAGGGCCGACTTAACCAGATAATCTGGCGCGATCACCGTTTCATTCAATTCCAAATCCCCCGATTCAATTCGGGTGATGTCCAGAATATCACTCAACACCTCCATCAGATGGTTGGATGAGTTATAGATATCCATGGCATAGGCCTTGTAGCGCTCGTTCCCAATCTTGCCCATCAGTTCATGGGACATGATCTCAGAAAACCCGATGATCGCGTTCAAAGGGGTCCGCAATTCGTGGCTCATATTGGCCAGGAACAAGCTTTTTGCCCGATTGGCCTGTTCAGCCTGCATGCGCGCCCATTCCGCATCATTGCGCGACAATTCCAGTTCCTGTGCCGATTCAACCATCGCAACTTCAAACCGGACCGTGCCCAGAATGACGGCACATCCAATGCAAAACACAAAAATGGATGCCGCCACGATATACCAGACTTTTGAAGAAACCCGCGGCCAACCGCCCTTTGGGGCGGCAATGATTACCCATTTTCCGCCAGGCACGTAGACATCCACATCAATGGGCGCTTTTGGCATACCCTCCATGGTTCCCCAGAATGGAGGACCCGACATTCCTTTCGCATCACTGCCGACCAAGGCGATATCATAGATTTGTGAGTAACTGGATATCTGGATGGCTTCCAGAAAGCGTTGATAATCAATAACCAGCGAGGCTATTCCCCAAAGGTCCGGCTTCCCTTGACTATTGTCGCGATAGATCGGATAGCGCGTGATCAATCCCATTCCGCCTTGCGCAAGTTCCAAAGGGCCCGCCAGCGTTATCTTATTCTGTTCGATGCTGTGCTGAACAGTCGGCCATTGGATTCTATCTTTCCGATAATCCAACCCCAGGGCCGCTTCATTACCCGCGGTCGGATAAATATGCGAAACAACCAGGTCTTTAGCCAAAGCTATATTGCGTATCAGCCCTTCATCTTTGCCGATTAAGAAACTCGCTACGCTGGAAAAACTGTCTTGAGAAACATCCGGGCTGTCAACGACATAGCCCACGAGCCCTTGTACACGCTGTGTGTTGTTATTCAGCACACCTTCAATAGAAATCCTTAGGCTGCCCATTTCTTTCTGCGCCTCGACACGCATCTGCAACAGCGCGTCCTGAAGGATCATACGCTCAACAAGGACGCCCAGTGCCGAACAAATGATCAGCAACAACGCGAACCGGACGGCGGCTTTCCGCAATATCAGAACGTGTTGTGATTTACCTGCTTCTGACACCAGAATTCTCCAATTCACATCCAGACAATCGCTCTGAACGCCGTTTCAATTGCGGTTCTGACGCACCCGCCTTACCGCCATACAAATCTCCCAACAGCCAGTACTTGGCCTGAGATTCCCCTTTGGTTTCCCACTATAGCCAGTTTGGCGCCTTATGGTATTTTGATTTCCGGCACCAAGGTTTTTTCGTCTTATGGCTGAATTACAATTCACAGGTGCGTTAGGGTGGCAGGCCGATCTAAATCCATAGTCGCATCGCCAGGGGGCATGGCCCTACCTGCTGAACTTTGCTAAGACAAGTCCAGAAATCACATCCATCGATCCAAAACCGGAGGAATCCTTTATGAGCAGTTGGACCGAAACATTCCGTGGTGCCGTTCTGGCATCTGAGTATGACCCGGAATCATCGATGAATTCGCGTCTGTATATCGAACGGTTCGATCAGGCGACATGGTTCCTGTTGCATGGGATCGGGGTCTCTCCGCGTTCAATCAAGAAAGCAGGCCGACGTATCGCCGTTGTGCGTCAGAACTTTCAGTATATCCGGGAACTGCGCGGGGGGGAGTTGGTCCGCGTCGAAAGCGGTTTTATTGCTGTGGGTCGCAAACATTTGCGGCTGTTGCATCGCATGTTCGATGTGGAATCAGGCGCTCTGATCGCAACCTCTGACGTAACCGCGGTTCAAGCCAGCCTGGAAACCGGTACCACCGTTACCCTGCCGGAGGATCAGGCGAAAAGCGCAGAGGCATTGACCATTACGGATGCCAAAATAGACTGACAGAAACATCTTGTTTCAGGCTGATGCAGCGACGCATTCCGGGGGAAGGAATACTGTGACGATGGTGCCTTGCCCCGGCGTCGACTGAATCGTGAGCGTTCCTCCATGCTGTTCTACCAGCATTTTCGACAGCGGCAGGCCAAGCCCGGCCCCCTCATAGTCCCGCGCAAGATGGGTCGATATCTGTCCAAACGGGCTTAACGCCAGGGGTATCTGTTCTTCTGATAGGCCAATTCCCGTGTCACGGATCACAATTTCCACACCGCCCGCAGGACCTGTATGCGCGTCAATAACAACAGATCCGCCTGATGGTGTGAATTTAACGGCATTCGTCACAAGATGTGAAATGATCTGGCGAAACTTCACCTCATCCACCCAAAGATCAGGCAGGTCCTCCGCCAGAGATAAAGAAACATTGATCTGCCCGTCGCCTGCCATCGATCGAACTTTTTCAACTGCCATGGTCAAGATTACGGTGATATCCACAACAGAACGCGCAACGTCATCGCCTCGTCTGTCGACACGCGAAAAGGCAATGATATCATTCACCATTTCCAGCAAACGCTGGCCGCCATCATGAATGTAACGACCATATTCGACGTATTCGGGCGAATTGATGGGTCCTTGAGTCTGATCCCGGATCATCCCGGAAAATCCGATCACCGTGTTTAGCGGGGTGCGCAATTCATGCGTGACCCGGGTCAGAAAATCTGATTTCGCTTCAACAGCTTCCTCCGCGGCACGCAAGGCCCTGACCTCGGCCTGCCGCGCCTTGTTTAAGGCAATGCTCATTTCATTAAACCGTTTGGTAAGCGCCCTTACTTCCACCGGAACAATGCCGCCTGGAACATAAACAGAAACATCGGCGTCGCCATCCGCAACGCGATCCGCAGCCTTTGAAACAGCTTTAATCGGGCCGGCGATAAAGCCACCAATGGCAAACCCCAGTAAAGTGGATAAACCAACACCAAAGGCGACGATGAAATAGGCCGACTTTTGCACTTCATCGGCCTTGGCCTGCAATTCACGATACGGCTGAGGTATCATCACCCCCCATCCCGTAGCGGGAACGGTTGTGAAACCCGCAATCATATCCTCCTTTGCGGCGGGTGAGAAAAACTTGGAGACCCCGGTTTCCCCTTTGATCATTCGAGCAACTGGGTCGACGGCAGACAGGTCTTTCAAGTCCCTTTCCCAATCCGCACGGGGATGACCTACGACACGACCGATGGCATCGACAATAGCCGCATGCCCTCCCTCGCCGAACGCCACAGCACGCTGGGTTGTTCGCAAGAATTCCGTGCTCAACTCCCCCAGCGCCAGCGTATTAGGTTCTATCTTCTTCAACAGATAAATTGCCGGCTTGCCGGATGGATTCAGCATCACATTGGTGAAAACCAGTTTGCCAAGACCATATTCCGCCACTTCAATGAACCGATCCAAAGGCGGTAGAACAATACTTTCCATGCTGTAAGTGGCCGATGGCGTAACGGAAACCACGCGCTTCGTGTCAGTTTCGATCAAGCAGATATGCCGAAAACTGAGCGATGCCAACAATGTTCCCAAATGTTGGGACCCGCGCAATTCCGGATCAGTTTCAACGACATGGGAAAACACCGCCGACACATCCTGGGCGTACCGCTCCAGGGCAAGACTGAGATTCCGGGCGAGCAACAGGTGCCTGTCCCTAACTTCCTCAATCTCCCGGTCCAATGCCGCTGAACGCACCCAAACGGCCCAGACCGATAAGGGAACAATCGACGCAACCATGAAGGCCAAGGCCAGGATCACTCTGAGACCCAGTTTCACATATGCTCCCTTATCGCATCTGGTATCTGCGTACCATTGCTATGACGTCTTGTCGTCGCTGTTGGCTTTACTTGTTTTTTCCGCCGGGGCGCTGGTTTTCGGAGTTGATTTGGACGCGGCGCCCTTTGCCGTTGTGTCGGGCTTACTCGCCGGGGTGTCGCTGGCATTCTGATTCTGGTCGGACTTAGAGTTCGGTTTGGTTACTGCATCATCAGAACTGGACTGGCGACCCCGCATCGCCAAATACGCGACCCCGACCAAAGACAATGCCACCAGAATTGACAGCCAGAACCGTTGCCGCGCCAGGGCATCGCGCTCCATTTGAACCTGGGCCAGCATGTCATCGCTGGATTTCTGGTCCGCCTGCGCCGTCTCCAGCGCCGCCGTGGCTTCCGCGGCCTTTGCCTCCAGTGCTTTGTTTGATTGGGTCAAGGCTTCGACATCTGCCTTCAAATCTGAAACAGCCTGGGCATTGGACTTTCCGACATCGACCTGGGCGGTCAGATCCTCAATCACCGTACGTGACTCCGCTAAATCCTTTTGCGCTGTGTCTAACGTGCCCGACGCTGCGATCAGATTATTCTGCAATTCATCAATCAGGGCAGCATTCTGTTTCCCTTCGGCTTTCGCCGCCTTCAGTTCATTCTGTGACGCTTCCACTTGCGCCTGTAATAACTGAATTTGCTCTGATTTCTCTTGTAACTGCTTGGCCATTGCGCCGATGGTCTCATTCAAACCACTCATCTGCTCGCCAAGTTTGTTGAGAATAGGAAGTCCCCCGGGGGGAGCGGTCTCAACAGAAGGCAGCGTTGAGCCGGTTTCCCCGACTTCAGCCGTCCCATTTGTCTGAGACCATGCCATCGAAATGGGCGCCGCAACCAGACCCAGCGCCACCAGGGGGCCCACACATATGTGCTTAATTCCGCCCTGATACCGCAGGCCATCCGTGATCTTGCTGTAAAATGACATCACCAGAGTCCCCCTAAAATATAAGTTGTTCGCAGTCTAACCTGTTAAAGCGGCGGGGTCACCTATCGCGTGGGGACGATGCCAGGTAAGAGCAGAAACCGCTCAAATTAGTTCTCTTTCAGGGGCACATAGATTAGGCTGATGCAACAGCAATCACTGTCTTTTGTTCTGAAAGGGTTCGCCAACAATGCGCTTTACCTCCTTGGCTTCTTCGCCCCAATCAAGCTGCTCCCTACCAAGTGTTTTCCTATTCTGCGGCCCATTTCTGGTGATTGGCTTATTGGTTTTGTCATCGGCGTCTACGGCTCAGGCAACCGGCCTTTTGGACAGTGCGAAATCATTGCTGAATCTGAATTCCTCTCAGTCCACTGCGCCCGACGTATCCGGGCTCAGCAGTGCCGACATCACCAAGGGGCTGAAAGAAGCTCTGCGCATCGGCAGCGAGCGGGTCGTCGATACGCTGGGGGTAAAAGACGGGTTCAACACCGACCCTGTCGTGCATATCCCCCTGCCGGATCAGCTAAAGACAGTACAATCCATGTTGTCCAAGGTTGGCCTGGGCAGTCTGGGTGAGGAAGTTGAGTTAAAGATGAACCGCGCCGCAGAAAGCGCGATGGAAGACAGTGGCGAGATTGTCATCAACGCTATTCAAGCCATGAGTGTGGACGATGCCAAAGGCATTCTACAGGGTCCCGATGACGCCGCGACACAATATCTGGCACGCGTGTCAGGCGACGACATCAAGGCGAAAATCCGCCCCATCGTCGACCAGGCGCTGACAGAGGTTGGCGCGGTAGAGGCTCTGGATAAAATGATGGCCAGCTACAAGAAAATGCCCTTTGTTCCAGATGTGAAGGGTGATCTGACAACCCACGCAACCGAAAAAGCCTATGAAGGGTTGTTTCATTATGTTGCGCAGGAAGAAGCCGCCATTCGCGAAAATCCGGCAAAACGAACCACAGAACTGCTGCAAAAGGTGTTTTCGAAATAGCGCATCAGGCTCTTGGCGGATGCTACAGCATGCTGCGCAGCATTACTCTAAAGTGGCCAGCTTGGCCGATCCATGGAAAAAGTTTCTGTGATCCGCGCATAGTCGCGATAGCCTAACCGCGCAATGGGATCGACTCTTCTGATATCGACAATGCCGTCCACCAGAACAGCGTCGTCGATATGAATGCCTATCACCTCCCCAAAGATAATGGTGTTGGACCCATTTTCCTGGGTCGAAGGAAGGTCGACGACTTTCACCAATTTGCATTCCAGCTGAATTGGACTTTCCCGAACGCGTGGCGGCGCCACCAGAAGGGACGGCACCGGGGTCAGGCCGGCCAGTTCAAATTCATCAACCCCGTGCGGTGCAGAAACCGCCGATATGTTTACCGCCTCCCGCAAGGGCCAGGTCGCAATATTGTGAACGAACTCACCTGTCTCCAGAATATTTCTGACGGAATCCTTTGGGCCGTCATGCTGAGTATGGGGACCCGTAGACGAGAACATGACCTGTGGCGGGAAGTATGAAACACCATTAAAGAAAGAATACGGTGCCAGATTGACGTTACCGTCCTTATCCATACTGGAAATCCAGCCTATTGGACGCGGGACAATCAGACCATTGAAAGGGTTATGCGGCAGGCCGTGCGGTTCGCTGGCTTTGTAAAACATACCACTCCTTATGGAAGGAAAACGGATCCTGAAACGCGCCCTGCCTAAAGGTCCGGATTGTTTCGCATTGCCAGGATCTGATCGCACATATTCAGGTTCAGCTTGATCATCTTATCCAGCAATTCGGGTTCCCGCGCACCGCCATCGGCCATCGCAACTGTGACCTTCGTCATAAAATCGCTGATTTTCGACAATAATCCGGCCGTTTCAGTGGTCACATCTTCTGAAAAATGGCGGGGCAGAAAGTTGGAGATAAACCGCCACAGGAAGAGATTGGTTTCCAGAATGCTTTGCCAGGCCTCCCCGGAAACATTGTTCAGTTTCGCGGCCTCAATCTGTTCCGCCATGTCCAGGAACGGAAGCGCCATATCATCGATCAGCTCTTCACGAGACCGCCCCTCCAACATCGCTGAATCAATTCGAATACCCGCATTGCTGTTTGACTCGCCCATACTCAGCCCCCTGTGCGTCGCAAATTTCTTCCCAGTATAGATTCCGGGCGCGCTCAATTCCAGATCGCGCATGGATAATGTCGCATAATGCGGTCGGTTGCGTCTATTTAAATAGTAACCTGCACATTAAACGTGTATGCGTTTCTGTGCATTTATCCGTCTATACCAAAGTGTTAATGTGGCCTGAGAATTCCAAAAGCGACCAATGCTGCAATTTTTTGGACATTCAACACTAGTTGTGTGAGTATGGGATTAAGGATGGGTAAGAAATCCAACAATAAACACCGCTGATGATTAAAAAAATGTGCACCGCAAGATTTCGGTTTGCAAAACGTCATCAGATTTGGAATATTTTCTTACCTAACCAGAATAGAGCTGCGATAGCAGCCGTTTGGGAGCATTAAAAAGGGCCTGAGCAAGCTGCTTGACCAGTTATGAAACTGGCAACAACCGAAAGAATAGGGGACAATACCACATGAAACTCAAATCAATCCTGGTCGCAGGCGCGGCTTTGGCAATGACGGCTACCGTCGCCAATGCAGCCACGCTTGAAGACGTTAAAGCAAGTGGCGAACTGAATTGCATCGTCACCACCGGCCTCGTCGGCTTTGCATACACGGATGCCAACGGACGCTGGAACGGCTTTGACGTCGATTTCTGTCGTGCCACTGCGGCAGCCGTGCTGGGCGATGGCGAGAAAGTGAAATTCGTCCCGACCACGGGTAAAACCCGCTTTACCGCCCTGAACTCTGGCGAAGGCGACATCCTGTATCGGAACACAACGGTCACGATGAGCCGTGACGCCGACCTGAAGCTCACCTTCCTGGGCGTCAACTACTATGACGGTCAGGGTTTCATGGTGAACAAGGCTTTGGGTGTTACCTCTGCGAAAGAACTCAATGGCGCATCGGTCTGCATCCAGACCGGGACGACAACGGAATTGAACCTGGCCGATTACTTCCGTGCTCAGGGCATGTCCTATGAGCCGGTTCCGATCGAAACCAACGAAGAAGCCCGGACCAACTATCTGAGCGGTCGTTGCGATGTGTACACCACGGATGCGTCCGGTCTTGCGGCAACCCGTGCGACCTTTGAAGCACCCAAGGATCATATCCTGCTGCCAGAAATCATCTCCAAAGAGCCTTTGGGCCCGGCCGTGCGCCAGGGTGATGATGCCTGGGCGGACACGACCCGTTGGGTTCTGAACGCACTGATCGAAGCCGAAGAATATGGCATCACCGCAGCAAATGCTGATGAAATGGCCGCCAATCCGCCAAACCCAAGCGTTGCCCGTATCCTGGGCGCCGAAGGTAACTACGGCGAAATGATTGGTCTCGACAATCAATGGGCCCTGCGCGCGATCAAAGCCGTGGGTAACTATGGTGAGATCTTCGACCGCAACATCGGTCCGAACACTGAAATCGGTCTGGAGCGTGGGTTGAACGCTCTCTGGAGCCAAGGCGGCATTCTTTACGCACCGCCAATCCGCTAAAGACTGAATGAGTATCCGAGGCGGTTCCGAAAGGTGCCGCCTCGGTTCTTTCAGCCCTATGTTCCTTTACAAGCTTGGCTCCCGTTTTGTGCTGACCGGCAATAGGTCATCGTAACCGGACGGTATTTGCCATTCACACCCTTTGACGAGGCCCCAGTTACGGCAAACCTCGAGGGAGACTCTTGATGTCTGTAGCATCTGACACTGATTCCACACCGCAGCGTGGCGGAATAATGCGATTGTGGTACGATAGCGAAGCACGACAAGTCATCATTCAGATCTTCACGATCGCCGTTCTTTTCGCACTGGTCTTTTACCTTATTCGCAATGCCATCATTAATCTGGACGCGATTGGTAAAACGCTGGGCTTCGAGTTCCTTCTCCAGCCCGCCAATTACGACATCAATCAATCTTTTCTGGAATATGACTCGCGCAGTACGAACCTGAAAGCTGCTGTCGTCGGCTTGCTGAACACATTCCTTGTCGCCGGGTTGGGTATCCTCATCGCAACGGTTGTCGGCTTCATTATGGGTGTTCTGCGATTGAGCAAGAACTTCCTGATGAACCGTCTGGTCTATTGCTATGTCGAAGCATTGCGCAATGTTCCGGTTCTGCTGTGGATCCTGTTGATGCACGGCTTTATCGTGATCAATATGCCTGGTCCTAGGCAGGCGCTTGGTCTGGGCGAGTCCTTCTTCTTCTCAAATCGTGGCATCAATATGCCAAGCCCGGTTCCACATCCGCTGTTCTGGGCGACGGCAATTACCTTTATTCTGGGAATAATTGGCGCGATTATCTTCAAGCGTTATGCCAAAAAAATACAGGATGAAACGGGTAAGATTTTACCAGTCCTGTATGTTTCCCTGGGTCTGATCGTTGTGCTGCCCGTGATCGTTTACTTTATCACCGGTGCACCCCTGGACTGGGACACGCCTGTTATGAAGGGGTTCAACTTCCAGGGCGGCTATGTCGTCAAACCGGAACTGATTGCCCTGACATTGGCTTTGGCGCTTTATACCTCCGCCTTTATCGCGGAAACGGTTCGGGCCGGCATTCTGGCCGTGAATTATGGTCAGACGGAAGCTGCGGGCGCCTTGGGACTTCGCAATAACCGGACCCTGCAACTGGTGGTCATTCCCCAAGCAATGCGCGTTATTGTTCCGCCTTTGACCAGCCAATATCTGAACCTGACCAAGAACTCATCCCTGGCCATTGCCATTGGATATATGGACATCACAGCCACGCTGGGGGGCATCACATTGAACCAGACCGGGCGGGAAATGGAATGCATGGTCCTGGTCATGGCGATCTATCTGTGCATCTCGCTGGCGGTGTCAGGCTTTATGAACTGGTATAACAACCGAATTAAACTGATAGAGCGATAGGAGGCTGAGATGAGCGACGCAAAAAGCTACGAGCCAGGTCAACATCCCAGCCTTGCGCCCCCGAAGAACCTTGTCGGCTGGCAACGCTGGATTTGGGATAACCTGTTTGGAACCGTCACCAATACGGTACTGACCCTGCTGTCAGTATACCTGCTGTATCTGATCGTGCCGGGCATACTGGACTATTTCATTTTCGATGCCGTTGTTAACGCCAGTTCACGGGCAGAATGCGCAGAACTCGGAAAAGGGGCCTGCTGGGCCTTTATCGGGGACCGGTTCCAGGTTTTCATCTATGGGTTCTATCCAAATGAATTGCGCTGGCGCCCCAATCTGACTTTTGTCCTGTTGTTCGTTGCCTTGGCGCCGGTGCTGTATGACAACATCCCGTTCCGTAAATATGGCCTGATGTTCTCTCTCGCCTTCCCAATCATCGCGGGGGTTCTGATGGTGGGTGGCGTGTTTGGCCTGGAACCTGTTGACACCCGGTTGTTTGGCGGCGTGTTGCTGACGATCGTGATCGGCGTCACCGGCATTACCTTCTCGCTTCCATTGGGCATCCTTCTCGCTCTGGGTCGGTATTCCAACCTGCCCGCGATCAAGATCGTCTGTACCGTCTTTATCGAATTCATCCGGGGGGTTCCCCTGATTACCTTGCTGTTTGTCGCTTCGACGATGTTGAGCTATTTCCTGCCGCCGGGGACGACCTTTGATCTTCTGCTGCGGGTTCTGATCATGGTGACCCTGTTTGCCTCTGCCTATATGGCGGAAGTTATCCGGGGGGGGCTGCAATCCCTGCCCAAGGGCCAGTTCGAAGCCGCCGACGCCATGGGTCTGAAATATTGGCAGACGATGCGACTGATCGTTCTGCCGCAAGCCTTAAAGATATCAATTCCAGGTATCGTGAACACCTTTATCGGCCTGTACAAAGATACGACATTGGTGATCGTGATCGGGATGCTGGACGTTCTTGGCGTTGCAAAATCCGCGGTGTCTGACCCGGTCTGGAATGGGCTTTCCGTAGAAATCTACGTTTTCGTGGCAGGATTCTTCTTCATCTGCTGCTTTGGTATGTCCAGGTATTCCATGTATCTGGAGAAAAAACTGCACACAGGCCACAAACGCTAATCGCGCGACGAGAGGATACTGACATGGCAGAGGTTGCCACAAGTAAGGTTGAAAATGAAAACGCCATTGAAGTGCGGCAAATGCACAAATGGTATGGTGAATTTCACGTTCTCAAAAACATCAATCTGACCGTTAAACGGGGCGAGCGGATCGTAATCTGTGGCCCATCCGGGTCTGGTAAATCAACAATGATCCGCTGTATGAACCGGCTGGAGGAACATCAGCAAGGTCATATCCTGGTGGATGGCATCGAATTGACGAACGATTTGAAGAATATTGATGCGATCCGCCGTGAAGTCGGTATGGTGTTCCAGCACTTCAATCTGTTTCCGCATCTGACGGTCCTTGAGAACTGCACGTTGGCGCCGATCTGGGTTCGCAAGACACCCAAGCGCGAAGCAGAAGAAATCGCCATGAAATTCCTGGAACGGGTCAAAATCCCGGAACAGGCATTAAAATATCCGGGTCAGTTGTCCGGTGGTCAGCAACAGCGCGTTGCCATTGCCCGATCCCTGTGCATGAACCCGCGTATCATGCTGTTTGATGAGCCGACATCTGCCCTGGACCCGGAAATGATTTCCGAAGTGCTGGATACGATGATCGACCTTGCCTCAACCGGCATGACAATGCTGTGTGTGACCCATGAAATGGGCTTTGCACGCAAAGTCGCCGACCGTGTAATCTTTATGGATGGCGGGGAAATCATCGAGGAAAACAAACCTGAGGAATTCTTCACCAATCCACAAAACGAGCGCACGAAACTGTTCCTGAGCCAGATACTGGGACATTAAACCCGGCGAAAAAATTGCCTGAGTTTAGGGAGATATCAGACTAAAGAGGGGATGGTCGCCACCCAATCGCAGTGGCACCTCATCAGCAAACGGGCGTCAGTGGCAATCCTCTGACGCCCGTTTCCTATCGCGCTACAGTGCGGTGAAGAACCAATAAAGGGTACGAAATGAAGATTGCGATTGTTGGGGCGGGTGCTATCGGGGGCATGATCACGGCACTATTGGCCAGGATTGGGGCGGACCCTCTGTTAATCGCGCGCGGTTCGACTTTGGCTGCGATCCGCCAATATGGCCTGACCTTTGAAGATGCCACATTCCAGGACGCTGCAAGCGGTTTCACCTGTCACCCCAGAGTCACGGATGCGCCACAGGTTGAGGGCCCACAGGACCTGATCATTATTGCCGTCAAGGCCCACCAGATTAAAAGCGCCCTGCCCATGATTACCCCGTTGATGGGTCCCAACACCCATATTCTAACCGCCATCAATGGCCTGCCCTGGTGGTTCTTCCAAGGCGCGGACGGTCCCCACAAGAATCACATCCTGAAACATGTGGATCCGGATGGCACCCTGTCACGGCAGTTCGATCCGTCCAGAATTATTGGATGTGCCGTCTATCTGGCTTCAGAAGTCATCGCCCCCTACACGATCAAAAGTTCAGGGGCGAACAGACTGGTCATCGGCGCCATCACACAACCGCCCCCTGCCATCCTGTCAGAAATCGCACCCGTCATGGAAGCGGCGGGACTGACATGCACCGTGTCTGAAGCAATCCGCGCCGACGTGTTGAACAAGCTGATGGGGAATTTGTGGGCGAACCCGCTTTCTGTCGTGACCGGCGGAACACTTGATATCATGACCCATGATCCACAGATTTCTGGGATCGGGCGGCGTATGATGGAAGAGTTCTCAGACCTGTGTGCCGCGTTGAAGGTTTCCCTGTCCGTCACCATCGATCAGCGGTTCCAGGGGGGCCTGAAACTGGGGGCATTCCGGACCTCCATGCTGCAAGATTATGACCGTGGACGCGCCATAGAACTGGATGCGATCCTGGGCGCGGCGATAGAAGTCGCCGACCTGCTGAAGACGCCGTGTGATACAATGCGGATGGTCTATGCCCTGACCCGAATGCGGGCAGAAGCGACAGGCTGTTATCAAAAGCCCGTATAGGGTAAATCGGGGCGTTCGTCCTGTGGTCCGTCTTTACCTTGATCGCAATTTACTAGAGTATCGCTTTGCTGCTCATGCGAACGCATGATGCTCGCTTGTCCTTTGTCAGCTCATGCGAACGCATGATGCTTGTGTCCTGATCTCCCACGGTGGAATTGTAAATGACCCGTGAAAAGCCGCCATCGTCAACGGTCCTGGCCCAGACTCAGGAGTCTTTCGTCAGTCATAAGCCCAATCGACGCCGCATCCTCGCCACGGGCCTGGGGGGTGCTGTGGTGGGATTGTTGCTGCCAACTCCGTTTACCCCCCTATCGGCGCAGGATGAACGCCCCAGCCTTTCCTTTTTCCGGATCGGGACCGGCCCTTCAGCAGAGTCACTTTACAGCCTGGGGACCGCGATTTCAGCAGGGATCAGTCGTCCCCCCGGCAGCAGCCCGTGTGATGAAGGGGGCATCTGCGGTGTTCCCGGACTGATCGCGGTAGCTCAGACCCGCGCTGGGTCCATCCCCAATATTCGTGACATTCGCGATGGCGTTCTGGAATCAGCGCTGGTCCACGCAGATATGGCCTATTGGGCCTTTACCGGCGGTGGCCCCTTCGCGGACGAGGCCAGCGTTCCCGACCTGCGTGTAATCGCAGACCTGATCCCCGTCTCCCTGCATATTGTTGTTCGGGCCGATTCCGGTATCAACAGCATCCGGGACCTGAAAGGGCGCACCATATCCCTTGGCGCCAGAGGGGCCGGGACAGGCACAATCGTAAACACGCTGTTGCGCCTGAATGGCCTGAATCTCCAAGACATCAAACCGGTATATTTGCGCCCAGGCCCAGCCGCAGACCATTTGATCACCGGGGTTATTGACGCGTTCTTTGAAATGGGGGCCGCCCCTATCGAAGCCATTTCAGAGCTTCAACAGGAAGAGACCATAAAACTGTTGCCCATCGATGGCGCGGCGCAACAAACCTTGAAGGGATTCTTCCCATTTCTGTCTGCAGGAACCATCCCATCCCAGGTTTATCGCAAGATTGAAGAAATCACGACCGTAAAGCTGGGCGTTAAATGGGTGGTTAAAGAAAAAATGGATGCGGTATTGATACAAAATATCACGCGCGCGCTGTGGCAAAGCAGCACGGCAGATTTATTCAATCACAACAATCCGGGTTTGACCTTCCCGACGGTAGAGGAAGGGCGCCCGAAAGGACGTGTTCCGGTCCATCCAGGTGCCCAAGCCTACTACGATACAATTCACAGCAGTTGATAGAAACTCTAGCGCATCATGCCTTCGCATAGGTTCACACAGGCTTTGTTCTAATGCGACATCAGAACGGGCACAGTCATTTCCTTCAGGATCGTGTGGGTCACGCCGCCCAGTATCGTTTCCCGCAAGCGGGAATGGCCATACGCTCCCATTACAATCAGATCCGCACCAAGATCAGACGCTTCATTCAGAACGACTGAGCCGACATCCACACCTTTTCCAGGGGAATGGCGCAGTTCCGCAGAAATGTTATGTGACGCCAGCAATCGCGCGGCGTCATCGGCTGATACAGCAGGATTCTTTTGGCTCTCCCCAACACTCAACACCGTCACTTTTGATGCTTCATTCAACAGGGGGATAGAATCTGACAGCGCCCGTGCAGCTTCGCGTGTATCGGTCCAGCACAACAGAACATGCCCGCCAATCGGCTTTTTCTTCCCGATATAGGGAATGATCAGAACCGGGCGACCGCTTTCCAGCACGACATTATCGGGAAGATCTTCAATTTCCACGAAATCCGTGTCCGGCTCGGACTGACCCAGAATGACCAGATCACAGCCCCGTGCTATGCGCGACAAGGCGCGGGTCGCATCCCCTTTTGCCATCACGAATTCGGATCGATCCGTCCAACCGGATGCCGCCACCAGTTTTTCGAAAGATACTTTTGCTGCTTCGACATAGCGGCGCTGTTCGTCTGCCATTGAAGCAATGACATCTGCTGGAATCTGTGCCGCAGCATAGGTTGGAATGCGCGGCTCTGCCTCTACAGCGCAACCAATCAGATGCGCATCCTGTGCTTCCGCCAGTTCCAGCGCGGCGGATAGCGCACGCTCAGAACGTTTGGATCCATCAAAATGAACCAAAATTCGCTTCACAGTCATATCATATCTCCTCGCATAACACTGATTATTGCCAAATCTTATGGCAGCATCCTATGCCTCCCACTTCGGGACCGCGTTGATGCAAATCAAGGCTGCAAAGAAAATGTGATTAAATCATACCCAGCAATCGCCACCACGCAAAAGTCAGGGGCAGAATGATCAGGACACTTAGAATACCAACCAGAACAACCAGTTTGGTGGCATCGATCAACCGGGCGCCGGTCATACCGATCGCCAATACCAGCGGGGGTGCCTGATAGGGTAAAATGGTTGTGGAATAGGACAGGACAACGCTGGCCAATACCGTTTGCAGCGGCAAACCAGAGGCGACATGCAACGGTTCGGCTAACGGAACCATAACTGCAGGCAGGCCCGGCATCGTGGATACAAGCGATGTCACGCCCCCCCCCAATGCCAATGAGAAGAAGTTCTGCACCGCGGCCCCTGGAGCCAAAGGAAGAATATCGGCCATTGCCGTCCCCAACAGCGCCCCAAGACCACTATCAGCAATCAGGGCCCCCATGCCCAGAATACTGGCAACATAGATTGCAGGGGCAATATTGATCTGTTTGAACGCGTCCTTTGGCAATACGCCGACACCTGGCAGCAAACACAATACAGCCGCCACCAGCCCAATCCAGGCGGGTGAGATGCCATGCCAAATATCCGTCGACCATCCCAACAGGGCAAACAACAGAATAAAGGCCAATCGTCTTTCTTCAGCCGACAAGGGCGAAGACTGTTCCGTTTCTGTCTGTATTGTGACCGATTGACGAAACAGGAAGCAGCCAACCAGCCAAATCAGGATTGCTTTCCCAAACCCTAGCAAAGGAAAGTGCAGCAACATCCATTCGCCATATAGGGGGGCGACACCATAGATTTTCTCAACCGCACCGACATAGACCATGTTGGGGACGGTGGCTGGCAATATGCCGTTGGGAGGATTGAAGCAGGCAAACCCGACAACCAGCGCCACGCCGCTGCGCCCCAGTGACTTCTCCGCCAGGCCATAGCGATCCGCCAGGGCCAGCGCGATGGGCATCAACAACACGATGCGACCCATGCTGGAGGGCATAAAGAAGGAAATAGCCATGGCAACAAAGATCAACCCCGCGATCAAGCCGGTATAATTGGCTGGAAACAACCGCGCCAGCGCCCGGGCGATGCGGGCCCCCAGGCCGGTTTTATGGATCGCCAGGCCAATCACCATGCCAGATACAACCAGCCAGAATGCCTTGCTGGCGAAACCGGTGAAGACCAGGTCCGCCGGGGCAATACTGAAAACCATGGCGAATGCGAAAAACAACAGCGCAGTCAAATGTTCTGCCACCGCGCCCGTTGCAAACAGGGTGATTGTCCCAGCCACCAGCCCCGCGACAGGCGCCACTGTTGGCCCCAGCCCTAGGGGATCCAGCGCACCGATAACAACTGCCCCCGCCAGGCCGAACCATGCTAAAATCGAAGTAGACGATACAGACCCTGACATGATCCCTAACTTTTCCCGAAAATTTTAATTCCCTAAGCGGGCATTGCTTGTTTGCGTAAACCAGCGATAGGTATCCTCCAACCCCTGTCGCAAGGACAAAGCGGGCTTCCATCCCAACCCTCGCAACCTGGAAGAATCCGCCAATTTCCGGGGTGTTCCATCAGGCTTTTCGGAATCAAAAATCAGATCCCCCTGAAAACCGACGACCTCACAGATCAGTCTGGTTAAATCAGCGATGGTGACCTCTTCCCCTGATCCGACATTGACCATCGAATAGGGTGTGTCATTTTCCAGACAATAGCGCGCGGCGGCTGCCATATCATCGACATGCAGAAATTCACGCAATGGCGTTCCCGTGCCCCAGACCGTCATGGTCTTGGCCCCCGCCAGTTTTGCTTCATGCGCCTTGCGCATCAGGGCCGGAATGACATGGCTTTTCTCAAGGTCAAAATTATCACCGGGCCCATACAGATTTGTCGCCATCAATGTGATGGAGGACAAACCATATTGCTTAGCATAAGCCTCACACATTTTAAGCCCGGCTATTTTCGCAATTGCATAGGCCTCGTTGGTTTCTTCCAACGGACCGGTCAGCAAGTGATCTTCCTGGATCGGCTGGGGAGCAAATTTTGGATAGATGCAGGTCGACCCCAGATAAATCAGCTTGGCAACCGCCTGTTGGCGACACGCCTCAATGACATTGGTCTGAATGGCCAGGTTGTCATGAATGAAGGTTCCCGGAAAATCCCGATTGGCCACAATTCCGCCAACCATAGCCGCGGCGCAAACCACATAGCGAGGACGTTCCGCAGCGAAGAAATCCCGAACAGCCGATTGCTCTCTAAGGTCCAGTTCGGATGAGCGTTTGGTAATCAGATTGGTATAACCCGCCGCCTGCAGCGCGCGGACAATTGCCGATCCGACCAGACCGCGATGCCCGGCAACAAAAATGGAATCTGATAGACCGGGTTTCGTCACAGGCTTTATGCCCCAACCGGGCTGGGAACCGTATGACCAGCATCCAGCAAAACCTTTTCGCGACGCGCCAGGTCCATGTCGTTATCAACCATCATGGCAACGAGCTCCTGAAAACCGACCTTTGGCTCCCATCCCAATTCCTTTTTGATCTTGCTGGGATCCCCTAGAAGATAATCAACTTCCGTCGGGCGCAGATAGCGTGCGTCGAATTCAACATGTTTTTTGTAATCCAACCCGGCATAGCCAAAGGCTGCTTCCAGGAATTCCCGCACGGAATAGGCCTTGCCGGTCGCAACGACATAATCATCTGGCTTTTCCTGTTGCAGCATCAGCCACATGGCCTGGACATAATCACCGGCAAAACCCCAATCCCGTCTGGCGTCCAGATTGCCTAAGAATAACTTATCCTGCAGGCCAAGCTTGATGCGCCCAACCGCCCGGGTGATCTTCCGGGTCACAAAGGTTTCTCCCCGGCGTGGGCTTTCGTGATTGAACAGAATGCCATTGGCAACATACAGGCCGTATGCTTCCCGGTAATTCTTACAGAACCAGAATCCCGCGACCTTTCCCACGGCATAGGGGCTGCGCGGATAGAATTCTGTCGCTTCGTTCTGCGGTGGATTTGCCGCGCCAAACATCTCAGAACTGCCCGCCTGATACAGCTTTGCGGATTTCTTGGCCGTGTGAATATAATCCCGCAAGGCTTCCAGCAGCCTTAAGGTTCCCGTCCCAACAACATCGGCTGTATATTCAGGCTGATCAAAACTGACCCGGACATGGCTTTGCGCGCCCAGATTATAAACCTCGTCTGGTTGAACATGTTCCAGGATCCGGCGCAGACCTGATCCGTCCGCCAGATCCCCGTAATGCAATTTCAAATGCAGATGGCTTTCATGGGGATCCTGATAGATATGATCAATCCGCTCCGTCGTGAACGTGGACGCCCGGCGCACGATGCCGTGGACCTCATATCCCTTTTTCAACAGAAACTCCGCCAGATAGGAACCGTCCTGACCGGTAATCCCCGTGATCAACGCTTTTTTCATTCGAAACACCTTGCTGGATAAATCAAATCCCGACAGACGCCCCTGTCCGGGACGAAGTATTTGTTTTTATAACACCATGCCAAATCACCCTATATGGACTCACGCGATTGCATCTGGTTTTGGCATCCTGATCTAGCTACGCGCCCCGCCCCGGACGGTCAAGGATTCGCGCAAGGGATGGCACCAAAGCGCAATTTAATGATACGCTGCGGCAATACAGTATTTTCTTATCAGAAAGTCCCCCATGCCAGAATTGAACGACATTCAGAACTATCATGCCCATGTCTATTACGATGCCGAAACCATTGATCAGGCCCGTGCCCTTTTGGTGGAAGCGCGCGATACATTCGGGTTGGAAATGGGGCGTATGCATGAGCGTTTGGTGGGGCCCCATCCCCGCTGGAGCTGCCAATTAACGGTGCCGGTGGAGACTTTCGCCACCGCCATCCCCTGGCTGAATTTAAAGCGCGCCGGGCTTACAATCTTCGTTCATCCCCAAACCGGAGACGATCTGTACGATCACCGGGACGCGGCGATCTGGCTGGGCGACAGCGTCCCTTTAAACATCGAAATGTTTTTACCCTAGATCAAAGCTGTCGAACCCGAACTCGTTACCGATGACAGTTTTGCGGAGAAAACATGGGGAAGAGCCTCATGCGCTCGCATGATGCTCTCAATGTATGAGCTCATGCGCTCGCATGATGCTCTAATGCATGTTCCAGCAATTCCAGGCGGTCCTGGCCCCAGAACCCCTCTCCCTTGTAGGAATACCAGGGCACGCCGAAACAACCCGCCTGCAGGGCCAATTCAGATTCCGCCACGCCCTTGGCTTTAATGGCATCGGTCTGAGCTTCCGCCACCAAGGCGTCCCCATTCAGGCCGGCCTCAGTGCCAATTTCCGCCAGCGTTGACCAGTCGGAAACATCACGGTCCTGCTGCCATACGGCCTTCATTAAGGCGTAGGACAAGCTGCCCAGATCAGCACCCGCCTGAGCCGCAGCAAGGGAAAATTGCAGCGAGGGGCGATCGTTCACCGGGAAAAACTTTGGTTCAAAGTTGATTGGCATGTCCAGATATTTCGACCAGCGTTTCAGCTCCACCATCCGGTACGCGCGGCGTTCGGGCGGGCGCTTTGCCAGGGGAAGACCGCCTGTCTTGGGAAACACTTCCGCAACGGTGATGGGGTGAAAGTTAATCAATACGCCCCGACGTTGCGCCAATGACAAAAAGCGCGGATGCCCGAAAAATGCCCAGGGGGATACATGGCTGTAAAAATAATCAATCGCTTGGGGCATGTCGGCTCCTCCTGTTGGTGTATTTCAGGCTGTTTCTAAGACAAGTCGGCCAGATAAGCAGCAGCAAGGCGTTGGCATGCCATATCGGGCTGACCATCTATCCTGTCGGGTCGAAAGCGTCGTTGAAATGCTGATATCCGATTCTCTGCCATGGGGTCATAGCCGATGCGGGTCAACAAGGAATCCAAGTGTTCCTGGGTATCGATACCAGCCTTTGGAAAGACCCCGATATCAGCCTCTGCCAATGCAGGCCAGGGAAACAGTTCACCAGGATCCAGCTTGCGATCCGGCGCAATATCGGAATGCCCGACAATGCCCGATGCAGGAATATTGTGTCGGTCTAGAATACCCTTCGCCAGATTAATCAAACTGTCAATCTGCGCCGTGGGAAAGGGTTGATACCCGAATTCATGCCCCAGATTCTGCAATTCAATCCCGATGGAGCGTGAATTCACATCCCGTTCTCCCCCCCACTGGCTGAGGCCTGCATGCCAGGCGCGCTTTTCTTCGGATACAAGCTGATGGACATCCCCCGCTTCTGTAATCAGGTAATGGGCGCTAACCTCTGCTGCGGGGTCACACAATCTGGCCAAAGACTCCGCAGCGCTGCGCATCCCAGTATAATGTATGACGAGCATGCTTACCGTCTCGCCGTTGCGGCGATCACCAAAATTCGGGGACGGTGTTTCGATCATCCGCATCCTGGTCTCAAACTCTCTAATGGGGCCGAACAGGAGCGATTTCGCCCCGTGCGGCCTGGCGCAATGCGACGATGCCAACACCGACAATGATCAATCCACCGCCAATCACCATCTCCATTGTCATCGCCTCTCCCAGTGCCAGAACGCCACCGGCAACGCCGACGACAGGCAATAATAGTGTGAAAGGAATGACCCTGCTCAACGGATAGCGTTTGATCAGACCGTACCACAAACCATAGCCGACGATGACAACCAGAACCGATTGATACAGGACAGAGATCACCGCATTAACACTGATCATGCGCATCGCGTCCCATTGTCCGGTTTCGGTCGCCAAGGAAATCAGCAACAGCGGCGGCGTGGCGAACAGCGCCATCCAACCATTCAGGGCAAAGGGACCGATGGAGCCCAACTGCTTTGCCTGAACGGCCGCTACGGCCCAGGCAAATGTGCCACCGACCACCATCAGAATTGGCAACAGGGCGCCGTCGAAGCGGGGTTCACCGGCTATGACGAAACATCCACCAAAGGCAATCGCGATGCCCAGAACCCGTTTCCATCCCGGATAATCCCGAAACAGAACTGCGGATAATATCACCGCAAAGGGGGTGTTTAACTGACTTAACAAGGCAACCGTGGATGCATCGATCAAGTGGATCGCGTTGAACATCAGGCCGAAATGGATAACGCCCAACATCATGGAATAGGCGATCAACGCCTTTCCTCGACCATGAGGCCATTTGATAAAAGGCACTAGAATCAGGGCAACGACGCCAAAGCGCAGCGCCATAAACAAAAAGGGCGGAATTTCCGCCACACCGATTTTAACGAAAACAAAATTAAGACCCCAGATCGTGACCACGAACAGGACAATGGCAAGATCAAAAGGTTTCATGCCCCCGCGGAACCCTTCCGCCTACGGATACGGTCATAGGCGGCGTTGATTTTGGCCAGACGTTCATTGGCAACAGCAACGAATTCCTCCGGCATGCCTTTGGCAATCAGCTTGTCTGGATGATTTTCAACCACCAGCGCCCTGTGCGCCTTCTTGATTTCTTCCTCGCTGGCATCCCGGGACACGCCAAGTATTTGATACGGATCAGCCTGTTCGCCATCCAGCTGCAAGGCGGTCACACGTTCAAATTTCTGATCATCAAATCCGAAAATTTGTGCAACACGTTTCAGGAATTCCAATTCGCCCGGATGTATCACACCGTCCGCCTTGGCAATATGGGCCAGGCACCATAACAGTTCTTCCAACACTTCCGGTGTGGATTGGAACATGCCGGCAACCTGTTCCGCGTAGGGTTCGAACCCCCTGGCATCCTGACGCGCCTGATTAAAGATGCGCGCGACATTCTTCATCTCGTCTTCAGGCACCTTGAAGACTTCCTTGAATGCCGTGACTTCATCTTCGGTCACCACGCCGTCGGCTTTCGCCATTTTGGCGCCCAGCACGATAACCGCAATGGTAAAACCAACGGAGCGTTTCGCGCGATCCGGGTCCACCTCGCCGTCATTGCGCATGCGGTCGACAAAATGGCCACCAACCGCACCCACCAACAGCCCAATAGGACCCCCCAGCGCCAAACCGGCGGCACCGCCAACAATCTTTCCCCAGATGCTCATCTATCCAAACCCAATCCTACGTCGAAATGCGGTTATGCAGTTATCCCCGCCCTGCCCCGAACCGGCAAGACAGAAGTGACAGGCCCAACTATACAGGACGCCGATTCCGCATCATTCCCGTCGCGGATCCGGTGCGGGGCCAACCCGCCCAATCCCAGGCAACTTCAAATTCATATCTTGTGGATCCAACCCGATTGTAAGCCCCAACAGATTCACTTCCGCCCCCTCATCCAGGGCCAGCGTCACACCCAACACACCCAACAGGCTGACCTGCGCACCAGTGCCGCTGGGTGTCCAATCCACCAGCCTGAACCCGCCCAGATAATCCTTGCCCACGGCATGGGGGGGCATTTCCAACTGCAACTGTGGTACTTCCCGCCCAATCCAGGCGATGAAGGTATTGCTGTTTGGCCCCGGCCACGCCGTATAGCTATCGGGATAGGGATAGCTGGCGACGGCGGCTTCCACCGCGTCGATCAATTCCGCCGCACGATCCCCGCGCAGGTCCAGAATCAGATCCGGTTTCGATCCATACCAATGCCGGTCCGGGGCCTCCCAACGGCTGATCACCTTGTTACCGGATCGCCATCCAATTACGTGATGAGTTTGATATTGCGCCGCATCGGGGCGTTTTGTAGCGATCCAGGTGTGCACAGCAAATGCCCCTCGCCAGCCAAATGTCCGCGCGGCATACACCTGAATGACAGCCTTGGGTTCTTGCGATGGTAATGGCGCAATACCTGCAGAATCAGACCGCGCCGACCGCCAGCTTTGGGCCAGCCGTGTATCATCAGCGACCAGCACTGTAGCGGGCCCGACCAGCAATACGCCCAGCACCATAATGATCAGAGTAACCGCCCGAAGCGGCCTTTGAATAAGCCATTTTTTCATAGTTCAAAGATCTATAGGGCCAGCATGGCAAAAACAGGGCAGAACAGTAATTAATTGCCCCTAATCAGGAATTTACCCATCAGGCGATAGCGCAGGGTCCCCTTCCTGGACGCGAATGGCACGCACAACGGTTTCAGCCTGTCCATCACTGAAAGCCTCCCCCGCCGGGGCACAGTAATAGCCCAGAAGGTGGCGCGCCGGAATGTCACCGTCAGGGCTGTAGCCCTGAGCGAACGAAACACAGATATTAGGACCCATGGTAAAGCGTCGCCAAAGAACCGGCCCAACGGCATTCCGACTGGAATACAGGTCCTGAAACACCAGTTCCCTTTGCGCCAGAATATCCCAATTGCGGGTTGCCTCTTCCGGCGTTGGCGCATCGCCCATTGGGGCGCCATCCTTGTGGCGCAGTTCCAAAAGGGATGCGGATACATCGTTTCCAGGCGGGCCACGCCACGTACGACGTCGTTTCAACACGTCTGTTTCCCGGTCCCATTGTTCATCATAAAAGGATGCGCCATCGGTCAAGGTTGGCACGTCAATTTGCAGTAGAATCGGAACTGTCCCTTCCCGCATTTGGGCAATGCGGGTCGCCTCGCTGGTGTCCAAAGGATTCCAGCCCAATTCGTCGCATGCGGCCAAAAGTCCGCAAATCCCGAAAAACAATAGTATTTTAGTCAAATATCTCATGGTACCATGAATCTTGTCGGATAGATTCCCTTGTGTCAAAGCGAAGCCGCGCTAAAACAAGGGGAACAGCATGCATTGATTCCGACCTTTTTGGGGTTTAAGACGCTACGGTCGCACATTCTGACAGGGATACTGAGTGTGAAATCGGGCATGGGGGCATGGATTTATGGCATGGACGGGAAGAGAATGGGGATTCGGTCGGGCCTTTTTGCGCCAACCCCCGTCTGATCCTGGCGGGCATATCACCGCCTTTCCAAATCAAACCAAATCCAAAACCGCCACCCAGAATGTGACTGATAAGGACGCCATGCCAGAAAACGCCCCTGCAAACGCACAAGAACAGCCACATCCGTCTGGCACGAGCGAGTCATCAGAATCCGCCGACAACGCGTCGGACAAGTACGCCCATATCGTTGTCGTTGGCAATCAGAAGGGCGGCTCTGGCAAATCCACGACGACCATGCATGTCATCGCCTCGCTGCTGTCGACGGGTGCCAGTGTCGCCAGCATCGATTTGGATGCGCGTCAGGGAACCCTGACCCGTTACATCGAAAACCGGCGTAAATACGCGGAACGACGCGGTATTAATCTGGTAATGCCGACACATCGCCCCATTGAGCCATCCAGCGTTGCCTCAATTGACGTTGCACGCGCACATGATGCTCATTCTGTTGAAAAGGCCGTGCAGGACCTGGCCCCGCGCCACGATTACATCGTGATCGACACGCCAGGGACGGATAACTTCCTCAGCCGCGTTGGACATTCTTATTCCGATACGCTGATCACGCCCCTGAATGACAGTTTCATTGATCTGGATGTTCTGGCGATGATCGATCCGGAAACCTATGCCATGACCCGCCCCAGCAAATATGCGGAAATGGTATTCCAGGTTAAAATGCAAAAAGCCCGCCGGGAAAAAAGCAATCGAACCTTTGATTGGGTCGTGATGCGCAACAGAACCGGCCAGCTGGAATCACGCAATCAGCGATCCATGGAAGAAGCCCTGACGAAGCTCAGTTCACGCATCGGGTTTCGCCAGGTACCCGGCTTTTCCGAACGTGTGATCTTTCGGGAGCTTTTCCTGGACGGCTTGACGCTTTTGGATCTGAAAACACCCGGGACCGATATCCGCATGAACATGTCTCACCTGTCTGCCCGACAGGAAGTGCGCGATTTGATGGCAGCAATTGGTCTGGACCGGGAAACGCAATAGCCAGATAGGGCAACAAATCCAAGGCATAGGGTGACGAATGGCGGAAAAAGCCCATATATAAACCTATGAGCAAACTGCCACGCAATCATAACGCCACCCACGATGTCGACGCGTTCCTGGAAAAGGTCCGCCGCACCCCGGCTCCTGCCGTCCCATCGGGCAAGCGGGGCCGCCTGATTTTTGCGCTGGACGCGACGATGAGCCGCCAGCCAACCTGGGATGCCGCCTGTCAGATCCAGGGGGAGATGTTTGATGCAACCCGGGCAATCGGGGGCCTGGATGTGCAACTGGTCTATTTTCGCGGCTTTGGAGAATGCAAGGCAGGCGCCTGGCAACCCGACGCTGCTGGCCTGGCCCGATTGATGAGTAAGGTTGCCTGTCACGCGGGAAAGACTCAGATCGGCAAGGTTCTGACCCATGTCAAAAAGCAGACGGATCAAGGCAAGGTTGGGGCCGTGGTCTATGTCGGCGATGCTTTCGAAGAAGACATTGACGATGTCTGCCATACAGCCGGAGAATTGGGCATTCTGGGGGTTCCCGTCTTTGTTTTCCAGGAAGGCGCGGATCCGATTGCCCAACGGGCCTTTCGTGAAATTGCCAGACTGACCAATGGCGCCTGGTGCCCTTTTGACCTGGCCAGCGCAGATCGGTTAAAGGCACTGCTATCCGCTGTTGCCGTTTATGCCGCAGGGGGCATGAAGGCGCTGGAGGATTATGGCCGAACAGAGCGTGCCGGCGCGGCCACCGCCTTGCTGCAACAGCTTCAAGGGCCAAAAGGTAAGCCACCACGATGACATGGTTTCTGCTGGGCATTGTCGCCATGGTCGTCCTGTTCACAGCGTTGAATTGGGCGCGCAACGCCAATCCAAAGGATATCATTAAAACGATAAAATGGACCGCGATCGGCCTGGGTGGAGCAATCCTGCTGATCGTTCTGCTGACCAAGAATTTTCAGCTGATCTGGGGACTGGGCGTATTCCTGATCCCGTGGCTTATGCGCCTGAATGCACTGCGCCGCCTTTGGAAATCAATGAAAGGCCCATCCGGGGGGCAACGTTCTCATATTTCCGCCCCATTCTTTGATGTCTATCTGGACCATGATACCGGGGTCATGGACGGGCGCATCAAGGCAGGTCCGTTTGAAGGGGCGCTGTTGTCTGAATTATCGATGGCGGAAGGCCAACAGCTTTACACCCATATCGAAGCGTCCAACGATCCCAGGTCCTTGCAATTGCTGGAAGCCTTTCTGGACCGGGCGCATGGGACCGCCTGGCGTATGTCACAAGGGGAAAAGTCGGAAGAGAACACCGCCGGCTCCACCTCACAGAGGAATCATAGCGGCCAAATGTCGGTCGACGAGGCACTGAAATTGCTGGGCCTGAAGCCCGATGCGACGACCGATGAGATCAAGGCCGCGCATCGGCGCCTCATGAAACAGGTCCATCCAGATACCGGCGGCTCTGCCTATCTGGCCGCACGGGTCAACGAGGCGAAGGACATATTGCTGAACCGTTAAACCGGGTGGGTTGAACAGTTCATTTCCGCCGCATTGCCGGTTGGCTGCATAATCACATTTGAAATCGGATGGGGGCTGACCGACTGTGCATAGGCAGCCTTGTGCGTATCTAGTTGCCCCAGCAAACCAACGCCTGCAGCAATCAGGAAAACAGCGGATAAAACCAAACGGGACTGGCTGCGGGTTCGCGCCAAACTGACCGTGGTGTCGGTGCTCTTATTCATCATAACCTGTACTCCCCTAAGGAATGATTTAGCGTTTAAGTGATTCGATAAACGGTCGCGTAACAACCTTTGACCCTTTTACTACGCACCTGAAATTGGGCGAAAAAGGGGCAGCATCGCGGCAAATCGCTGTTCAATCATGGTTTGTCATGACCATTCAATGACAAGCAGGCCCGGAACGCACCCTTCCGCTTGCCCTTGGGCCATTGCCTATGGCAATACCCAACGGGACTTTCTCGCCTTTTCCCAAAAGGCTGCATGAGGAGCATTGAATGGTCACGCGCATCAAAAAGGCTGTATTTCCTGTCGCCGGGTTGGGCACACGGTTTTTACCCGCGACCAAGGCGATGCCAAAAGAAATGCTGACCGTCGTTGACAAGCCGCTGATCCAATACGCCGTTGAAGAAGCCATGGCGGCGGGGATTGAGGAATTCATCTTTGTCACCGGTCGCGGCAAGCAGGCAATGGAAGATCATTTCGACCTGTCCTATGAATTGAACGAGACACTGAACCGACGCGGCAAGACCGCCGAATTGGAACAGGTCAATGCATTCCTGCCCCCGCCTGGTGCGATCAAATATGTGCGCCAGCGCGAAGCACTGGGACTGGGCCATGCGATATGGTGCGCCCGCGATATGATTGGCGACGAACCTTTCGCGATTCTGTCGCCCGACGATCTGGTTTTGGGGGAGCCCCCCTGCCTGGCGCAATTGGTGCAGGCTTATAGCGAAACCGGTGGCAATGTGGTGGCCTTGATGGACGTACCCCGTGATCAGACCGACCGTTATGGAATTCTAGATACGCCAAACCCTCAGGATCGACTGGCGGAAATCACAGGCCTGGTTGAAAAGCCAAAGCCTGCAGACGCCCCCTCCACCTTGTCTATTATTGGTCGCTATATTCTGCATGGATCCGTATTTTCCCATCTGGACCGGCATGAAAAAGGTGCTGGCGGAGAGATACAGTTGACCGATGCCATGGCCCGAATGATTGGCACCCAGCCCTTTCATGGCCTACGTTTTCAGGGGGAACGATTTGATTGTGGTACCAAAGAAGGATGGCTGGCAGCCAATATTGCATATTCCCTGGCCCGCGATGATCGTCGCGACCAGACCGAACAGATTTTAGCGCGTTATCGCTGAGGCGTGCGCGATCACACCAAACCATCCCAATCACGGGGAGAGATATGAAATGCAGATTGCAGTAATTGGGACCGGCTATGTCGGATTGGTGTCCGGCGCATGTTTTGCCGATCTTGGCCACACCGTTGTCTGCGTTGATATCAATCCGGAAAAAATCCGCAAGCTGGAAGCGGGCATTATCCCAATCTATGAACCGGGTTTAGATGCGATGGTCGCCCGCACTGTCGCGGCAGGAAACCTGTCTTTCACAACTGAAATCTCTGAAGCAGTCCCAGGCGCGGATGCTGCCTTTATCGCCGTTGGCACACCCCCGCGCCCTGAAGATGGCCATGCCGACATGCGCTATGTGCATGCCGCCGCAGAAGCCATCGCCGCAGCCATGACCGGTTATACCGTCATTGTTGATAAATCCACGGTTCCTGTCGGCACCTCGCGGGAAGTGACAAAGATTGTCAGCCGGATGCGCGATGCCACAGAATTTGATGTCGCATCCAATCCCGAATTTTTGCGGGAAGGGGCAGCAATCGGGGACTTTATGAATCCAGACCGGATTGTCGTTGGCATGCGATCCGACCGCGCCAGAGAGGTCATGGCAAATGTGTACAGGCCCATGACCGATCGCGGTATCCCCCTGTTGATGACGGACCCGGATTCCGCAGAGCTGATCAAATATGCCGCCAATGCATTCCTGGCGACCAAAATCGCCTTCATCAATGAAATCGCAGATATCTGTGAACGCACCGGCGCAAATGTCTATCAGGTTGCCCAGGGCATTGGCATGGATACCCGCATCGGGCCAAAATTCCTGATGCCGGGCCCTGGTTATGGCGGCAGTTGTTTTCCAAAAGATACGCTGGAACTGGTCGCTACCGCCCAGAAGTTTGAAACCCCCAGCCGGATTGTCGAAGCAGTCGTTGCGTCGAATGATGCCCGTAAACAAGGCATGGCCAGCCGTGTTGCGACCGCATTGGATGCGCCCGTAAAAGGCAAGCGCATTGCCGTTCTGGGCCTGACCTTCAAGGCGGAAACCGACGATATGCGGGAAAGCCCGGCAATCGACATCATAGCCAGCCTGCAGGCGGAAGGGGCGGACGTCGCTGTGCACGACCCAAAAGGGATGGATGTCGCAAAAACGCTTCTCAAGAATGTGAAATGGTCTGATAATGCCTATGATGCGATGAAAGGCGCGGAAGCCGTCGTCATCGTGACGGAGTGGAATGACTATAAAACAATGGATTTAAACCGTGCTAAAGAGGTTCTTGCCCGGCCAATAATGGTCGATCTGCGAAATCTCTTTGAGCCCCAAGAAATGCTGGAACTGGGTTTCCTGTATTCCAGCGTTGGGCGTGTGACGCCCGGCATGTAACAATAGGTGCATAATCTTGGGCGCGTAAGACTGGCGGTATCCAGTGGGGAAGGACGAAGTAAGTATGGGGCATCGTTTCGATCCCGAGATTTTACGGGAATATGATATCCGCGGGGTCGTTGGCCAGTCGCTTTCGGCGTCCGATGCATTGGCCCTGGGGCGCACAATGGGAACGATTGCCGTCGCAGGCAGTGGTCGCATCGCCGTTGTCGGCTTTGATGGACGGATGAGTTCCCCCATGCTGGAAGAGGAATTGTGCCGCGGTTTGGCCTCCTGTGGTCTGTATGTCTTGCGCATCGGTCTGGTGCCCACGCCCTGTCTGTATTTCGCTGCGAAAATGCTGAAGGCGTCTTTGGGTATCATGGTGACCGGATCCCATAACCCGCCAGAATATAACGGCTTTAAAATCGTCCTGAACGGGATGCCGTTTTATGGCGCAGAAATACAGCGCCTCCGGGACCTGTCCTATCGCGGTGTCTGGGCACGCGCCAAGGGCGCAATGGTCGAAACAGATACATTGGCTGCCTATACGACCCGTATTCTGTTGGGATTTGAGACCCAAAGATCCATGCGGGTCGGTTGGGATCCGGGCAATGGTGCGGCCTGCCCCGTCGTCTTGCGACTTGCGCATCGGTTGCCGGGGGAACATTTGCTGATCAATGAAACAGTTGATGGCACCTTCCCCGCACATCATCCAGATCCAACCGTCGAAGCAAATCTGGCGCAGCTAAAGGATCTGGTGCTGACAGAAAAGCTGGATATGGGCCTGGCCTTTGATGGCGATGGCGACAGAATAGGCATTGTCGATGATAAGGGCCGCGCGATCTGGGGCGATCAGCTCTTGGCCCTGATGGCGCGCGAAGTCCTGAAAGAAATGCCGGGTGCCCCAATTCTGGCCGATGTGAAGGCCAGTCAGGTCCTGTTTGATGAGATTGAGCGTTTGGGCGGCAAACCGGTCATGTGCCCGACCGGTCATTCCATTATCAAGACAAAGATGTTGGAGCATAAATCGCCTCTGGCCGGGGAAATGAGCGGCCATATCTTCTTTGCCGACAAATACTATGGCTATGACGACGCGCTGTATGCTGCCGTGCGTTTCATGGCGATGGTTGCCAATTCCGGTAAGAAAGCAAGCGAGCTGTTGGATGAATTACCCAAAATGCTCAATACGCCGGAAGTGCGGATAGATGTGCCCGACGTGCGGAAATTTGCAGTTGTTGAGGAAGTCAAAGCCCGCCTGATCGAGGCCGGTGCTGTGGTCAATGACACCGACGGGGTCCGGGTATCAGATTTTGGGGGCTGGTGGCTGTTGCGTGCCTCCAACACACAACCGGCATTGGTTGCCCGCTGTGAGGGGCCAGACGAAAAGTCCTTAAAAAATCTAAAGGAACAGCTTCTTTCCCAACTAAAAATCAGCGGCATCAAAATCGATGATGCCAGTGATCTGGCCGCCTGATTGATGCAAGCGCCATTAGGCATCCTGTTTGATAAAGACGGCACGCTGCTGGAATATCACGCGACCTGGATGCCAGCGAACCACGCTGTCGCCCTGGAACTGGCGCAGGGCGATTTGAACACCGCCCACCATTTACTGCGCGCCGGGGGATGGGATCAGGCAACTGATCGTGTCGCTTCTGGCAGTCCCCTGGCGGCAGGGGATCTGGAGGACATCGCGACCCTGTGGCAGGACCTGTTGCCCGACGGCCCAGACCGCACGATTGATAGCATTGTCACCTATCTGGACAGTGCCTTTCCAGCCAATATGGTGCCAACGCCGGTCTGCGATCTGCCCGCCCTGTTGACGCAATTACAGGCCCGTAATATAGCCTTGGGCGTTGCCACCGCCGACAGTGCCAATGGCTTGCGAATGTCCCTGGCCCCGTTTGATATATTGCATCGCTTTGCCTTTGCTGTCGGCTTTGACAGCGGGCATGGACGCAAGCCCGAACCCGGCATGGTGCATGGATTTTGCGCCGCCACAGACCTGCCCCCGGACCGCGTCTGGGTTATCGGCGACAATCGACATGACATAGAAATGGCCCTGTCCGCCGGGGCGACAGGCATCGGGGTCCTGACCGGCACATCCAGCGCCGACGAACTGCGCGCTGCGGGTGCTGCAATGATATTGGACTCGATCGCTGCCCTGCCTGAGGTACTTTAACCGCGAATACGATGGAACGCGCTGCCCTTGGGACCGGTCTGACGCCAGAACCGCAGCGTCACCGCGATAGCGCAAAAGCCCAGCCCGATCATCAGGCCATACCAGACGCCAACACCGCCATAGCCTAGGACGAACCCCATAACATAGGCACCGCCAATGCCAACGACCCAGTATCCCAGGAATGCCAGGACCATTGGCACCAGCGTATCGTTCAGCCCGCGCAATATGCCCCCGGCCGTGATCTGCACCCCATCAAACAATTGAAACAATGCCCCGACCGCTAAAAAGGTCGCGCCATAGGCAATGATCTGCGCCCGGTTTGGATCATCGTCGCTGAGGAACAGCCCGATAAAGACATAGCCCACGGTCCAGAACAGGATGGCGCAGCCCAGCATGAAAACCAAAGTCGTTTCCAGAATAACCCGACCCCGCAGGCGAACCGCCGCCAGATCCCGTGCCCCGGCAGCCAGGGCAATGCGAATTGTGGCGGCCTGTGACAGGCCAAAGGGCACCATAAACGTGATCGACATAACCTGTAGCGCGATCTGATGCGCCGCCAATTGAGTGACGCCAACCCACCCCATCATAATCGCCGTTGCGCCAAACAGGCCATGCTCCATGACCCAACTGCCACCAGACGGCAGACCAATGCTCAACATCTGGCGAAAGCGCGGCCAATCGGGACGCCAGAACCGCACGAACAACTGCAGTTTTGCGAATTTCGGCGTGAAATTGATATACAGAACGGCCAGGACTAAAATGTAGATATCGACCACAAAGGTCGCCAATCCTGCCCCTGGCAGGCCCATAGCGGGAAAACCGAGCCCGCCAAACATGAAAACCCAATTCAACAGCGCATTCAGGGGAACACCGGACCAGGCAAACAACATAGCAGGGCGTGTTACCCCATAGGATGCCATAGTCAGGCGCAATGGAATGGTGACAAAAACGATGATAAGAACCGGTGCCATCCAGTTCAGATAGCCCTGCGCCGCATGGGAAATAACGGGGTCCTGGCCCAGAAGGATGAATGCCGTTTCCCCATATTGCAGGATCAGCGCGAAGGGGGTTCCCATCATCAACCCGATCCAAAGGCCCTGACGCGCACTGCGGCGCACACCACGATCATCATTCTGCGCGACGGCCTGGGCGGTCAGAGACGACACCGCCCCCAATGTGCCAATGCCAAACAAGAGAAATATAAACCAGGCATTCAAGGCCAGTGCCGCCGCCGCGATGGCATCCTGACCCAGATGACCGATCATCAACATGTCCACGGTCTCCATCAGGATTACCGCAACCATGGTCATGATCATCGGCCAGGCGAGAGAGAAAGTTGCCCCCACCTCCGCCTTTCGGTCCAAAACCGAAGGAGCCTGTATCGTATCTTGCTGTGTCATGCCGAGGCTTATGCCTCAATTTTAGGCAGTGGGGAAGGAAATTGAGGAGGTGCTGGGTATGAAAAATTTGAACCGAATTACTATCGATCAGGCGGACGTCCCGGGCGCGACAGAATATACAGGGATACACAGAGCAACACGGCTGCGATACCACCATAGGCCCAGGCTGATAAATCCGTCACCGCCAGCATAATCGCCATGCTGACCGCCATCATCGCAGTAGACAGGATCTTCGCACGAACCGGGATGACGCCATGCTGGTCCCACTCTCTAAGGGGCGGTCCGAAGCGGGGGTGATGATACAACCAGTCATGAAACCGCTGTGACGAGCGCGCAAAACACCACAAGGCCAGTAACAGAAAAGGAACCGTTGGCAGCAAGGGCAGAAACGCCCCTATAAAGCCAAGCCCAACGAATACACATCCGATCAGAAGATAAACGATGCGCGGCATTGCGCGCTCCAATCCTAGGCCCGCGCCGGTGCGTCCGTCTCAACCGTTGCTCCGGCTTCCAGGGCTGCCAGCGCCGCTTTGACGATACCGGCCGAATCCAGCCCCGCTTCTGCGACCTGACGGTCCGGCTTGTCCTGATCAATAAAGCGGTCGGGCATGAACAATGTGCGCAAACGAACGCCCTGAATCAGATCCTCAGCCACCAGAATATCCAACACCTGGGCCGAAAAACCGCCAATTGCCGCTTCTTCCACTGTGATCAACACATCATGGCTCTGCGCCAGTTTCCGCACCAGATCAGCATCGACCGGCTTGGCAAAGCGCGCATCGGCCACCGTCGTGGAAAACCCATGGGCAGCCAGGTCTTCCGCTGCGGTCATGGCATCCTGTAGACGGGTTCCCAAAGACAGAATGGCGACAGTCTTCCCTTCCCGCAGGATTCGCCCCTTCCCGATCTCTATCGGTTTGGGGTTTTTCGGAATTTCAATACCAACACCCTCGCCACGCGGATAGCGGATGGCAGATGGATGATCATCAATACCAGCGGCGGTTACCACCATGCGCGCCAATTCCGCCTCGTCCGACGGGGCCATGACGATGAAATTGGGCAGACAGCACAGATAGCTTAGGTCGAAAGCCCCACAATGGGTTGCCCCATCGGCCCCGACATAGCCTGCGCGATCAATGGCGAAGCGCACCGGCAAATTCTGAATGGCAACATCGTGGACCACCTGGTCATAGCCACGCTGTAGAAATGTTGAATAGATCGCCGCAAAGGGTCGATATCCCTCTGTCGCCAGACCAGCCGCAAAGGTCACCGCATGCTGTTCGGCAATACCGACATCAAAGGTCCGGCTGGGATGGGCCTTTTCAAACAAATGCAGCCCCGTGCCCGATGGCATTGCGGCGGTAATGGCGACGATTTTATCGTCTTTCTCTGCCAGATCGCTCAGCACCTGCCCAAAAACATTCTGATAGGCCGGCGCATTGGGTTTGGGCTTGTGCTGGGCACCGGTGACAACATCAAATTTCGCAACACCATGATATTTATCGGCGGAGGCTTCTGCGGGGGGATACCCCTTCCCCTTTTGCGTCACGACATGGATCAGAACCGGACCGGATTCCTTTGCAGACCGGACGTTCTTCAGAACCGGCAGCAAATGATCCAGATTGTGACCGTCAATCGGACCCACATAGTAAAAGCCCATTTCTTCAAACAGAGTTCCCCCCGTCACGAAACCACGGGCATATTCCTCAGCCTTTTCAACCGCGCGCTCAAAAGAACGCGGGAAGCGTTCTGCAATATGTTTGCCGATTTCCCGCAGGCTTAGATACTGTTTCGACGACATCAAACGGGACAGATACGCGCTCATCGCACCGACGGGGGGCGCAATCGACATATCATTATCATTCAGAATGACGGTCAGGCGGGAATTCATCGCACCGGCATTGTTCATCGCCTCATAGGCCATGCCAGCGGACATTGCACCATCCCCGATCACGGCCACGACATGGTTGTCGTCACCACTTAAATCCCGCGCGACGGCCATTCCCAGACCGGCGGAAATCGACGTTGAGGAATGCGCCGCGCCAAACGGGTCATAGTCACTCTCATCCCGTTTGGTAAAGCCGCTTAATCCACCGCCCTGGCGCAGGGTTTCGATGCGGTCACGCCGCCCGGTCAGGATTTTATGGGGATAGCATTGATGACCGACATCCCAGATCAGGCGATCATCAGGCGTGTTGAATACGTAATGCAGCGCCACGGTCAGTTCGACAACGCCCAGCCCCGCACCCAGATGCCCGCCCGTCTGGGACACCGCGCGAATGGTCGCTGCACGCAACTCATCGGCCAATTGCCGCAATTGCGTTGGCTTCAAATGGCGCAGATCAGACGGCAGGGAAACTGTGTCCAATAAGGGCGTCGCAAGCATGGGGCTGACATCTGTCACAAATGACCACTTTCACAGTGATTAATAGTTCTGACACATACCTAGCCCGGAATTACGGTGCTTTCCAGACCGAATTCAATCCAAATCACGGCGTAACATTGAAATTCCAATGATTTCCACGGTCATTGCAGTGTGGAATCTTGTGAAAAATCGATATGCAGATGATTGCCATCCGGGTCATGGAGATTGATCTGGGTGATCGGCATGCCCGGCACATCAACGCGGTGATAGGGTATTCCTTCCCGCTGCAGGATCGCCAGAAACCCCGTCATATCATCGGCAGAAATGGCGAAATGTTCCAATTGCTGGTCCCGTCGATAGGGGACGGGTGGGTCGCTAACCCCCACCAGATGCACAATGGGGAACCCGTCGCAATACAGCCAGGCGCCCGGGAAATTGAAATCGGGACGCGCGCCTACCGTCAGTCCCAGAACACCACAATAGAAATCGATCATGCGCTGAAGCTGGGCGGTGCGCAGATTGACATGGTCCAGACGGCGCAGCATAGCTTAGAAATTCTCCTTCTTATACCCGAAGTCAAAGCGGCCTGCTTCCCGTGACAAGACGCGGGACAAGCCTTCTGGCCCGCAATAGAAAACATCGACCGCCTGATCCGGATGGGCCTGTCGAATTGATTTGAAAACGGACTGCCAATTGGGCCGGGACAGGCGTGTCGGGGCATGCAGACCGGTCAACAAATCGCGCCCTGTCTCCTGATGGTACACTTCCATCGCGACTGTCAGGCTGGCAGATGTCAGCTCCGCCCGCAATCCGGTCAAATAAACCTGAATTTCGATCACATCGCGCGTTGCGGGATCTTCTTCCAATTGCGCCATCAGATCGACAAACCATTCAAAGGCTTTCTGATCCCGGTTCATCCAGATGAAATAGATCCGCTGCATCTGGCTGGCGGCCCCCTGTTGGCGCTGATGCAGGATGGACCGCAAGATGGAAGCAAAGGGCGTTACCCCGATCCCTGCCCCGATCAATACGGGGATCTTGCTGTCAAAAATATCGGATGCCGGCGACCCATAGGGACCATCCAGATAGACCCTGGGCCATGCGGCCGGGCGCTCTGGAATAGGCTGCTGTGCCATATCATGCAGCTTGTGCGTCCAATTTCCCACGCCCCGGACATGCAGTTCCAACATTTCGGTTTCTTCCGGGTTGGAGGTGGCGGTGAATGGGTGCCATTCGAAACTGGAAATCATCGGATGTTTCAGGAAAACATATTCGCCCGGTTGATAGTGAAACCAGTCTGGCCGTGTCATTCGCAATCGCGTGACATTGGAAGACAGCGCATCTGCTTGCTGCAAGTCCGTGGTTTTCAACCCGTGCACCAGCCGGATGCCCCGTTCAATCAGATACAGCGCGCCGGGACCAACCACCCACATCCAGAATCCTGGAACATGCAACAGGAAGAAGGCAAACCACAGCCAGTAGAGTTGATGGGTGATATAGAACAGGTCAAACAACCCCTTGTCCCGCACGAACCGCAGGGAAAATATCCACATCACCAGAAACAGTCCGATCAGGGTCAGGCCGGTCCAGCCAACCCGTGATTTGAACAATTCGCCATACACAACATCACGTGTGAAAAAATCCGGGTCGATGATGCTTTCATAGGCCCCGATATAACCGCCAACATGGATGACTGCGCATAAAAAGGTCACATGGCCGACGATCTTATGAAATGCGATCGCATGGTCCAATGGCAGGAACGGCCCAAACCAGGTGCGCCGCAGAAAGGTTAGGGAGTGGCGCAACATGGCGATAAGAATGATCGCCCCGTTCAGTTTCAGGCAGGCCGCCGCCCCCTGGGCAATTTGGGTGAACAGATCGGACCCAAGTTGAATTTCGGCCAGTATTCCGCTGCGAAACATCCAGGCATTAGCCGCGAAATACAGCACCAGCAGGACCAGCCAGGGGCGCTCATTCTCCCACAGGCGTGTGACGCCTTCGGTCAAGTTATGCAGCAGGCGTCCATGCGGGCGGCGACGGTCGCGCTCAATGCGCTCTGGCAATCGCAGCCAGGTGGCGGAATTCGCAACCATCTGGTCTTTCAATGCCGGATGGGCATCGATGCAGGCCTTAAATTCCCCAAAGGTGATGGATTTGCTGCCATCCGCATCCACCTTCTGAAACATCGCCTCGCTTAAGGCATCCAGTTTCTGCGGTGGAATATCCAGATGATGTTCATTCAGACTGCGATCCAGGATATGGGTCAGCTCTGCCTGATCAATCGTACCATCGCCATTCAGATCATGCAGATCAAAGACGATACGCAGTTTTTCATCCGGCGATCCAGTCAGCAGAATCTGTGCAAAATCAATAAATTCCCACAGCGTGACAGTGCCGCTGCCATCCCGATCAATCAGGCTAAAGATGCGGGCGGCATAATCTGCATCATGCAGCCCCAGCCCCGCCTGCAACTCTGCCTGATCAATTTTTCCATCTTCTCCCGCAATCACTTTAAATCGGGTTTCAATGTCACGCAGTTGAGAGATTGCGTCGCGCCCCAGTTTGACAATTGTCCCTGTATCATTCTTGGTCATTGCCATGGCTCCTAATGCGCTTTCTTGGCGCGTAGACAGTGCTTTCTTGTAACAGATTCTTCTGATCTGAAAGCAGGGGTTACCATTGCCGAAAAATAGAAAGTATTTTATCTTATATCCATGAAGACATTCATTATAAGCCTTTTGGTCACACCGCTGCTGCTTTGGCTGTCACCGGCAGTGGCCCAAGATGTCTCAGGGGACCCCGCCAATGGCAAATCCCTGATGATCGAAATGAAATGTCCAAAATGCCACGGTGAAACCGGGCTCGGGCGATCAAAAACGCCGGGTGTCCCGCGCCTGGATGGCCAGTTTGAGGTTTATCTGATCAATCAGTTGCAGAATTTCCGGGATGGCCGCCGCCCCCATAAGTTCATGGAAATTTATGCTGGCCGGTTGGACGGTCAGGCAATCCGTGACCTGGCGGCATTTTATGCCTGTCAGGGGGATGGTGCGCAATTGCTGGACGACCCCTCTCGCTGTGCGCCTGTAAAATGAGGTTTGTTATGCTGCGCCCGCTGCTTTTCGCAATCCTGTGTCTGACATTCGGTCTCGTGCTTCAGGCCCGACCGGCTAACGCACTGGAATGCGATGACCAGAATCCTGATTACTGTGCAAAATGCGAGGATCTGGAAAAAGCGTATAAGGGCAAGGATTTAAATACCATTCTGGTACGGGGCCGTTCCGTCTGGACACCGCTCTATGCCGCCTATTTTAAGGATTGCCCACAGATTGCCGTGCGCTATCTGGAACTGGGCGCCAATCCGGCAGTTGGTGGAATGGAAGGCGATATGCTGGCCACCGTCATCTCCTGGGACCGATGGGAAGTTGAACAGCGCTCCCTTTGGGTCAAGATGCTGGTCCTGGCGGGTGCCAGATTGGATGCCCCCCCGATCACAAAGCGCACGACGCGTGAACGCCTGATGCAGGAATATGGCAAGCGCGACGACATCATGGCCTTGATCAAGGTCGCGGAACAGAACGGCGGATAACCCCTCCCCCGCCGGTTTTATGCAAAGGAATAGTGTCTAATGAAATCCGTCCGACTGGGCCGTACAGGCCTTACTGTCTCTGAATTATGCTTTGGCACCATGTCCTTTGGCGGTGATGCGGACGAGGCGGAGGCGGGCCGCCTGTATGCCGCGTGCCGAGATGCGGGCATCACCTTCTTTGACTGTGCGAATGTTTACAATGGTGGCCGCGCGGAAGAAATTCTGGGGCGTCTGATCGCGTCGGAACGGGACAAGCTGGTCATCACCTCCAAGGTCGGCATGCCGCTCAGCGAAGGCGGCCCAAATGACAGTGGCTCCAACCGCCGCCACATCACCCGCGCGGTTGAAGACAGTCTGCGCCGCCTGAACACGGATCGGCTGGATGTCTATTTCCTGCATAAATGGGATACGGAAACACCCATTGAAGAAAGCCTGCGGGCCTTGGAAGACCTCGTGCGCGCCGGCAAGGTCCTGCATATCGGGGCCAGTAACTTCGCCGCCTGGCAATTGGCCAAGTCATTGGGCATCCAGGACAAGAATAGCTGGTCCCGGTTTGATATCATCCAGCCTATGTACAATCTGGTGAAGCGTCAGTCTGAGGTCGAAATCCTGCCCCTGGCGCAAGCCGAAGACCTGGCTGTCATCTCCTACGGCCCCAATGCCGGTGGCCTGCTGACGGGCAAGTATCGCAGCGGTCAACGCCCCGAAGGCACCCGTCTGGTGCAGAACAAGATGTATTCAAAACGCTATGACGTGCCCTGGTACTATGAAACCGCAGAGAAATTCACGGCACTTGCCGATGCACGAGGCGAACACCCGGTCAGCCTGGCCGTCGCCTGGGCCGCCCATCACCCCGGCATCACCTGCCCCATCATCGGCGCGCGCAGCGTCGAACAACTCCAGGCCTCTCTGGATTCTGTAAAGATCGATATGACCGACGCCCTATGGACCGAAATCGCCGGCCTGTCACAGCAGCCCGCCTCGGCAACAGACCGGAATGAGGAACTCTAGCTTTCGAGGCCTGGATTGCACAGCAACGAAATTTTATATTCAGGCTAGGAAGTCCTGCAGATATATGGCAATCTTTGCCATGATGCTCTATCATTCCACTTGAATGGAGAATTGTGATGGCAACAATGAATGTATCTCTCCCCGACCCAATGAAAGCGTGGATTGAAGAACAATTACAAAATGGGTGTTTCAGCAATACCAGCGACTATGTGCGGCATTTGATCCGACGTGATCAGGAACGCCAAAGCGCGATTGCAACCTTACAAGATGCAATCAATGACGGCCTGAACAGCGGTACGCCTGAACTGTTTGACCCAATCGAGTTTAATGCAACGATGCGCAAAAAGCATGGGGCCTAAGAGACCAAACAGATATCGGCTAACGCCAAGAGCACGGGAAGATCTGGAAGCAATCTGGATTTACACAGCCACTGCGTGGTCAGCAGATCAGGCTGAAAACTATGTCAACAATCTGACACAGACCTTCCAACTTCTCCTCTATGCGCCTGAAATAGCCCGCTTGCGCGCAGAGCTAAACCCGCCAGTCCGTATTTATTCAACTGGGTCTCATTATATCCTGTATCAAATCGCCGATGAGGACCTTGTTGTCATCCGAATTCTGGGCGAGAAGCAGGACTGGACAAAAATCTTACGCGCCCTAGACACGTAAAATCAAAGATTTCAAATGTAGCTTACTTATCTGAAGCCCCTTAAACCTTCAGGACATCATTCCCGCGCGCAATAGCGATAACGCCGGAGCGGGCGACTTCTGTGTCGCCTAGTGCGCGCATCAGTTCGATGAAGCTGTCGACCTTTTCCGGGTCGCCATCGATCTGAAAGACGAAGCTGTCCAGCGTCGTATCGGCGACTTTGGCGTGAAAGATGTCGGCGATGCGCAGACTTTCGCGGCGGGCATGATCCTTGGCGCGGACCTTAATCAGGGCCAATTCACGTTCCACATGCGCGCCATCCAGGGTCAGGTCATGAACATCATGGACCGGAACAAGACGGTGCAATTGCGCCTTGATCTGTTCAATGATCATCTCCGTGCCGGTGGTGACGATATTGATGCGGCTGACGCTTTCATCTGCCGTGACGGTCGACACGGTCAGGCTTTCAATATTATAGCCCCGGCCAGAGAACAGCCCAATCACGCGGGCCAGCACGCCAGGCTCGTTATCGACGATCACCGCAAAGGTGTGACGCCGCACGGTTTCGTCCCCGCTGGCAAAGGTATAGGCTGCGCCCGGTTGACCCACGGTCCCTGAATTCGCCATCCCAAAACTTCCTTCCGGCATTGTAAAATCACCTTATTTCAAGTGTCGTCTTAAACCAGCATTTTCCCTGCGCTGCCAATGGCTTCTTCGCCTTCAGCAACCGGGCCCAACAGCATGTCATTATGCGCCGCACCCGATGGGATCATCGGATAGCAATTTTCGGACTTATCGACCATAATATCGGCGATGACCGGACCATCATGGGCCAGCATTTCGTCAATCACATCATCCAATTGGCCGGCATTTTCGGCACGCAGGCCCTTCATGCCATAGGCTTCACCCAGCTTCACAAAATCTGGCAGGGCCTCGGAATAGCTTTCCGAATAGCGACCGCCATGCAGCAATTCCTGCCATTGGCGCACCATGCCCATATATTCATTGTTCAAGATGAAAATCTTCACCGGCAGGCGATATTGAACGGCAGTGGAGAGTTCCTGAATATTCATCTGGATTGAGGCTTCGCCCGCGATATCGATCACCAGACCATCGGGATTGCCCAACTGCGCCCCAATGGCGGCAGGCAGGCCATAGCCCATGGTACCCAATCCACCAGATGTCATCCAACGATTGGGCTTCTGGAAATCAAAATGCTGGGCCGCCCACATCTGATGCTGGCCCACTTCGGTCGTAATAAAGGTATCCTTGCCGGTTTCCAGCGTCTTTTCATACAGACGGCGGATTGCCTGCTGAGGTTTGGCAACGGTTTCACCATTTTTGAAGGACAGGCATTTCAAGGCCCGCCATTCATCGATCTTGCCCCACCAGCGCTCCATTGCCGCAGCATCCGGCTTCTTCTGGCGCGCCTTCATAACCTTGATCAGGTCTTCCAGCGCGTATCCAGCGTCCCCAACGATGGGCAGGTCGACACGCACATTCTTGTTGATCGAAGACGCATCGATATCGATATGGATTTTCTTCGAATTCGGAGAGAACGCATCCAACCGCCCGGTGATGCGATCATCAAAGCGCGAGCCAATGGCCAGCATGACATCGCAATCATGCATCGCCCAATTCGCCTCATACGTTCCATGCATGCCCAACATGCCCAGATATTGCGGCTCGTTCGCGGGAAATGCGCCCAGGCCCATCAGGGTCAGCGTGCAGGGGAAATTGGTCATACGGACAAATTCGGTCAGCAGTTTTGCTGCATTCGGTCCGGCATTGATGACCCCGCCGCCCGCATACACAATCGGGCGCTTGGCCGACAGCAGCAGATCAACGGCAGCTTCAATGCGGGAATGTTCCGGCTTCAGGATCGGCTTATACGTCTTGTGAGCCGCCGATTTCGGCATTTCATAAGTGCCGGTCGCGAACTGCACATCCTTTGGCAGGTCAACAACGACTGGCCCGGGACGGCCGCTGGTCGCAACATAAAAGGCCTCGTGCATCGTGCGGGCCAGCTTGTTGACATCCTTGACCAGATAATTGTGCTTCGTACAGGGGCGCGTGATCCCGGTTGTATCACATTCCTGGAACGCATCATTGCCAATCAGATGGGTCGGCACCTGTCCGGTCAGGCAGACGATGGGAATGGAATCCATCAGCGCATCGGTCAGACCGGTCACCGCATTGGTCGCACCGGGACCCGACGTTACCAGAACAACACCGGGCTTTCCGGTGGACCGCGCATAGCCTTCTGCGGCATGCACAGCGCCTTGTTCATGGCGCACCAGAATGTGGCGCACATGGTTCTGTTTGAACAGCGCATCATAAATCGGCAGAACGGCGCCGCCTGGATAGCCAAATACGACATCGACACCCTGATCTTTTAGGGCTTTAATCACCATTTCCGCGCCGGAAAGTTGCTGTGTCGACATGTCATTCATCCATCTTGTTTAAAAAAAGCACCCCAGCGGGGTCATTCATTTCGGGAAAGGATTCTATCGCCAGACAGACGCCTCATCGCGTGCGGCGCACAATACGGGCGGCTTAAACCCGAATCAACCCGTTTTCTTCAATAAATGCAAAAAATTTGCCCTCTAAACTTTCCGAATATTTCTCTTTTATGAGAAAATTTGGAACAATCTGATTTTTAGCCCAGGTGGCCTGTCTTTTGGCATAGCGTCGCGTTGCCGTCTTTGCCTGCGCTAAGGCTTCCGGCAGAGTGATTTTCCCCATCAGATGCGCAGTCAGTTCCGGGACGCCCACGGCCCGCATGATCGGGCGATCATCCGGCAGGTTGCGGGCCATCAGGGCTAAAACTTCCCCCATCGCCCCCTGTTCCACCATCGCATCCAGCCGGGCATCGCACCGCGCGACCAATTCTGCCCGAGGCGGCACCATAACACAGGTCAGAAATGTCAGCCCAGGCGGCGGACCATCCAGCGGATCATTCTGCCATTCGGTCAGGATGCGACCGGTTGCGGCGTAAATCTCCAATGCCCGACTGATGCGCTGCATATCCATCGGTTCAATGCGGGCGGCCGCCACAGGATCAAGCGCCTGCAACCGATCCCAGGCTGAAACGCCAGGTGCAGCGGCAACTTCAGCCCGTATTTTCGCCCGAATTTCCGGCGGCACCTGTGGCATAGGTGACAGGCCCTGGATCAGAGCCTTGATGTAAAACCCGGTTCCACCGCACAGAATGGGGATCTGACCTGCCGCCTGCGCCGCCTGAATTTCCCGCTTCGCCATATCCCGCCACCGGGCAGCCGAACAGACATCATCCCCATCCAGAACACCATACAGGCGATGAGGCACCAGGGCCTCCTCCTCTTCTGAGGGTCTGGCACTCAAAATCCGCAAATCGCGATAAATCTGCATCGAATCAGCATTGATGACGACACCGCCAAATGCGCGCGCCAGCGCCAGCGCCAGCGCCGACTTCCCGGAAGCCGTCGGACCATAGAGCACTATGCAGGGGCTGATACTGTCAGATTTCAGGGGCACACAAACATCCTTCACGCTGCAACGCGGCGCAGTTTAGACGCTTCCCACCGACGGGGCGAGACCGAAGCGTATAGATCAGAAATCCGCCAGCGTCATGAATTTGTCGCTTGCGGGAATGGGCCACCTCGGGTATCGCGACTCCCCTATGCAAAACGTCATCACATTGGTTGCAAACCGCAATCGCACCGCTCTCAGTGAAGATCATTTGACCGCCGCGCGCACTGCTGCACGGCGCGCAGGGGCTGTGCCTTCCGCGGACACCAAAACCCTGGCACGGGGTTGGGCAGCGGAGTTTATTGCGGATGATGCCACGCAACTAGCATTGATCGCCGCGTTGGAAGATGCCCCAGGTCTGGACGGTATAGATCGTGCGGTCCAAGCCCCGGAAGGCCGCCGCAAACAAGTCCTTGTCTCAGATATGGACTCAACAATGATCCAAAATGAAACCCTGGATACATTGGCGACCGCGCTGGGATTTGGTGATGCGGTTATGGCGATCACGGCAAGATCGATGGCGGGGGAGCTTGATTTTGTCGAAAGCCTGCGCGCCCGCGTCGCCCTGTTGAAAGGCTATCAGGCGACCGAGTCGATGGCTGTTGTGATGGATCAAATTCTGCACACGAACGGGGCGGAACGTGCCGTCAAGACAATGGTGGCAAATGGCGCGCTGTGTGCCCTGGTATCGGGCGGCTTCACCTTTACGACCGAAGTGGTGCATGCCCAGCTGGGCTTTCAGGAACATGCCGCCAATACTTTGGAAATTGGCGATGATGGCTGTTTCACCGGCAATCTGACTGGCAAAATTGTTGGGCGGGCAACGAAGTTGGAAATCCTGGATGAAATGTGCATCCGCCAAGCCGTGCCCCGCAGCGGCGCAGCGGCGGTTGGCGATGGTGCAAATGATCTGGATATGTTGACCGCGGCCGGGCTGGGCATCGGCTTTTTCCCAAAGCCCATCGTTCGGGAACAGACCCGCGTGCGCATTGAACATACAGACATGACGGCCCTGTTATTTTATCAAGGCTACAGCGAAGACGAATTCGCCATCTGAAGCGGTAAAATCCGCGCGGGCTGGGCAATGGGAACGGGCATGGCATGCACCAGATGTTTGCGCGCAGCCTCCAGACCCATAATTTTCACGGTCAAGGCCACATGGTGCAAATAACCACGATGGGCGGTGCAACTTTCCCCATGGCCACACCCGCCGCCTTCAGGACATTCCCAAGCAACAACAAGTTTACGGGCACGGGCCCAGTCGCCTTTCAACAAGGCCCCTTCCACCATTCGTAAACTTAATGTGCAATGCGGTGACATTCTGCCCATTTTTGTGCTCCCTTTGCATCACCGGCGGCTGATGTCATAAAAATGACAGCGATTTATTAACAAATCGTAATCGGTTTCGCGGGGCTTGTCATTTCTCTCGCTGTGCGAGTATCACATATCGTAGGGGCCCACCCGCCTGAACCGCATCGAAGGGCCAGCAGGTGACAAGGGCGATATACTGACCCGGACTTCCCAATGGCACCTGCAAATGGTCCTTATGCTGCACGGACGCATCAATCACGCGATATTGCGCCACAGACTGATCCGCCTTTTCCCATAAAACCGGGTCGCCCGATTGCAGATCCTGCAGCATCAGGAAATGGGTATCGCGATGCCCGAAAAAGGCCGGAACGTCGGCTCCTGGTGTCAGGGTTGGACCGAAGGCCATCGCCCGGGGCGATGCCCCGGCCAGGGCGATCCTGTCCCGCCCCAGACTTGGGAAATGCAGTTTCGCAATCGGCTGAGTATCGGCCCAGGGCCAGGGCTTTACCGCATCGCCTGTCTGTCCGTCCTGCACCGCCGCCCAGGCCCGCTGGATCAGGATCGGGGCCAGCCACGCCTTTACCAGGATCACTGCAGACTGCCCCACCTGCCAGACCCCAAACCCGGCCAGGATAATGGCCAGCACCAACAAAGGCCGATTGCATCGGGGGGATTGGGAGTTTTTGGCGTGCTTGCCGTCGTCCTGCGCCGCAACAACCCTCATTTCCGCGCCCCAAAGCCACGCCTGCGGCTGATCAACAACAGCACAATCGAGCCTGCAATCAGCCCCACGCCGATCAGAATCATCCCCTGCCATCCGGTTGCCCCTGCAGGCCCGGCAAGGGACGCCATCACCATGCCGGCGGGCAGATTATTGGGCATATCACGTTGCCGCAGGTCTTCCGATTCAGGACGGCGAACCGGACGATCCACCGCGACAAAGCTGGTATAGGCAGTTGCCAATCGATGCGGAAGGGCAATATCCAAAACAGCAAGACGCCCTTCCTCCGGACCAATCGCGCCCCGGCGAATATCATCCTCAATCGATTCAACCTTGGTTCTGGCCCATAATTTCGCGATGCCTTTGGCAGGGCGCAGATCTGCGCGGGTCAGGTGAACCGCCATATCGTCCTGTGCCATTTTGCCGGTAAATGTCAGGTCCCCACCCCAGTTTTCCATCGCAATTGGCACAATCAGCGCGCGGGCGCCATACAGATCAGGCAACCTGTCTGGATAAACCTCCATCCGGGTAGCAGGATCTGCCGTCACGTCCAAATCAATCGCAACCGGTGTTTCGATTCGTTTATAGAATTCCGCCATTTTCGGGGCTGCCTCAGACACATTGGCTATGTTTAGGGTTTCACCCGCGCCCAATTGAGCGGATTTGCGCATGAACCAACCATTCGGCGCGGAGCCGAGGGAAACCGTAAACAAGCGGGCATTGCCCAGATTGGCTTCGATCATCTGAAACAATTCATCTTCATTGCCGACCAGGCCATCGGTCAGAAACACGATCTGGCGCAAAGCAGTTTGATCGGTGCTGCCTTCAACGGCATGTCCAGACGCCAGCGCAGATCGAAGCGGGGGCATCATTTCCGTCCCCCCATCGGCTTTCAGGCCCGCGACAAAGCCAATCGCCTTTTGGATGCGCGCCGGTGTCGCCGGTTCTGTTTGACCAAACAGGCGCTGAAAGCTGGAATCAAACTCTATGACATCAAACCGGTCCTTGGGGCCCAGCGCCGCCAATGCCTGGATAAGCGCGGCGCTGGCTGCCTTCATCGACTCCCCTTCCATGGAACCCGACGTATCGATCACGAATGTGACGTCGCGGGGACGCTCCAATTGCTTGGCCTGATCTGATCGGGGCGGCTGAATCATGGCCAGCAGGTAATCCACCGCGCCGATCCGTTCATGGAACAACATCGCACCCGGCATATCATTGCTCTGGGTGCGCCAGCGCAAAACGATGTCACGATCCGCAGGTTCTGCTTCCAATCGCAGGCCGATTTTGTACTTTTCCCCCTCGCGGGTCACAACCAGATCATGGCTTGGACTTTCCAACGTCGCCAGCTCGGCCCCGGCGTCCAACGTAACCTGCAATCCTGTTGGGTTTGACTGGCGCTGTTCATCAATCGGGAAACCAAGGCGTGCGGCATCCGCCATCTGACGGTCAATCTCCGCTTTAACCTGCGGGATTTCCAGGGCCGACAGTTTCATATCCGGTATATACCGGGGAGCAGTCACCAGCGGCATGCGAAACTCAAACAAATCGCCATCCCGGTCGACCGTCGACTGAAACTCCAAAGTGACGGAGATCATTTCCCCCGGACCGATATTTGCCAGAGAAAGCATGAATTGATTGGGGCGGTTCTCATCCAGCAGGGCCGCGGTCTGACCCGCCGCCTTTGCTGCGTCATACTCCTTTTTGGCGGAGCTGCGCTCTCGAATCTCCCCTTCAACGACGCGATCGTTGACGCGAATGGTCAGGCGATCAACCGCAGCCTTATCGGGCAAAGGAAAGCGATAGCGGCCTTCGACCCAATCCGTGCTGTCATTTCGGAACAATTGAATGACTGTTCCCCGCGCAACGATGGCGGCAATATCCAACTGCACCGATTGCGCCAGTCTGGGGGCTGAGGCAAAGGGGGCCTCGGACTGGCCCATTGGCCGCAGATACAAACCGTCATTCTGCACCTCCGCCGCGCTGGCTGCGCTGGTCATCGCCAGAACCGACGATATCAGCACCGTCAGAAACGTGATCAGGGCGATTGCGCCGATCAGATACCGATCCCGTCTGGCCTGACGATAGGATTGGCTTGTACGATGGGAAAAGAGCTGCACCTTCATAGTCCCAGTCTCCTCGATTGAGTTAATCTGGAGCGTATCCTGCAGGGCAATCACGGCAGGCTGGGGCTGGTATCGCGGCAAGCTAAAGGTTGTTTTGCGGCGGAACTGTGGCCTGCCTGTACGTTTACGCAACAGTTCGGGTCTATTCGCATGAATTTTGGCCGGAACGGCGTTGCAGCATCCGGTCGTTCGGCGTAGGTTTCGCCCATTCGCGCACAACATGATTTCAATGCTTAGGAGCTAGCAGGACCATGGCCTTTCTTGCCGATCGATTGAAGCGAATTAAGCCCTCCCCGACCGTTGCTGTGACCGCAATGGCGAACGAATTGAAAGCGCAGGGCGTCGATGTTATCGGCCTTGGCGCGGGGGAACCTGATTTCGACACCCCGGAACACATCAAAAAAGCCGCCTATGACGCCATCGCTTCGGGTAAGACCAAATACGGCCCGCCCCCAGGCATCCCACAATTGCGTGAGGCGATTGCCCGCAAGTTGAAGCGCGATAACGGTCTGGATTACGATATCTCGCAGATCACGGTCGGAACCGGCGGTAAGCAGACAATTTTCAACGCGTTCATGGCGACCGTGAATGCCGGTGATGAGGTCCTGGTCCCGGCCCCATTCTGGGTCAGCTACACCGATATCGTGGCCCTGATGGAAGGGGAGCCGGTTCTGATCGATTGCCCAGCAGAGGCGAATTTCAAGCTGCAACCGGACCAATTGCGCAAGGCGATCAACCCGAAGACCAAATGGTTGATGTTAAACAGCCCGTCTAACCCGACAGGTTCAGCCTATACACGCGCGGAATTGAAAGCCCTGGCAGATGTCCTGATGGAGCCTGCCTGCCAGCATGTCCATGTCATGACCGACGATATGTATGAATTCATCGTCTATGACGGTTTTGAATTCTCCACCATCGCGCAGGTCGAACCAAAGCTGAAAGAACGCACCTTGACGCTGAACGGCCTGTCCAAGGCCTATTGCATGACCGGGTGGCGCCTGGGCTATGCAGCGGGCAATGCGGACCTGATCAAGGCTATGAATATGCTGAATTCCCAATCCACCACCTCGCCTACGACATTCGTGCAATGGGCCGGTGTTGCCGCATTGGATGGGGACCATGGCTTTATCGAAAAGCACAATGCCATATTCAAGGATCGCCGTGATCTGGTCGTGGGCATGCTGAATCAGGCATCGGGAATCACCTGTGCCACACCGGAAGGCGCATTTTATGTCTATCCATCCTGCGAGGGTGTGATCGGGCGCAAAACGCCATCGGGCAAAGTGCTGGAAACCGACCAGGACTTCGTCACCTATCTGTTGGAAGACAAGGGCGTGGCAACGGTGCAGGGCGCGGCGTTTGGCCTGTCCCCTTATTTCCGCATTTCCTATGCCACATCCACGGAAGCCCTGGAGGAAGCCTGCCGACGCATTCAGGCCGCCTGCGGCCAATTGAGCTGAGGTAGAATTCGCTGATGGGTCAATCTGCCGGTACGCCGGACACTGCTGCGCTACACTTCGCGGATGTTGTGATAGAAGAATTACGGGTCCGGGCGCGGGAGGATATAACGCTCCTTCCGTTCCTGGCCCCGCTGATTCGCGGCGCGCGGGACGGATTTGTTGCACAACCAGCGACGAACCCTGCGCCCGCCCCGCCAGCTTTTCAGCCCAGTCTGGATAATTTTTCGGGATCGGACGCATTGCGTCAGGCCGTTCAGGATACCGCGCCCCTGTGTCACTGGCGTGATGTTGTATCCGGGCATCCTGATGTTGATCCCGCCTTATCCGGCGGAATGCATGCGGCGCATATATTTGGTGAATTGGGCATTCTTGGCATGCCTGGCATGCGCGCGGGCTTGTTCACTCTAGCCCCCAATATCGATTATCCGCTGCACAGTCATGGTGCCGCAGAGCTTTATTTTTGCCTCTCCGGCACCCTGACGCTGCGTCATGGCGTGAATGGTGCGCCTTTTTCACTCAATGGCGGTGACTATTCGATCACGCCGATAGAGCGCGTTCATGCGCTTTCCACCGGGTCTGAACCCGTTTTGCTGTTTTTTGCATGGGTGGGTGCACTGGGGGCACCAATTTATTGGTGGCATCAGGCTAAAACCGGTATATGGGAGCGTGTCGAGTGGTCACGTGACTCAACGGGCGTCTGGAACCGAGGCAAGGCACAGCCGGTCGATCAGGACATGTTGGCCCAACAAACTTTAAGTGAGAAAGAGTAATCCATGAACAGCTCTATTGGCAGGGCTCTGGCCTCTGCGCGGCTGGACGGGACAAAGCTTGCGGCTGACCCTGGCCCGACCCCGAAAAGCCTGGCACAGGCCTATGAAATCCAGGATGAGATGATCGAGACGATCAGCGTGCCTGTGGTCGGATGGAAAATCGGGGCTAACAGTCCCGAAGCCCGTGCCCGGCTGAATACGGATCAACCCTTGTATGGTCCTCTATTCGATCGTTGGACCTATGCCGCACCAACCCGGATACCGACCCCGAATGGCGCCTTGATGGTTGTCGAGGTGGAAATCGCCTTCCGATTGAAGCGCGATCTGGAACTGCGCGACGAAGCGTTCAGTGAACAGGATGTCGCGGATGCCATAGGATCCGTCCATCCCGCCATTGAAATCGTGGACCGTCGCTTTCGCGATACGGGCAAGCCGGTGGATGCGAAATGGTTGATCGCCGATGGCGCGGCAAACCATGCCTTTATCTATGGCGAAGGCCGCACAGATTGGCGCGCATTGAACCTGCCAGAGCTTGCCGTATCGGTCGCGATGGATGGTAAGGTTATGGGCACGGGGACAGGCGCTGAATCCATGGGCGGCCCGCTGAAGGCACTGCATTGGCTGGCGGAAGAATTGCGCCAGAAGGGCAAACGGTTGAATGCCGGGAACTATATTATCACCGGCTCTTTGGCCCCCGTCTTTGAAGGCAAACGGGGGGTCCCGATTATTGGCGACTTTGGGGCATTGGGTCAGGTTGAAATCGTCCTGGCCTAAGGCTGATCCCGCAAGGGTCATTCTGCCAACGACACTGGTAATTTGAAGTGAAAGACAGTACCGTCTGGTCGAATCGAAACCAAGGAAGACAGCATCATGGACATAGTTCGCATTATCATCGCCCTGTTTCTGCCTCCCGTTGCGGCATTCCTGACGGTGGGTCTGGGCCTGCAATTCTGGCTTAACCTTATTCTGACATGCTTCTTTTTTCTGCCAGGCTCGATCCATGCGCTGTGGCTTGTTGTGAAGAAATAGTAGTGTGACCGTGACTTCAATCGCGGCACTGGAAACACCCTGCCTTCTGTTGGATCAGGCGAAGCTGGCGGACAATATCGCGCGCATGACTCAATCGGTCACCCGATTGGGCGTGCAATTGCGACCGCATCTGAAAACCGCCAAATCCGCGAAAGTGGGCGTGCTGGCAACGCAGGATCACAAATTTGGCATCACGGTGTCTACTCTGCGGGAGGCTGAATATTTCGCCGATCATGGATTTAAGGATATCACCTATGCGGTGGGGCTTGCGCCGGGCAAGCTGGATCGCGCCGCAGCCCTGATCGCGCGCGGCGTTGATTTAAAGGTTTTAGCCGATACGGTCGATGCGGCCCGGGCGATTGCTGATCACGGTGCAGCGTTCAAGCTGCTTGTTGAAATTGATTGTGGTGACGGGCGGGCCGGGGTGTCTGCCACCGGGCAAACGCTGCTGGAAATAGCCGACTGCCTGTCTGGGTCCAAAGCGGCCCGGTTAGATGGGGTTTTGACCCATGCCGGTCATTCCTATGGCGTCAATGACATCCCAAAAATCCAACAGATTGCAGAAGATGAACGCCAGGCCGTGGTTCATGCCGCAGAACGTTTGCGCACCGCCGGGCATGCCGTAAACACCGTCAGCGCCGGATCCACCCCGACTGCCTTGTTCAGCCAGGATGCGACCGGGCTGACCGAATATCGCGCAGGGGTCTATGTCTTCTTTGATCTGGACCAGCAATCGCGCGGTGTTTGTCAGACTCAGGAGCTTGCCCTTAGCGTCCTGGCAACGGTTATCGGGCATAACCGGGAATCCAGCAAAATTCTGCTGGATGCCGGGGGGCTTGCCCTGTCAAAGGATATCGGTGCCAACGCCTTCCGTCCTGAAGTCCGCTACGGGGCCGTGGTCGCCGTGGATGGCCCGGCCCTGAACGATGTTTATGTGACCTCTGTCAGTCAGGAACATGGCCATGTGAAGGTGACGGATCCGGCCCTGTTTCAGCGATTGCCAGTAGGCAGTCGGGTACGAATTCTGCCCAACCATGTCTGTATGACCGCCGCCGCCTATCCCGTTTACAACGTGACGGATGGCGATACCCTTATCGACCAGTGGGACCGCTGTAACGGTTGGTAAGGTGATTAGAGCATCATGCGTTCGCATGAGCGCACACATGACACTCTAACCACTTGTTTCTTTAGCAAATGCGTCGTCGCAAACGATTCCGTTTGCTCGGGATTTGCTCTAAGGACCAGTCTGAACCGGTTAGCCGCAGCGGGACCAGCCACAGCTTTCGCAGGTGTCACAGCCTTCCTGATGCACCAGGCCGGGCTGACCACAGCGCGGGCATTGCGCGCCGCCCCTGTCTGTTGATCCATGGGCCCGCTTGGTGCCTCTTGCGGGTCGCGTGATCTCCCCATCCTCATCACTGCCCAGAAAGCCGATGGCGATCATATGACGCTCAATCACTTCCCCAATGGCTGCCAGGATGGAAGGGACGTAGCGCCCCTCTACCCAATAGCCACCGCGCGGATCGAAAACCGCCTTTAACTCTTCCACCACGAAGGCAACATCGCCGCCCCGCCGGAACACCGCACTGATCATCCGCGTTAAGGCGACGGTCCAGGCGTAATGTTCCATATTCTTGGAATTGATAAAGACCTCGAACGGGCGGCGTCGACCCGACGATTCGATCACATCATTGATGGTGATATAGGTCGCATGATCACTTTCCGGCCAGCGCAACTTATAGGTCTGCCCCTCTAACGCGCCGGGACGGTCCAGGGGTTGGGACATGTAAACCACATCCCCTTCTGCCTGCGCTGTCTGCGGCACGGGGGCAGCGTCCGCAGGCAGGGTCGCCTCAACACTGAGTACTGATCCAGTGACCTCATTGGGGCGATAGGTTGTGCATCCCTTGCATCCCAGGGCATAGGCGCGGGCATAGACATCCTTGAAGGCCTGAAAGGAAATTTCAGCAGGCAGATTAATGGTCTTGGATATCGAACTGTCGATGAACCGTTGCGCGACGGCCTGGATTGCCAGGTGATCCTCCGGCTGCAGGGCCTGAGCGTCGACGAAATAGTCCGGCAATTCACTCTCTGCACCGAATAAGTCCCGATACAGGCGATAGGCATAGTCCACAACCTCGTGACTTTCCCGACTGCCATCGGGTGCAAGGACCTTGCGATGGGCGCGAAAGGAAAAGGCGGGCTCTATCCCCGATGACACATTCTCCGCCACCAGGGAAATCGTGCCGGTCGGCGCGATGGACGTGACCAGCGCATTCCGGATACCATAGCGCCCGATATCCTTGCGAATATCCTCTGGCAATTCCGCGATGCTTTCCCCGGCCAGATAGGGTTCCGCCTGAAACAATGGGAATGCACCCTTTTCCCCCGCCAGATCAATCGAGGCCCGATAAGCCGCATCGCGCAGGCTGGCCAACCATTGTTCCGTCAATTTCAAGGAATCCGCACTGCCATAGCGCGTGCGGCACATCATCAGGGCATCTGCCAGACCGGTCACGCCCAGGCCAATACGCCGTTTCGCCATCGCTTCCTGCCGTTGCGCATCCATTGGAAAACGCGACAGGTCGATCACATTATCCATCATCCGAACCGCGATGGTCGCCAGTTCCGCCAAAGCATTCACATCCAGATGGGCGGCTTCCGTAAACGGCTGCTGGATCAGGCGTGCCAGGTTAATCGACCCCAGCAGACACGCGCCATAGGGGGGTAAAGGCTGCTCCCCACAGGGGTTGGTCGCCTGAATCGTCTCACAATAATGCAGATTGTTGCGGGCATTGATACGATCGATGAAAATGACGCCAGGCTCTGCATGGTCATAGGTGGACCGCATGATCTTGTCCCACAGATCCCGCGCCTTAACAGTCCGGATCACAGCGCCATCAAATACAAGATCCCAGGGCCCATCGGCGGCAACGGCCTCCATAAAGGCATCACTGGCCAGAACCGACATGTTGAAATTGGTCAGCTTCCCAGCCGTGCGCTTGGCAGCGATAAATTCCTCAACATCAGGATGATCGCACCGCATCGTCGCCATCATGGCGCCCCGGCGATAACCGGCGCTCATAATCGTGCGACACATAGAATCCCAGACTTCCATGAAAGACACCGGACCCGACGCATCGGACCCGACGCCTTTAACCAATGCCCCCCGCGGGCGCAGCGTGGAAAAATCATAACCGATCCCGCCGCCATGCTGCAGCGTCACCGCCGCTTCTTTCAGATGGTCAAAAATGCCGACCATATTGTCTGGAATCGTGCCCATCACGAAGCAGTTGAACAGCGTTACCTCACGTTCGGTCCCGGCCCCGGCCAGAATCCGCCCGGCGGGCAGAAACTTAAAATCTGCCATCGCTTCATAGAAGCGCGGCTCCCATATCGAAGGGTCTTTTTCCACTGACGCCAAGGCCTTAGCCACCCGATGCCAGGTATCCTGTAACGTTTTGTCCACAGGCGTCCCATCCGGCTTTTTCAGCCGGTATTTCATATCCCAGATACGCTTGGAAAAAGTACTAAATTCCAAATGGTTATCCTCGTTTGGATCGTTCTGAGATTGGTGTGAAATTGGCTACAGGCATTTCCAATTTCCGCCTAACTATCAGATATATAATGACTTTTTTATTATAACGCGCAAATGCGATTCAAGTCAATCGATGTTCTGTTTTTGTTTGATGACAGTCAATTCAAGAGATCTTGGGCGATAATTTGGATAAGATTTTGAAATCAAAGAAGTTCGGGCAATTCATGCTGCCCTGTGAAACACTCCACAAAGTTATCCACAGGTTTCTTCACCGATCCGTTTGCACTCTGATTCTATTACATTTTCCAGCCTGTCCATAAAGCTTTGCCGGTCAAGACCAGGCGGTATGGCAGGCAGGATGGAAACAGTGATCGTGCCCGCCCGCTTCAGGAAACTGTTGCGCCGCCAGCGCATCCCCGAATCTAGCGCAATCGGGATCACCGGAACATTCAACGCGCGATACAGGGCATAAACGCCCGGGTGATAGGGCGCGGTCACCCCCGGCGCAACGCGTGTCCCCTGTGGATAGATAACGACCGAATAGCCATCTTTGATGACGGCGCGCCCCTGCAGCACCATACTGCGCATGGCCGACGCCCCGGCGGCGCGATCAACGGCGATCATGCGCATTTTGGAAAGATACCAGCCAAAGAACGGAACTGATTTCAGTTCCTGCTTTAGGACAAAGACTGGCTTTGGCAGAATATGGCTGAACGCCATCGTTTCCCAGGCCGATTGATGTTTGGACGCATAAATCGCAGGGCCGTCGGCCAGAGCCGCCCCTTCGGCATAAACCACCCGATATTTTATCCCGGCAAACAGCCAGGCACAGGCCACACCATAAAATATCCAAAACCGAAAGAACGGTCGCCCGATCCATTCAGGCAACAGGATCAAGGGCAGATACAGAAATCCGATAACAATCGTTCCGCCGTAAAAAGCAAATCCAAACAACAGCGACCGCAAAACCGTCATAGTCTCTCCTCCGGGCCGAGCACCAATTCCCGAAGGGTTTGACGAATCCAGACCAGAATAAATTTCGTATATTCTCCCGCGATCAGGGCTGCCGTGCCTGGATAGCGGTACCACCTTTCATGTTTCACATGATCAGGGGAAACGGGATGCGGAACAATCCTAATTCCCGGCATCACAGCGCGAAATTCCAGCAAGCTGCGCGGCATATGATAGCCAGCCGTCACCAGTCGAATAGAATGAATTCCAGCCTCCTTAACCCAGGCGGCCGTTTCCTGGGCATTGCCATCAGTGTCCACCGCGTCATGCCCTAAAATGATGCAACATTGCAGTCGATCCGGCGCGCGCTTTTGAATGCGCAGCAATTCTGCGACATCCACGCCACGATGCACCCCGGACACGAACAATCTGTCGGCCGCCTTTGCCTCCAACAGTTCGATGCCCGCCTCCAGCCGCAGCGTGCCGCCGGTCAACACAACAATGGCATCTGTCTTTTCCGATAGGGGGGCCGGGGTTTCCGGGATCGTGCTGGCAAAAACGACAAAGCCCAGGGCCCAGCCCGTCGCCAGCACTGCGACAAGTAGCAATCCAATTGGGTAGCGCCGCTTTCGGCTGTCCCGTCGTCGTGCCATCGCGCGGCCTCCTAGACCATCCGCGCCAGCGCCCGCATCACTGTGATGCGCGCCGCAATCATCGCGATCAGGGCTGTCGCTAACGGCAACAGGGCCAAAACAGCCCAATCCAATGGCGCCAGCACCGCAACCCCCGGCAATACGGCCCCGGTTGATGCCGCCCCCTGGCCCAGCCCGATGACAGTCAGGGCCGTGGCAAAGACCCCAAACAATCCGCCTTTAAGGCCAGCCTTCATTGCCTCCCGGGCAAACTGGCTGGCGACATAACCGTCCCGTGCACCAAACAGATGCAGCAATTCAATGGTTTGACGATGGGCCAACAATCCTCCCCGCGTGGCAAAAATCACCATGATCAAACCCGCCGCCGTGACAATCGCGACCAGCACCGCCGATACCAGTCGCAACGCGCCCAGAAACGCCACCAGACGTTCCTGCCATTGCCCATGATCATCAATCAGCACACCAGGTGCAACTGCATCCAATCGGCGCCTTAAATCACGCAAATCAAGATCTGACGCAATCAGACCGCCTTGCAATTCGACGGCAATCAAGGATGGAAGCGGTAAATCACGCGGGTCGATGTTTTGACCAAGCCAAGGTTCCAATAGACGGCGCATCTCTTCCGTGGCCAGGGCCTTCGCCGATGACACACCCTTGGTACCGCGCAGAACGTTCAGCGCCGCCTCAACCTTTTGGGTCTGGACATCCGGGGACAGCGCTTCATCCGAAGGGGGAGGGATTTGGATGGTCAGTGACCCAGTCAACCCCGCTTCCCATCGATCCGCAAAGGCCGATAGAACAAACGCCCCGGCCAGCGCCAGCCCGGCAATGTAAACCATAACAGCCACAATCCAGGGCATCAGACGAGAGGCCGGATCCTGATTGAACGGAATATCGGTCTTACGTTTAGCCATCGTAAACCGGGTCCTCTCCTACGCGGCTTAGAATGCCATCTTCCAGATGCAGGACGGGATGTCTGAACTTTTCAATCAAGGCGCGGTTATGGGTCGCGATCACGACGGTTGTTCCCTGGCGATGCAATTCCTGCAACAGGAATAACAGCCGCACTGCATAGGCATCATCCACATTCCCCGTGGGTTCGTCGGCCAACAGCAATTGCGGCCGCGTCACAACGGCCCGCGCAATGGCGGCGCGTTGCTGCTGCCCGCCAGACAGGGTCGCAGGCCGGGCATGGGCCTGATCATTCAACCCGACCCAGGCCAGTAACTCCCCGACATGCTTGCGAATCATGCCCTCAGACGCCCCCTTGATCTTCAGCGGCAGGGCAACATTTTCGAACGTGGTCAAATGGCCCAGCAGTCGGAAATCCTGATACACAACACCTATTTGGCGACGCAAGGCGGGCAGATCGGCCCGGGGAATCGTCGACAAATCACGATTGAAAATGTCGATCAGGCCACGACTGGGGCGATGGGCCAGATACATCAGCCGCATCAAGGACGATTTGCCTGCACCACTGGCCCCCGTCAGAAAATGAAAGGAGCCTGGGGGCAACTCAAACGTCACGTCGCGCAGGACCTCAGGGCCGGTCCCGTATCGCATGCCAACATTTTCAAACCGAATCACGCCGGTTGTTCCATTTACCATGATTAGACAAGTGAATCTGGGGTCTTGTGACCCCGCGCACAATGGCACGCGTCGCAGGTCTTGGCAAAGCCGGGCCATGCCCATATCCGGCTTAAAATTGACGCCGCTGAAACCGCTGGTAAAGTTGCGCGAATCGCCAAAATCTGCGATGACAATTTGACTATCCTGGTTTTCCTATGAAAGCGGCGCGGTCCTTATGATTCTGACATGCCCCAATTGCAGCACTAAGTTCCGTGTCAAAGATGACGCGATTGGGCCAACGGGTCGCAAGGTAAAATGCCGGAATTGTGCAAATGTCTGGCATGCCATGCCAGAAGGAATGGAAGAGCCTGCCCCCGCCCCATCGTCCACGCCACCTTCCAGCCAGCGCCCTGCACCCACGCCAGTAGAACAGCCCGAATTTGTGGCTCCTGCGGACCGAATGGAGGAAGATTTCGCGCCGCCCCCCGCCGCCGCCGCACCGCTGCGATCGCCCGCGCCCAATAGCATGTCGGCCAATGATATGAATTCACCGCCGGATGGCATGGACCCGCCGCCGATTGCACCGGATGGAGATTTCGTGCTGCGTCAGCGCCAGCCCAAGGTGGAAAAGAAAAGTCCCGTCATGGCCTGGGTGATTTTACTGATTCTGCTGATCGCCACCGGGGCCGTTGGTTTCTTCTTCCGCGATGGCATTGTCGCCGCCTATCCCCCCATCGCCAGAGTCTATTCCTGGGTAGGACTGGACGCCAATCTGCTGATCAATGGTCTGATTCCAGAAGCCGATGACGCCAAGGCCATCCAGACCGAAGACGGCATTCGACTGGTCTTTACCGGTAAGATCACATCGAAATTGTCAGAGCGCGTGGATATTCCCCTGCTGCGGGGATCCCTGGTGGATACCAACCAGCAGGAACTGCATGTTTGGACCTTCACTGCGGACAAGCCTGATATCCTGCCAGGGGAAACGGTTTCTTTCACGACAGAGGTCGTTAATCCGCCGTCGGGTGTGACCAATGCGAACTTCACGCTGCTGCCCAACACCGAAAGCGCGATTGATGACGGCCCTACCGGAATGAATGCTGATGACCCTTCCAAGACTATGGACAGCGAAAGTCATGGAACAGACTCTCACAGCACCGAAACAAACAGCAATTAGAAATGCAGCCTCCCCCCTTTCATGTTAAGCAGATAGATCACATTGTTTTACGGATTGCTGACCTAGGGAAATCCTTGCGGTTTTATCGCGATAGCCTGGGGTGCACGCTGGAAAAGGAACAGCCTGATATCGGCCTGTTCCAATTGCGGGCGGGCGACAGCCTGATCGATTTGATTCCGTTAAACGGTCAATTAGGGGCTGCAGGCGGCGTGGGTCCTGGAAAAGAAGGGCACAATGTCGACCATTTTTGCTTGCGGATCGATCCCTTTGATCCAGAGACCCTGTGTGCTCACTTGCAAGCCGTCGGCATTCCCGCACGACAGCAAGATATTGCATCCCGCTATGGTGCAGACGGTCAAGGCCCTTCGCTATACATCACGGACCCAGACGGGACTGTCGTGGAGCTAAAGGGCCCCCCAGACCGGATTACCAACCCGGTTGATTAGTCGCCAAACAGACTGGTCAAAGGATAGGAATAGTGCAGATTGATGACTTCGGTGCCGGGGTTGTTTTCATCCAGTCCCGCATTCGACAGATGATACAGGCTGAGGCCAAGACGGGAGCGATCATCGAATCGATAGGCAAATTCAATCGCAGACCGGAACTCAACCGGATATCCCAGATCCTTGCCGTCGCCATCATGATACAGGCCCGGCGCAAAGGATGGGGTGATCACAAAGCGACGCCCCATGAACAAATCCAACCGAATCCCCGCATATCCATAAAACGCCGTATCACTGGTCGCCATTACGCCGACGAAGGGATTAAAGACCCACCATTTCGAACCTGAAATATACTCCAGATGAAACTCGGCCGCGCTGTGGTCGTCATTGATATCGTAATAGCCAGATCCAAATCGAATAAAGGACGGTTCTTTATCTGTGTCTTGCGCCATAGAAGGCGACATAGACACACTATAGACAGCCGCGAAAATCGCGAAAATCAGGCTAACACGTGAAAACACGGCTCTTCCCCCAACACACCACTTGATCTTTGAGCTCTCTCGAGCGTCGAGACTATGCCCCAACATTTTGAAAAACTCACGAAAAATGCGCAAATGTGCCAATCAGACGCATTTTATGTAGCCAAAGCGCAACAAGACCTTAAAACCGGCGCGAAAGGCTTGACGACCAGGGGTCCGATACCCTAAATGCACCGGCTTTCCTGGATGGAGACATCCCAAGGGGGCTTATAAGCAAGCAATAACGCGGAAGAAAGCCTGCCGCCGAAAGAAGAGCGGGTGGAACTTCTGAAATGACTGGAAAGGACTAAAGCCATGTCTCGTCGGTGCGATATTTCCGGCACAGGCGTGATGAGCGGTAACAACGTTTCTCACGCTATGAACCACAGCCGTCGGCGCTTTTTGCCGAACCTGCAAGTTGTCCGCCTGCAAAGCGATATCCTGGGCGAGCGCATTCGCATGCGCCTGACCACCCGTGCCATGCGCACGGTGGATAAAAAGGGCGGTATCGATGAATTCCTGCTGAACACGCCGGCCCGCAAGCTGACGGATGAAGCCAAGAAGCTGAAGCGCCGCATTGTGAAGCGCCAGGCCGCCATCGCCAAATAAGGCGAAGGGTGCCGCGCAAATAGCGTGTGCTAGAGTATCAGGCCCGCCCCTTTAACAGGGGCGGGCCTTTTCTATTCGATTGCCCATTCCGCCAGAACGTCAGGGTCGGTTTCCGGTTCCATTCGCTCAGACTTTAAACGCTGAAACTCTGTCGTCGATAATTGGCTCAAGGCCCAAACTGCCGCCCCCCGCACAATCGGATTAGGATCAGCCAGCAGGCCAATCACAGCAGGCACCAATGTATCATTCCCGCTATTGCCCGCCGCGATCAGCACATTGCGCAAAAACCGGTCCCGCCCGATGCGCTTAACCGGTGACCCTGAAAAGCAGGCCCGGAACGTCGCATCATCCAGACCCAGATACGTCGCCAATGTCGCCCCTTGAACCGTCTCGCGGGGCAGGAACCACGTCTCCTGGCTGGGGGTGGCAAATTTATTCCAGGGGCAGACCGCCAGGCAGTCATCACAGCCATAGATCCGATTGCCCATCGCCTTGCGGAATTCCACCGGGATGGGCCCCTTATGCTCAATCGTCAGATAGCTGATGCAGCGCGTCGCATCCAGGGTATAGGGCGCGGGGAAGGCCTGTGTCGGGCAGATGTCCAGACAGCGCCGACACCCGCCGCAATGATCCCCCTGCGCTTCATCTGCGACCAGATCCAGGGTGGTATAAATCTCCCCCAGAAACAGCCAAGACCCATAATCGCGGGACACCAGATTGGTATGTTTACCCTGCCAGCCAACACCAGACAGCGCGGCCAGCGGCTTTTCCATCACCGGGGCGGTATCGACAAAGACCTTAACATCCCCGCCATACTGACCAACGATCCAGCGTGCCACCTGCTTCAGGCGTTTTTTGATCAGATCGTGATAATCACGGTTGCGGGCATAGCAGGAGATATTGGCAAGGTCCGGTTGCTCCAGCATCGCCATTGGGTCTTCTTCCGGCCCATAATTCATCGCCAGAACAATCACGCTGCGCACATCGGGCCACAACCCTTTGGGCGACCGCCGCCGGTCCAGATGATCACCCATCCAAGCCATATCCCCATTCTGCCCGCTGTCCACAAAGGCCTGCAACCGCCCCTGCTCCCGCTCGCCCATCGCGGCGGGCCCAAACCCCACAGCCTGAAACCCGGCCTCCAGCGCCTGGGAGCGGATAGCTTGTTTTACTTCATCTGATTGGACGACTTGCATAGCGGCAGAGTATCGAGTTTTACAGCCTAACGCACTGGGATATCCCCAACCGCCCGTTCCGCATGGAATGCTGCCTCAAAATCCTGGAACCGAGCGGCTTCAATCGCACCCCGCATGCCGGCCATCAATTGCTGGTAATAGGCCAGATTGTGCCAGGTCAGCAGCATGGGCCCCAACAATTCCTGCGCCTTGATCAAGTGATGCAGATAGGCGCGGCTGTACTTGGTGCAGGCGGGACAGGGGCATTCCTCGTCCAGGGGTCTTGGATCATCGGCATGGCGGGCATTCTTTAAATTGACCGTACCGCGCCTAGTGAAGGCCTGGGCATTGCGGCCCGACCGGGTGGGCAGGACGCAATCAAACATATCAATGCCGCGCTTTACCGCGCCCACCAGATCGTCGGGCTTTCCAACCCCCATCAAATAACGCGGGCGATCCCCCGGCAGGGCGGGCGTCGTGTAATCCAGAGTGGAAAACATCAACTCCTGCCCTTCGCCCACGGCCAGACCGCCCACCGCATAGCCGTCAAATCCAATATCGGTCAGCGCCGCGATGGAACGATGGCGCAGAGTTTCATAGATCCCACCCTGGACAATCCCAAACAGGCCATAGCCAGGCCGCGCCTTAAACGCTGCCTTGGATCGCGCCGCCCAGCGCATGGAAAGCTCCATGGAGGCAGCAGCAACATCCTCTTCTGCCGGGAAAGGTGTGCATTCATCAAACGCCATGGTGATATCGGCATCCAGTTGATGCTGGATCAGCATGGAACTTTCCGGCGACAGGTTTTGATAGCTGCCATCAATATGACTGCGGAACCGCACGCCCTGTTCCGTGATCTTGCGCAAGGCCGCCAGGGACATGACCTGATAGCCCCCAGAATCCGTCAGGATCGGACCGGGCCAATTCATGAATTTATGCAGGCCGCCCAGGGCCTCCACCCGCTCTGCGCCCGGCCGCAGCATCAGGTGATAGGTATTGCCCAGCACGATTTCCGCACCGGTCGCCGCCACCGATTCCGGCATCATCGCCTTCACGGTGCCAGCCGTGCCAACGGGCATGAAGGCCGGTGTTTCGATGGATCCATGCGCCGTTTGAACCCGCCCACGCCGCGCGCCGCCATCGGTTCCCATCAGGGTAAATCCAAACTCAGTCATATCGATGCCTTTCAAAATTCAAACCTGTAATGCGCCCTTTTCCGAACGCCGCCCCAAGAGAGCGTCACCCCGGACGTGATCCTGGGGCCGGAGCATCACGCCCCCATCTCACCCGTCGCCCTGGATTCCCGCCTGCGCGGGAATGACACAAATCGTCACCCCGGACTTGATCCGGGGTCCAGAGCATCACGCACCCATCTCACCCATCGCCCTGGATTCCCGCCTGCGCGGGAATGACACCGAACCGTCACCCCGGACTTGATCCGGGGTCCAGAGCATCACGCACCCATCTTCATCCCTCAACAGGAACGCAGTCCAACAGGCTGCTGTCGCCATAGGAATAGAATCGATAGCCATTGGATATCGCATGCGCATAGGCCGCCTGCATCCGGTCCAACCCCGAAAAGGCACTGACCAGCATGAACAGGGTCGAGCGTGGAAGATGGAAATTTGTCATCAGGCGGTCCACCGCGCGGAAGCGATAGCCGGGCGTGATGAATATGTCGGTCTCTCCCTCAAACGCCGATAGGGTTCCATCTGAGGCAGCGGCGCTTTCCAGCGTGCGCATCGGCGTTGTCCCCACCGCCACGATCCGCCCCCCAGACGCTTTATGGGCGTTCAGGCGCGACGCCGCTTCAGGGGAGAGTTGCGCCCACTCACTGTGCATGGGATGGTCGTCGGTATCTTCCACCTTCACCGGCAGAAAGGTTCCCGCCCCGACATGCAGCGTCAGGCGCACAATGGGAATCCCTTTGGCGTCCAATCGCTGCAGCAAGGTTGGGGTGAAATGCAGGCTGGCCGTCGGGGCGGCGACCGCCCCTTCCCGCTCCGCAAACAGCGTCTGATAGCGGTCGCGGTCTTTCGCATCGGTATCGCGGTCCGGTGTCCGGGACCGTTTGATATAGGGTGGCAGCGGCATCGTTCCGCGCTGCCACAACGCTTCTCGCAGGGCCGCCCCCTGACAATTGAACCGCAGGGTGATTTGCCCATCCGGGCGTTTATCCTGCACCACAGCCGTCAGGCTATCATTGAAGACGATTTGGTCCTGCAGCTTTAGTTTCTTACCGGGTCGCGCAAAGGCATCCCAAAGATCGCTGGCACGCTCCTTGATCAACGTCACTTCGATTCCTGCCGTTCCACGCTGTCCAAACAGGCGGGTGGGCAGAACCTTGGTGTCGTTTACGACCAGCAGATCCTGAGGCTGCAACAGGTCGGGCAGGTCTGAAACACGTTGATCTGCGAAGGCCCCGGACCCGGGCACAAGCAACAGTTTGGCAGAGTCTCTGGGCTCTGCCGGGCTTTGCGCGACGCACCGGTCCGGGAGTTCGAAATCGAAAAGATCAACTTTCATCGCTGGATCAGACGGCCATGCCGCCCTTTTCTGCAGGGGCAGGCAGCAGGGTCATCAAGGCCCGGAAAACAGGCAGCAACAGCGTCGCCATTGCCACCTTGATAACGAAATCCCCCAATGCCCAGGTCTGCCAGGGCAGGCCGGTCCCCATGAAGGCAATGGAGAAAAACAGTGCCGTATCCAGGGCTGACCCTACCAGAGTGGACAGGAACGGGGCCTTCCACCAGGTCCCCTGACGCAACTTGTCAAAAACAAAGACGTCCAGCATCTGCGCCACCAGGAAGGCGGACCCGGAGGCCAGGGCGATGCGCATATCCGCCAGGATCAGGGACAGCAGAACCCCAAAGCAGAACCCGACCAGAATCACCCTGCGGGCCGCCGCCGCGCCCAGCAGGCGATTGGTCGTATCGGTCACCAGAAAGGCGATGGGATAGGTGACCGCACCATAGGTGACCCAATCAGCCACATTGAAGCTGCCGATCATGGCCTGAACGGGATACTGAACCAGGATATTGGACGCCAGGATGATCACACCCATGGCAATAATGGCGGGCAACAGCCGCGCAAAAGATGACGCATCCATTTTCATGGCAACCACTCCTTTTCGTGCTGGGCGCATCAGGGTCTTATCGCCGCCGAAGGGCCGCCCCAGCGGAGAACATAGCCCCGCCCCCAGCATCCGCTGAATGCGCGGGTGATAAGCCCTTGTGCTTTCGCGGTCAAGAAAAGAGCGTCACTTTGTTTAAAGGGGATTATGTTACAGGGACACCAGCCATGCTAAAGGATGTCCAGCCCCATATTGAACACGGGATAATTAGCCATGAAATCCCCCACCGCAAAAGCCATCGGCAGGATGCCCATTGCCTATCACATAGGCGGTGACGGGGCACCTTTACAGTCCCCTTTTGACGCGGCCATCGTAATCCCAACACTGCTGCGCCCCAGTCTGGCGAGAGCGCTGCGGTCGATCTTTGCCCAGGAAAATATTGGGCGTCTTCATATTCTGATCGGTGTCGACCGGGCAGAAGGGGACATCGCTGCGATTAATCCCGTATTTCAGGAACAGCCCGATAATTGTGTCACGACGCTGGTCAATCTGGGCTATTCAACATCCACCCGGCACGGTGGGGTACATGCCGCCTGGGATGGCGGGGCATTGCGCACCATCCTCAGCTATATGGCCAACAGCCGCTATGTTGCCTATCTGGATGATGACAACTGGCTGGCACCGGATCATGTGGAAAAATTGCTGAAGGCGATACAGGGGCATGATTATGCTTATACCCTGCGCTGGTATGTCGACCCGGCAACCCTGAAACCATTATGCGTTGATCGGTTGGAATCCGTCGGGCCGGATGCAGGCGGGTACAAGGACTCCCTGCGGGGCTTCGTCGATCCCAATTGCCTGATGCTGGACAAGATCGCCTGCCTTGCCGTGCTGGGCCTGTGGAGTGTTCCGATGAAAGGGGACGATACCAATCTTTCCGCAGACCGCCAGGTCTTTGCAGCCCTGGTTCAACACTTCAGGGGCGGCCCAACCCATACGCCGACCGTCTTTTATCGCCTGAATGAGCTGGATAAGGGATATTCCAAACGCCTGGAATGGATCGCCCGACAGTCCAATAAAAATGCCGGGACCCAATGACCGGGCCCCGGCACCTTTCGTAGGGATTATATTAACCCTTAAAGCGTTTGATCTCGCCTGACTTCAAACGACTGAGATAGGAGTTCAGCTCCTTCTTAACGATTGGCATCAGGACATACAGGGCGGCAATGTTCACAACCGCCATGGCAAAAATCGCCGCATCAGAGAAATCAATGACCGGCCCCAGGCTGGCGGCCGCACCGATTACCACGAATACACAGAACATCACCTTAAAGGTCAGTTCCGCACGCTTGCTTTCCCCAAACAGGAAGGTCCAGGCCTTCAGCCCGTAATAGGACCAGGAAATCATGGTGGAGAAGGCAAACAGCACCACCGCAATGGCCAGGACATAAGGGAACCAGCTGAATGCAGAGGCAAAAGCCGCAGAGGTCAGCGCCACACCAGACGTGCCCCCGACGGTCTGAATCATATTGCCATCCATCAGATAGTTGCCCGTTGCCGGATCGACCATCAACTGACCGGAGATCGTGATAACCAAAGCGGTCATCGTACAGATCACGACCGTATCGATGAATGGTTCCAGCAGGGATACGAAGCCCTCTGTAATCGGCTCCTTCGTGCGCACGGCAGAGTGTGCAATGGCAGCAGACCCAACCCCGGCTTCATTCGAAAACGCTGCCCGCTTGAAGCCCTGGATCAAGGCCCCGACAAAGCCACCGGCAATACCAAGACCGGTAAACGCCCCTTCAAAGATCTGACCAAAGGCCCAGCCGATCTGGTGATAATTCGCGGCGATGATGATAAGCGCTGCCACGACATACAAAACCCCCATGAAGGGAACGACTTTTTCCGTCACGCGGGCAATGGATTTGATCCCGCCAACGATGACTGCAAAGACTACGGCTGCGAAAATCACACCTGTGATCCAGCCTGGATAATCCCCCAGGATACCGGAAATCTGGGCATGGGCCTGGTTCGCCTGGAACATATTCCCACCGCCAAGGGCGCCCAGGATACAGAAGATCGAAAACAGGATCGCCATGATCTTCCCACCCGGCATCTTGCGTTCGATGAAGCCCTTGGAAATGTAATACATCGGGCCACCCGACACGGTGCCGTCTGGATACTCATTGCGATATTTCACGCCCAGGGTACATTCGGTGAATTTGGACGCCATGCCTAACAATCCGGCCAGGATCATCCAGAATGTTGCGCCAGGACCGCCGATCCCTACTGCGACCGCCACCCCGGCAATATTTCCCAGACCGACCGTTCCTGACAAAGCGGTTGCCAGCGCCTGAAAATGACTGACCTCCCCCGCATCATTGGGGTCTGAATAATCGCCCTTCACCAATTGAATGGCATGTTTGAAGGCCCGGAACTGAATGAACCCGAAATACAGCGTAAAAATCGACGCCGCGACGACCAACCAAAGCACGATCCAGGGGAAACTGGTTCCCGGAAGCGGTGCAAAGATAAGATTAACGAAAGGCCCAGTTACCGCCGCAAAAGCTTCATTGACGGCCTGATCGATCCCGCCGGCTTCTTGTGCGAAGGCGGCAGACGGTGTTGAAAGCAGCCCTGCAAGGGCCGCGAATGACAGTTTTTTCATGATTTTCTCCTCAGCCGACAACGGTCACAGGGACGGTTGCATGCATGACCAGATTGGCGGTCGCCGTGCCAAACACACGTTTCACGAAACCGCCTTCGGACGAACGGGCAACCACGATCTGGTCGGCCCCTTCATCTTCAGCCACCTTGTTCAACAAATCCGCGACATCGCCATGTCGAACGATGCCTCGAGCCGAGAAGCCGTCTTTCTTCAACGCGGCGACACTGGGCGTTACGACACGCTCCAGAGCCGCTTCGATTTCTTCCTCGCGGCGTTTGTGCCGCACCGCATTTTCTTCCGCTGTCTGGAAAGAATACGGCGACCATTCAATCACATAAACCAGGATCAGTTCGCATGTCCCCATGCCTTTTGCGAGCTTCTTTGCGAAGTCCAGGGCACGCATGCCTGATCCATCCCCGTCGAGCCCAACCACGATACTTGTTGTCATCTTATTTCCCCTATTTATGAACAACAAAGTGCTGCACCATTTCGGCACAAAAACATCCCACGGATGTCTTGATTAAAAAGTGGGCACCAGAATAGGATCGGAAACAAGCGTTTTATCGGCATTTCAGAAAATTTATTGCGGTTTTATGAAAGTTCGCGCGAGACAATAATACCGCTATAGTTGTTCTTTCGCGATGAACCAGATCATGCAAATGAGCTGGTAGAATCCAACGCTGCGGCTTAAACCCATACTATTTCAAGGGATTATTTTTGAATGCATTGCAACATGTTCGCAACTGCAACAGTCGGTAAACGGGCAGGTATACTTGACTGCCGACTTACGGGGTCATGTCATGGCTTTCTGCCACTGAGTATGGCGTGACCGGCGCGGTAAAAACTGACATCCACCGCTTGAAACCCTGATTCGCGCATCCAGAGGCATTGATCTACCAAAGAGGACGGCTTGTCGATTGGATCGGCATCCGGTGCGAGAAAGAAGTTCCACCCCAAACGCTCAAACGCGACCAATGCACGGAGGTCTCCATACTTGGCCATCGATTGCGACCGCACAATGTCTTCCCATTGTTTGGCTGCAATTTCCAATCCAATAGGTGTTGTTGGCATAATAATATCAACCAATACAAACAAACCACCCGGATTTAACGCGCAATACAGATCATGAAACAGACTCTGCTTCTGTGGACCATCCAGATGATGCACTGCGAGCGATGAGACAAAAGCTGTCGGCTTGGGATTAACATCTCGCCAATCCGACTCCGCCAGATTAAATAATTGTGTATCCAATCGATCTGTATACGCAGCGCAAGTCTCGCGCGTTTCCGCCAACATCGCTGGCGACCCGTCCCAGGCAGACATTCTTGCACTTGGAAAGCGTTCAAGGATTGCTGCTGACAGCTGGCCAGCGCCGCAACACAGTTCAACAACATGCGGCGTTTCAGAGTCAGTAATAGCGGGTGCTAATAGGTTCAACACCGTCTCGCGCAGCCGATCCCCTTCTGGTGTAAATTCAGGCCCATAGGCGATAAAGTCGGCACTGTCCTGTTCCGACCAACCTGTATCGGGAACTGATGTCAATTCACTCTCAACCATTGCATTCTCCCCACCCTCTAATCCCCCGCATCCGGGACAAAGCCTGCAGCCAGGATACCGGCAATCGCCAGGGCCTCGTCATACTCTCCGGCCTCTCCGGCGACGCCGACGGCACCGACGGTGTTGCCGGCTGGGTCACGCATGAAAACGCCGCCCTTGGTCGCGATCAGGGGCAGGCCCATGCGCTCCATGGAAACACGGCTGATGCCATCAAACCAGGTCGGGAATTCTTCTGCCAGGGCCATCATGGTCTTGGTCGGTTTGCCATAGCTGATGCAGGTCTGTGCCTTGGCCTGGGCGATATGTGCCAGCAGGGCGGGGGCATCCTCTTCCCGCTCCAGCGCCAGCAGATGACCACCAGCATCCACAACGGCGATGGCGACGCGGCGTTCAGGTCCTGATCGGGGGGCCGCCATGGCCTGGGTAAGGATCACCCGTGCTTGCGTTAAAGTCACCGCTTTCATTTTCGCCTCCCTGCCCTGTTTCGGTCCCTGGATCGTTGTCCAACCCTACCGGATGTGTCAAATACAACCGCCCATTCTGCCGATATAAGGAGAGTGCCATGCTCGGACCGATTGATACAATTCGTGTCTTCACAACGGATCTGCCCAAAGCGATTGCCTTTTATCGCGATGCCCTGGAAATGAAGCTGGCAATCAGTGACGAAACCATGGCGATTTTTGCCAATGGCGAAACCAAGCTGATGCTGGAAGCAATTGACCCTCAGGACGAGGATGAAGCGATTGAACTGGTTGGGCGCCTGACGGGAATATCCTTCGCCGTGGCGGATATCCGCGCTGCTTATGCCGCCCTTTCCGACAAAAAGGTGCGATTTGACGGTCGCCCGGAGTTACAGCCCTGGGGTGGGGCACTGGCCTATTTCTTCGATACAGACGACAACATTCTGACATTAATCCAATATCCGCTGCCAGATTAACTGGTTTTGGGCGCTGTGTGTTGCGAAACGGCGAATCTGAGACTAGGTAAGGAAGATATTCCCCTGTCCAAAGGTCATGCCGTGACTCAGAAACCGTGCCGCATCGCGCCTTCCATTCTATCCGCCGATTTTGCGGCGCTTGGTGCAGAGATTGCAGCAATTGATGCCGCCGGGGCGGATTTCATCCATGTTGATGTCATGGACGGCCATTTTGTGCCCAATATCACCATTGGTCCTGGCGTTGTGGCCGCCCTGCGCGCCCACAGCAAAAAGATTTTCGATGTGCATCTGATGATTTCGCCCGTTGATCCCTATATCGAAGACTTCGCAAAGGCCGGTGCGGATATTTTAAGTGTGCATCCAGAATCCGGTCCGCATCTGCATCGCACGCTGCAAAGCATCCGTGCGCTGGGCAAAAAGGCAGGGGTGGTTCTGAACCCGGCTACCCCGGTATCGGTCGTAGAACCGGTAATGGATCTGGTGGATCTGATCCTGGTGATGTCCGTCAATCCAGGCTTTGGGGGCCAGAGTTTCATCATGTCCCAATTGGACAAAATCGCCACACTGCGAAAAATCATTGACGCCACCGGGCGCGATATCGACCTGGAAGTGGATGGCGGGATCAATTTTGAAACGGCCCCACAGGCGATTGCCGCCGGAGCCGACGTGCTGGTCGCCGGCACCGCCACATTCAAGGGCGGCCCCGATGCCTATGCCGATAATATCCGTCGCCTTCGCGGCGTGTGAAGACAGTAACTGAAAGGCCGAATACCCCTATGGAACCGGTCGCCCATTCACCCAGCCTGATTGGTCAGGAATTGCGCTATATCCTCGCACGATTGGCGCGCGTTATGGGGCTGTATCGATATCTGCTGTCTGGCCCCCGCCCCGGCGCGCCCAGTCGCAGCATTGCCGATCCGTGGTCGGGCGATCCCGCATTGGGGCGTGCGATTGCGTCCGGGCGCTATATTTTTGCAGGCACGACCCAAACCCCGCAAGGCTCCCCATGGGAGGCCGCCGACGCCCCTCCGGGATGGCTGCGCGAGGCGCATGGCTTTAGCTGGCTGCGTGACCTGGCGGCGGCTGGCGGCAGCGGCGATGACTCCTCCCGCAGTGCTCAGGCCCTGGTTGGTCTATGGCTGGACTGGGACGCCACGAAGAAGCCGGGCGCTGATCGCATTGCCTGGTCTGCTGCCGTAACCGGGCGGCGCGTGCGGGCCTGGCTTAATCATTGGAGCATGCTGATCGGGGGAGAGTCCGGCACGCTGGGTCCGGAAATCCTGAACTCACTGGGGCGACAGGTTCGACATCTGGATATGATCGCCGGGGCAGAGGGAGATGGTGAAGAACGATTGACCGCTATATTGGGTCTGGTTCAGGCCAGTCTGATGGTCCCCGCCTTTCATCCCCGCCTGTCCAGGGCCGTCGGCCTGATGGAGCGGGAATTGACCTATTCCATCCTGCCCGATGGCTGTCATGCGACCCGCAGCCCCCGCCTTCAGTTCGAGGTTATGCGCGACCTGGTGGGCCTACGCGAGTTGTTCAGCGAGCTACAGGCCGAAGTGCCCATCTGTCTGGTGACCGCCATTGACCGAATGGCCCCGGTCTTGCGGTTTTTCCGACATGGCGATGGCGGGCTGGCCCTGTTCCATGATACGCGCGAAGGGATATCCGCGGATATTGATGGCGTTCTGGGCCGCGCCGATGCAAAGGGGCGCGCCCCCACGCGCTGTCCTCATGGCGGGTTTGAACGGTTGGTTTCCGGTAAACTGAACGTCATTGTCGATGCGGGTGCGCCGCCTGGTGCCCCCTATGACAGCCACGCCCACGCCGCCCCCCTGGCAATGGAAGTCAGTTATGGGGCGGAACGCTTAATCGTCAATTGCGGCGCGTCCAAGGTCATTGATGGGGACTGGGCCAAAGCGCAACGCAGCACGGCGGCGCATTCTACCGTTGGCGTTGAAGATACCAATGCCGATGAAATCAGCAATGATGGGCGCATCGGCAGACGCCGCGCCAGCACAGTGGTAGAGCGGAACGAGACTGACGGGGCTGTCTGGATCGACATGTCCCATGATGGCTATCTGAAGCCCTTTGGCGTCACCCATCGCCGCCGCCTGTATCTGGCACCAGAAGGCACCGATCTGCGCGGAGAGGACCGGCTGGAAGGAACGGAGGGGCGGACATTCACCCTGCGCTTCCACCTGCACCCGAAGGTCCAGGTCTCGCTATTGTCGAATCATTCTGCCGCTCTGCTGAAAACCCCATCGGGCAGCGGTTGGCGATTGCGGGTCAGCGGTGCGGAAATGTCGCTGGCCGACAGCATTTATCTGGGCGGCCCGCAAGACACCAAACGCACCCAGCAGATCCTGTTGACAGGCGTCACAGGCCCTGAAGGGGCGTCGGTGAAATGGGCGCTTCAGCGCGAAACCAAGCGCTAGTGTGGTGCGCGGTTATTTGGAATCACCAGGATCTCTTTATCGGCCTGTCGGCTAGAAGAGAGCGTGCAGGCGATGTGGTTCATCGTCAAACGCTCTCGACGCCGTCCGACGGGCCGATAAAGGGACCAAAGGCGCTGTTTGCGGCGCTCCGGGCCGCGTCGCCTTCCGCTTGCGATGCCCCGCATCGCTTCGCGAAACGCTCCTAACCGGAGCACCGCAAACAGCGTCCTGGTCGATCCCAAATAACCGCGCACCACACTAAAAGATCTCAAAAACCTGTCCAGTCTGCAGTCCTTCAACACTTTTGGCATAGCCCAAGGCAGCGCGGGCTGCCGGGACTGGATTGTGTCCCCGGAAGTACGGTCCATAACCTTCCATCGATTCCACGATCACGCCGGGACTGACAGAGTTGATCCGCTGTTTGGCTGGCATTTCAATGGCGGCTGCCCGAACAAAGGCATCCACCGCCCCATTCACCATAGACGCGGAACTGCCATAGCGGATTGGGTCTTTGCTTAATATCCCTGTGGTCAAGGTGAAGGAGGCTGTGTCGCTGACATAATGCCTGCCGATCAGCACCAGATTGACCTGGCCTATCAGCTTGTTGTCGATGCCGATGCGATATTTCTCCTCATCCATGTCAGCCAAATCACCGAAATGGACATTACCCACAGCAGAGACAACAGCATCGACTGTGCCCAGTTTTTTATAGGCAGCCTGAATACTGGCCGCATCCCCAATGTCGATGGCGATATCCAACCCGCTGCGCGACGCACGAATGATATCGTGACGGGCTCCCAACTCCTCAGCAGCAGCCTTACCCAAAGTGCCAGAGGCACCAACGATTAAGATCTTCATAATGTCTGTATCCTTACAATGCGTGTTTGATGAGGAATATATGGGCATGCAATGCTTGGACTGATAAGATGGTATATTCAGAACTTATTGTTTAATGGTGTAAACAATGACGCAATATGTCATGGAAATGTTAAGTTTTGCCGCTGTTGCAGAACAGGGCGGATTTACGGCAGCCGCCCGAAAGCTGACTCTGTCGAAAGGCCTGATCAGCCAGCATGTGAAACGGCTGGAGGAAGCTTTGGGGGCGCAATTGCTGTTTCGCTCTACCCGGCGTATTGAATTGACTGAGGCAGGGGCACAATTCCTGCCCTATTGCCAACGCATCATTGGTACGGTGCAAACGGCATTTGAAGATGTCTCCGCCCTTTACACGCGGCCTGAAGGTCTGGTGCGCATGACCGTTCCCATCTCTTTCGGGGAGGTCTTCCTGCATGAAATATTAACCCAGTTCCAGACCATCCATCCTGGCATCACCATTGAATTGGAGATGGAAAACAAGTTTCAGGACATGAAGTCTGCCAAACTGGATATCGCAATCCGGAAGGGCCTGACAGAAGACCCAGATCAAGTCGCACTGCCAATTGGCCAGTTCTCGGAACATATCTGCGCGGCGCCACACTATTGGGAAACCTGCTCTAAACCCCGCACACCATTAGATCTGGCAGACCATCCCTGTATCGTGAATTTTCATCTGCACAAACTGGGGGAATGGATTTTTTATGCCGATGCGGACCCCATCGCGGTGAAGGTCACCGGTCCGATCCGCCTGAACCATTATCCCCTGATCCGCGATGCGGCGATATCTGGTTTGGGCGTCGCCTTGCTGCCCCGTTATATTCTGGAGCCTGAATTGCAAAAGGGACGGCTGGAACTGGCCCTGACGAGCTATAGAACGCCCACCAGCCCGATCTATATCGTCTATCCCTATCAGGGTCATCTGCCCCTAAAGAACCGGCTGCTGATCGACTTCATTCGGGACTGGTTTCAATCCCGCCCCGCATTGTTGGCACCAATAGACACAGGCAATTAGACATTGAAGCGGAAGTGGAAGACGTCGCCGTCCTGGACCAGATAGTCGCGGCCTTCCAGGCGCAATTTGCCGGTTTCTTTTGCGCCCTGTTCGCCACCCACAGCGATGTAATCGTCATAAGCGATGGTTTCGGCCGCAATGAATCCCCGCTCAAAATCCGTATGGATGGCACCGGCGGCCTGGGGTCCTTTAGCGCCCCGGAACACCGTCCAGGCGCGCGCCTCTTTCGGGCCAATGGTGAAGAATGTGATCTGATCCAACAGCGCATATCCGGCACGAATGACCTGGGTCAGACCGGTTTCTTCCAGGCCCAGAGAATCCAGGAATTCCTTGCGTTCTTCATCGGTTTCCAGCTGCGCGACCTCTGCTTCAATGGCGGCAGAAATCACCACAGCCTGGGCCTTTTCCGCGGCTGCCTTCTCAAAGACCTTTGCGGAATGGGCGTTACCCGTCGCGGCATTGTCTTCTTCAACATTGCAGATATAGACGACAGGCTTGGACGTGATCAGGTTCAGACGTTTGAACGGGGTAACCTCATCCTTGCTTAATTCCACCAGTCGCGCGGGCTTGCCATCGCGCAGCAGGTCCAGGGCTTTGGACATCAGGTCAACATCTGCCTTGGCATCCTTGTCACCGGATTTTGCCTTTTTTTCCAGCGGGACAATGCGGCGTTCCAGGCTTTCCATATCCGACAGCATCAGTTCCGTCTCCACGATTTCCGCATCACGGATCGGATCGACAGAGCCTTCCACATGGGTGATATCGCCGCTGTCGAAACAGCGCAGAACGTGACAAATCGCGTCCACTTCGCGGATCGTGCCCAGGAATTTGTTCCCCAGCCCTTCGCCTTTGGACGCCCCCTTAACAAGGCCTGCAATATCAACGAATTCCAACTGAGTCGGGATGATTTTGGCAGACTTGGCGATCACGGCCAGCTTCTCCAGGCGCGGATCAGGCACCGCAACACGGCCCACATTGGGTTCAATCGTGCAAAAGGGGAAGTTTGCCGCCTGCGCCGCCTGAGTCTGGGTCAAGGCGTTGAACAAGGTGGATTTCCCAACATTCGGAAGCCCGACGATACCGCAATTAAAACCCATGACAGGGACGCTCCTTCAGAAAATAAAAACAGTCAGTTTTTCTTCGCATCGCCGGATAACCAGCGCTTCATTTGGGCCGCAAGACCGCCCTGTTGTTCCGACGTCGGTTCCGCCTTCACTGCGGGAGGGGTTACGACAGGCGGGTCAGTCTTGACCGGCTTCTTTTCTGCTGCGGCAGGCTTAAGGTCCATTGCCAGTTTGGACATAAAGTCCGACGCCTTGCCAGCCGCCAGCAGATCAAATCGATCCGAAATTCCTTCCAACAGGCGCTGAAATTCTGGCTGTTCCACCTTGGCAAAATCAGACAGAACATGACCGATCACCCTGGACTTGTCGCCTGGATGACCAATGCCGATGCGCAGCCGCCAATAGTCCACACCAATATGGGCATCAATGGATTTCAGCCCGTTATGGCCGCCATTACCGCCGCCCTGTTTCATTTTGACCTTGGTCGGGGCCAGATCCAATTCGTCGTAGATAACGGTGACATCCGCAGGCTGCAGTTTAAAGAACCGCATCGCTTCGCCCACTGCACGACCGCTTTCATTCATAAAAGTGGCGGGCTTGAGGATCAGTACCTTTTCGCCCGCGCAGTCACCTTCAGAGACAAGACCCTGAAACCGACTGCGCCAGGCGCTAAAGGAATGGCGGCGGACAATCTCGTCCACCGCCATAAATCCAACATTGTGGCGGTTCCCCTCGTATTTCGGTCCGGGATTGCCGAGCCCTACAACGAGACGCATGGGACGCCACCTTTCTGCTTAAAGGGCAGGAGGATTACTCTTCCGATTCTTCTTCAGAATCGCCTTCACCCTCTTCCTCTTCGCCGTCAACTGCGTCTTCGTCTTCTTCGTCCTCGTCCACGGCTTCAGAGATCACCGGATCAGCGATGGACGCGACAACGAAGTCACGGTCCTGGATAACAGGTTCGGTGCCTTCCGGCAGTTGAACCATGGAAATGCGGATCGTCGCACCGATTTCATAACCGGTCAGATCGCAGATCACTTCGTGCGGAATGTCTTCCACCGGGCACAGCAATTCGACTTCGTCGCGCTGAACTGTCAGAACACCACCCTCGTCGATACCCGGGCATTTGTCTTCATTGATGAAGTGGACCGGAATGTTGACGTTGATCTTCGAGCCCTTCTTCAGGCGCATGAAGTCAATGTGCAATGGCGCATCAGAAACCGGATGGAACTGCACATCACGGGGCAGCGCCTTTTCCTTTTTCCCACCTTCAACATCGATCGTATAAATCGTGTTGAACAGCGCGCCGATCTGAAGCTGCTTCATGATCAAGCGTGGGTCGATGCTGATTGTTTGAGGGTCTTTGCCGTCGCCATAAATGACGCCGGGCACCAGTCCTTCACGACGGACTGCGCGGGCTGCCCCCTTACCTGCCCGATCCCGCATTTTCGCGGGGAAGATCGCTTCTTCAGCCATCTTGTTTCTCCTTACAATTGGTACTCTCCACCGAAACGCCCTCGTCCCGGCGACCGACCTCCAGGGGTGTCGGCTGGGGTCCCAGCAGGACCAAAGATTTCGACGCCGACACCCAAAATTGCGGGGTCGACCTCGAAAAGCGGCGTCTTGTACACTTAATCGAACAGACTGGAAACCGATTTTTCTTCGTAAATCCGCTTAATCGCCTCCGCCAACAGGGGCGCAATGGTAACCTGGCGCACATTATGGCTGACCCGGACCGCTTCTGTTGCCTGGATCGAATCGGTAATCACCAACTGTTCCATGGGAGAGGCCGCAACCCGCGCCACTGCCCCACCAGACAGAACACCATGGGTCACAACGCCATGAACAGACGTCGCCCCGGCATCCATCAGCGCCTGGGCCGCATTGCACAGGGTGCCTGCGGAATCGACGATATCATCGATCAGGATACAGGTCCGCCCGCGTGGTTCCCCGATGATATTCATCACTTCGGAAACACCGGCCTTTTCGCGGCGCTTATCAATGATCGCCAGATCGCATTCCAGACGCTTTGCCAGCGCGCGCGCCCGAACCACACCGCCAACATCGGGCGATACGACCATCAATTCGCCCTTACCCTTCAGGGTTTCCGTCAAATCCTTATGCAGGACCGGCAGCGCGAAGAGATTATCGGTGGGCACTTCAAAGAAACCCTGGATCTGACCGGCGTGCAAATCAAGCGTTAAGACCCGGTTGGCACCCGCCGTTTCAATCAGGTTGGCGACCAGCTTCGCCGAAATCGGCGTGCGAGGGCCGGTCTTTCGATCCTGTCTGGCATATCCATAGTAAGGAATGACCGCTGTCACCCGCCGCGCCGAACCACGCCTTAGCGCGTCGATCATCACCAATAATTCCATCAGGTTGTCATTGGTGGGATAATTCGTCGACTGAATGACGAAAACGTCTTCCCCCCGAACATTCTCCAAAATCTCCACGAAGATTTCCATATCGGAAAACCGTCGGATAGAAGCTTTGGTTAAGGGGACGTTCAGATAGGCTGTGATCGCCTCGGCAAGCGGCTTGTTTGAATTGCCGGCGAGAATCTTCATGAGATAGCATTTCCCTGGCGCGCTAAGAGGGGCTTTGTCTCGCTGGACTAGGCCTTCCCCCACTCTCAAAAATGAATTACCGAACGCGAATTCCCCTGTCTCTCTTAAAAGTCACCCCATATCGAAAGACATTATCGGACGTCACATTCGGTTACGCGAGATGGGTATACCAAGGGGTACCGGACCTGTAAATGACCTCGACACAGTTTAGCGCGCCCTGGGATGCGCCTTTGCGTATTCGGCCATTAATCGGGCGGTATCAACCTGTGTATAGCGCTGTGTGGTGCTCAACGATGCATGGCCCAGAAGTTCCTGTATGGCCCGCAAATCGCCCCCTGCGGACAAAAGATGGGTGGCGAAACTGTGCCGCAAGGCATGCGGTGTGGCCGTATCCGGCAGGCCCAGCGCAACACGCAGCAACCGAATAGGCTTTCGCGCGGAATCCTGATTTAACACACCACCCCGAACACCCCTGAACAAGGGCCCATCCGGATCACCCGCATAGGGGCTGATTGCCAGATAATCCGCAATCGCCTCCCGAACTACGGGAAGTACCGGGACGAAGCGTTCCTTGTTCCCTTTTCCCAACACTTTCATGGATTCGGTTGTGGGGGCATCCCGTTCCCGCAGGGACAGGGCTTCTGCAATCCGCAAGCCACAGCCATACAGCAGGGTCAGCAAGGCGATGTTCCGTTTCGCCAACCAGGGCTGGCTTTCGTGATCCCCCGCCGATTCCAGCAATAATTGCGCATCTGGCACAGTCAGCGGTTTTGGAATGGAATGGGGCAGTTTCGGCGACTTGATCAGGCTGATGCGGTCATTTTCAGCCAGCTTGCGCTTACGCAGATAGTGAAAGAAGCTGCGCAGGGCCGACAGCTTGCGCGCCCGCGACACGTCCTTAATATCTGCCCGCGCCAAAGATGTCAGCCAGGCGCGGAAATCCAGCAATTGCAGATTTGACAGATCGTCCAGCGTCGGCGGTTCGCCCAAATGATCCGACAGGAACATCAGAAAATCAGATAAATCCCGCTGATAGGCGATAACCGTTTTCGGGCTATAGCGCTTTTCATCCGCCAACCAGCCCAGAAACGCGCGGAAAGCACTTGCCACCGCACCATCGCCAGCAATGGGATGGTTAGACAGGTCAAATCGATCTTCTGGCATGACCCCACCAAATATATCGGTCGGACCAGTCTGGTCCCACCTATTCCGGTAAGTCTAGCCAGATTCGAACCAACTGCGCCAGAACCGCAGACAGGAAGCAAATCAGCTCCGTCGCCTGACCGGGATGGAATTTCTCTGGATCCCGATGCCCGAACGCCAACAGCGCCGCTGGGGAGGCCGATGAAATGTGCAGCCGCACCAAAGCATCGCTTTGCACCAGCGTTGCAGCCCCATCAAACAGATCCGGGTCGCCGGAAATATGCGCCCGCAACAACATTTCCTTATCCGGGCCCATCAGGCGATTGACGAAGCCCGGCGGCACCAGCGTGACACTGCGCACCGGGAAATCTTCCGCATTTTCGGATTCCACGGCCAGCGCAACGACATCCATATCCAGCACGACCGCAACATCGGTTTGGATCAGATTGATCAATTGTTCGAAGGAATTCGCCGCCAGCAGACGCAGGACACATTCATGGACCCGCGCCTGGCTGTTCAGATTTTCACGGCTGGTATCGATCAATTCCCGTGCGACATCCGTGGTTTCTTCAATCCGGTCCCGCAAGCGACGGATCATGGCATTCTGAAAATCTGAAACCCCCTTCCCCACTGAGCGTGTGGGCGGGTCCAGTTCGGACATCAGATCAGGATGTTCGTTCAAAAAACCCGGATTGTCGCGCAGGAAGGAGACGACATCCTTTGCTTCAATCGACGCCGGGACGGGCTGACTGCCGGGAGACGCTTTCATAGTCTTAGACCTCCTTCGACAAACGGCCCCAAACGATCAGGGCCAGGATGAAACCTACAGAATGCTCTGGCCGGTGGCTGCCCAGTCTTTCATAAAGCCATCCAGACCTTTATCGGTCAGCGGGTGGCCAAACAATTGACGCAGTACTTTCGGTGGCAAGGTTGCAACGCCAGCCCCCATCTTTGCGGCCTGAACCACATGCACGGGATGGCGAATGGAGGCGACCAGGACTTCGGTGGCGAAATCGTAATTTTCATAAATCGTGACGACATCGGCGATCAGGTCCATACCGTCCTGACCGATATCATCCAACCGGCCAACGAAGGGGGAGATGAATGTCGCCCCGGCCTTTGCCGCCAGCAGCGCCTGAGCAGCGGAGAAACACAGCGTGACATTGACCATGATACCATCATCACTGAGCGCCTTGCAGGTCTTCAATCCAGCTTCCGTTAAGGGCACCTTGACCGCGATGTTATCGGCGATCTTGGACAGCTTGCGGCCTTCCTTCAGCATGGTTTCGAAATCCAGCGCGACACATTCCGCAGAAACGGGACCATCGACGACGTCACAGATTTCCGCTACCACTTCCAGGAAATTGCGCCCACTTTTGGCGATCAGGGACGGGTTGGTTGTCACCCCATCCACCAAGCCTGTTGAGGCCAAATCGCGAATCTCTTCAATGTCTGCCGTATCGATGAAAAATTTCATGTTCGCCTCGCTCCGACCCCACCGCCTGCTGCCCGCTCTGTCGGGGCGGCGATGGAGCCCTATATCTGTGGGGATGATGCCCCGATTCGCGGATGTAAACCGCTTTCCTAAGCGTCTTGGATCAAACACCCGTCGATTAGAGGACAGGGGAGTATGAGCCGAAACACGCTGCCTGAAACCCAGTCTTTGTTCCCTCCCGCCCGTCGGGTCAAGGTCCTATTGCCGCTGCCGCTGGCGGGGGGCTATGACTATGGCGTTCCAGACGGGATGTCCGTGGACTTTGGCGATTTTGTCGAGGTCCCCTTGGGGGGGCGTCGCATCATCGGGATTGTCTGGGATGACCCGCCCGATCCAGACGGTGTGCCCGAATCGAAGCTGCGCCAGATTGAGGCCGTGCTGCCCGTCCCGCCCCTGCCCGATGCGTCGCGCCAGTTTGTGGAACGCATCGCAGCCTATACCCTGGCCCCGCCCGGCAGCGTGCTGCGCATGGCGATGAGTTCCCCAAAATCTCTGGAGCCACCCCCCGTGCGCACGGTCTATACCGCCGCAGACCCCGTGCCGGGGGATTTGCGCCTGACCGGTGCCAGGCGCCGCGTCATGCAGGTTGCCCAGAACAGCCCGGCTTTGTCTGCCAGCGACCTGGCGCGGGAAGCCGGCGTCACCCCCGGTGTCATTCGCGGCCTGGCCGATGCCGGCGGCCTGCTGCCCTTGCGCCTGCCGGATCGGGAAGCCTTCGATGTCCCAGATCCTGCAAAGCAGGGGCCGGACTTATCACCTGATCAGGCGAAGGCCGCCGTTGCCCTGTGTCAGGCGGTAAAGGCCGATACATTCTCTGTGACCTTGCTGGACGGCATTACCGGGTCCGGCAAGACGGAAGTTTATTTTGAAGCCATCGCGACCGCCCTCGCAGCAGATCAGACCGTACTGGTTCTGCTGCCCGAAATCGCCCTGTCCGCACAATGGCTTGAGCGATTTCAAGAGCGGTTCGGCGTCCGCCCAGCCGAATGGCATTCAGACCTGTCGCCCGGCACCCGCCGCCGCACCTGGCGCGCCGTGGCAGAAGATCGCGTCCGGATCATGGTCGGGGCCCGATCCGCCCTGCATCTGCCCTTTCGCGATCTGGGCCTGATCGTCGTCGATGAGGAGCATGACGGGTCCTTCAAGCAGGAAGAAGGCGTGATCTATCACGCCCGGGATATGGCCGTCCTGCGGGCGCAGATCTTTGAATGTCCCATCGTACTTGCCTCTGCAACACCCAGCCTGGAGACTTTGGCGAATGTGGAGGCAGGCCGATATCAAAGCCTGCATCTGACGGACCGCCATGGCACTGCCAGCCTGCCCGACATAGAAATCATCGACCTGCGCAAGACACCGCCGCCGCGCCAGAGATGGATATCGCCCCCGCTGCAGGATGCGCTGGAAGAAACCCTGGCGCGGGGGGAGCAGGCCTTGCTGTTCCTGAACCGTCGGGGCTATGCACCGCTGACTTTGTGTCGCACCTGCGGGCACAGGATAGAATGCCCGATGTGCGATGCCTGGCTGGTCGAACATCGCTTTGGCCGTCGGCTGGAATGTCATCATTGCGGCTATATGATGAAGACCCCGGAAATCTGCCCCTCCTGTGAAGATACCGGCAGCCTGGTTGCTTGCGGCCCCGGTGTCGAACGCTTGTTTGAAGAGGCCAGCGCCCTGCTGCCAGAGGCCCGAATTGAGATTGTCACGTCCGACACGCTGCAAGGCCCCTTGGCCGCCGCTGCCTTTGTGGATCGCATCACCAGTGGCGAGATCAACCTGATCATCGGAACCCAGATCGTTGCCAAGGGCTATCACTTTCCCCTGCTGACCCTGGTTGGTGTGGTGGATGCGGATCTGGGGCTGGCAGGCGGTGATCTGCGTGCGGCTGAGCGCACCTTTCAGATGCTAAGTCAGGTCGCCGGACGGGCGGGCCGTGCCGGTCATGCCGGACGGGTCCTGCTGCAGACCGCCAATCCCACAGCCTCCGTATTGCAAGCGATTGCGCATAATGACCGGAATGGATTCTATGCCGCAGAGGCAGACATGCGTCGCCAACAGACCTGGCCCCCCTATGGCAGGCTGGCCGCGTTAATCGTGTCAGGAGAGGATGAGGGCCAGGTGGAGCGGGTCGCCGCCGATCTGGCACGCACCGCACCACAGGCAGAAGGCCTGCGCGTCCTGGGTCCTGCCGCGCCACCTTTGGCCCTGTTGCGGGGTCGCTATCGCCGTCGCCTGCTGATGAAAACCGACCGCAAAATCAGCATCCAGAAGGCCGTCAGTGATTGGTTGGGCCGGGTAAAGCCCCCCACCAGTGTGCGCATCCAGGTCGACATAGATCCATACAGTTTTATGTAAGTGGTTGAATGCTGGATGCTTATGATTGCGCGACAGTCCCCGGAAGGGTAGTAAGTCTTACTTGCTATTTCCGGGAAGGACCCGCCGGTTCCATGCTGTTCAACCTGCCCAATTTATTGACCCTGTTTCGCATCGTCGCCATCGTTCCGATTGCAGCATTTATTTATGTCGATGCCTATTGGGCGCATTGGACGGCCTTTGGTCTGTTTTCCGCAGCGGGCATCACGGATTTCTTTGATGGATATCTTGCACGCTCTACGGGTCAGGTGTCCAAGCTGGGGCGGTTTCTGGACCCGATTGCCGACAAATTGCTGATCGCCGCCGTGATCTTCATGCTGGTCGCATCGGGTGGCTTGTCCGGCTGGGCGATCCTGCCGGGGCTGATCATTCTTATCCGCGAAATCACGGTATCAGGCCTGCGGGAATTTCTGGCGGAGCTGCGGGTCGGCATGCCGGTCTCAAGCCTGGCGAAATGGAAGACAACCATTCAAATTTTCGCCCTGGGATTCCTGATTGTCGGCACTGCCAGCCCGGCGATAATCCCAAGCGTCCTGATTGGTGAAATTCTGATCTGGCTCGCAGCCGGGCTGACGGTTGTCACCGGCTTTGACTATCTTCGGGCCGGTCTGAAACACATGACAGACTGACCAGCAGGGGGATGCACAAACATGCGCCTTCTGGGCATCGCGGGCTATAGCGGCTCTGGCAAGACAACCCTGGTGACCAAATTGATTCCGGCGCTGACCGCACGGGGATTGCGCGTTTCAACCATCAAACACGCGCACCACAATTTTGATGTCGATACGCCGGGCAAAGATTCCTATCAGCACCGCCATGCTGGTGCGACGGAGGTCCTGATCTCCTCTGCCAATCGCTGGGCGTTGATGCATGAACACCGCGGCGACGTAGAGCCCAGCCTGGACGATCTGGTTGGCAAATTGAGCGATGTCGATCTGGTCCTGGTGGAAGGGTGGAAATTTGGCACCCATCCAAAACTGGAAGTCCACCGCACCGCCACGGAAAAGCCGCTGTTGGCGAACAGTGATGACAATGTCATCGCAATTGCGACGGATACCGACACTTTAATGGGCGTGAAACAGCCGATCCTGCCTATTGATGACATCCCCGCGATTACTGATTTTGTGATCGGGTTTATGCGCACCGGCACAACATAAGTGAATCCCTCTTCCTGATTATCAGGAAACAGGCCAAGATGCTGAAATTAGGGAGGAGATTTGGTGTGCTGAAAGCCAATTCAATCGGGACTAAAATATACTCAATCGCCCTTGGCCTCGTGCTGTTGATGATCATCGTGTCATCCGCCTCAGTATATATGGTCAGCCGAGTCCGAACCGAATTGGAACTGCAATCAACGATCTTCCTGCCATTGAGCAACCATATCGCAGACATCGAATCCCAGGTGCTGGAGGGGGAGGTTCTGATTGAACGTCTGCGCACAGCCCTGGAGGATGAGCGTGTTCATCTGATCTCGAAAGATGTTCATAAGACAATTCGTGATGCGGGTATTGGTGTCCATGATCAGTTCAAAGGGGCCTGGTCCATTCTGGACGCGATCAATATGGATGACCTGACGAAGGCCACCGCCGTATCCACCACAAAAGTCTCTGCAGCCCTGAAATCAGTTGAGCAGCAATACCGTGATTATGAAGCGGATGTGAACCGCCTGTTGGAAGCCCATGACGCAGGCAATTTCGCCAGCATGCCCCTGCTGGATCAGATGCTGACGCAATCTGAGGCCCGGATCTACGAACAGTTGGATGCGTTGCGCCGCGAGATGGGAGATCATGTTGTTGAGGCTGTCGATCAAGTCGTCAGGCTGGACGATATTCTGGATGTTCTGATGGCGGTTCTGACCGCAATCGCCGCCTTGTTGGGCTTGATCTTCGCTGCCATGGTCACAAGCCGGATTGTCACCCCGATGAAGAGTCTGGTCGAAGGATTGAAGCGGGTTGGCGCAGGTGATCTGGAAACCACCCTGGCCGTCACAACGCGGGATGAAACAGCAACCCTGGCCATTGGCTTTAATGAAATGGTTGAAGGCCTGCGCGCCAAGGAACGTATCACCGACACATTCGGTAAATATGTCGACTCCCGCGTTGTGGACGCCCTGATCAGCAATCCGGCTATGACCAAGCCCGGTGGCGACCGGCGCTATATGACGGTCCTGTTTGCCGATATGCGGGGCTTTACCAGCCTGTCTGAGCGCCTGTCGCCGGATGCGCTGGTCACTTTGTTGAATGTATATCTGGAGGATATGTCCGTCCCGATCCAGGAAACAGACGGCGTCATCGACAAATTCATCGGTGACGCGATCATGGCGTATTGGGGCCCTCCCTTTGTGGATGCCACCCATCAGGCCCAAAATGCCTGTACAGCGGCCCTGCGCCAGTTGAACCTGATCGCAGCCTTCCAAAAGAAAGTGCCGGAAATTCTGGGGGTCAGAATTGATGGTGATCCCATCGACATCCACTCAGGCATTGCCAGCGGGCCCGCCCTGGTTGGAACCGTCGGATCCGCCCACCATCGTAATTATACGATCATGGGCGACACGGTGAATTTGGCTGCCCGGATCGAAGGGGCCTGCAAGATTTATGGCGTGCGCCTGTTGGTGGACGAAGCGACACGGAAAGACACAAAAGGCATTTTGTTCCGGGAAATTGACGCCTTGCGGGTAAAGGGGCGCAGCGAACCTGTGAAGGTCTTCGAAGCCATGGTATTCGACCCCGCACCAGAGCCCAAACAACGCCTGGCGCGATGCTTTGACACCGGTCTGTCTGCCTATCGCAGGGGCAGTATTGACGAAGCTGTCAGCGCATTTCAGAAATGCCTGGAAATCGAGCCACAGGACGGCCCGTCCAAAGTCTTTCTCAATCGGCTGGATCATCTCAAAAACTCACCGCCCCCCAGTGACTGGGATGGCGTTTTTGATATGCTAAGCAAGTAACCTGGAAATATCCCCCCACGACGGCTTACCAACAGCCCAACGATGTGGTGGAAAAGGAGGGATACGCCGAATGGCGCAACTGACCGATGATTGTTTTGCCTTTGACGGCCCGCTTATCACAGCTGCCGCCGCACTGGACCATATCCTGACAAAGCTGGTTTGTGTGGCAGAACCGGAACCCTGCCCGGTATCCAAGGCTTTGGGCCGGATTTTGGCGCAAGATGTCATCGCTCCAATGCCGATTCCGCCCTATGCCAATTCCGCCGTTGATGGATTTGCTGTTTACCATGCCGATTTATCCTCCGACAGTGACACGATCCTGCCTATTGGCGGGCGCGTTGCCGCAGGCAGACCCCTGCCACGCCCCCAGAAACGCGCCGAAGCTGTGCAAATATTCACCGGCGCCCCGATGCCACTGGGAGACGGGGTGAAAGGTCCAGATACCGTCATGATGGTTGAAGACTGTATCATTTCAGAAGATCGCCAACAGGTGACCCTTAAACCCGGAATCAAACAGGGTGCAAATTGCCGCCCGGCAGGGGATGACGTCGCAGCAGGCACCAGGATACTGACCAAAGGAACCCGTCTGCGCCCGCAGGAAGTGGGGATGATCGCCGCCTGTGGCCTGGCGGAGGTTCAAGTATTTGCCCCCCTGTCCGTCGCCTTGTTTTCGACGGGCGATGAAGTCCGGCAACCGGGAAATCCCATCCCCAATGGAACGCTGTACGATTCCAATCGCTATACAATTGGGGCCGCCTTGCAAGCCTTGGGTTGTGCGGTCGAAGATCTGGGCATCTTACCAGACGATGCGGCCGTGATCCGCCGCACATTGTCCCAGGCCGCAACGCGCCATGCCGCCATTGTCACCACGGGCGGCATGTCGATGGGGGAGGAAGATCACGTCCGCGCCGCCGTCGAAGCCTTGGGCAGTCTGAATTTCTGGCGTGTCGCAATCAAGCCCGGGCGCCCGATCGGGATGGGCCTGATCCGCCAGGAAGACGCCCCCCCTTGCGCGGTGATCGGCCTGCCGGGAAATCCGGTCGCGGCGTTGACGACATTTGCCGCATTGGCCCGGCCTGTCCTGATGACCCTGGCGGGCTTGCACGTCACCGCCCTTCCCCGGTTCCGGGTCTGTGCGGATTTTGACTATAAGAAAAAAGCCGGACGGCGGGAATTCGTCCGGGTACGTCTGGACGGGATTGACCCGAACACTGGCCTTCCCCGGGCCATTAAACATGGTCGCAGCGGGGCTGGCGTTCTATCGTCCCTGGTCGGGGCAGATGGATTTGTGGAATTGCCCGAAGATGATACCTATCTAGAGTCTGGGACGGCCGTTGATTTCCTGTCCTTCGCGGAGGTGTTTTGAATGAGAATCCTATATTTCGCCTGGCTGCGCCAGAAGATCGGCACCGGAGAGGAACAGATTGATCCCCCGGAAACGGTGGCAACCGCCGGCCAATTAATTGATTGGTTAGCGACCCGTGGCCCTGGCTATGCGACAGCGTTCAAGGATGCCCGTGCGGTTAAGATTGCTGTGAACCAGACATTCGGGGATCGCGAAACACCGATTGCCGCGAATGATGAGGTTGCCTTCTTCCCCCCTGTGACGGGCGGCTGAGACATGACGGTTCGGGTGCAATCGGAAGATTTCGATTTGGGACATGAACTGGATGCCATGACCAGGGGCAATACCGGCATTGGTGGGTTATGCAGCTTTGTCGGATTGGTTCGGGATATGAATGACGGGGCGGGTGTTGGCGGCATGGTCCTGGAACATTATCCCGGCATGACCGAAAAGATGCTGGAAGAAATTGAAGCACAGGCCCATGAACGCTGGCCATTGCAGGCCAGCCTGATTATACACCGCTATGGTCCCTTGCAGCCGGGCGATCGGATTGTTCTGGTCGCAGCCGCCAGCCCCCATCGCGACGCAGCGTTTCAGGCCTGCAATTTCCTGATCGATTGGCTGAAGACAAAAGCCCCCTTCTGGAAAGCGGAACAATTGGACAGTGGCGAAACCCGATGGGTCGAGGCCCGCGAGGGCGATGAAAAAGCAGCATCAAAATGGTAGTGGACGAGGTGGAGCGAATGGAAACAGGACCCCTGGAAATCGTGCGGGCCGGAGAGAATGATGCCGATCTGGTCGCAATCATGGTCCATCGCCTGTTACATGAAATCGGTGCCTGGCACGGTGCGCCGGATGATGAGCGTATTCACGCCGTCTGCCGCCAACTGCTGGAAGAAGACAATCAGTTCAGCGCCCTGTTAGCCTTTGATATGGAGCGACGCCCGGTTGGCGTCATGACGCTGACCGAAGCCGTCGCGATTTATGCGGAAGGGCGTTTGGGAATCATCATGGAATTGTATGTTGTCCCCGATGCGCGGTCAGCCGGGATCGGCGACCGCCTGATTCAGGAAGCCCGGCAGATTGGAAAAAGCCGCGGGTGGAAGCTGTTGGAGGTCAACAGCCCCGATGGTGAAGAATGGACCCGAACCCGAGCCTTCTATGAACGGCAGGGCTTTCGCCATGTTGGCCCGTTCATGAAGCTCGAATTATAGATAGGCAAACGCCTTTTCTTTTGACATGTCCTTCGACAGCTTCTTGGCAACGCGCGCCAATAACTTTGTGCCCACCTTTGAAATTGCCAATTGATCCGGAAAGGGTGGCCCCTTGCTTACCCGATCCACCAGACCATATTGGGCCATCAGGATCAGCAGGCGACGGATCGTTTCTCTGGAAACGCCAATGTTTCCGAAGATTTCAAACAGGGCAGACTGGCTTAGATTCGGAAAAATCCGGATGTTTCCTAGCGTGTCAACTTCATGTCGGGCCAGTAGTGCGGCGAACTGCTTTTCAGTTAAATCAGATGACGCATAATCCTCCAGAAACAAGAGGATCGTATAGCTCTGAATGCTGGAAAGCTGAACCGCATCCTGTCTTGCAAGCGGCGTTCCTATCCCGTTTAGCAGTTTCTCAACTTCCTTCTCAAACACACGCAAAGCTAAGGCTGGCGCACGCAGGGTCGGGTCGATTGGAACTACTGTTTTTTCTTTAGGCATATAGGTTCCTTTTCCCACCAATTAAACCAACGCATCCTTGGGCTTTTAACTGAGCCCAGACTGCGATAAAACCCTCCCATCAGAATCAGTATATCCCATTCTGACAAACAAAGCATTCCTCAGATACAACATAACCTGTTAGGTCAATGACTACCAACACTTCAATGACGAAACCAGTAATACTTTGCATTCTGGACGGGTGGGGCGAGCGCGCCTCAAGCGATGACAACGCTATCGTCGCGGCTCAGACCCCGGTCATGGACCGATTAAAAAAATCGAATCCATTCGCGGTTTTAGAAGCTTCTGAAACTTTTGTTGGCCTTCCCAGCGGGCAAATGGGCAATTCTGAGGTGGGTCATATGAATTTGGGGGCGGGGCGTGTCGTCTTGCAGGATTTGCCCCGAATTGATCAGGCAATCGCCGATGGCACCCTGGGACAATCGCCCAAACTGAAGGATTTTACACAGCGCTTGAAGAAGACCGGCGGCACAGCACATCTGCTGGGCCTGATTTCACCGGGCGGCGTGCACAGCCATCAGGATCACATGGTTACCCTGGCAGAACATCTGCGCGCCGAAGGTGTACCTGTCGCCATTCATGGCTTTCTGGACGGACGCGATACGCCCCCGCGCAGCGCACTTGATTATGTGAAAAAATTCCAAGCCGCCGCCCCGAATGTTCCGATTTCAACTTTATGCGGCCGATATTGGGCAATGGATCGCGACAATCGGTGGGATCGTATCCGCAAGGCATTTGACGTTATCGTTCAGGGTAAAGGCAGCGCTGCCCCAGATCCGATTGCAGCCATCGAAGCCTCGTACAACAATGACGTTTCAGATGAATTCCTGGAACCGGTCGCACTGAATGGATATCAAGGTGTTAAGGATGGCGATGGTCTTTTGATGACCGCCTTCCGGGCCGACCGCGCGCGGGAAATTCTGACTGCGCTTCTGGATCCTGAATTCAATGCTATTCCAGGATTGGCGCAACCAAACTTTGCCGCCGCTCTGGGGATGGTGGAATATTCGGACGCCCATAATGCCTTTATGGAAACCCTGTTCCCGGCAGAGGCGCTGAGCGATGTCCTGGGCGATGTCATAGCCCAGGCAGGCGGAAAACAACTGCGCATCGCCGAAACGGAAAAATATGCCCATGTTACATTCTTTTTGAATGGTGGGCGTGAAACGGTGTTTGAAGGCGAAGATCGAATCCTGATCCCCTCCCCCGATGTTGCCACTTATGACCTGAAACCCGAAATGTCTGCTGCGGAAGTGACCGACAATTTGGTGGAAGCGATTGAAAGCGGTCGCTACGATCTGATCGTCGTGAACTATGCCAATACGGATATGGTTGGCCATACCGGGGTCTTTGACGCTGCGGTCCAGGCTGTTGAAACCGTTGATCGATGCCTTGGTCGCCTGGAGGCCGCAATTCTGAAACAGGGCGGGCGGATGTTGATCACCGCAGACCACGGAAACGCGGATATGATGGTGAACCCCGATACCGGCATCGCCCATACGTCCCACACGCTCAGCCAAGTACCCTTAATTCTGGTCGGGGCCCCGGCGGAAGAAGTGTCGGGGCTGAATAACGGTCGGCTGGCCGATGTCGCCCCGACCGTATTGGACTTGTTGCGCCTGCCACAGCCAAAGGCGATGACTGGACATACCCTGCTGCAGCGCGCAGCCCGCCATGCAGCCGAATAGGCGCCTCACCCTGCCTCTTTTCCGCCCCGTCGGGCTTGCCCTGGCGATCCTTATCGGCATTGGTCTTCCCGGTCATCATGTTCTGGCCCAGACAACAACCCCGTCCGATGAGGCCCAGCGGGTTGAGACGGAGTTAAAGGCCGAACAGGAACGCAGCCGTGCCCTGGAAACCAAGGCCAGACAGCTTTCGCAAGAGTTGGAAGCGTTGCGGGTGCAACTGGTCACAGTGGCCAAAGACACTCAGTCTCGCGAGGCGCTGATTTCCAATCTGGAACTGCAAATCGAAGAACTGCGCGCCGAAACCGATCAGCGGCGATCTGTCCTGGCGGAGCGGCATCGGCAATTGACCGGCACATTAAGCGCCCTGACAGGATTATCCGAAGATGCGCCCCGTGCCTTCTTTCTGTATCCAGGCGATCCTTTGGAGGCGGTTCGGGGATCCATTCTGTTGCGCGCAGCGATACCCGTCATCGGGGAAAGAGCCTCAGTGTTGAGAGAGGATCTGGCGGCCCTGAGCGCCGTGCAGAAGGATTTGAACGGCAAACTTCAACGCCTGAACCAGGAAGATCAGTCCCTGATGCAGGACCGTGCCAAAATCGAATCCCTGCTGGAAAAAAAGCGCGCGCTGTATGATGAAACATCCCAGGCATCGCGCAAAACCAATGAGCGCCTGCGGACGCTAACAGAAAAATCGGCATCGCTGAAAGAACTGATGGCCGCTCTTGAATCGGAACGCAAGGCCCGCGAAGCACAGGAAGCCGCCCAGATACAGGCGGAAGAAGACGCCCGAAAACAGGCCCAAAACCAACCGTCTGTGACATTGCCGACGCCCAATGCGCCCCCCCCGGAACCAATTGCAAAAAACGGGGAAGCCGCCCAATTGGCGGCCCTGGCGCGCCTGCCGACGCGCAAACCCGACGGCATTCGTCCCTTCCCGGACGAGGGCGTGGTGACCGCGCCTGCCGTTGGTTCCCTGATCGTTCAGTATGGGCAGGAAACAACATTTGGCCAGATATCCAAGGGAATCGTGGTAGCAACCCGACCAGGAGCAAGCGTTCTATCACCCTTTGATGGAAAAATTGCCTTTGCGGGTCCATTTCGGGACCTTGGGCAAGTCTTGATCATTGAACATGACGGCGGATACCATACAGTACTTGCAGGCTTTCAGCGAATTGATGTCGCAACAGGTAATTGGGTTCTAGCAGGTGAACCGATTGGCATCATGCCACAGGAATACAGTACGGTCTCTGAGAGCGCCGTGGGCACAAAAACTAGTGGCGGAAACCGTCCGCAACTCTATATGGAATTACGGCGCGGCGGCCACCCGGTCAATCCGCTCCGTTGGATCACAGCTGGCAGTATTAGGATGAACGGATGATCGTGCGCGAACAAAAATCTCCCCTCTCCTCCAAACAGGGCGAGGCTGGCTCCGGGGCACGGTCCCTGCGGCATCTTGTGTTAACAGGTGCCATGCTGGGCGGCTTGTGCATGGCCTTTATGGCAAGCCCGCCGAGCATTGCCCAAGCGCAAGAGACCACGAATGCTGATGCGCCAGACACGTTCGAACTGCTGGACCTGTTTGGAGAAGTCTTCAATCGCGCCCGTGAAGATTATGTCGAAGAAGTCAGTGACAAAGAGCTGATCGAAGCGGCCATTGAAGGCATGATGAGCAGCCTGGACCCCCATTCGACCTACATGAATTCAGAATCCTTCGAAGCCCTGCAGACCCATACAAAAGGGGAATTCGGCGGCCTGGGGATTGAGGTCAATATGGATGAAAGCGGGCTGGTCAAAGTGGTCAGTCCGATTGATGATACGCCTGCGGCCCGCGCCGGCATTGAAGCAGGCGACCTGATATCCAAGCTGGATGGCGAGAATGTCAAAGGCAAGACGCTGAACGAGGCCGTGGAGATAATGCGCGGTCCTGTTGGTGCGGAAATTGTGCTGACGATCATTCGTGAAGGTGTCGCCGAACCGTTCGAAGTAACCCTCATTCGCGACAAAATTCAGGTTCAATCTGTCCGCAGCCGGGTGGAAAACAATATCGGCTATATTCGGATCACCAGCTTTTCCGGTCAGACACAATCCGGCCTGGAAAAAGCTATTGAGTCCATTCAGGACGAGGCGGGCGACGCCTTGCTAGGCTATGTTCTGGATCTGCGCAACAATCCAGGCGGATTGCTCAACCAGGGTGTCTCCGTTTCTGACAGCTTCCTGGAAAAGGGGGAAATCGTCTCCACCCGTGGCCGCACGCCTGAAAATATTCAGCGCTTTCAGGCGACGCCCGGGGATCTGACCAATGGCATGCCCATTGTCGTGCTGATTAACGGGGGATCGGCCAGTGCGGCTGAAATCGTTGCGGGGGCCCTGCAAGACCAGCATCGTGCCATTCTGTTGGGCACACAGACCTTTGGCAAAGGCTCGGTCCAGACCATTACGCCGTTAAGCCGAAATGGCTCCGCTATCAAGCTGACAACCCAACGGTTCTATACACCCAGCGGCAAATCGATCCAGCAATTGGGGATCACGCCGGACATCACCGTAGAACGCGCCCGTGTCGAAGTGATCGAGGCGACACCGCAACGCAGCGAAAAGGACCTGGCCGGATCCCTGAAAAATGAAGTCGAAGGGGCTGTCGCCACGGAAAATGTCGCCACCGATACCGCAATAGAAGACTATCAATTGGCCCGCGCACTGGATTTGATCCGTGGGATTGGCCTGTATCGCAGTCAGGCGGCAAATTAACGTCGGCACTGATTCTGTTTATGCGTATGGAACCGAGGCCAAATTCCGAATTTGGCCTCGGTTTTTTTGTGATCCCACGCCAAATCGCCCAGATACCGGGGCCGCTTGAATCACGGTGCAAATCAAGGCACATTCAAAAGGCTGATTTAGTCGGTAAGGTCGCGAAATCAGAAAGTTAGAATTAACTCTGACGGGGGAGTGATGCGGGTGCCTGCTGCGCGGCGATAAACAGCCTCGCGCACGAACCTGCCAAAGGCGCTATGAAGCTTGCGATGCCAAAGCTCAATTTTTCCGGCCTGATGGGCAAGGTCAAAGGCCTTGGCCCGGCGGTGAAGTCGATGCTTCCTGGCAAGCTGGGGGGCAGCAAGGGCGGCACCGCAACTGCCGCGCCAGAACCCGATTACGATGATATTCCCGAACATCTGCGCCCAACCTTTTTTCAGCGCAAGGCGCATGTCCTGCCCGTTTTCGCCGCCTATGGCCTTTTCCTGATGACTGGTATCGGAATTGCCGCCTATCTGCTGATCAAAGGTCCCGCGATCGAGGCGGAAATGGAAGCGAGTATCCCCCGTGCGGAGATTTCGGAGTTCCAATTCGTCGATGAAAGAGGCGAGATGGGACAGGATAGCGGCACGGCGACTACCGCTGAACCGGTTGATGCACCAGGCGAAGATACTGCCGATGCGTCCCCATCCAATGCCCCGATCGAGGCACACAGCGAACCTGCAATACCCGATCAAATGGAACAGCCCACAGATACGGCAATGACCCAAGCCGCATCCGATGCAGATGAGCCGCCCCTGGCAAATGACGGCCCAGACCCCTATGCTGGCAATCTTGCCGCCTATCCCGATCCAGGACTGATTGAAGACATTGCATCGGTTGGCGAAGTCCCAACCGCGGGAGCAGATGGACGGGTGCCGTGGAAAGTATACGCCCGCCCGTCCAGCAGCCTGGAGACCCGTCCCCGGATCGCCATCGTCGTGATTAATCTGGGGCTTTCCGTACAAGCGACGGAGGCTGCAATCGATCTGCCCGGCGCGGTCACCTTATCCTTTTCGCCCTATGCGCCGAATTTGAAGGACTGGATCGCCCAGGCACGCAATGCCGGACATGAAGTCATGGTAGGCCTTCCGATGGAGCCCCGCGATTTCCCCCGCAGCGATGCCGGCCTATTATCTCTTATGACAGGCGTTGAACCAGCCCAGAACATTCTGAACCTGCAACGCGTCATGAGCGAGGGAAGCGGATATATCGGACTGGTGAACTATCAGGGATCTGGATTTACCGCCAACCGGGCGGCACTGGAGCCTGTGATGGAAGACCTCTCCAAACGGGGGCTGGTCTATTTCGATACGCTGGACAATGCCACCAGCATCGCACCGGAAGTCGCCCAGTCCGTTGGAATGCCGCATGCTACCGCCGATATGATGATCGACGCCACCCAATCGCGGGGCAGCGTTCTGGAACATCTGACCCAATTGGAATTGTTGGCTAAAACTCAGAAGACAGCAATTGTCAGCATCAAGCCTTTTCCAATGATTTTACAACGGGTTAAGCGCTGGAGCAGAGAATTAAGTGGCAAGGGCATGGTACTAACGCCACTTTCCGGTATCATTACCGCCCGCCTTCGCGAAGGCTGACACGTTTTCGTCGGAATCGGGATGGCTGGGGCCAGCCAGACCTTGCCAAACATATAATAACGACCCCAGAAAAGGGGTCGACCAGTTGGGAGTGGAAATGACTGACACAGATGATGGGGATGTGCCAACCCGCACGGGGCCAGTGGCCATTACGGATTCCGTTGATCCGTTCAGGGATGATCCACGCCCCTATCGGCCCTGCGTCGGGCTGATGCTGTTCAACAGCAAAGGAGAAGTGTTTGTCGGCAATCGGATCGATGTGCCCGGCGATCACTGGCAGATGCCTCAGGGCGGCATTGATGACGGAGAAACGCCTTTGGATGCTGCCTTGCGGGAATTACAGGAAGAGATTGGAACCAATAAGGCCAAGGTCCTGGCAGAAAGCGCGACCTGGTACCCCTATGATTTGCCTGCGGGCCTGTCGCGCCGGATTTGGAAGGGAAAATATCGCGGTCAAACCCAACGATGGTTTGCGCTGCGGTTTCTGGGCACGGATGACGATATCGATCTGACCTGTCACAAGCCGGAATTCGGGGAGTGGCGCTGGGTGGATATCCAAACCCTTCCAGACCTGATCGTACCCTTCAAACGCCCGATCTATGAGCGGGTGCTGGCGGAGTTTTCAGATTTAGCGCATCCCTGAACCGGTCGCTTTACTCAGGCTGCGTTTATTCAGGCCGCCTGCCCCCCATACCGGTGAATGCCGCATTCCGTCTTACCCATTCCGGCCCAGCGTCCAGCCCGCGCATCTTCCCCGGGTTTAGGGGTCGATGTGCAGGGACCGCATCCGATGGATCGATAGCCGTTCAACCACAGGGGATGGCGCGGCAGGGCATAATTGTCAAAATAGGCATCGATCTGGTCAGGTGTCCAATCGGCCAATGGGTTCAGCTTCACCCGGCCCGGTCCATCCGGTTCCGCTGTTGGCAACACGGCGCGCGATCCGCCCTGGAACCTTTTGCGTCCCGTGACCCAGCAGTCAAACTGGCTTAGAGCCTGATCCAAAGGGCGCACTTTCCGGATATCACAGCACGCATCCGCATCTGATTTGTGCAGATCGCCGGTTGGATCCCCGATCGTCCGATCCGTCGCCGGGCCAATGGATCGGACATCGGTCAATCGAAAGCGATCAATCAACAAATCCCGGTAATCCAGTGTTTCCTGAAAATGCTTTCCCGTATCTATGAACAGGATCGGCGTGTGGCGATTTACCCGCGCGACAAGATCCAAGACCAGCGCAGACTCCGCCCCGAACGCAGAAACCACACAGGCGCGGCCAACAAACACTTCCTCCAACGCCTTGCTCAACAAGGGTAAGTCTGAAAGGCCGATTAAGGTATCTATCGCAGATTGATGCGAATGGGTTGGCGAACTATGGTTCATTTTCATACGGTTTCTCCATGTTAATTATAAATATATACATGTAATTTATGTGATTCAATATATTTAACACTGAAGTATGATTTTTTAGGAAATTCATGGCTATGGCATTTTTTCAAAAATACCGATATCCTTAATTTGGAACGGGGCAGAAGCTTCCAGGAACCCGCCAATTTTCAGCAAGAAATGCGTAAATTGGACGACATCGGACCCAACAGGGACCGCCTTTCAAAGCGACGATCAGCACACAATGCTCACGCGCAGAAAGGCTGCCTTCTAACGTCTGTCGATACTGGTTATGCAGATACAGTCCGTCAGCGCCGCGATTGTCGCCACACAACAAAGCCCTGCCGTAACCTCGGTACAGGCTCAGGGTTCCGTTGCGCCCCTATCGGCCCAGACCCAACCCATTCGCGAGGATCAGCGCGCAACTGGCTTTGTCTCTGGTCAAACACCTTTGAGTCAGGAAGCCGTCAGTGTTTTGCAGGCAAATGCCGCAAATGCGCCCCAAAACACCGCCAATGACCCAACGGCTCTGGCCAATGCCAACGCGCTGCCACCCCTCTTTGCGCCACCCCCGCCTTCCGCCCCAGAACAGACGGAAGAGGCCACGCCAGCACAGGATGAAGCCGAAGATGCCGCCGCCCAGGATGAGGAAGGCTCTGACGGTCTGACACCGCAAGAGGAAGAGGAAGTTGCAGACCTGAAGCGACGCGATGCAGAAGTGCGCCGCCATGAACAGGCCCACGCTGCCGTCGGGGGGCAATATGCGGGCTCCCCCCGATATCAGTACGAGACCGGTCCAGATGGTGTTCAGTATGTTGTGGACGGAGAGGTCAGCATCGCCGCAAGCCCGATCCCTGGTGACCCTGAAGCGACAATAGAGAAGGCAAAACAAGTCCGCCGCGCCGCATTGGCACCGGAAAGCCCCTCTGCCCAGGATCAGCAGGTCGCCGCCCTGGCACAGCAACAGATCAATCAGGCCCGCGCTGAATTGGCCCGCCAGGAACGGGAAGACCCCTTGGCTTCTATCGATAACGAACAAGGCCAGGCCCCAGATCCAACCGCACGGCCGGACCCAACGGCTACCGAAGATGACAGGGCATCACGCAGCCTTTTCGCGGCACAGGCTTTCCAACAAAGCCAGCAATTGGGTTCACTGCAGCGCCCATCACAGATTAGTGGCTGATACCTAACTGGAATTGAATGATACCAGCGCAGGGAATGGTGAAAAATGGGCCGGTGTTTCGGAATGCGATAAGACCGACTTGTCCAGCATAGCCGCAGAAAGCGTTCTCTCGCCTTACAGTTTTTGTAAAAGGCACTGAAATACTCTTTGCTCTTCTTGATTAAGGGGAGAAAGAATTTCCTCCAGGATCTCTGATAATGAACGGCGAAAAGCCCGGACTACCCCTTGCCCCTTTTCTGTTAAAGCAATCATGCGAACCCGGGCATCTTCCGGACATTGTTGACGCTTTATCAACCCATTAGCCTCCAGCACCTTGATGGACCGCGTAATCTGCGACTTGTCGCGCTGCATCTGCTGCACAACCTCGTGAATCCGCGCCGGCTGTATGTCAGCCAAAGTCAATAATAACAAGCAACCGATCTGACCGATCATTTCCGTATCGAATTCATGAGACTGGGAATGCACAGACGCGTGGAGCCGCCGCATAAAGCGATCGACCTGATGAACAATATCGGTACTGAGGGCGGAATGCATGATTGTTGACATAGTCCACATTGTGCGCATAATTGGATTTAGTTGATTATATCAACGAAATTCCAGATATAACACCATAATCTCAGGTCCATATAATTTTGCCAAACGACATCTCGCCTTGCCTGATCCCACGCCAGATGCGGCTATCTGTAAAACAGGGTCCCACGGAATGAGAAATCTGCTTATCCTGCATAAATGCCTTATTGTTGAGGGCGGGGTCATGCGCTGTATCGCGACGGTGCTTATTACATTGGCGATGCTATCTGGATGTGACGATCCTGTCGCTTACGCCCCAAAGGAACCATTGCGCGTTGGTGTCGTAAAAGCGGAAAAACTACCGATCATTGGCACCGCCACCCTGACCGGGGAAATCAAAGCACGAATCCAAAGCGACCTTTCCTTTCGGATAAGTGGACGTGTCGCATCAATTTCCGCCGATGTGGGAGATCATGTGGAAGCTGGCGGCGTCCTTGCGACCTTGGATACGACGCAACTGGAATCAAATTTGAAGGTTGCAAAGGCCAGCCTGCACTCTGCCCAAGCGACATTGAACCAATCAACGATCGAATTGGACCGCAAAAAATCGCTACTGGATCGGGGCTTCACAACGCGTGAATTGTATGACGACGCCAAACAGGAATATCTGGCGGCGAAAGCGGATATGTCAAATGCCAGAGCCGATCTGTCTTCAGTCCAGAATGACATCGACAATGCTGTTTTGCGGGCACCCCGAGCGGGCGTCGTGACCGCACGAAATGCGGAAGTCGGTCAAGTCATGGCTGCAGCTATGCCGGTCATTACCTTCGCAAATGATGGCGACCGCGACGCTGTTTTCGATGTGCCAGAAGCGCTGATAGCAGCAGGCCCCCCAAACGGCACCATCACAATCCACCTTTTGTCACAGCCAAATATAAGCGCCATTGGCGTACCACGCGAGCTATCGCAGGTCGTTGATCCCGCAACAGGATCCATTCAGGTAAAGATCGGCATTGAAAACACCCCACCAGAAATGACTTTGGGCGCAGCCGTAGCTGGTCTGGGACAATTCAACCAACACGCCCTGATCCGGGTTCGGTGGACAGCCTTTTTTACAAAAAGGGGCGAACCAGCAGTCTGGACCATCAATCCCGACACGAATGTCGCATCCCTAACGCCAATTGTTATCGATAGCTATCAGACCAAGGATATCCTCATAAAGGAAGGCATCAACCCCGGTGACCTGGTTGTTGTGGCGGGTGCCCAGCTTTTGCGACCCGGCCAAGTCGTGGCGCCTATCCTCATGAATCAATCAACGGGGGGAGCAACACAGAAATGAGACGGAATCTCATTCTCTTTCTGATACTGACAGGTCTTCTTGCACTCACGGCGTGTGATGACACCACAGATCAATCGGAAGAAAAGCCGATTATACGTCCGGTCCTGACATTAGAAGTGCGCCCCGAAATCATGCGATCCACCACGTTCGCAGGCACAATTGATGCGCGCTACAAGTCCGTTCGAGCATTTCAGCTTCTGGGGCGCATCACTCAGTTCAACGTCACTATTGGTGACATCGTCACGATTGGCGAAATGCTGGCGCAATTGGACCCAACAACTTTTGATCTTGCGATTCGGTCAAGCGAAGCAGAGCTGGACAAGGCGCAATCCGCGTTACGCAACGCACAGAACAGCGAAGCGCGTACCCAGGGGCTTGTTTCTAAAGGTGTGTCGTCCCAGGCGGTGCTGGATTCTGCAATTGTCGAAAGAAAAGTCGCCCAAGCCGCTGTAGACCAGGCAAAGGCCCGCCTCGCGTCAGCCCATGAAGATCGCAGCTACGCCAATCTGGTTTCGGATATCAACGGCGTCGTCACAAAAAAGACCGCAGAGTTAGGACAAACCGTCAACGCCGGAGAGACGGTGATTGAAATTGCCCAAACAGACCCGCTTGAAGCGATAATTGATGTACCGGAAGAGACGGCCAGGGCCCTGAAGCCAGGCATGCCCTTCACGGTTACGCTGGATGCTGACAACACCGTTAGCGCCCAGGCCCACACGCGCGAAATCGCACCGGAAGCGGATGCCAAGACCCGGACAAGACGCGTCCGGATGACCCTGAATGACGCTAACTACGCCTTCCGAATCGGCGCCACAATTTTTGCCACGCCGCACACAGAGGTCAAAGATGGCGCGTTGCGAATCCCTGCCACGGCGATCCTACGGCGCGGAGAAAAGACCTTTGTCTGGATCGTGAATGAAACCACACAAACCGTGACATCCATGATCGTATCACTTGCCCCATCGAATGATCCTGACTCCGTCGTCGTAACCGCAGGGTTATCGATTGGAGATCGTGTTGTCATTGCCGGTGTTCATAGCCTCTCGGAAAACCAGACCATTCGTCTGGAAGAAAGCGTAGAGTAATGACGTCAAAGTTCAATCTTTCGGAATGGGCACTGCGCCACCGTTCCATGATCTGGTACTTCATGATTGTGGGTATGGTCGCTGGCGCATTGTCTTTCTACAATCTGGGGCGCGCTGAGGATCCAGATTTCACGATCAAGACAATGCTGATATCGGCGAGTTGGCCGGGGGCCACCACTGAGGAAACCATCAATGAGGTTACCGATCGGATAGAAAAGAAGCTCGAAGATATAGAGGATTTCGATTACACGAAAAGCATCACGACGCCAGGACATACCACTGTCTATTTGAATCTGAAGGCCACGACGGATCCAAAAACTTTGACGGCCAAATGGAAGCGCGTTCGCAACCTGATCTCCGACATAAAAAGTGACCTTCCTGCCGGTGTTGTAGGGCCCACATTCAATGACGATTTTGGCGATGTCTTTGGCATGATCTACGCCTTCACATCTGATGGGTTGAGCAAAAGAAAGTTGCGCGATTATGTCGAATATGCGCGCACCCGATTACTGGCCGTTCCGGGCGCCGGAAAAATCAATATTGTCAGCGCGCAGGATGAGGTGATCTATCTGGAATTCTCAACCCGCAGGCTCGCCGCCCTTGGCCTGACGGAACAACAGGTCGTGGAACGTCTTCAGGCCCAGAATGAAATAACTCCCTCCGGCACGATTGAAGGGGATGGGGAGCGGGTCAGCATTCGCGTCAGCGGTTCATTCACCTCTGAAGACAGTCTTCGCGCGATCAATCTGAACATCAACAACCGCTTCTTCCGCCTGGATGATGTCGCGACAATCACCCGCGGATATGTGGATCCACCGACAACCCTGTTCCGTTTCAATGGACAGCCTGCAATCGGTCTGTCCGTTGGTATGGCAAAAGGGGGCAATATCACAGAATTTGGCACCGCCCTGGAAGCAGAGATGGACAAGGTGGTCGCCGAACTGCCCATTGGTGTTGGTGTTCATATGGTGTCCAATCAGGCCGATCTGGTTGTCGATGCCGTAGGGGGCTTTATCAAAGCCCTGATCGAAGCCGTCGTCATTGTACTGATTGTCAGTTTTATCAGCCTGGGTGTGCGTCCCGGCCTTGTCGTTGCCATCACAATACCGCTTGTCTTAGCCCTAACCTTTGTTGTGATGGACGTCTATGGCGTCGGATTACAGAGAATCTCACTCGGGGCCCTGATCATTGCTCTGGGTTTGCTGGTTGATGATGCGATGATCGCCATAGAGATGATGGTTTCCAGACTCGAACTCGGCGACTCTCTGCATAAAGCGGCCACGTATGTTTATACCTCGACAGCCTGGCCGATGCTGTCTGGGACGCTTGTCACGATCGCCAGCTTTATGCCCGTGGCCTTCAACTCCAGCAGCGCCGGCGAGTTTACCTTCACTCTGTTCGTTGTAATCGCCGCCGCCCTGATCATTTCTTGGGTTGTGGCGGTTCTTTTTGCCCCCTTGCTTGGTGTGGCATTGCTGCCCAAGACAATAAAATCCCATCATGAAGGGCCCGGCCGCTTTGGACGGATGTTCGGCACCATCCTGCTTTTCTGCATGCAATGGAAATGGGTCACAATCATTGTCACCCTGATTCTGTTTGTATCCGCCGTTGGCGGCATGCGATTTGTGGAACAGCAATTCTTTCCGGCGTCAGATCGCGATGAATTGCTGGTTGATTGGACCGTTCGACAGAATGCGTCAATTTACGAAACGCTGGAGCAGATCAAGCGATTTGAGGAGACGGCCCTGAAAGGGGACGATGACATCGATCATTGGTCTACCTATATCGGGCGTGGCACCGAACGCTTCCTCTTATCGGTTGATGTGCAACCCGCCTCCGCGAATTTCGGTCAGATCATAATTGTCGCCAAGGACATTGAGGCCCGAAATCGCCTTCGCACGAAATTAACAGCCATCGTCACGAAAGATTTTGTTGGCACCGATGCCTATGTTCACTTACTGGAAATTGGACCACCGATCGGGCGCCCCGTATTGTACCGGATCAGTGGTCCTGATATCCAGGCCGTAAGACGACTGGCGCAGAAAGTCGCTGGTATCATTGGATCGGACCCTGAAACCGGCGAACCCGTCTACGACTGGAACGAGCCAAGCCGAGTTCTGAGGGTTAATGTGCGCCAAGATAAGGCGGCAAAGCTAGGGGTAACATCGGAATCAATTGCAGTTGCTCTGAACAGTGTTGTTGGCGGTGCCGTCGCAACACAGGTGCGAGACGACATCTACCTGATTAATGTCGTATGGCGCGCCGATGATGCGGATCGCGCCTCTATCGAAACGCTCCAGAATCTTCAATTATCCAACAGCAACGGTGCACCAATTCCTTTGTCGGCGGTGGCAGACATCAGTTACGAATCCGAAGCGCCCACCATCTGGCGGCGTAACCGCCTGCCAACAATAACCGTGAAAGCAAGCATCATTGGCTCAACACAACCAGCCACCATTGTTTCCCGCTTAGCCCCAGAGATTACAAAGTTGAACGACTCCCTGCCCTCTGGATTCCATATAGAAACCGGAGGAGCCGTTGAGGAAAGTGCGAAAGGCCAGGGCCCGATTATCGCGGTTGTCCCAATGATGCTGATGGCCATCGCAACGATTATCATGATCCAGATGCAGAGCTTCCAACGGGCATTTCTGGTCGTACTTGTCGCGCCGTTGGGTCTTATCGGAGTTGTCACTGCTTTGGTTTCAAGCGGTGCTCCGCTTGGTTTCGTTGCGATTCTGGGGATTCTGGCCTTGATTGGCATCCTGATACGAAATTCCCTGATCCTTGTGGTGCAAATTGAAGATTTGCGGAAGTCTGGAATGGATCCCTGGAACGCCGTGATCGAGGCCACAGAACATCGTATGCGACCCATCATGCTGACAGCCGCCGCCGCCAGCCTGGCTCTTATTCCAATCGCGCGGGAAATTTTCTGGGGGCCTATGGCCTATGCCATGATGGGGGGGATCATTGTCGGGACGGTTCTGACGCTGCTCTTCCTGCCAGCACTCTACATCGCCTGGTTCAAGATAAAGCCGCCTGCAACGAATAACACAGCATAACAGTCCAGGCGCATGGACATAGTCTCGATTGAGATCAGAAAAACGGGGGGTTCTGTTGCTAGGCCCCCCAGGCCCCACCTAGCAGAGGATAAGTCCATTAGGAATTACGACTTTGTTACCGAGACTGCTTACGCAGCGACAGCAACTGGGTGGGCTGCAGCGCCCATCACAGATCAGTGGCTGATACCCGCCTGTGGTTACGAAAAACCGTCGCCTTGAAATGCTATAGCGTGGACATATCTAACATCGCAGCGGGAATTGTCATTGTTGCAATTGTCCCTTTCCCCGGTGCGCTGTCGATAGAGATTCGCGCGCCAATCGCCTCAGCAGATCGACTTGTAAGATATAATCCCATTCCAAAACCGGTCTTGTTGGTCGCATAGGCGTCTCGTGAATTAGACCGCAAAAGAGCTTCAAGCTTTTCAGGATCAATTCCGGGCCCATCATCAATCACACTGACATTCAGGTCAGAGCCCATTTGCCAATCCACATCGACCTTAATATGCCCGCCTTCTTCGATATGCTTCGTGGCATTGCCAATCAGGTTCATTAGAATTTGCTTAACCAATGTCTTTTCCGCCCGAATTCGGGGGGCGCGAATGTTCGTGGGCACCAACAAATCGATACCGCGCCGCTGGGCAATTGGGGATGCGACGCGATGACAGCTATCCAGACAGTCTGACAAATCCGCCAGAAGGTCCTTCGTCCGGTCCAGAATATCCGTGTCTTCGGTCATCGACAGAGCAGAATTCACCTGTTCCAGCAGAATTTCGCCACTGAGCTTAATGTCATTAACATAGTCATTGTAGCGTGGATTCATCTTTCCAAAAGGTTCAGACAGGATGAATTCAGACATCCCGAGCACCGCATTCAACGGGGTCCTGAGATCATGGCTCAATTGCGCCATAATAAGATCACGCATATTGTTTACGGCATTCAACTGACCCAATAGGCTGCGCAGTTCATCCTCAATCCGTGCCCGTCTGGCGCATTCGTTGTTCAGGGTATCGACAAGCGTCGTCAATTCAATGAAACGGTCAATGCTGGGATTGCCCTGGAAAAACCTTAAGATAACGGCCGCGCGATCCCCATACTGCGTTCGCCAGCCTTCAACACGCAATGACGTCGAAACGCCATTTTGCCCGCTTTGTTGGAAAATTTTTGGCAAAGGCTCCCTGGTTCCCAGCCAATCCCTTAAAGCCTGCTGAAAAAATTCCGTCGAGTTGGAGAAGATATCTGTCAGCTTTTTCTCTGATTTCGGACGTATCACATGGCCAAAAGCAGAGGCGAAGCGATCATTCCCTCTTAAAACAAACCCGTCGGCTGCAATTAAAAGGATTGGCTCTGGAATAGAGCCCCAAATAGCAAGGGCTGCATCCTCATCGCTATCCTCTGGGTGAGGGGCCGCCATTAGGGATCCTCATCAATGCGAAAATATTCTCGCCCGCTTGCTTTTTCCTTGTCCGACTCCTGCGGGTTCAGCCCAATACGAACCAGACATCGATCATTTCCAAGCGCAAATGATTCTTCGACTTCGACACGGGCATATCCCAGATTTTCTGCTGTGATGCGACCGAAAACATTTGATGTCATCATACACAGGGCGGGTCTACCGCGCACATTTTCCCCAAATGGGCATTTCCGATTGCCCAGCACAATTTCCGTTTCGTCTTGTGATATCACATAGAAATCACCGTCAATGCGCTGCTTAAGATCAACCATAGCTTCAACCGCCTGGTTTGCAGTCAGTCGGCTCTGGCCAAATGATTTCCGATACAGTGTATTTAAAGTATCCCCCATACGCGCGCCGACAATGGACACGAACCCGCGGGCTTCTTGCATTCCAATGGAATCCTGCAAAACCCCCGCCAAATCACGCAACATACTTTGCATAAAGCTGTCACGATCCAACGGCACATCGATTTCAGAGCGGTTTTTGCGTTTCTGGGACATCATATCCTCTAGAATCAGGCTTAAAATAAGCCTATGCTATTAATTGTTTCATATTTACCACCCGCTATCAATGCCATAGGCAGGTGACTATCAGATTAATCGAACCGACCTTCCCTCCTTAAATCGGAGGAATATCAAAAATATTGCACAATCGGCAGCTTTTCAGAAAACGGGGGGTTCTGTTGCTAGGCCCCCCCAGGCCCCACCTAGCAGAGGATGAGTCCACTAGGAATTACGACTTTGTTACCGAGACTGCTTACGCAGCGACAGCAACCATCTCGTCGTTATCGTTCGCATTTAGCGATTTGGCCCGATACGGCGGTACCATGCCGGACGCAGACATCTGCCTTTACCACGCGTGTCGATCCTATTTCGCCCCCATAGTCCCTCCCTGTCTTTCAAGGGAGGTGCCGAGGGACCATCTTTACGCTGGCTCCATCGGCGAAATTGGTGGAGGCGCCGGGTACTGCCCCCGGGTCCACTACGCTTATTCCGCAGCGCCCTCTAGCGCCATAGTCGATTGCTCGACGAAATATATATAGGGAGTTCCCCGAATGAATGAAAGGGGTTTTCAGATTGCCTCAGAATCCTCTTTAATAGTGTCGCCATGAAGCAATACCTAGATCTACTGCAGGATGTCCGGAACAACGGCATCGAAAAGACCGACCGAACCGGGACAGGAACGCTGTCTGTTTTCGGGCGACAGATGCGTTTTGACTTGTCAGAGGGCTTCCCCCTGTTGACCACAAAAAAGCTGCATCTGCGCTCTATTATCCATGAATTGCTGTGGTTCCTGAAAGGCGACACGAACATCGCCTATCTGAAAGAACATGGTGTTTCGATCTGGGATGAATGGGCCGATGAAAATGGCGATCTGGGCCCGGTCTATGGCAAGCAATGGCGGTCCTGGGCGGCACCGGACGGACGCATCATCGACCAGATGAGCACCCTTTTGGAGAGCATCAAGACCAATCCAGACAGCCGCCGGCATATGCTCAGCGCCTGGAATCCGGCGGATATCGACTCCATGGCGCTGCCCCCCTGTCACTGCCTGTTTCAATTCTATGTCGCCGAAGGACGCCTGAGTTGCCAACTCTATCAGCGCAGCGCCGACATTTTTCTGGGTGTGCCATTCAACATCGCCTCCTACGCTTTGTTGACGATGATGGTGGCGCAAGCCTGTCGATTGGAACCTGGCGATTTCGTCCACACGCTGGGCGATGCGCATCTATATTTGAACCATCTGGAACAAGCCGACCTGCAGCTTACGCGCAGTCCCAGCCCGTTGCCGAAAATGACCTTGAACCCGCGCGTTCACGATCTTTTTGGTTTCCAGTACGACGATTTTACGCTTACTGAATATAATCCGCACCCCACCATAAAAGCCCCGATCGCGGTTTAGGCGGCAGGGCATGGCGGTCAGCAAAGATTATCTGGACTGGCTGTGTGAACGACTGGAGCCGCTGGGGCCCATCACGCCGCGCCGGATGTTCAGCGGCGCGGGCCTGTTCATCGACGGGGCGATGTTTGGCATTGTGTTGAATGACACGCTGTATTGGAAGAGCGATGCCCTGACCGCGGCACAATTCGATGCCGCAGACTGCGCGCCCTTCAGCTACCAGAAGAAAACCGGCACCACCATCGTCGCCGCTCTGCGCAAATGCCCCGATGAGGCCTTTGACGAGGATGACCTGCTGTTAGACTGGGCACGGTTAGGCCTGGAGGCAGGGCGTCGCGCAGCGTTGAAGAAGGCTGCACGTAAGGCCAGAACCAAGAAGCCTTCGGCTAAGGCCAGTCGGGCGAAAAAGGTAAAAACAAAACCATGACAGAAATTCACATCGCCTTTGTTGTCGCCATTGCCCGCAATGGGGCCATTGGTATTGAAGGGGGACTTCCCTGGCGTTTGCCCGGTGACCTGGCTTTCTTTAAACGCATGACGATGGGAAAGCCGATCCTGATGGGGCGCAAGACCTGGGAATCTTTGCCCCGCAAGCCCCTGCCCGGTCGCCCGAATCTGATTGTTACTCGCGACGCGGGCTATAAAGCGGATGGGGCCGAGGTGTTTTCCCATATCGATGATGCCCTGGCCCGAGGGCGCAATCTGGCACGAGAAATGGGAGTCGATGAAATCAGTGTTATCGGCGGCGCAGAAATCTATCGCCAGACCCTGCCTGTTGCGACACGCCTGTATATTACAGAGGTCGATGCAGAGCCCGAGGCTGATACATTCTTCCCAGACTTTGATCGCAGCCAATGGCAGGAAGCATGGCGAGAACCCGGGCCGCCACCAACGGACCCAGCCATTTCCGCCCCGGATTATTCATTTATTCTGCTGACACGGAAATAATCGCAAGGAAGCGGTTGCGGATGCGGGCCGGGTGATTATCTTGACGAAAGATCACCGCCCCCGCGCCACCAACAATCCAGCAGAGGACATCTCATGGCCCAGCAGCATCACACCAAAGTCCTGATCATCGGTGCCGGACCGGCAGGATACACGGCCGCTATCTATGCCGCGCGTGCCAATCTGGAACCCATGCTGGTTGCAGGCTTGCAGCCCGGCGGGCAATTGATGATTACCACGGATGTTGAGAATTATCCCGGCTATGAGGATGTGATCCAGGGCCCTTGGTTGATGGACCAGATGCAAAAACAGGCTGAAAAAGTCGGCACCAAGATCCATTATGACCTGATCATGGATGTTGATTTTACCAGCCGCCCGATGAAGGCTATCGGTGATGGTGGCACAGTCTATCTGGCCGACAGCATCATCATCGCAACTGGGGCCCAGGCCCGCTGGTTGGGCCTGCCCAGTGAACAGACCTTCATGGGCGGGGGCGTTTCTGCCTGCGCGACCTGTGATGGATTTTTCTTCCGGGGTAAAGATGTCGCCGTCGTCGGGGGCGGCAACACCGCCGTCGAAGAGGCGCTGTATCTGACCAATCATGCAAAATCAGTGACCCTGATCCACCGCCGCGACAGTTTGCGTGCGGAAAAGATCCTGCAGGACCGCCTGATCAAACATCCAAAAGTTTCGGTAATCTGGGATACGGTGGTTGAAGAAATCTGTGGCTCTCAAAATCCCCCCAGTGTTGAATCCCTGAAACTGCGCAATCGAAACACAGACGCCGTGTCCGAACTTGCCGTCGATGGCATATTCGTTGCCATCGGGCATGATCCCGCGACCGCTGTCTTCAAGGGCCACCTGGAGATGGATGAGGAAGGATATCTGATTACCGCGCCGGATTCGACGGCCACCAATCGACCCGGTGTCTTCGCTGCGGGCGATGTGAAGGATAAGATTTACAGACAGGCCGTCACCGCCGCAGGCATGGGCTGTATGGCTGCCCTGGAGGCCGAGAAATTCATCGCTGAATTGGAATCGTCCGCCGACTCTGAAGCTGCGGAATAGGTTCTCTCTTCCCATTCACGAAGCCTTTTTGAAATCTTAACAATGCGACGGTTGAACCTTGTCGCAGGCTAATCTACATTGATTAACAATTAGTTAAGGATTTCTACATCTGGTTCTTATGGGGAGGAGGAGTACCATATGTTCGGTTCAAAGGATCGGGAGCAACCACGGCCAGTCACAGAGACGCGCCCCGCGCAACGGTCTCACATCGCTGAGGGCATGTCTGTGATAGGCGATATTGATGGCGACATCGATCTTTTGCTGGATGGAAAGCTGGAGGGAAATCTTCGCTGTCGTTCCGTAACGGTCGGAAAAACCGGTGAAGTGTCCGGCCAGATCAAATCGCAGGAAGCCATTATCAACGGCTCTGTTTTTGGCAGCATCGAAGCCAAGATCGTGAAGTTGAACGTGACCGCCACGATGATCGGGGATGTCCGCCATGAAGTGATCGAGGTCGCTGCCGGTGCCAAGATCGAAGGCAATTACAGCCACATCTCAGAAAAGGCCTTACCCAAACCCACTCTGAAATCTTCGCATAAGACCGACAGTGGTGAAAAACCGCCAAAGACGCCAGCGGGCGCGATCAATCAGATCAACCCCGCCCTGTCTGAGACAGGGACCCTGTCAGAGAAACCAAAATCTGAATCGTTCAGCATAACGACAGAAGCGAAACCGCACTGAGTCAGATTGCAGCATCGGTCCATTCCGCTCATTGTAGGGGCAGGATGATTTTTGACCTTTGCCGAAAGTGCGACATGCCATGCTGATTACAGACATTACCCTGCGGCGGGTGGACCTGCCTCTGGAGCAACCGCTTCGGACCTCCATTCACCGCATAGACTCCGTCTCCTGCCTGCTGGTGACCCTGACAACGGACACTGGCCTTGAGGGTGAAGGGCATATCTTCGCATTCGGTATTGAGAAATTGCGGGTTCTGGAAGCCATGGTTCAGGCATTTGTCCCGATGGTCCTGAACCGCGACCCCTTTATGACAGAAGCCCTATGGGCCGACATGTTCCAGAACAGCAATTTCCTGGGCCAGGCGGGCATATCGGTCATGGCCATGACCCCAATCGACATCGCCTGCTGGGATATTGTGGGCAAGGCCAGCGGCCAGAACCTACACCGGGTCTTTGGCGGCAGCCGCCAGCGTGTCGCGACCTATGCCAGCGGCGGGATGTGGCTGGCCGCAAGCCCGACTGATCTTGTCCAGGAAGCACAGGATTTCCTGAAACAGGGCTTTAAGGCAATGAAGGTCCGGCTGGGTAAGATCCCCCTGGCACAGAATATCGAACGGGTTGAAGCCGTACGCGACACCATTGGTCCGGATATCAAACTGATGGCCGATGCCAATCAGGGCCTGTCTGTGCCTGAAGCCATCCAACTGGGGCGCGCCTTGGAACCATACAACCTGTTCTGGTTTGAAGAGCCCGTCCCCACCTGGGACCGCGCCGGTCACGCAGAAATCCGCACCGCCATCCCCATGGCCCTGGCATCTGGGGAGACGGAATATCTGCGCTATGGCATCCGGGATATGATTGAGCAGAAATCAGCCGATATCCTGATGCCCGATCTTCAGCGCATGGGCGGCTATACGGAATTTCGGCGGGTCATCGGCCAAATGGCGGCGGCCAGCATCCCCTTCTCCCCTCACCTGTTTACCGAACACAGCCTGTCCCTGGTCACCAGCGACTGCCTATTCATCGAATATATGCCCTGGTTCGCCCCACTGTTCCGCGAGAAGGTGACAATCAACCCAGACGGCACCCTGGACATCCCCACCCGCCCCGGCACCGGCTTCACCTTCGACCTGGACGCACTGGAGGCATATCGGGTTTAGAGCATTGCCTTAATGGTGATGGGTATGTTTGAGCGCAGGACTGTCTTCTGCCGCGTGCCCGATCGTCTGGGGTTCTGGGCAGGCATGATGGGTGCATTCCAATTCCAATGTGGCGTGGTGGATGTGGAAGTGGGAGGCTAAGCGGTCTTTGATCGCATGTTTGATCGCATCGGCCTGCGACCATTTGCCTTCTGTAATCACGACATGGGCGTCCAGGGCGTTTTCGTGTTCCTGCATCTGCCACAGATGGACATGGTGGATGCTGTCCACCCCAGGCACGGCGCGAATATCACTCAACACCTTTTGCGTATCCAGTCCGGGCGCATTGCCCAGCATTAGGATGCGGATGGCGGGGCCAATCTCACTAAAAGCCATATACAGAATATAGCCCGCAATCAGCAGCGTCACCAAGGGGTCGACCAGCCACCAGTCAAACAGGATCACCAGACTGCCTGCCAGAATAACCGCAACCGACCCCATCGCATCGGCCAGATTATGCAGGAAGGCCGCACGGATATTCATGCTGTCCTTGGACATCGAATAGGTCAGCAGGGCGGTGACCAGATCCACCACCAGCGCAACAGCGGCAATGATGACCACCATCCACCCCGCCACTGGTTCAGGTTGAAAGAACCGCATCACGGCCTCATAGACCAGATACAGGCCGATCACGATCAGGGTCGTATAATTGACCAATGCGGCAACGACTTCTGCGCGACCATAGCCAAAGGTCATATCCTCATTCGCCGGTCGCCTGGCGATCTTGCGGGCAACGAAGGCAATGATCAGCGAAATCGCGTCCGAAAAATTATGCAGGGCATCGGCGATCAGGGCCAGACTGCCCGACAGGACACCACCGACAATCTGCACCACCGTCAGGGCCATGTTCACGAACACAGCCCAGAACACTTTCGCATCCCCTGCTTCGGGATCAACGTGATGGTGGTGGTGATGACCCGCCATGGCCTTTCCTGGTTATTTCACTGCCTCCAGAATGGAGACGTAGTTGGCAACCGCCGCACCGCCCATGTTGAAGATACCGCCCAGCTTGGCATCCTTCACCTGTATATCCTCGGCATCGCCCCGGGTTTGCATGGCGGTTAAGACATGCATGGAAACGCCCGTCGCCCCAATGGGGTGGCCTTTTGCCTTCAAGCCACCGGACGCATTGACCGGCAACTTGCCGTCTTTCTGAGTAACACCGTCCAGAGCTGCTTTCGCCCCCTCACCACGCTTGGCAAGGCCCATAGCTTCATATTGCATCAATTCCGCGATGGTGAAGCAGTCATGGGTTTCGACGAAATCCAGATCATCCAGTTTCAGGCCGGACTTGGTAAACGCCTGATCCCAGGCGCGCGCACAGCCATCCAGATAGGTCATGTCCCGCCGGGACAGCGGCAGGTAATCATTCACCTGTGCCCGTGCCCGGAAAGCGACCGCCTTCTTCATGCCCAAGGCGGTATCCATATCGGCCATGACCAGCGCCGCAGCGCCATCCGATACCAGCGAACAATCCGTGCGTTTCAAAGGTCCCGCGACAATCGGGTTCTTGTCCGAAACGGTGCGGCAGAACTCAAATCCCAGATCTTTGCGAATCTGAGCATAGGGATTGTCACAGCCATTTTTGTGATTTTTGGCCGCGATGGTCGCCAGCGCGTCGGACTGATCGCCATGCTTCTGGAAATAGCCATTGCAGATCTGCCCAAAGACGCCTGCAAAGCCCCCTTCGACACCGCTTTCTTCCTTAAGGTAGGACGCCTGCAACAGGATACCACCAATCTCAGGTCCGGGCGTTGACGTCATCTTCTCCACACCGATGACCAATACGATGCGCCCCTGTTTCGCCTCCAGGAAGTTCACGCCCTGATGCACCGCAGCCGATCCGGTCGCACAGGCATTTTCCAACCGTGTTGATGGTTTAAAGCGCAATCCATCGACAGAGTTCATGACCAGAGACGACCCGAAATCCTGCTTGGAGAAGCCGCCATTGTACCAGCCCAGATAGATCGCATCGACATCTTCCGCCGCAACACCAGCATCGGCTAACGCCTGTTCGGCAACACGCCCGATCAGGCTTTCAACATCCTCATCTTCTAACTTCCCAAATTTCGTATGGGCCCAGCCAACGATTGCTGCGGTCATGATATCGTCTCCTCAAATGTTTTGTTTCTCTGACTCTATCCCAACTGGAAGAGACGGTCGAGGCCTCCCCCCTGAGCATAAAGTCACAGGTCGAAGAACACAGTCTCCCCATCCCCCTGCATGCGAATGTCAAAGCGATAAACAATTCCCTGATCCGTCTCCAGACGTTTGGCGATCAGCGTATTGCGTCGGTCTTCCGGCACCAGGGCCAGAACGGGATCGCTGTCATTGGCGGTGGCTTCATCCTGGAAGTAAACCCGCGTATAGGCGTGGGACAACAGCCCCCTGGAAAACACGATCATATTGATATGGGGCGCACAGCCAGGCTCCGCACAGCCAGGCTTCACAGTCTCGAAACGATAGGATTTGTCCGGTGCCGTGCCCGTTCCACAGCGCGCAAATCCCGTGAACCCGCTGTTTGCGCCGCCGGGCGCACCAGGATAGCGTCCCTGTGCATCCGCCTGCCAGATTTCCAGCATGGCGTCTTCGATCACTGCCCCCTGGCCATCCAATACGCGCCCTTCCAGGCGAATACGCGGGCCACCTGCTTCTGCCAACCCTTCCACTTCCGGCCCGGCAGCGCTTTTCAACGGATAGCCATATTGTGTGGGCGTCAGGCCATAGGCGAAATAGGGCCCGACGGTTTGTGACGGGGTTTGACCCAGCTTTGACATTGGTTCACTCCTCCATCGGGGTAGCGTTGCGGCCACGCAGAACGATATCGAAGCGATATCCCAACGCATAGGCCTCTTGTGTCACATCAATTGCGAAATCCGCGACAAGGCGATCCCGTGCACCCTCCGGCGTTGCCAGAAAAATCGGGTCCAGCGCCAAGAGCGGGTCTCCCGGAAAATACATCTGAGTCACCAGCCTTGTGCCAAAGCTGGGTCCGAACAGCGACAGATGGATGTGATTGGGGCGCCAGGCATTGAAATGGTTCGGCCAGGGATAAGCGCCTGGCTTAATGGTCATGAACTGATAGACACCCTGATCATCGGTGGCGCACCGGCCGGCGCCAAAGAAATTCGGGTCCAGGGGCGCATCATGCTGGTCCTTGCTGTGAACATACCGCCCGGCCGCATTGGCCTGCCAGATTTCCACCAGGGTATTGGGGATCGCGCGACCATCCTCATCCAACACGCGGCCGGTGACGATAATACGCTCGCCCTGGGGTTCGCCATTCACGCGCCCGTTGCGGGTCAGGTCGGCATCATGCTCAAAGACATGGTCCTTCCCAAAGCGCGGCCCCAACCCCTCTCCCAATCCGGTTGGCAGTTTGATCAGGGGCTGCTTGGGGCCCCGCAGACCGGTCGATTTGTATCCCGGATCGATATAGGCGGGGTGGCTGGCCCAATCGCGCGGCGATAAGGAATCCGTCATGGCGTCATTCTCCTGCTTTTTCTTCTTCGGCCATGGCGGCCAATTCACGCTTCACATATTTGATGGCATTGTTCGCGGCGGGCACCCCTGCATAGACTGCGACATGCATCATCACTTCGCGAATATCCTCCGCCGTGGCGCCTGTATTACGGCTGGCGCGAACATGCATCGCAACCTCATCGTAATGACCAAGACCCGCCAATAAGGCAATCGTCACCAGACTGCGTTCCCGCTTGGTAAAATGATCTCCCGCCCAGACGGTGCCCCAGGCCCCTTCCGTGATGAAATTCTGAAAGGGAATATCAAAATCAGTCTTATTGGCTTCAGCACGGTCGACATGCTTGTCGCCCAGAACACTGCGACGGACAGTCATGCCTTTTGTGTAGCGATCTTTTGGACCCGATGATGTTGTCATTGATGTACCCTCCCTAACATTATTCTTCGACATCTAACTATTTTGATCACTTTAGCGCTGATCCCCCGACACCTCAATCTGAACGATCTTTGAGAATCGGAAAGACAGGCAGATTTACCGTCAGTTCTTCTATTCGATGTTAGGAGTAAATAAAATCGATAGGTTACTACAAGCCATCCAATCATGGATCGCTTGAAACCCTCTTCTTCGCACTATAACAGCTTCAACAAGCTGATAGCACTTCATACCAGAGGCCTATAGAATTAGAAGAAAATTAAGAAGCAAAGTATTAAGAATGTCAAAAAAACTGCTGATAAACCCAAGATCAGGGTCATACATATTTGGAAATGTACCCCAAATTAAATCCAAAAATGACATCATTCCGACAGGAGACATTTTTCTCTTTCAAGGAAAGCATGTGGGCCCGAACAGGGGCTTCGGAGCCATACATATTTGGAGAGAACACGCCAAAGAAATGGCGCAAATCGGACTGACATCTTTTGATGAAGTCCCAAACTTTGTCTCAAACATTGTCCAAATTGGAACACCACTATACTTCGGTGACAGATACTCGCGTAAAATTCGACTGATGGCTGTCCGTCATGTCTCCGGCACTGCAATTCTGGAATGCATTCAACGAAACGACGGCACAATTTGGTCAATTGTCACAGCTTTTTCAGGAACAAATACGCACGGAACCCGTGTGGGATCCGTGCGCTAATTTAGGTGTCGCAGTAGCAGCGTTTCCTTAGCTCAATGGGTTCGGAAACCACCCGAAGTGTCCTGCGAATAAACTCCCTGCAGAGTTTACCATCCACATGAGCAGGCCGATTTACAGGTGACGCCAACTCAAAATGCTCTTTATGACACACATGACAGATAGGCGTTTTCGCGCCAAAAGTCAATTCCTCACAGAGACTCCCTTGATTAAATCGCCAGATATTCCTGGCGCAGTTCCGCGTTATCCAGCACTTCCTTTGCGGTGCCGTCGAACACCACCTGGCCCATATCCAGGATCAGGGCGCGGTCTGCGAGATGCAGGGCCGCAATGGCGTTCTGTTCTACGATGATGGTCGTCATGCCCAATTTCTTGATTTCTTCCAGCGTCCGTTCAATCTCTTGCACGATCACGGGGGCCAGACCTTCATAGGGCTCGTCCAACAGCAACAGTTTCACATCGCGCGCCAGGGCGCGGGCAACAGCCAGCATTTGCTGTTCTCCGCCCGACAGGGTTGTCCCCTCCTGACTGCGGCGCTCTCCCAGACGCGGAAACAATTCATACAAACGTTCAATTGGCCAGCCGACCGGTGGGGCGATTTGTGCCAATTGCAGATTTTCGTGCACGGTCAGGCCCTGAATGATGCGTCGATCTTCCGGCACCAGACCAATACCGGTTCGGGCGGCCTGATGTGCCTCCATCGTGTGCAGGGGTTCATGATCCAGCCAGACCTCCCCCTGTCGTAACTCTGGAGAAGCCACGCGCGCCAACGCCCGTAATGTTGAGGTCTTACCCGCCCCATTGCGCCCTAAAAGGGCAAGAATTTCGCCTTCCTTGATGGAAAAGCTAACGCCCTGAACGATATAGCTTTCACCATAATAAGCATGCAGATTATGAACTGCGAAATAGGCGGTATCACCGCCAGAGGTCGCCGCCGGTTGAACGCGCGCGGCTCTTTGTGTCCCATTCATAGATGCGCTCCCCCGAGATAAGCTTCTTGAACCTTTTCATTCCCTTTTATTTTGGAGGGAACATCTTCAACAATTACCGTCCCCTGAGCCAGAACGGAAATCCGATCCGCCAGAGAGAATACAACATGCATATCGTGCTCAATCACGATCTTGGTGATGCCCCGGCCACCAATCTTTTTCAACAGATCGATTGTTGCATTCGTATCGGCGCGAGACATCCCCGCCGTTGGTTCATCCAACAACAGCAGCACCGGATCCTGAACCAGACACATTGCCAGTTCCAATCGGCGCTTGTCCCCGCGCGACATGCTGGAGGACGTCTTATCCCGATCATTGGCCAGGCCGACTTCTTCCAACATATGCATTGCCTTTTCCCGGATTTCGCCATGACGGGCGACATCAGAAAAAGCATTCAATTTGAAAGCGCCGTCCCGTTTGGCAAATGCCGGGATCATGACATTTTCCAGCAAAGATAATTCTGAGAAAATCTCAGGCGTCTGAAACACCCGCACCACACCGGCCTGATTTATCTCATGCGGTTTCAGGCCCAACAGCGATGATCCGTTAAACATCACCGACCCGGTATCCGGTGTCAGGCGCCCGATAAAGCAGTTCAGTAAGGTGGATTTCCCCGCACCATTAGGCCCAATGATGGCGTGAACGCTGCCTTCCTGGACATCCAGATTGACATTGTGCAGCGCCTTCAGGCCCCCGAAATTCTTATTCACATCTCTTACTTCAAGAATGCCCATGACTATTCTCCCGGTGCGGGTGAGGTTTCATCCTCATTTTTTGATTTGCGTCCTATCCCCAGTCGCCGCAATCCGAACCTGCCGATGCGGTTCAGTCCCTCTGTGACGCCACCCGGCAGGAAAACAACGATGATTACGAACAGGATACCCAGGCTCAAATTCCAGCCCTCGCCCACGAAAAGGGAGGTCACGGAAACAACACCTTCTCGCAATTGATCCGGCAGGAAGCTGAAGATATCGTTCAATGTCTGATCGTTGAAGGCCGAGAAGATATTCTCAAAATACTTGATCAGCGCCGCCCCCAGGATTGGTCCAATGATCGTACCGACCCCACCCAGAATGGTCATCAGCACAACCTCACCAGAGGCCGTCCATTGCATACGCTCCGCCCCGGCCAGGGGATCGATCACACATAAAAGAGCCCCTGCCAGACCGGCATACATGCCAGAGATAACAAAGGCCGCAAGTGTATAGGGTCGCGTATTGACGCCCGTATAGTTCAGCCGGGTCTGGTTGGTTTTTACTGCTTTCAGCATCATCCCAAAGGGAGACCGGAAAATCCGCATCGCCAACCCGACCATGATGACCAGCAGTACGGCAGCGAAATAGAATCCGGGCATGCCAGTCATCTCAATCCCTGCGATATGGGAGATCAACGGCCCCCCATCGCCAACGGTTGGCGCATCAAACAGACGGGGATCATCGCGCAACACCCGCAGGCCGGTTTCCCCATTGGTAATCGGCGTCAGAACCGAATAGGCCAGATTGTAACACATTTGCGCAAAGGCAAGCGTCAGGATCGAAAAGTAGATCCCAGAGCGACGCAGGCTGATGAACCCAATCAGCAATGCAAACAGGCCCGCAACAATGATGGCAGCAATGATTGCCGGAATCGGGTTCATGCCCAGCAATTTGAATGTCCAGACCGCAGTATAGGACCCGACACCCAGGAAGGCAGCATGGCCAAAAGACAGATAACCGGTCAGACCAAACAGGATATTAAACCCAGTCGCAAATATGCCGTAGATCGCAAAGCGCTGCATCAGATCCGGATAGGCAGCCCCGAAGGGAGCCAGCCAGATCGGCATGGCGAAAACGACAACGGCAAACAGCGCGAGAAGAAGCAGGTCCGACTTTTCGGACGATTTTGTAAACAATGACAACATGGCCCTACTCCATCACGCCTTTGCGTCCCATCAGACCGCGCGGGCGGACCAACAGAATGACGATTGCGATTAGATAAATGATGATTTGATCCAAGCCGATGATTCCAACCTTCGCCAAGAGATCCCGAATTTCCGACATTGACGCAAAGGACTGCAGGATACCCAGAAGGAAGCCTGCGGATACAGCCCCGCCAAGACTGCCCATCCCACCAACAACGACGACGACAAAGGACAGAACCAGGAAATCCATCCCCATATGATAATCCGGTGGCAGGATAGGTGTGTACATCACCCCTGCTGTTCCGGCGACCACCGCGGCGATGCCAAAGACGATCGTAAATCGCCGATCAATATCAATTCCCAACAAGCCCACGGTTTCGCGATCCGCCATCCCCGCACGGACCACCATCCCGAATGTTGTGAATTGAAGGAAGGCAAAGACGGACAGGATCACAATCACGGAAAAGGCCAGGTAAACCATTCGCCATAAAGGATAAACCAGGGCGCCTGGATTGCCGAACAATGCCCCAAAATCAATCGCCCCCTGCAGCATTTCCGGCGCGTTCTGTTGAATTGGATTGGCACCAAAGAAGGCCTTGATGATTTCCTGCAAAACGATGGCAAGACCAAAGGTCACCAAAATCTGCTCTGCATGCGGGCGCTTATAGAAGTAACGGATCAGCCCGCGCTCCATCACCACCCCGATCAGCAACATGACCGGAATTGCAGCAATTATCGAAATAGGGACAGAAAAGTCGATGATCGTGAGACCAAGATCGCCAAACCATTCCTGCGCCAAAGGTGTGCGTATCTCCAACGGCGTGCCCCAGGCCGTGGTTTCCGTCTGGGACAGAACCACCTTCTGGAGCGTCAGCACCTTGTTGATCGTGACCGCGCAGAACGCGCCCAACATGAACAAGGCGCCATGAGCAAAGTTCACGACCCCCAAGGTCCCGAAAATCAAGGTCAGCCCCAACGCAATCAATGCGTAGGCCGCCCCCTTGTCGAGTCCGTTTAGAACCTGCAGGAGAATCGCATCCATGGCGACCGCCCTCCCCTCTTCAAAAGTAATGAATATAAACCTGAACAGCCCTTGGATTCGGTCGGCAGTCGCCCCTTCGGGACGACTGCCTTATCCGAAACTGGATCAGATGATCCTTTTAGCCGGCGTTGCAGGCACCAAGGTCCCCTGCAAACTCACCTTCGCTTGAATCATACGTGACCTGCTCAGTTGGGACTTCCTGGACGACTTCCAGCAAGTCAAACTGTGAGGATGGGTTTTCTTTACCCTTCACGACCAGCACTTTCTTGAAGCACTGGTGATCTTCGGCGCGATACAGCGTTGGGCCGTTGCCCATGCCGTCGAACTCAAAGCCTTCCAGCGCATCAACAATGCCACATGGGTTGAACGTGCCTGCACGCTCAGCCGCATCGGCATACAGCAGCGCCTGAACATAACAGGTATGTGCTGCCTGTGACGGCGGGAAGCCATATTTCGCACCAAAGGATTTCACGAAAGCCTTGGAGCCTTCATCCTGCAGCGACCAATGCCAGTTGGTGGACCCGAAGATTCCTTTAACGGCTTCGCCCGCACCCTGTGCCATTAGACGGGAATACAGCGGAACAATGACTTCGAACTGCTTACCATTGACCATCTTGTCACGCAGACCGAACTGAACCGCCTGAGTCAAGCTGTTCACCATGTCCTTGCCATAGTGGTTCAATACCAGCACATCGGCGCCGGAATTCAGAACAGGCGTGATGTACTGAGAGAAGTCACCAGCACCCAGTGGCGTGCGAACGGCATTTACCGTTTCCCAGCCCATGGCTTCGGTGTACTTCTTGATCGATCCTTCCTGAGACCAGCCCCAGGTATAGTCAGCCGTCAGGTGATAGGCTTTACGATCGGTGCCGTAATTGGCTTTCAGCACCGGCGCCAAGCCAGAACCCGTCATTTCGGTGTTAAAGAAATGGCGGAACCCGTTGCGACGACGATCTTTACCCGTCGTGTCATTCGAATGGGTCAGGCCAGCCATGAAGATAACGCCAGCTTCCTGGCACAGGGACTGAACCGCGATAGCAACACCCGAAGACGACCCACCGGTAATCATCAACGCGCCATCTTTTTCAATCATACGCTTGGCAGAAGCGCGGGCCGCATCAGACTTCGTCTGTGTATCACCTGTGGTGAATTCGACCTTTTTGCCCAACACGCCGTTACCCTTCAGGGCCAGCGGCTTCATCGTGTTCATCAGGCCGCCATCACCCTCACCATTCAGGTGCTCAACTGCCAGCTGATAGGCGCGCAATTCATCCGCACCTTCATCTGCATACGCGCCCGTTTGCGGCACGTTGAAACCAAGCACAACACTGCTCTTGTTCGTTGGGTCATTCACATAGGCGCTGGCACCCTTGGTGAAGAAGTAAGGAGAGGCAAATGCAGCCGCCCCCAAAGCAGCCGAGCCCTTAAGCAGGGTACGACGGTTTACCGGTTTAATGAAACCACCCATGTTCTGTTTCCTCCTGTTGTTCAAATCTCGTTTGCGCATCCGCCCCCTTATCAACGCAAGAGCGGCCGACGTGCGGCCGCATCCCCGTTATGGGTGATGAATTTCCGCGACGCAGGCACATCTGTAAATTAGTTTTGTCAAAAATTCAATAACTCATTGACTTAAAATGATTTTATTGTAAAAGATAAACAAAATTGAGCCTATGAACTGTCAAAACTTTACCCCGCAGCGCACAAAAATGAAACTTTCTAACGATTTAGCTGATCATTAAGTAACTTTATCCCACCTAGTTTCAGCCCATGGGCGAGGACATTAACGATGGCGCAATCAGCAATCGGTTTAAAAATTAGAGACCGACGATTAAAACTTGGGCTCTCTCAAACGGAATTGGCACAGCGTTTGGGGATCTCCGCCTCGTATTTAAATCTGATCGAGCGCAACAAACGCAACATCGCCACACGCCTGTTGAACGGTCTGGCAGAACACCTAAAGGTCGATATTGAATGGTTGGACGGTGAGGCTGAACGCCGCCTGGTTCAGGAAATACAAGAATTGGCAACCGACCCGTTGCTGCGGGAATTTGAACTGGCGGAAAGCTCTGCTGCGGATCTGGTTGCCCGCAGCCCGGAATGGGCGAAGGCCATGGTTGCGATTTATCGTGCCTATATTAATCGTAACGAAACCGTTGCCGCCTTGTCAGATCGCCTGAACCAGGATCCGTACCTGGGCGAGGCTATCCACAAAATGCTTACCAAGATCACGACCATTCGCTCGACCGCCGAAATCCTGGATACGATCACAGATCTGGATAATCAGGAGAGGCAGCGATTTCAGTCAATGTTAGCCATGGAAAGCACCAATCTTTCCGGAATTGCAGAAGGCATTGCACAGTTCTTTGATACCGCTGATACCGAAACAGCCGCCATGACGCCACTGGAGGAAGTGGACGATTTTATCTTGGATCGGAACAACCATTTTCCGGAAGTCGAACAGGCGGCAGAATCTTTGCGCCGGGAAATCGATGCCTTTGCGATCCCGGTTGATTCAAAAATGATCGATTACCTGACACGGCGCTTTGGTATTGCCGTCCAGTTCGTGACCAGCGATCAAATGGATCGGGATCGGGTTTGGAACAATGTCGAATTCAACGAATCGACAAAGGTTTTCCATATTGAGGACAGTGCACCGGCTGCGGGCTATCGGTTGCAGATCGCCCGGCTGATCTGTCGCTTTGCCTTGCGCAAGGTGCTTGATACGCTGGTTGAAACATCCCCTTTGCTGCGCAGCGATGAAGCCCGCAGCCGTGCGCAGGGGGCTCTGGCGTCTTATGGCGCGGCCTGTCTGCTGATGCCCTATCAGATCTTTTTGGAAGATGCGGAACGCGCGCGGTATGACATTGAATATCTGGCCCGTAAATATGGCGCCAGCTATGAACAGATCTGCCATCGCCTGGTCTCGCTACAGCGCCCGGGTGCTGAAGGAGTGCCCTTTGCCTTCATGCGCACGGACCCGGCGGGTTTCATCACCAAGCGCATGCCCCTGCCACGCCTGCCCTTGCCCCGATACGGAAATGCCTGCCCTTTATGGGCGGTTTACAATGCATTTCAGACGCCGGGTACGGTCTGCCGTCAGATTGCTGAATTCCCGAACGGGGAGCGGTTTCTGTTCATCGCCCGGGCCCAGGGTAAGGCGCAAAGCCGGTTCAACGCCCCCCGCCATCTTGTCAGCGTGATGATTGCGTGTGACATTCTGTATGCGGATCGCACGATCTATGCTGACGGGCTGGATTTGAACGCTGATGGTCTGGAAGTGCCAGTGGGACCCAGTTGCCGATTATGTACAAGGCGCGCCTGCGCCTATCGAGAGCAAGCGCCAATGGTGGAGCCAGGTAAATCCGCCACCCCTTTCGGGCCTGCCCGCCCGTCGTAATCATTGCGCAACCTGCGGTCCAGCGTTACCGTTCTTTGAATAAGCCGAAACAATCGGCAAGTCGCTATTGGGGAGGGTAGGCTGTGACGACACGTGTATTGGTCGCGGAAGATGAACCAAATATTGTTGAATCCCTCAGTTTCATTCTGATCCGGTCGGGCTGCAACGTAACATCCGTCTCTGATGGCGAAGCCGCCCTAACCAGTATCCGCGCCGAAAAGCCGAATGTCGTCATTCTGGATGTCATGCTGCCAAAAATGAATGGGTTCGAAGTTTTGAAAGCGGTGCGATCCGACGCCTCCGTGAAGGATATCCCGATCATCATCCTGACCGCGAAAGGTCAAAGCCAGGATCGCCGCATGGCTGAAGAGATCGGGGCCAATGCCTTCGTTACCAAGCCCTTTTCTAACCAGCATATAATTGAAACCGTGCAAAAATTGACCAGCTCTTCAGGGGAATTGACATGACGCGCAAGCGACGGGTCCCCATTTCCGGGGCCGCAACCGCAACGGCCATTCGCAAATCCCGCGACATTGCGATGATCATCCCTGTTGTTTTCACCCTGCTGATCATGAAGCCGATGATCCATTTATTCGGACCTGAGCCTGGTTTGGCAGGCATTCCCGCAATCGTCGTTTATGTTTTTGGTCTATGGACATTGGCTGTCGTCTTGACGGCCTGGAATGCACGGCGTTTGAACACGCCCGAAACCAATGACCCCCTGGTCATGGATCCACAGGATTCTCCCCCGTAATGCTGTCGGGCAATCTCGTCTTTGCGGTATCGCTGGGATATGTGATCCTGTTGTTCCTTGTCGCATTCTGGGGCGATAAGAAGGCGCGTACCGGTTCTTCGGCCCTGTTCCAATCACCGCTGATTTATACCTTATCCATTTCAGTCTACTGCACGTCCTGGACATTCTATGGCGCAGTTGGATCGGCGGTTAGAAGCGGGCTGGAATTTGCGACAATCTATATTGGCCCGACCATCGTTTTTATTGGATTCTGGTATCTGTTACGCAAGCTGGTCCGCATCGGGCGCGTCCATCGCATTACCTCTATCGCTGACCTGTTGTCATCCCGCTATGGTAAGGGCGAAAGCCTGGCCGTACTGGTCACCTTGATCGCAGTAATCGGTACAACACCGTATATCGCGCTGCAGCTAAAGGCAGTGACCAATAGTTTTCAGGTAATCAGCGGCACCGTTATAAGCGATCTTGCCCATCCGGTGTTTGGCGATCCAGATTACACAACGGCCTTCTGGATCGCATTTGGCATGGCGATCTTCACTATTGTCTTTGGTACCCGCAATATTGATGCAAACGAACGTCACCATGGGGTGGTCGCCGCTATTGCGCTGGAAGCACTGGTCAAGCTGTTTGCCCTATTGGCGGTCGGGCTGTTTGTTGTGTTTTCTCTGGCGGATGGACCGGGGGAAGTTTTCTCCTGGGCCCCACCTGACTTTCTGAACACTGAGGATGTTTTCGGTCCGCGCTGGGTCAGTCTGACGTTCTTGGCCGCAACCGCCGTGATCTGCCTGCCCCGCCAGTTTCAGGTCACCGTCGTCGAAAATTCGGATGAACGTCACTTGTTCACGGCATCCTGGATGTTCCCGCTTTACCTGATGCTGATCAGTCTGTTTGTGCTGCCAATCGCTATTGCTGGGCTGAAATTTCTGCCGGAAACCGCCAATCCGGACATGTTCGTGCTGACCCTGCCCATGGCGATGAATCAGCATACTTTGGCACTGATTGCATTTCTGGGCGGATTTTCATCGGCGACCTCCATGGTGATTGTTGCCTGCATCGCGCTGTCGACAATGGTATCAAACCACATCGTTATGCCCCTTGCCCTGCGGCTGCCCTGGATTGAGATGAAGGCCAGTGGTGATATTCGAAAACTGCTGCTGTTCAGCCGTCGAGCCAGCATCTGTCTGGTTTTGCTGCTGGGATTCATCTATTTCAGACTGAGCGCGAAATCAGATGCCCTAGCATCCATAGGCCTGATCGCCTTTCTGGGGGTCGCCCAATTCCTGCCCAGTTTGATTGGCGGTCTGTATTGGCGGCAGGCATCCGCAAAAGGGGCATTCGCCGGTCTGGCCGCAGGTTTTATGCTGTGGTTGTACACCCTGTTTTTCCCAAGCTTTGAAGGCCAGTTTGTCATGCCGCTCAGCGTCATTGAAAACGGACCATGGGGGATTGGCTTCCTACAGCCTCAGGCGTTGTTCGGATTAACCGACATGGACCCACTGGTCCATGCCCTGTTCTGGAGCCTGTCGATCAACACATTTCTGTTTGTGATCGTCTCCGTGATTTTTGACCCAAAACCGCTGGAACGGCTACAGGGCGCCCTGTTCATCGATGTTTTCCGCGCACCGGCTGACAATGAATCCCGTTTCATCCGCCGCTATGCCGCCAGCAGCGATCTGTTTGTCCTGGCCCAGCGAATTCTGGGCACCAATACCGCCTATCGCCTGTTCAGCGATTTTGCCAAGAAACAGGGGGTATCCGGCCATCTGCCGCGCGCCGATGATGAGTTTATCGGTCATCTGGAACGGGAACTGGCGGGCAGTGTCGGGGCGGCGACGGCCCGGGCGATGATTTCCCAGGTGGTGAAAGGGGAAACCATCAGCCTGGATGAATTGATGAAGATCGTCGATGAAACGCAGCAGGTCATCGACTACAGTCGACAGTTGGAAGTCAAATCCCACCAGTTGCAGCAAACCGCACGTCAATTGCGCGACGCCAATGAGCGGTTGAAACAACTGGATATGCAGAAAGATGACTTCCTGAGTCAGGTCAGCCATGAACTGCGCACACCCATGACCTCCATTCGCTCCTTCGCACAAATCCTGCTGGAAACGCCAGATATGACTATTGAGGAGACCCAGCGTTTTACCGGCATCATTCTGGAAGAGAGCATGCGCCTGACACGATTGCTGGATGAAATCCTGGACCTGGCACGGTTGGAGGGCGAACAGGTACCCTGGATTCTGCAACGGGTTGATCCAGAAGAAACCCTGGAACGGGCCGTGGCGACCTGTCATGGCCTGGCATCGCAGGCGGACACTAAGATAGAGTTTGGAGCGCGCGCGGCGGGTATTGAGGTTAAAGCGGAAGCCGACCGCCTGCGCCAAGTCTATCTGAATCTGATTACCAATGCGATCAAGTACAACACATCTGATAAGCCCGTTATAACCATTCGCACGACGCTGGAGGATGATCGCTATTGTGTCTATATCCAGGACAATGGCGAAGGAATACGCGCCGATGACAGGGAGCGTATCTTTAAGAAATTCTCCCGAGGATGGCGCGAATCCAAAGATGGCCGCAGCGGGACGGGCCTGGGCCTGGCCATCAGTTGGCAAATCATGCAACGCCTGCAGGGTGACCTGGAATTGCTGCCTCAGACACCGGGAGATGGCGCATGTTTCCGGGTAACGCTGCCCTTCGTTTCCATAAAAACCTCAAAAGCGGCTGAGTGATGCTGCTGCGGGCTGCGATCCCCCCATTCAGATGAAATTCATTCGATTTTCCATGAGTATTTTCGATGTTTCGCTGAACCCCAGACAGGTGTAGGGGAAACATTGAAATGCCGTCATTATTCTCTTTGGAGTTTCGCCCATGACCGCTCCTTTTCTTTCCATTTCTCGCCGCACCCGCAGCACCCCTTTTAGTCGCCGTGTCACCCAGGCCGGGGTTAAGGCCTATACGGTTTACAATCACATGCTGCTGCCCACCGTGTTTAACTCGCTGGAGGATGATTACTTCCATTTGCGAGAGTCGGTGCAGATCTGGGATGTCGCCTGCGAACGTCAGGTCGAAGTGCGCGGACCGGATGCAGCACGCCTGCTGCAATTGCTGACACCGCGCGATTTATCGAACATGCAGATCGGGCAATGCTATTACACCCCGATGGTTGATGAAACCGGCGGTATGATCAATGACCCGGTCACCCTTAAGCTGGCCGACGACCGCTATTGGATTTCAATCGCCGACAGCGACTTGCTGCTGTGGGTGAAGGGCCTGTCTGCCGGAACCCGCATGGATGTTGCAGTCACGGAACCGGATGTGTCCCCCCTGGCGGTGCAAGGCCCGAAAGCGGAAGATGTCGTTGCCGCTGTATTTGGGGAGCGCGTGCGCGGCATCAAATTCTTCCGCTTCGAACCGATGTTGCTGAATGGACAGGAATATATCGTCGCCAGATCCGGTTATTCAAAACAGGGTGGCTTTGAAATCTATCTGCAGGATTCCGCCTATGGCGAAGCGCTGTGGGATGCGATTGAAGAAGCCGGCAAACCCCACGGTATTCGCGCCGGGGGGCCAAACCTGATCGAACGGATTGAGGGAGGCTTGTTGTCCTATGGCAATGACATGACCCGCCTGAACACGCCCCATGAATGCGGTTTGGGGAAATTCTGTCAGACCGTGGATGCCATTGGCTGTATCGGCCGCGACGCCCTGATCCGGACGATCATGGAAGGCCCTCAGCGCATGATCCGTGGCTTGAAGATCAATGCCAGAAACTTACCCTTTACTATTGAACCATGGTCTGTGCTGACCGCTGACGGCCACCATGCCGGACAGGTAACCTCCAGCGCCTGGTCCCCAAGGCTTGAGACCACCGTTGCAATTGCTATGATTGAAAAAGACTATTGGGAACCTGGAACAGCGCTGGTTGTAGACACGCCATCCGGTCCACGCGATGCACAGGTTGTATCGCTGCCCTTGTAAAAGCCGAAATCGTTTGAAAGGAAGTCCATGTTCAAAGCACTGATCGTCGACAAAGACCCGGAAGGCGCGGTTTCCGCCCAGATTCAGGACATTTCTGAAGACCGGTTGCCCGAAGACGGGGATGTCACCGTTGCGGTCGACTATTCCACCGTGAATTATAAGGATGGTCTGTGCATTACCGGGACAGGTGGGCTGGTTCGGACCTTTCCCCATGTGCCCGGTATTGATTTCGCTGGCACCGTAGAATCATCAGACGACCCCCGGTACAAGCCGGGCGACAAGGTTGTTCTGACTGGCTGGCGCGTGGGCGAAATCTGGTGGGGCGGTTATGCCCAAAAGGCGCGGGTCAAGGCCGATTGGCTGGTCCCCCTGCCCGAGGGTTTATCGACGAAACGCGCCATGGCGGTTGGCACAGCCGGTTTCACCGCCATGCTGTCCGTTCTGGCCTTGGAAGCGCATGGCCTAAAACCGGGCGGCGCGCCTGTGCTGGTCACTGGGGCTGCGGGTGGCGTAGGCTCTGTTGCCACCGCGATTCTGGCGAAACTGGGCTATGAAGTAGCCGCCGTGACAGGACGACCTGAAACATCGGACTATCTGAAAGACCTGGGCGCCAGCCAGATCGTGGCTCGGGAAGAACTTGCCGAACCGTCCGGAAAACCACTGGAAAAGGAATTGTGGTCTGGCTGCATCGATGCCGTTGGTGGCAGCATGCTAGCAAAGGTCTTAACGCAAATCTGCTATGGTGGTTCCGTTGCTGCCGTCGGTCTGGCGGGCGGCCCGAAACTGCCCACAACCGTGATCCCCTTCCTGCTGCGCGGTGTAAACCTGTTGGGCATCGACAGTGTCATGCGCCCAACCGCCGACCGCCTTGCCGCCTGGGACCGCATCGTCACAGACCTGCCCTTCGATAAGCTGGACGCAATGGTCGTGGATAAGAAACTAGGCGACCTGCCTGATTTGGGCCCAGCCATTCTGAAGGGTCAAATCCGTGGTCGTGTCGTCGTCGATGTGAACGCGTAACGCCCTTTCCTTCGAGACGGCGCTGTCGCGCCTCCTCAGGATGAGATTTTAGCCCACACATGTCTTACCCGCGCAGGCGAATATCCAGGGCCAAATGTCCAACTCTCTGCCTGCGGCTCTGGACCCCGGATCACGTCCGGGGTGACGGTCCTAGTTTCTAAATAAGGTGAAAACGCAGAGACCGCTGAGTAACGCAGAGGGCTCAAAGGCAGCACCACGCCCTCAGCGTCCTTTGCGCCTTCTCCGCGCCCTTTGCGGTAAATCTTTAAAATATAGTCCTCGTCTTACCCGCGCAGGCGGGTATCCAGGGCCAAATGTCCAACTCTCTGCCTGCGGCTCTGGACCCCGGATCACGTCCGGGGTGACGGTCCTAGTTTCTAAATAAGGTGAAAACGCAGAGACCGCTGAGTAACGCAGAGGGCTCAAAGG
>NZ_JBLZHU010000007.1:241876-290171 GCF_048892425.1 Hwanghaeella sp. 1Z406
AAGGCAGCACCACGCCCTCAGCGTCCTTTGCGCCTTCTCCGCGCCCTTTGCGGTAAATCTTTAAAATATAGTCCTCGTCTTACCCGCGCAGGCGGGTATTCAGGGCCAAACGTCCAACTGTCTGCCTGCGGCTCTGGACCCCGGATCAAGTCCGGGGTGACGGTCCTATTTTCTCAATAGGGTGAAAACGCAGAGGGCGCAAAGGCAGCACCACTGCCTCAGCGTCCTTTGCGCCTTCTCCGCGCCCTTTGCGGTAAATCTTCTAATGACCCTTGCCCAAGGTTTACCGTCAGTAAATACCCGCATCCAATCCGGCAGCGGCCAGCATGCCGAGTTCTCGGCAGTGGTCAGGGAAGGCCTCGTCCCATTCCCCTTTGCACAGGACGGGGTCCTGGATCGCCTTCCAGCCCAGACCGCCCACGATGCTTTCCACCGCGCGGCGTGTGCCGGTACCGTCCAGCCCTGCACGGATATACAGGCCATAGGCCAGGCCCTGCTTTTCCTCAATCACCTGATAATAGGTGCGGTCAAAAAAATCCTTTAATGCCCCGGACATATAGCCCAGATTTTCGGTCGTCCCCAGAATGATCGCATCGGCAGCCAGAACATCCTGTGGCCCGGCCTCCAAAGGGGCCTTCACGACAATCTCCACCGCCTCGGCTTCGGCATCCTGGGCTCCGGCCACGACCGCATCGCGCAGGCGCTTTGTATTGGCCGACGGCGCATGGCCGACAATCAACAGGCGTTTCAAGGGGACCTCCTATAAATCCAATGTCAGCGATTTTCCTTTGGCGCGGGAAACGCACACACACATCATGGAATTTTCCGCCTGCTCGTCGCTGGTCAATACGCTGTCACGATGATCGACCTCGCCTGCCAGCACATCGACGATACAGGCACCACACACCCCCTCCGTACAGCCGAAATCGACAGCCACACCCGCCTCTTGCAGGCTGTCCAGAATAGACCGGTCGGCAGGGACACGCAGGCTGCGCCCGCTTTTCGCCAGCACGATTTCAAACGAATCCGACGGTCCTTCCAATGCATTGGGATCGGCGGCAAATCGCTCAAAATGAACCTGATCCTCTGGCAGACGGGATGCTGCCGCATTCAGGGCGGCCTGCAACAAGGGTTCCGGCCCACACACATACAGATGCGATCCCACCGGCGCGGCATCCAGCAGTCCGCCCAGATCCACCAATCCATGTATGTCATCATAATGACAGGACAAGCCATTTCCCAATCCCAACCCCTCAAAGGCGGGCTGAAAGGCTGCATGCGCCTGGCTGCGGGTCAGGTAATGCACCTGAACCGGGCGGCCCAGATCGCACAGGCGCGCGGCCATGGCATAGATGGGCGTTGCCCCGATTCCGCCCGCCAGCAGGATCGAATGGGGGGCATCCTCGTCCAATGGGAAATTGTTGCGCGGACCATTCAGGGTGACCTGTGTGCCGATGGTCAGGGCATGCATCGCCTTCGATCCTCCCCGGCCGGCATCTTCCCGTTTCACGGCAACGGACCCGCTGCGCCCGTCTGGTGCCCATTTCCACAATGAATATTGCCGCAACATTTCATTGGGCAGCAGAATATCAATATGGGCACCGGGTACAGCGGCCTGAAAGGGCATTCCTTGTGCGGCCTCAAAGGTGAAGCTGCACACCTCATCGCTCAAACGGTCGATGGATGTCAGAATTGCGGAAAAGGGGGTCGGCGACATCAGCAAGGCTCCCATCCCTCTCAATAAGGGTGATTTGTATCGTTTTCGCGGTATTTTCCACGATAAATGTGCGGAAACGATGCCTTAACCAAACAAGGTGCGCAAGGACAAGGCGGCGCATCTTGGATACAATAATCCGCAGATTGGATTGTGTTGAACTCAATCGAGGCTGCAAGCTTCGGGTCATTATCACAAGTAGGTGAGACCCCCGATGGCCCGACGTCCCTATGACCTGCCGCCCATGACAACGCTGGCTGCATTCGAAGCCGCCGCTCGCCATTGCAGCATGAAGACGGCGGCATCTGAACTGAATGTGACGCCAGGCGCGGTCAGCCGTCAGGTAAAGGCGCTGGAGGAAGAATTGGGACGCGCCTTGTTCGTGCGCGTTCATCGTGGGCTGGAACTGACATCTGAGGGATCAGAACTGGCGGAAACTCTGGCGCTGGGATTTGCGCGCACGGCAGATGTCTGTCGCCGCCTGCGCAGCCAGACCGATACGCCCAGCCTGACGGTTGGCGCGACGACTGCCTTTGCCGGATACTGGCTGATCCCCCGCATTGGCAGCTTCTGGCAACGTTTTCCCGACGTCACGGTCAATCACGCGATTTCCGACGATCCAATTGACCTGCGGCGGGGCGATATAGATCTGGCCCTGCGCTATGGCGATGGCACATGGCAGGGCATCCGCGCGATACGCCTGTTTTCAGATCACCTGATCCCCGTCTGTAGCCCGGACTTTGCCGCCACCCATCCCGGCATCACCGCAGCGGATTTGCCTGATCTTCCGCTGCTGCGCATGACGGGTGTGGATGCGTCCTGGATTGACTGGGACGCCTGGTTCGCCTGGGCGGGGGTATCCGGCACAAGTGCCCAAAAGCGGGGGCGCAGCCTGAATAACTACACCGTCGTCCTGCAAGCTACACGGGGCGGTCAGGGCGTCGCCTTGGGGTGGGAACGACTGGTCACCCCGCTGCTGGACAGCGGCGAACTGGTGCGCCTGGTGGACCAGGCCATGCCCTCACCCGGCGCCCATTACGTCATCTGGGACGAGGCCCGCACCCCGTCCCGCCCCATGGTGCAATTCTGTGACTGGTTGCAGGAACAGGCCCTCGCGTGAGTTTTACGCATGCGACCGCGTATTTTTCCACAGTTGAGCGCCAATGCCATTCGGACTTATGGATAGAATTCAGACTGACAGTTGAATTCCTATCTGGAGAGCCGCCATGCCGTTGGATTCGATCGCCCTGAACAATGTCATGCAGCCGATTGCGAAAGCGACCGGCCTTCCCAATGAAGCCTATATCGATCCCACCGCGTTTGAGGTTGAGAAGCAAAAGGTCTTCTTCGAAAACTGGGCCGGGATCGGATTTGGCAAGGATGTGCCGCGCGCGGGCGATGCGGTGCCGATTGAGTTTTTGGGCATCCCCCTGTTGATGCTGCGCGACCGATCCGGCGCGGTGCGGGTGTTCCAGAACATCTGTCGCCACCGCGGCATGATCCTGGTGGCGGAACCGACCACAATCCGGGGCGTCATTCGCTGCCCCTATCATTCCTGGTGCTATGGCCTGGATGGCAGCCTGCGCAGCACGCCGGATATCGGCGGGCCGGGCGTCAATGAACATCCCGATGTCGACAAGACCGGTCTGGGCCTGCAGGAAGTCCGCGCGACGCTGTGGCGCGATGTTGTCTTCGTCAATCTGTCGGGTGAGGCCCCGGCCTTTGAAGACTATGCCGCAGAGCTGATCGCGCGCTGGAAGGAGTTCGACAAGCCGATCCATCATGGCGGCCCCGAAAGCTCCTTTAATCTGTCGGTGAACTGCAATTGGAAGCTGGCGGTGGAGAATTACTGCGAAAGCTATCATCTGCCCATGGTGCATCCGGGCCTGAACAGCTATTCCCGCCTGGAAGACCATTATCATATTGAAGAAGATGGGAAATTCTCCGGTCAGGGGACGGTTGTCTATAACCCGCAACTGGACAATACGGGCCGCGCCTTTGAGAATTTCGACGGCCTGTCAGACAAATGGGACCGGGCGGCGGAATATGTGTCCTTCTTCCCCAATGTGCTGTTTGGTGTCCATCGCGACCATGTCTATGCGATCCTGCTGGAGCCCAAGGGCCTGGAAGAAACCAACGAGCGGGTCGAAATCTATTACGCCAATCAGCGCATGCTGGACGGCGACTATGCCGATCTGCGCGACCGCAATTCCCGGCAGTGGAAGGGTATCTTCGTCGAAGACGTCTTCGTCGTCGAAGGCATGCAGAAGGGCCGCCACGCCCCGCGCTTTGACGGGGGCCATTTCTCCCCCGTCATGGACGGCCCCACCCATATCTTCCACCGCTGGGTCGCGTCTAAACTGACCAGTTAAGCGACCAAGCTCAGAACACCGGACGGGCGTCACTTCGGTAAGAGGATGGGGTGAGACAACAGCTCAATCATGTTGTAACCGAACAAGATTAGCATCCCCCATTTCGCCCACCAGACGAAGTAGGATACCCGCCGCAGCAAAAGATACCCACCCAAGCCTTTCTGGCGTGGTGTCGTATGCGTTCGATCTTCTGTTTCGGCCAAGGCGGAGACCCGCTTCGTCACCAGATACCGCGCGACATTGTAAACAATAGAAAAGACAATGAAGACAGTCGCCATTGTGCCATCGCGAAGACCGAGCATGATTTCCCATAAAGGGACTTTTTCACACAGATTTCCTGACACGTCGCAAACCGCCTCTGGATTTGCATAGGTCGCATAGGCGCTTACAGCCACTTTTAAATAGGCCTTGCCAAGCAAGCTTATCACAAAAATCAGCACCGGGATGATGGCAACGACCAAATTCAAACCGGTATATTCACCGCGCAGATATGTCCAACTATCCACAGATTTGCCAGTAAACACGGTTCCGTCGACTTGCGTGCAGTCGGGCTCAAAATCTTTCGCGTTGGACAGATCAGATCGATCAAATACCGCTCTTTCCATTTTCGTATCTTTAAAATTCGTCTCCACAAACTCGGCACCAGTGGCGATCGCACGCGACATGTTACAATCAACAAAACTGGCATTCGAAGCGTCCACGCCTTTCAGGATCGCCTCCGTCAAATTGCAACCCTCAGAGAAATCGGCACCCAACAGGATGCTGCCGGAAAAGTCTGTTTGTTGAAACAAACATCCCTTGAACACCAAGCCCGACAGGTTGACATTCGCAAATTTTGCTCTTGAAAAGTCACAGTTTGAAAAGATAACGTCGGTCGGGGCCTCGGTGCCGCGCAAGTCTACCTCTTTGAAGTTGAGACCGCTTACCACGCCTGTCGCAGCTTCGAAATCAGCTTTAGTTGAAAGCGGGACGGCTTCAGTCCCGGCCTCAGCGGTATTCTGATCCGAAACAACGGCGCCATTCATCATTCAGCTTTCTGATCATTGTCATCGAAGAAAGCGGCATAGGGAATATCCAACGTGGTATGTAACTTCTGAATCGCGTTGTAGCTCAATCCGCGATGCCCGTTCAGGATTTCAGATATATGACTGCGCCAGATTTTCGTGTCACGGGCCAGCGCGGCCTGAGACATATTTTGCTGCTCCATACGAAATTGGATCATTTCAATGGGCGACAGCGCCGGAATGGGAAATTTCTTGCGTTCATAGGCGTCAATCAGAAGCGCCAATGCGTCCATCACAGGCACGTCTTCATCCCTATCCGCCAAGATAAGCCGCTCCAATTGCGCCAAAGCTTGGGCATGATCCTGGTCGTTTTGAATAACCGTGATTTCCGTCATTTACTGGACCTTTTTAACAACGATTGATCCGTTCCCTTTGAACCCAATAATCGCCGTAATCGTAACGCCAGACGCGCTCATCGGGAATTCCCACATTTTGCCACCACCCAGCGAACGCGCCTGGGAGAAGGCTGACTGAACATCCGCTGGGCCAACCCAATTCGACTGTGTTGCAATTGCAAGCCACGCCTTGAGATCGCGCGCCATTATCGACTGGGGCGATTTATTGATCGCCGCCTGCAGAATGTTCTTTCCTGTTATACGCATATAATATGTTCCCATATTGGGATCAAGTAAAATGTTCCCATATTGGGATCAACCGTGCTCTCATGCGGAATTTACGCCCAAACGCCGTTATTTCAGCCATCTGTACTTGAAAAGGTCAATAATTTTCCCGCGATCTGACGCTGGTCTGACCCAAATAAACGGGGGACGCCGAAGGAAACGCCCGTTCAGGTCCGGATATAGTGAAGCGTGTCGAACCCCTGCCGCAGGGCGCGGGTTTCGTCGGCCACGGCCTCTGGATCGTTTGAGGTGAGCGCCCGGGCGATCAGGCTGGCCAATTCTGGGGCGTTCTGGGCTGTGACACCCCAGCGTACCAGTTCCGGTGTGCCGATGCGCAGCCCGTTCATATCGCCCGCGACGGGATCAATCGGCAGACCGATGCCGCAGGCCAGGAAACCGGCCTTGCGCAGGGTCTTGGACGCCGCCTGACCGCCGCCAAAGCGGGCGGCTTCGATGGCGAATTGGTGCGACGTGGTAAAGCCCTTGTCGGCTGCAAAGACGGGCAGGCCCTCTGCCGCCAGGGCCTGTGCCAGCGCCTGGGCCACCGTCACCATTTCGGCGGCATAGGCCGGTCCGAAATCGCGCCAATCCAGCATCGTGATTGCCAGGGCCGCTGATTTCGCCGCATCAAAATTTGCCGTCAGGCCGGGAAAGGCGATGGCGTCCAGACGTTCCGTAATTTCTGCATCATTGGAAACGATGATCCCGCCCGCCGGGCCGCCCAGGCTTTTATAAGTGCTCATCGTCATGAAATGCGCGCCTTCTTTCAGCGGGTTCTTCCAGACCCGCCCGGCAATCAGCCCGCATTGATGGGCCGCATCGAACATGACCTTCGCACCAATGCTATCGGCGATCTGGCGCACCTCGCGCACCGGATGTTCAAACAGGTTCAGGCTGCTGCCCACGGTGATCAGTTTCGGGCGTTCCCGCTCTGCCAGTTCCGCCAGCGCCGCCACATCGATGGTATAGCCCGTGGCATCCACCGGCGCGCTGATGGTGCGCAACCCGAACAGACCGGCGCAGCCCGCCATATGATGGGTAACATGCCCGCCGATGGAGGGCGGCGGCGCGATGATCGTATCCCCGGGCTGACAGGTCGCCATGAAGCCATACAGGTTGGCAATCGCGCCCGACGGCACCCGGATTTCTGCATAGTCTGCATCAAACACTTCGGCGCACAATTCGGCGGCGATCACTTCGATCTGCTCAATCGCTTCCAGCCCCATCTCATATTTATCGCCGGGATAGCCCAGCGAGGGGCGCGACCCGATGCCAGAGGCCAACATCGCCTCCGCCTTTGGATTCATCACATTGGTGGCCGGGTTCAGATTGAAGCAATCGCGCTCATGGATCTCGCGGTTCTGCTCTGCCAGGGCCACAATCGAGGTCTCGACCTCTGCGGAGGATTGCGTGGACACCCGTTGGGCAATCCCCTGCATATAGGTTTCACACTCTGCTGGAACCCACTTGCGATGCGACAAGGCCATGATGATCTCTCCTATCAGAGCATCATGCGCTCGCATGCGCTCGCACAAGATACTCTGGCCATTTGGTGTTCAGCAAATGCGTCGTCGCAAACGAGTCCGTTTGCTCGGGATTTGCCGAAAGCTCAGTTAAAACTATGCCGCACCGATTGCCCCCGCAAATCAGATTTGCTAAATTTTGCCCTAGAAAAACTAAGGGTAGATTATCAATCGAGTAGGATCAGGGATATCGACCATGCCCGTCTCCCCGCCGCGCCCGAAGGGCCCGCCTTTGAATGCCCTGCGAGCCTTTGAGGCGGCGATCCGGCTGGGCGGCTTTGCCCAGGCTGCAGACGAACTTTGCGTGACGCCGGGTGCGATTTCCCAGCATATCAAGGCGCTGGAGGATTGGGCCGAAGCGCCGTTGTTTGAGCGTCGCTCCCAGGGCGTGGTGCCAACAGAGTTTGGCCTGTCGCTGGCCGCGCCTTTCGCCACAGCCTTCGATTCCATTGGTCAGGCCGTGCGCCATCTCCGCTCCGGCGCGGAACAGCAGACGATCCACATCGCCGCCCTGCCCAGCGTTGCGCAATTGTGGCTGTCGCCACGCCTGCCGATGATCCGCACCGCCCTGGCCGGGCACCGCCTGTCCGTCACGGCGCTGGAAACACCCCCAAACCTGCAGCGCGAATTGTTCGATATCAGCATCTTTCTGGACACCCCCACCGGCCAGCCGGGGGAAACCATCCTGGCAGAGGATGTGATCTTCCCCGTCTGCTCCCCAGAGGTCGCCGCGCGGCTGAAATCGCCCGAAGACCTGCTAAATGAAACCTGGCTGTATGACGCCGTCTGGGCCGATGATTGGGACCGCTGGCTGGCCCAGGCGGCACCGGGCCTGAAGAAAAAGCCCAACGGCCCCCATTTCTCCCTCTACACCATCGCCCTGGAAGAAACCAAACACAGCGCCGGAATCCTGATCGGCCACGCCGCCCTGGTCGACTCCGCCCTAAAATCCGGCGATCTGGTCGCACCGTTTGGGGAACAGGTGGCAACGGGAAAAGCCCTGACGGTCACGGTAGCGCCCCACCAGAAGGCCTCGAAGGCTGTGCGGCAAGTGTTGGCGATGCTGGGGGGAGATTAATAAGAAGAATCACCTCATCTCCTCCCCGTAAATCAAGATATCCCTTTGAATGAACCGTCACCCCGGACTTGATCCGGGGTCCAGGGCGGCAGGTAACGATTTAGACGTTCCACCATTAACCCCCAACACCATTCTCATCCTGAGGAGCGGCAACGCCGCGTCTCGAAGGAGGGGATGTAAGGGTGGCGCTTGCAGCGAGCACACCCTTCGAGACGCTGCGCTCCTCAGGGTGAGGCATTGGTTTTTTTGATCCGGGGTCCAGGGCGGTAGGCGCGATGGGTGGTGTGGCCCTGGATTCCCGCCTGCGCGGGAATGACGATGGGATGGGTTTAGAAATTCCCCTACTCCAACGCATCCTTCATCGCCTGAACTTTCGCAAAGCCGTCGCGGCGGGGGATGCCGGTGGCTTTGGCAAGGGCGTCACCGAGCGCCTTGGTGGGCAGGCCGGCGGCGACCAGGCTTTCCAGCATGCGGTCCAGGGCGCCTGCATCGGCAGGGGCGTCGGGGGTGTCGTCTTTAGGGGGAGCCCCGGCGAGGATCAGCACCAATTCGCCATTGACCGCCTCGCCCGCCTCAATCCGGGCCAGGACCTCTGCGGCGGGGCCGGTTAAGACCTTTTCGCCGAATTTGGTAAGGTTGCGGCACAGGGCGATATCGCGGTCGGGCAGGATTTCGGCGATTTCCGACAGGGTCTTTTCGATGCGGTGCGGGGCCTCGTAAAAGACGCAGGTATAGGGCGTGGCGCGCAGTTCTTCGAACCGGCTGCGGCGCAGGGTTGGCTTGCGCGGCAGGAAGCCCATAAAGCGGAAATCATCGGGCGGAATGCCCGCAATGGACAGCGCGGTGGTGACGGCATCAGGGCCGGGCACGGCGGTCACGGTCAGCCCGGCTTCTCGCACCGCGCGGACCAGGGGGAAGCCCGGATCGCTGATCAGCGGCATGCCCGCATCGGAGACGAGCGCGAGGCGCGCGCCCTGGCGCAGGCGGTCGATCATCTCTGGCGTGCGGGCGCGTTCGTTGTGGTCATGAAAGGCGGTCAGGTGGGCCTCTATGCCAAATGGGGAGAGCAATTCCTTGGTGGTGCGGGTATCCTCGCACAGGACCATATCGACGCTTTGCAGCACCGACAGGGCGCGGGGGGAGAAGTCATCCATATTCCCAATGGGCGTGCCCACCAGATAGAGGATGCCGTCACCTTCGGAGTCCTGGGTCTCTAACGGTGCGACGGTGATTTCCAGTTCCGCGCCTTCCTGTTGCAGTGCCTTGATCAGGTCGCGGTTCAGCTGGGACGCGCCTTTATCCAACCCGATGCAGAAGGTGCGCGGTTCCGGCGTTGGCATGCGCCGCCAGATCAGCGGCGCGCCTGCCTGATATTTTGGATTGATGCGGGCGGTCGCGGTGTCTTCATAAGGGCCACAGCGCAGGGTCATCTGCACCGCGCCGCGCAGGGCCAGCAGGGCGGCCTCGTCATATTGGGCATCGACGCCGATGATGCAGGTGCCAGACGCGGTCAGGTCCAGATCGCGCGTTACCTCAAATGTCTTGGCATGAGAGGCGCGGATATTGGGATGACCCTTGCAGTGGATCAGGACAGGCTTTGCCGGATGTTTCATGGGCGCAGGATTGGCGGGCGTTGGGGCATTGTCAATCAACTCCCCTGCCAAGTGGGATTCGCAACGGCATCGATCATTAATGTGGCACGGGCAGAGCCCCGCACCAGATGGCGGCCCCAGGCACTGCGGATCGGGGGATCGCCATGGATCAGCTCCCGGTTCGTGACGGTAAATCCGGCGATCGCATAGGCGGTGATCAGGTCCGGGTTTTCGGCAGGATCGACAATATCGCCCATGCCAAGGCGCTCCAGATAGGGGCGATCCTCAAACACTGAATAATTCAACAAGACGCTCAGCCTCGCCTCTGGCTTGCACAGCGCACGCAGTGACAACAGATGCTCAAGTGCCGGTTCGGACACGATGCGCATCAGGGAGCCCCAGGGATATTGAACTGTCAGTTCATCGGCCAGACCGGCAAAGGGGCCGGGCAATCTTTCCGCCGCCGCCCGAACGAACAGGGCATTGGGCAGGCCCCCCTTTTTGGGCGAGCTGCGGGCTGTGCGGGCGCTGGCCGCCATGTTTTCCGCCACGGCATCAATTCCGATACACAGGCGGTTTATCTCCTCGCGCGCCGCATCCAGGATGAATTTTCCCTGGCCGGTGCCAACATCGATCAGGACAGAATGCGCCTGACGGCAGGCCGCGTCCAACAGGGCGGGCTCCAGCGGCGTCACCTTGCGCCCAAGGACCTGATCAAATGTGCTCACGCCGACCAATACTTTCCAAATTCATGATGGGGGTACGGGCCCGTCTTACCGTATTGGGCCGGAAATGAAAAACCCCGCCATTGCATGCAAGGCGGGGTCTTTCAGTGCACAGTCTGATCCGTCAGACCTGAGGGGGTTCGGTATCTTCAATGGTGATCTTGAAGTCCACGCCCTCGTAATTGATGACATGTTCGCCTGCGGCATATTGCTGATCGTTGATGGTGACCGTGTCTTCGCCATCTTTCAGGATCTTCAATTCGTCGCGGTCATCGGTCATCTCCATCAGGTCATCGACCGACAGGGACATATCAACCTTGCCCTCAACCCCGGTGACATCCAGGATTTCGATATTGTGGACCGTATTGGCCAGATCATCGCCAGACAGGCTGTTGCCTGCTGCATCCCCGCCGCCCAGTTTCAGCGTATCAGTGCCGCTGCCACCATCAAATCCGGCATTCAGCCCCTGTAGGGCTGCCGCACCGTCCAGGTCATTGGCGGCATAGGCATCCGCAATGGCCTGATCCAGCGTACCGAACCCTGAGCCATCCTGGGCTTGCGCAGCCTGTTGTAGGTCACTTATGTCGTAATGACCCTCATCATCGCCCGCGCCACCGATCAGCAGATCATTATCCCCTGTTGCGATCAGCACATCATTGCCATCGCCGCCTGCGATCAGGTTGGCGTCGTCATTCCCGATCAGGACATCATCGCCCGCCCCGCCCAGAACATTTTCGGTGCCATTCCAAACAGAACTGGACAGATCGACATGCAAATCTTCGGTGACACCGGCGGCGGCGACAGCCCAATCAGTGCCTTCGCCCATATCAATGTCGTCAAAGCGCGTGCCCAGATCCGCATCCGAAAAGTCGCGCAAGACGCCATTTTCATCCACCTGCCAGGCTTCCAGGCCAGGGGCCAGTTCTTCCGCTTCAATCGTGAAGCCCAGCGTGTCGCCATTGGAAGACAGGGTCAGATAATCATCATCGTCATCACCCTGATTCCAGCCACCTTGATTCCCGAACAGATAGAAATTGAAGAAATGCAGCAACTGACCCCATCCATGACCATTGTGATCATGATTGTGGTCATTGTCTTCATCGTCACCCTCATCCCCCTGGTCATGACTGCCCTGACCAGACCAGCCGTTAGAGGCCGCCAGGGTTGTGGCACCAAAGGCGATGCTGCCAACCACGACGTTGGAATTGGCCGATACATTGCGCAATTCGATATTGGTTTCCTGATCACGACTGACAGTGATCCCTGGAATTTCGATGGTTTGGAAAGCCCCTTCATGGCCATTCGCCTTCACCGTCGTGGTGAAGGTGCCATAGGATTGCCCACCGATCAGAACTTCGAACTGACCAGTGCTGCCCCAGCCCAATTTGCCAACTTCCAGCACCAATGTTTCGGTCGCAGTGGAGGGTACGGTATCAATATCCGAAACGGTTGCCCCGGTTTCGCTGGCTTCTGTCAGATACAGGGCGGAATTCTGTGCCTCATCAGAGGAGTCGATCAAATCCGGCGCATCGGGCATCGCCACCCCGACAGAGACGGAGGCCACGTCAGACTGATTGCCATCATCGTCAATAACACTGACGCCAATCACACGGGTTCCAGGCTCCGGCACACTGTCATTGCTAGACAGGCGTACAGCAGCCAAACCCTCCTCATAATCCGCAAGAGAGGCATCACCGGAGATCACCAGCTTATAGCCCGTGGCGGTCTGTGTCGCTGTTTCCAGCGTCAGGCCCAAACTGTCCAGAAGGTCCGTATCAACGTCCAGGGCATCCCCGGCCTTGAAGCCCGAAGAGATTTCGACCGTCGCCTGCATCAACAGGTCCCCATCGAAATCAGAGATATCAACACCATCCAGCACCGCAACGCCCCCGGTCAGCGCATCAGTATCCAGCGACAGGTCGTCTGGTTGCGTGACTTCAGGTGCGAAATCGACCAAGGCACCGCCAACGGTGATCTGCAAATCTTCGTAATTTTCGAAATTGATGCCCAGGCTGGCAATCGTATGCGGCCCGGCACTATTCTTATGGGCAGCAACGGTCGCCGCTGCGATATCAGCAATCACGGCGTCAAGATTGGGATGGTTTTCGCTGAGTGCGATGCGCAGAACATCATCGCCCGAACCGCCATTCAGGTTCAGGGACCGACCAACTTCATTGGGGTCGATGGTCACAACCGTCAGGTCATCGCCAGCACCCGCATCTACGGTGTCTGATCCACCATCGGCATAGATTGTGTCATTGCCAGAACCACCCGCCATCGAATCATCGCCAGCGCCACCATACAGGGTGTCATTACCAGTGCCGCCATCCAGGCTGTCATTGCCTGCACCACCATACAAGATGTCATTTCCAGCATCGCCGCTGAGCGTATCATTGCCGCCACCGCCGGTAATCGTGTCATTGCCGCCGCCGCCCGACAGGGTATCGTCCCCTTCCGTGCCCGTCACAACATTGTCGCTGTTATCGCCAGTAAAGACGATCCCGGCATCCGGGTCCGGGACAACGATGCTGCCAACGTCGATGGGGCTGCCATTGATGTCGACAATTGACAGGGCCTCAACCCCCCGCACATCCAGGCCAAGCGCAGAGAAAACCTGTGCCCCTGTGGCCGCATCACCCGACTGAACGAATTCAACCAGGGCATGAAGCTCGTCAACGATTGTCTGATTTTCCAGATCCCAGGGCATCACTGTCAGGGTCAGCGTATCGACCCCCGCGCCGCCATCGACGACATCAACCCCCACGCCATCACTGATAACACGCAAGGCATCATTGCCGCTGCCCCCCAGCAGGGTATCAGCGCCTTCGCCAGAAATCAGCGTATCGGCCCCGGCCCCGCCTTCCAGAATGTCATCCCCCGCACCGCCATTCAGCACGTCGTTAGAGCCCTGCCCGGTTCCATCGTCGACAGAAACAGTAAAGCTCTTGGTTTCCGTGCGGGAATGTCCGCCACCATCAGGGTCGCGATCTGTTACCCGCGCCGTGACGCTAAGGTCGAAATCAGCCGTTCCAGGGGGAACGATCAACTGTACTGACTCCAAAGCATCTGAAGCCAGGGTAACGCTGCCCCCGGTCACCAGCAGTTCGCCGTCCTGCCACAGCTGAACACCATCGGGCAGGCCGGACAAGGTGACGGTCGCGATTTCAGACCCGTCTATGTCGGTCACGGCCGCTGCGATATCCAATGAGACGGTTGCGCTGAGATTATCGCCATCGCCGATCAGATGGTCATTGCCATCGCCACCCAACAGGGTATCGCTGCCAGCCCCGCCGATGATCGTATCATCGCCTGAGGTTCCGATTTCCGTTGAAGAGTCAGCGCGGCCCAGAACCACATTCACATCACTGACCGTGAAGTCCGGCGCATCCGCACGGGCTGCAACGGTAACATCCAGGGTTTGCGACGTGCTTTCCGATGAAACGCCATCGCTGGTCGATACGGTCACGCTTAGGTTAAAATCCACGCTGGAATCTTGTGGCGGAATGATCGCCAAACCGTCCAACTGATCAACCGTCAGATTGACAGAACTGCCTTCAAAACTTTCCCCCGCAGAATTGGTCAGGGTCGCGCCGTCTGGAATATTGGACAGCGTGACGCTGACAGTCTCGCTGGGATCGACATTGCCGATGGTGATGTCCAGCGGGATGCTCTCGTCTTCCGCGCCGCTGGCGCTGACCAGGGAAATTGTTGGCAGGTCCAGATCCGGGGTAACGCTGACAGAAAAGTTCTTTTCCACCACTTTCGATGCGCCGCCATCGGCCTCCGTCGAAATCGCCCGCACCGTCAGCCCGACACTGCCCGAGAAATTCAGCGGGGTAATCAAAGACAGACCCGCCAAGGCATCTGCTGGGACCTCAACCGGATCACCGCTATACGTGACGCCATCAGCATCTTTCAGAACGAAGCCTTCATCCAGACCGGCAATTTCTACCGTCAGGCTTTCCGACCCATCCGTATCGGACAAGGCCGCGCTGAGGGACAGGGCAATCGGCTGGTCTTCAATGCCGACGACAGAATTAACCGTCAGGCTGGGTGTGTCTGCCACCGGATCAACCGTCACGGTCAGGCTGGACGACAATTCCGCCGTCTGATCGCCATCCTGCGCAGTTGCGGTAATGGTCAGGGTGAAATCCGCATCCGAATTTGCGCCCGGCGTAACGGTCAATCCCGTCAGTTGGTCTGGCGTCAGGACAATCGGACTGCCGCTGAAGGTATCGCCTGCCGTATTGGTAAGAACGGCATCTTGAGGCAGGCCCGCAATTGTAACACTGACTGCATCCCCACCGCTGGAGGCACTGGCATTTATGGTCAGCGGAATGCTGCTGTCTTCAGATCCCGTTGCGTTCAGAACGCTAAGGACCGGCTGCACCGCAACGGCCCCAAAGGTCACACCCAGGGTTTCGGTTACGCTGCTGACACTGTCGCCTTCTGTCGCGGTTGCCGTCACGCTGAGCGCGACAGAGCCTGCGAACCCGGCCAAGGGAATCAGGGCCAGGGAAGACAAAGACGCGGCAGGAATGGAAACCGGGCTGCCTGAATAGGTATTGGTCCCATCGCTGAGGGTGAAGCCCTGTGGCAGGCCGCTGATTTCGATGCTCAGCGTTTCCGATCCATCAGTGTCGGTCAGCACAGAGGAGATCGACAAGGGCACTTCCTGCCCTTCCAGACCTTCCGCCTGGACAACATCCAGGGTTGGCGCGTCGGCAACGCCAATCACGGCGACACTGAATGTCTCCGTCGATGTCGCCTGGGTTCCGTCTTCTGAACTGGTCGCCGAAACCGTCAGATCAATCGTGCCAGAGAAATTCAGCGGCGGCACCAACTGCAGACCCGCCAGTTGATCAGGCGTCATCGCCGACGGATCGGTGATATCCTGGCCTTGCGCATCCAACAGGCGCGCGCCCTCGGGCAGGCCCGAAATCGAAACCGTTATCGCTTCTGACCCATCGGCATCCCCAGAGGCGACATTCAAGGACAAGGCAATCACGCCATCTTCTGTGCCCTGAATATTGCCAACCGAAATGACAGGATCATCTGCAACGCCAGAAACCGAAACCATCAGCGATTGTGTGGCAACCGCCGTGCTGTTGCCGTCCTGGGTCGTTGCGGTCACTGTCAAATTCATGTCGCCGGAATAATCCGCTGGGACTTGCACCGACAGGCCACTGACACCATCCGCAGGAATATTGGCAGGATCAACAGTATTCCCGCCTGCATCCACCAGCGTCGCGCCGGATGGAAGGCCTGAAATAGCAACCGTCAGCGTTTCATCACCATCGGGCAGTCCAACGGACAGTCCCAACGCAACTGTTCCACCTTCCAGTCCTGTGGCATCCTGTGCCTCGATGACCGCTTTATCGGCAACCCCTGCAACATCAACGGTGAAGTTTTGGCTGACCGTTGCGCTGGTCCCGTTTTCGGAACTTGTCGCGACAACGCTGAGAGAGAGCGTGCCGGAATAATTCGCAGGCGGTTGCAATTGCAGGCCAGACAGGGCCGCGACTGGCACATTCGCTGGGTCCAGCAAGGTGCCTTCTGAATCGGTCAGAAATGCGCCAACGGGCAATCCTTCTATCTCAACCGTCAGGGTCTCCGACCCATCCGCGTCGCCTTGTGCCACAGAAATAGACAGGGAAATTGCCCCATCTTCCGACCCGGATGCATTGCTGACCGTCACAATCGGATCATCAGCGACCCCCAGAACAGGAACCGTGGCGGTGGTTTCCGTCACACCGGACGCATCGGTCAGGACATTCTGTGCCGATACAGAGACATCCAGATCCAGATTCTGATCCGAATCCGGCGGCAGTTGAATGGACATATCGCCCAATTGCGCCACGGTCAGGGAAATGGCTGTGCCGCCCGGAAATTGCGTTCCATCCGAAGCGGTCAGAACGGCCCCTTCAGGAATGCCTGTCAGGGATACCGAGACGCTTAAGAACGGGCTGTCGGCCCCGTCATCCAGCGTCAGGCTCAACGCGACCGTGCCATCCTCAACCCCTTGGGTGAAACTCAGTGTCGGGGTAAAGCTGGGATCCGGGAAATTGCCCGCAAATTCAACATTTTCGACACCACTGATTTGCAGGCCCAAAGTGTCAAAGGTGCGAACGGTTTCCGTATCCCCGCTGGCAATGAATTCTTTCAGCGCGATCAAATCCGACACGAAATCGGCGTTCAGCGCCTGTTCATCGGTGAAGCGCAGGATAACCGTATCGTCTCCTTCGCCCCCTTCAACAATGTCATAGACCCGGTTTTGCGCAGCGTCGCTGTCGCCAAATTCGAATTCTTCGGAATCGGACTGTCCTGCTGTTTCAGAAAATTCTACCGTGCCGCCTTCCAGCGTCACCAGCAGGATGTCATCGCCAGCCTCCCCGCGCAGCAGGTCATTGCCGGTGCCGCCATCCAGGATATCGTCACCAGCCCCGCCGCGCATATCATCATTGGACGTGCTGCCAACGACGGTGTCATTGCCATCCCCGGCATCCACCACCAGGCGCTTGCCCGCTTCTGCTGCGGCGACGACATCATCGCCAGCGCCGGTATTCAAGATAACTGTGCTTTCGGCGATATCGGTGCCGACAAGGTTTCCAATCGAAATAGAGTCGCTTCCGCTGCCGGTAGTGACTCCCAGCTCTTCAACGCCATCCATATTGATTGACGTGCCAACGCCGCCGACTTCGTTAATCAGAACGTTCCCGGAAGAATCCTGACCGACACTCCACCCCGTGCCCGACGTGACGCCCGACGCATTGATCGTGAACAGATCAAAGCCGCTGCCACCAAAGACATCATAGTTACCGCTGCCATAGCTGTATGTGTAGGAGCCACCGGAATTGCCAAATGTAAATGTCTGGAAGGCGCTGCTGCCACTGTCTTGTTGGCTACCATTGTTGTTATTGCTTGGAATGATCTGACTCAAGGGAACATCAAAAGGCGTCGATCCTGGAGGGCGCGTGAATGGAGACCCACCTCCCCCATCACTGGGGGGCAACACCCCGGATATCTTTTGGGAGTCATTGCCCAGACCAGCATTGAGAATTCGTAAAAATAGCCCGCTCTCTGTGAGGCCGGCTATCGCACCGCTGGGGCCTGCGGCGGTGTCCAAATCATCCAACTGGTCCGCCAGATCCTCCAGTTCATCTGCACTCAAGTCATCGGGATCATTACCCCCGCCGTCGTCATCTTCCCGCAATTGCGGCGCGTTCGGGCTGAAATCAATGGCATCGCCATAGGTGGCGGTCTGAGTATCCGGGTCCATGGTAAAGACGTTGCCCGGTGCCGTGAAGGCAGAGGTGACAATCGTAGACTGACCAATCGAGCTTAACAGAACCTGACCGGCGCTGTTTTCCACCACGACCGCCCCTTCAAACAGGGTGACGGTGGCGTCGCCTTTTTCCTGATCCACATTGACACCGTATTTCGTGCCGCGAATACCGATCGTGGCAACTGGCGTGCGGACCTGCACGTCTTCTGGATTATTGTGCCCAATCTGGCCGCTGGCGAAAACAAACGCCCCCTGAACGATATCGAACAGTTGAGACCCAGATTGCGCAGAGGCGTCATAGACCATCTCGTCAATCGAGATTCGGGCATCGCCGCCCATCGACATGGTGCTGTTATCCGCGAACACGATCCCGACCGCCGAATCACCGCCGGTGACGATCACATCGCCTTCATAAATCGGATCGCCTGCGCCCAGTTCAACTTCAACACCGCCGCGTTGCGCCGTCACAATCCCCTTCAGGCTGTCGACGGAACCGGCAGGTTCTCCTGTTGCGTCACTGGTGCCAGTCTGGGCGACCTGAAGGTCGGGCACCATTGGTCCTGCCAGTTGTGAAACCAGGCCGCCATTTACAACCGCCCCACCATCTGTGGCCAAATCCGGGGGCGCACCCCCGCCTGCAAAGTAATCAACGACAACGATTGTTTCGCCACTGGGCAGGATAATCTGAAGATCGGGGCCGACATGTGAATATTCCCCCAACAGAACGTCATCCCCACCGGGTACGACGGTTGGACCATTGGCGTTCAGTTCGACGAAAGTTTCGCCCTCTGAACCGTTCTGAGCCTGCAAGGCCTGAAGAATATTCATATTCCGTTACCCACAATCTATTCCAAGAGACCCGTAAACGCTGGCGCTGGGGTCAGGATACAAAACCAGCTAAATCCAATATAAAATATATTGTCCGCACTCTTCGGTGATGGTCGTCACACTTCGACCGACGACCCACCTACTTTCTGGCCCGGATCCAAGGTTTTTATCGGCTTCGACGATCCATGACCCTCGGCACAAAACCTCTTTAATCCATATGCTTGCGATATAGTCGCAAGGCCATCACACCAGTATTTCTTGATAATAAGACTTTTTGCAAATTCTCCCAATTTCTCTGATTAAAATTTCCGAAAATTTACATGGTATTTTAGCTAATTTTGAAAAATAAAAAGGCCCATTCCAGAGAGGAAACTCCGGAATGGGCCTCACAATAGCGTTCTATTTCAATGAGTTGTGTTTGTTAGCGATACAGTCGATCCCCGGCACTCTCACGAATATCGTCATACATACTGGCGACAAACTCACCATATCCATTATAGATTTTCGTGGGGACTCTTTCACCGGTTGTCAGCAATTGTTCCTGTGCCTGGGACCAGCGGGGATGCGGAACATCCGGATTCACGTTGGCCCAGAATCCGTATTCACTGCTTTGCAACTCTTCCCAATAGCTGACCGGGCGCTGATCGGTGAAGGTGAAGCTGACAATCGACTTGATTGATTTGAACCCATATTTCCAAGGCAGCGCGATGCGCAACGGGGCCCCGTTCTGCTTGGGCACGGGTTTGCCATACATCCCGGTCACCAGGAAGGTCAGGTCATTCATCGCCTCTGCCATCGTCAGGCCTTCAGTATAAGGCCAAGGATACCAATCAGCGGACAGATTCGGCATGGTTTCCTTGTCAGCCAAGGTCTGCATTTTGACGTATTTCGCGTCATTAGTGGGTTTTGCCAGCGCGATCAGTTGCGACATGGGAAAGCCGGACCAGGGCACGGTCATTGCCCAACGCTCAACACAGCGGTGGCGATAAACGCGCTCTTCCAACTGAACCTTTTTCAACAGGGTATCGATGTCCAGCATCATGGGTTGTTCGACCATGCCATCGATCCTGATTTCCCAGGGGCGGATTTTCAGCGCCTGGGCTTCTTCAGAAATGCTCTTCTGGCTGCCAAATTCATAGTAATTGTTATAGGTGGTCGCATCCTTTTCGTCGGTCAGACCGCGCTCTGGCACCTTATACAATTCATTGCGGGGAACCGGATATAGTCCAGCGGACGGGTCGGTATCAGCAAAGGCGCGGCGGCTACCGCCAATGCCGGTTGCCAATGCAGTCCCGGCCAGAAATGCGCCACTGGCCAACCCCTTCAACAATTGGCGACGGTTGTGATAGTCGCTCTCGCTGATGGCGGCGGATTCAGGCAGTTCCCATCCCCGTTTGATCTTGATTAGCATTGAAATCGCGCTCCCTCAAAAACTGTGACCACGCCAAAAATCCGGCGCCTGATCCCAAATTTGAGCGAAACAGCGCTGGCGTCAATTGCAGGTAACGCGGACGTGAGAAAGTATGTTCAGGCGCGACCACTGTCTGATGACAAAAGATTGGGGTCAAATCCCAGCAACGCGACGGCGCGGTCCCATTTCTCCTCTAACGAGGAATCAAACAGCAGGCTGGCATCGCCCGGAACCGTCAGCCAGGCGTTTTCCTGTATTTCTGAATCCAGTTGCCCTGGCCCCCAACCGGCATAACCCAACGCCAACAAGGTTTCCTGGGGGCCCGCCCCTTCGGCAATATCGCGCAGAATATCAACAGTTGCCGTCAATCCAATGCCGTTATCCATAACAACGGTGCCTTCGCGCATATAGTCCGTTGAATGCAGGACAAATCCCCGCCCGGATTCGACCGGACCGCCAAAATGCACGCTGATCGGATCACCGATACCCGCGCGACTGATATCCAACTGTTCCAGCAATTCATCGAAGGTCAGCGATTCTACATGCCGATTAACCACCAGGCCCATCGCCCCTTCTGCATTATGCACACAGACGAAAATCACCGTCCGCTGAAAGCGTGGATCATTCATGCTGGGCATCGCCACCAGGAATTGTCCGGTTAAGTATCCAGAATGATTATGGGTTTTTTCTGGCATCGGCCCCGCATCATTGGTTTGAGTTGACTTTGACATTGATCCCAGTCTATCAAGAAATTATGGCTTAGTTCCAGCGTCATCGACACATATCAAAATTATCAAGCGACGAAGGGCCGCACGCAGTTGTGAGTTTTTAGCAACCGTCATCTGGCCTATATAGGGGGCTGTATTCAAAGGCACAGCCGAAAACATTGGATTTTTATGCAGTTTTCAAATGCGATCCAGTCCAGGTTTCTTAAGGCATTCCATGCCGGTATCGTCGCAGTCACCCTGTTGATTGGCAGCGCCGGGTCAAGTTATGCCCAAGAAAACCCTGGGGAAAGCGCCTGGGACGGAAACGAATATGCCTCTGCCCGGCTGATTTCTGCAACAACGGCGGTCGGTCAGGATGAAGCCCTGCGGCTGGGCCTGCAATTTCGCATGCAGCCCGGCTGGAAAATCTATTGGCGCAGCCCTGGCGACGCGGGACTGCCCCCTGTCGCAGATTGGACCGGGTCAGACAATGTTGAGGCCGTCAGCATGCAGTGGCCGGTTCCCAAACGGTTTGAAATTTTTGATATCGGGACTTTGGGGTACGAAGATGCGGTCGTCTTTCCCCTGACAGTGACCCCCATCCATTCCGGTGCGCCAATCCAGTTGAATGGAGAGATTGATTTCCTGGTCTGTGCAGAAATCTGCATCCCCGGACATGCCAGTGTCGCCCTGGACCTTCCAACCGGCAAACCCGACCTGGCGTCGGGGGCGCATCTGATCGACCAGTATCGCGCCACCGTACCTGCCACGGATACCGCCCTGGCTGGAATGACTGTCACACATGCCAGCCTGCAACACCGCCCCCAGGATCAGGTGGAACTTGGCATTACCGTGACCGCACAGGGCGCCCCCTTTACCCAGCCCGACGCCTTTATCGAAGGACCCGGTGGTGCCTATTTTGACGCGCCAAAAGTGTCCCTGTCTGATGACAAAATGTCAGCAGTTCTGCGCGTTACCGCCCCGCCCCGAATGACACTGACATCCCTGCAAGAAGAAGGTGTAACGGTGACCGTGGTGGATGGTCCGCGTGCCCTGGAATCCCATATCACGCCCATTCAAGATGCCCTGCCTCTGGATAGTGCCATGGCCGGGCCGACAGATCAGATAACGCTGTGGACGATCCTGGGTATAGCCCTTTTGGGGGGGCTGATTTTAAATCTGATGCCCTGTGTATTGCCGGTCCTCTCTCTGAAGCTGATGTCGGTTCTGGCGAAATCCGGCAAATCTGCCGCGTCAATTCGTGCCGGGTTCCTGGCGTCTTCCGCCGGGATTATCGTTTCCTTCCTACTCCTGGCGGGGGCCGCGATTGGCGTCAAACAGGCTGGCCTCAGCGTTGGCTGGGGCATCCAGTTCCAACAACCGGTATTCCTGGCCCTGATGGTCGCGCTGATTACCTTGTTTGCCTGTAATCTGTTGGGACTGTTTGAGTTTCGTTTGCCCGGACGCCTGGGGGATCGGGCGGCTGCAATGGGTGCGGGACGCGATAGCCTGTTTCACGATTTCCTGACCGGGGCCTTTGCAACCCTATTGGCGACGCCTTGCAGCGCGCCCTTTCTGGGAACGGCCGTTGGCTTTGCCCTGGGCGCGGGCCCGTTGGAAATTCTGGCTGTTTTCCTGGCGCTGGGCTTGGGATTGGCGCTGCCCTATCTGATGGTCGCCATGGTCCCCGATTTAGTGCGGTTCCTGCCGCGTCCCGGCCGATGGATGCTGGCACTGAAAGGGGTCCTGGCCCTGGCCCTTGCAGGCACGGCGGTCTGGCTGCTGACCGTCCTAAGGACCACGATAGGCACAGAAAACGCCTTGGCTGTCGGCGCATTGGCCCTGTTGGCCGCACTGGTCCTGGGAACCCGTAACCTTGCAGGATCCAGGTTGGCGCGGGCCGCCTGGCCCGTTTCCGCCGTCCTGGCCCTGGCCGCAGTACTGGCCCCCCTGACAATGACCCCGCACAGCCCAACCGCCGGTGGGCAAAGCCGTGTCGATGCTTCAGGCATTCAGTGGCAACAATTTGACCCTGGCGCAATTTCCACTCTTGTTGCAGGTGGCAAAACCGTCTTTGTCGATGTCACGGCGGATTGGTGCGTCACCTGTCAATGGAACAAGAAAACGGTTGTAGAGGTGGGATCTGTCGCTGACTGGCTGTCTGGGCCCGATGTGATTGCCATGAAAGCCGACTGGACCCGGCCGGACCCGGTTATTTCCGACTTCCTGGCCCAGCATGGACGCTATGGTATTCCGTTTAACATTGTCTATGGACCTGCCGCCCCACAAGGCATAGCGTTGCCGGAACTGCTGACTGCCAACGCGGTGAAATCCGCTGCTGTGCAGGCAGATCCACAGGCGCGCATCGCGACCTCAGATTAAGAAACAGGACCCTCTGGACAAGTCCTGAAAACCGCTTATGTCCAGATACGATTAACGGCGGTCACAAATCAGGCGTGGCCCATTACAAACCAGATCAAAGGGAAGCAAACCAATGAGCATACAAGAAGGCGAAAAAATTCCTGCCATTGCATTAAAGAAGATGGGCACGAATGGGCCTGAAGAAGTTGATACGGCAAAGTATTTTGCAGGCAGTAAGGTCGTCCTGTTTTCGGTTCCAGGTGCGTTTACCCCGACATGCTCTGCCAAACATGTGCCGGGATTCGTGCAAAATGCCGACGCCTTGAAGGCTAAGGGCGTCGACAAGATTGCCTGCCTTGCGGTCAATGACGCCTTTGTCATGGGCGCCTGGGGCAAGGACCAGGGCGCAGACGATAAGGTCGATATGCTGGCCGACGGTTCCGCCGCCTTCACCAAGGCCCTGGGTCTTGAATTGGATCTGGTCGCGGCTGGTCTGGGCGTGCGCGGTCAGCGGTTCGCGATGGTGGTAGACGATGGCACCGTCACCCATCTGGCTGTTGAAGCACCGGGCGCTTTCGAAGTTTCCTCCGCAGAGGCAATCCTGAAAGCCCTGTAAATCAGTGGGCCAATACAGCGTTACATTGACGCCCCCGTTCTGGTTACGGGGGCGTTTGTGTTTTCCAGCACATTGAGATTACTGTGCCGCGTGACGGGAAAACAGATACACGATATCTGACCCGTTCGTATCACCGATATCGCGGCGCAGCAGGGCCAGCGTCCGGCTGCATTCTTGTGCATAGGGACAGGCATCGCGAATACTGCATGCGGACAAATGCTTCTCAACGCGCGATGCACCGGACTCGTCCAGATCCCCGATCATACGATACGCGTTGCTAACAGCATTCTTGCATGCAGATATCATGTCATCACGCTCCTACTACCTTATATTCATTAATGATAAAGCAGCAGGTATTAACGTGTGCTTAACGCGGCATATTTCTCCACCAGTGTGTCACAATACCCGATAGTGATTGATTATAAGAAAGAACCATCGCTGTTAAAGAACGGATGGGGACCGTCAAATTGGCCAATCGGACTCAAATGCGAAACGACCTGTCCTTTGTCGCTGACATTGAACACTCTCAGCAGTGGCGGTTCCAGTGTGTATCCAGGCTGCCCAGTTGGGTCAAAATCCAAAGACACAGCATGGGCAGGACTTGGGGCGATGCTGACGCCAATGCCGTTCAGGACCGTTTCGCAGGCCCTGTGAACATGTCCACAGGCGATATGGCGTACCGTGCCTGCCTTTGTCAGCACCTCAAAAAACCGTTCAGGCTGCCGCAAATTCTGAACATCCATATGATGGATGCCGGTTACGAAGGGCGGATGATGCATGAAGATCATAGCCGGGATATCTGGGCGCGCTTTCAATGTATCTGCCAGCCATGCCAGACGGCTTTCGCAAAACTGTCCATGGGATTCGCCTGGGACAGAACTGTCCAGCACAATGCCGCGCAGATTTTTCCATTCGATCACATATTGCAGCGGGGCTTTGGGGTCATCGTCATATCGGGGATCGGGAAAAGCCTGACGGATGCCGGCACGGTCATCATGATTGCCACAGGCCAGATAAAACGGAACGGTAAGGCCTGATAGGATGGAATACAAAACCGCATATTCTATGGCCTTACCGCCATCGACCAAGTCACCTGTTATAAAGACGGCATCCAGATCCGACGCCATGCTATTGATATGGGCGACTGCGGCTTCCAAATACCGGGCAGTATCAACCCGCCCATAGGCCAGGGTTGCAGGGGCTTTTATATGTGTGTCGGTTAATTGCGCGATGCGCATAGGATCATCCTTATGATTTATTCGACGCAGGACAGGGCCATCTTCTTTGCGATGACCAGCGCCAATTTCTGACCAATTTCAACAGTGTAACGGGCGGGCAGATCAATCGTGACAGTATTTGTCGCCGCAACGTCCAAGACAATGCGAACACGATCCCCAAGGAATAGGCAGGAGACGACATGACCTTCCATTTCCCCCTGCCCGACAGGCACGATTTCGACATCCTCGGGTCTGAACATCACAGAAGGACCGTGATGGGAGGTTCCCTTGTCATTCGCGATCAGCGATGACGGCACCCGGTTTATTGTGCCGATGAAATCAGCCACAAAATCGGTTTGGGGCTCAAAATAGATTTGGCGTGGCGTTCCGATCTGTTCGATACGACCGTTGCTCATTACCACGATCCTGTCGCCCAGTGCCATGGCTTCGCCCTGATCGTGCGTGACATAGACCGCCGTAATCCCAAGCGTGCGCAGCAGGGTATCAATTTCGACGCGCAGATGGTCCCGCAGCAGCGCATCCAGGGCAGTCAGCGGCTCGTCCAACAGCAGCACACGGGGTTGAACCGCCGTCGCACGCGCTAAGGCCACCCGCTGGCGCTGCCCCCCGGAGAGCTGATTAATGCGACGATCGGCCAGTGGGGTTATCTGCATCATATCCATGACGCCCTGGACGCGCTGTTTAATTTCCGCAGCCGGGCGTCGCTGGACCTTCAGGCCATAGGCGACATTTTCCCATACGGTCATGTTTGGAAACAAGGCATAGGATTGAAACACCATCCCGACAGCCCGTTTCTCAATAGGCAGATGGGTCACATCATCGTCGTTAAAGACGATCTGGCCGCCCCGATCAGGGCTTTCCAATCCGGCAATCATCCGCAGCAAGGTCGTCTTACCACAGCCCGAAGGCCCCAATAGGACCAGCGTTTCACCGCCTGCGATGGTCAGGTCCAGGGGCTCCAATGCCCGGGTGCCATCTGGAAATGTTTTACCACATTGGCGTAGGTGTATTTCAGTCTTAGCGGACATTGGGGTCCCCTTCTGCGATCAGAAACGTCGATTGGTCAGCGCCTGCATAAGGATCAGAACTGGCACGATCAGAATAAAGAAAATCAGGGTATAGGCGCTGGCGACTTCCAACCGCATCGATGCATAGGAATCGGCCAGTCCAACGGGCAATGTCTTTGTCAGCGGTGTATGCAGCATCCAGGTCAGGTTGAATTCCCCGATAGACAGCGTGAATGTCATCAAGGCCCCCGCCAATATGCCGGAACGACAATTGGGAATGACGACACCAAAAAAACGCTGCCTGAAACCTGCCCCCAGGCTGGCAGCCCCTTCCTCCAATTCGCGGAAATTGATGCTTTGCAGGACGGCCAGAACTGACCGCACCATAAAGGGCAGCGTATAGAGAATGTGACCGACCAGGATAAAGGCCCAGCCAGTTCGGAAATCCCGAAAACCGCCATAGCTGACAATCAAAGCCAGGGCGATGGCAAGGCCGGGAATGGCAATCGGCAGGACGATCAGTTCCTCAAGAAAGCGCGCCAGACGCCCGCCCTTTTTTGCCAGGACATAGGCCATGGGCACACCAAGGACCAGATTGGACAGCAAACAACACACAGCGATCCACAGGGACAGATAGATTGTATCCATATACAGGGCCAATACTTCCATCACCCACCGCACTGTGATGCCGCTGGTTATGCCCAGGAAATAGTTTTCCGTAACGCCTGCAGCGACGGACAGCAGCACCGGTCCAATCAGGAAGGCACACAGGACCAACGTGAATGCCAATTGCAGCCAAAAGAGAGTGCGCGATTTCATTGGATGTTTCCTACCCGCCCCCGGCGACAGCAGCGCCTGACAGGCTGCGGGCGATAAATAAGGCCGCCCAGGTCACCAGGCCTAAGACAATGGAAAGGCTGGCTGCGCCTGCAAGATTGGCACCCAAGGTAAATTCCGTGTAAATCGTCATAGCCAGCACATCGATATTGGTCGCCAGCGTGAAGGCGGTGCCAAACGCGCTCATCGATGTGGCGAAACAGATCGCCCCGGACGCGATCAGACCGGGTTTCAGCGCAGGCAGAATAACATCCCACACAACACGCCAGGTGGGTGCACCCAGCGACCGGGCGGCCTCTTCCAGGGCGGAGTCCAGTTTTTCCGCTGCGGCCATAACCGTTAAAATCACCCGCGGAATTGAAAAATACAGATAACCGATGAACAAACCGACCATGGAATAGGCAAGGACAACCTTGTCCCCGGTGATCGCCTTGGTGAAGATCCCCAGGAGGCCCTGTCGTCCGGTCAAAAGTATGACCAGGAAGCCAATAACGACGCCGGGAAAGGTCAGCGGTAAGGTCAGCATGGAAATCAGAATGCTGCGGCCTGGAAACTGATTGCGCACCAGAAACAGGCCAGAAACCGTTGAAACAGCGACCGCCACCAGGGTCACACCACAGGACAGAAGAACGGTCGCGATCATGCTTTGAAAATGGCGCGGTGTTGTCAGGATGGAAAGATAGGCAGCCATTCCCTCGTCCCCGGATGCGCCGATACCCAATAACCGAACCATGGGGATCAGAAAGAAGGCCAAAAAGACCAGTCCCGCTGGTAAGGCGAGAAAAAACAATAGGGTATTGTTGGCTTTCATCGGGCGATCCAAACAATTAAAGACCAAGCTGAAGGGCCATCCAGGCGCGGGGGAATGCATCCCCCCGCGCCTGGAGACGCTTAAACCTTAGCGAACTTCGGCAAGGTACTTCTGGGCAAAACCGTCCTGCACGGCGGCCATCTTCGAATAGTCAACCGGCGTGGAGCGCGCATAATCTGACTCGGGCAGGAATTTCTTCGCCACGTCTGCACTCATGGCAGAGGCCCGGATTGGACGCAGGAAGGCGTTGGCCCAAACGGCCTGACCCTTATCGGACATGATGAAGTCCAGGATCTTTTTGCCCTTTTCCGCATGGGGGGCATTCTTAACCAGGCTCATGACATAGGGGACCACAACGGTGCCTTCGGCGGGAATGACAAAGGCAACATCGGCCATGTCCTTGTATTTCGCGCGATAGGCGTTGAAGTCATAATCCAGCAGGATTGGAATTTCACCCGACACGACGCGTGCATAGGCAGTCTGTTTCGGCACGATTGGATCATTGGCGGCCAGTTTCTTGAAATACTCGATACCGGGACCAAAATCGTCCAGGCTGCCCCCCATCGCGCGATTAACGGCAACGGCGCCCGCATAACCAACAAAAGCGGATGTCGGATCCAGGTAACCAACCATGCCTTTGTATTCCGGCTTCAAAAGGTCAGCCCAAGACTGGGGTACCGGCTTGCCTTCCAGCGCCGCCACATTCACGAAAAAACCCAGCGTACCGGAATGAATGGTAAACCAGCGGCCTTCTGGATCTTTCAGGCCTTCTGGAATTTCATCGAAATGGGTGGGCTTATAGGCGTCTACGACACCCTGTTCGGCCGCCTGGATGCCAAAGGACACACCATAATAGGCGACGTCTGCGACAGGATTGTCCTTTTCCGCCAGAAGTTGAGACAAGGTCTGACCGGAATTCTTATTGTCATGGGGAATGTCATAACCCAGATTTTCTTTAATCACCGTCAATTGCGTTGCCCAATCGGCCCATTGCGGGGGGCAGTTATAGCAAATGGCGTCTTCAGCTTGCGCTGCGGATAATCCTGCCGTTACACTGAATGCAGCGGCCAAACCTAACAGTTTCAGGGTCCTATGAATCATTGTGCGGGTCTCCTGTGCACGGATTTGTGTGGGGTCTGAAGATCGGCGGGGAGTTGCTTGCAGGCGCGCCCCGTCGATTCTCCCAGTCTTAATGTGAAGGGAAGGAGTGTTGACTGCATGCCCCCCTCCCCGTTGATACGACACAGCAAACACTGCGCCGCAACTTCTCCCATCCGTTTGGACGGCTGAACCACCGTTGCCAGAGTGGGGTGAAGATGTGTGCCGATTGCAATTCCATCAAAGCCCATGACCGAAACATCATCGGGCACACGAAGGCCGCGTCGCTCCAGGCCGCTGATGACGGATATGGCAAGCAGATCATTAGAGCAGAACAGCGCGGTCGGGGCTTTGTCCTGATCTTCAAACAGAGATTGCAAGACAGGTTCTATATCCAGATTCACAAAGCCGACTTCATGGATGACGGGCGTGGGCAGACCCAGTGCGGCAATCCCCGTCACAAAGCCATCCCGACGGGCAATGGCGCGATCGGATTCTGCAAAACTGCCGGATATCATCGCCATGGTTCTGTGACCCTGAGTATGAAAACACCGCGCCACAGCGTCCCCGGCCGCAACGTTATCGACCGTCACAGTCAGCCTGTCACTCTTTGAGACTTGATTGTAAATCAGGGCATAGGGGGCCTGTGCAGCCTCCAGCATATCCAGGGCATCACTGTGCATCGGGTCGGCGACGGTTAAAATCATTCCGTCGATCTGTCGCTCTAGGAATGTCGAAACAGTGCTGATTTCTGCCGCATGCTGATAGTCCGTTGCAGCGATCATGACATTATAGCCAGCCTTGCTGGCCTCTTGAGTGATCCCGGATACCGCATCGGCGAAAACCGGGTTGGACAGGCTGGGGATCATCACCCCGATAGTATAACTGCGCGATGTCGACAGGCCGCGCCCAAATGCATTTAACCGAAAACCCATGCGATCAATGGATTGCTGCACCCGCTCTTCAGTTTCCTTACTGACGGTCCCCAATTTGTTGACTACCCGGGAAACCGTTGCGATGGAAACCCCTGCATCCAGCGCCACATCCCGGATCGTATTTTTTGATCGCTTCTTATCTGACATCTTCCATCAAATCCGCACAAAATAAGGTACGCCCAAGTCTAGGCTGTAACCGTTTACATTCTTAGTTTTTCTGCGTTACTTCTGTGTGACCCGGATGTGACAAATTTAATATTTCATATCGTATGTTGGGTGTCCTTCGCCCATCCCCTTACGCAGCTTCTTGCTTGACGGCGGATCAAGGTCTACATCTGACCTTATGACAGAGATGCCCTATACACCAACCGACGTGGAGCGCGACGCGCTGTCTCGTATCCGCACATGCCTCGGCCCAAAAGGATGGGTCGACGATGCTGAAACGCTGACCCCCTGGCTGATTGATTCCAGGCGCGTCTATGAAGGACGGTGCCTGGGAATGGCCCGCCCCGCCAATACACAGGAAGTTGCCGAAATACTGGCAATCGCTTACAAAGCAGGTCTGCAAATTGTGCCACAGGGTGGCAATACGGGCCGCGTCGGGGGGGCGACACCCGATACGACGGGACGGCAATTATTGCTTAATCTGGGGCGCATGAATTCCGTGCGCGATGTGGATGCCGCCAATTACACAATGACGGTTGAGGCGGGTTGCATTCTGAAAGACCTGCAGGGCGTGGCGGAACAGGCAGATCGACTGTTCCCACTCAGCCTGGGGGCGGAAGGGTCCTGTCAGATCGGCGGTAATCTGGCCTCCAATGCCGGGGGTATTAATGTTGTGCGTTACGGCAATGCCCGCGATTTGGTGCTGGGGCTGGAAGTCGTGCTGCCCGACGGGCGGATTTGGAGCGGATTGCGACGGTTGCGCAAAGACAATACCGGCTATGACCTGAAACAGATATTTTTAGGGTCCGAAGGTACTTTGGGCATTATCACAGCAGCGGTGTTGAAGCTGTTCCCGCTGCCAAAAGAACGTGCAACCGCCCTGGTGGCTATTGCCGATCTTGATACGGCTGTCACCCTGTTGGAGCGGGCCCGGTCCGCCAGCGGCGATGCGCTGATGTCCTTTGAATTGATGCCTGGATTTGCGCTGGATTGGGCAGAAAAGTATGTCGAGGGAGCCAAACAGCCCTTCGACACAACCTATGACTGGACGATCCTGATGGAAATCGGTGGGCCCCGCACCGATGGGGCCGCAAAGATAGCCCTGGAATCGCTGCTGGAAAACGCCTTTGAAGACGGCCTTGTGATCGATGCGGTATTGCCACAATCGGAAGATCAACGCGCCCAGATCTGGTTCCTGCGCGAAGCCATTGTCGAAGCGCAAGTTCGCGAAGGGGCTCAGGTGAAGCACGATGTCTCCGTCCCCGTAAGCCAGGTTCCACGCTTTATCCGCGAGGCCAATGCGGCGGTGGAAGAGATGATGCCTGGCATTCGCCCCTATCCCTTCGGCCATGTCGGCGATGGCAATATTCATTACAATCTGTCCCAGCCGATCGACATGCCCGCCAGGGAGTTTTTGGGGCGTTATGCCGAGTTGCAGCATCGTGTTCATGATGTCGCCCTGTCCCTGGATGGGTCGATTTCAGCAGAACACGGTATCGGGCGATCCAAGCGCGACGAGTTGTTGCGTTGTAAATCTGCGGTGGAATTGGATATGATGCGGTCGCTGAAAACTCTATTTGATCCAAAAGGACTTATGAATCCCGGCAAAACGATCCCTGACGCTTAAAGATCTGCGCCAATTCCTGTTGAAATGAGGTTCCCATGATTCCTTACGCCGCGCCGATCCGTGACCTGCAATTCGTCCTGAAAGACATGGGCCTGTTGGAACAGGTCATGCAGTTACCCGGCTGCGGAGAGGTAACTCCTGATCTGGTGGATGCGATCTTAGAGGAGGCTGGAAAATTTGCCTCAGAGCAACTGGCCCCGATCAACTATTCCGGCGACAAGCAGGGTGCCTCAATTGAGAACGGCGTCGTGCGTGTCCCCGATGGCTATACAGAGGCCTATCATGCCTTCGTTGAAGGCGGCTGGAATTCCGTGCCGTTTGAGGCAGAATATGGCGGCCAGGAACTGCCCTGGACGATTGCCACCGCCGTTACCGAGATGTGGCAATCGGCCAATATGGCCTGGGCGCTGTGCCCCCTGCTGAATCAGGGTGCGGTCGAAGCGCTGCAGGTCCATGGCACGCCGGAACAACAAGCGGCCTATCTGCCCAAAATGATTTCCGGCGAATGGTCCGGCACGATGAACCTGACCGAACCACAGGCCGGATCGGATTTATCCCTGATCAAGACCAGGGCCAAACGGGATGGTGATCACTATCGCATTCAGGGGATGAAGATTTTCATCACCTATGGCGAACATGAAATGGCGGAAAATATTATCCATCTGGTACTGGCCCGCTGTGAAGATGCGCCAGAAGGGGTGCGGGGAATCTCGCTGTTCGTGGTGCCGAAATATATCCTTAAAGACGATGGCACCCCGGGGGACCGCAATGATTTGCGCTGTGTCTCCATCGAACACAAGACAGGGATCACCGGATCACCTACCTGCGTCATGTCTTATGGTGATAATGGCGGGGCAATCGGCTATCTGGTCGGGGAAGAAAACCGGGGCCTGGAATATATGTTCACGATGATGAACAACGCCCGATTGGCCGTTGGCCTGCAAGGCCTGTCCATCATCGAGCGGTCCTATCAACAGGCGCGCAGCTATGCCCTGGATCGCAAACAGGGCCGCGCGGGCGACAAGAAGCTGGCCCCCATTGCCGATCATGCCGATGTGCGCCGCATGTTGATGACGATGCGCAGCCATGCAGAAGCGATGCGCGGGCTGGTGTTGGAAACCATGCTGGCCCTGGATCAGCAAAAGCGACATCATGATGAATCTTGGCGCCTGTGGTCAGAACGCCGGGTGGGTCTGTTAACGCCTGTAATCAAAGGCTGGTTTACCGATATGGCGGTCGAACTAACGTCCATGGGCGTGCAAATTCATGGCGGGATGGGCTTTATTGAAGAAACCGGGATCGCCCAGCATTTCCGCGACAGTCGTATCCTGCCAATTTATGAAGGCACGAATGGCATTCAGGCAATGGATCTGGTCGGTCGTAAACTGCTGCGCGATGAAGGCAAGGCTGCCCAGGAATATCTGGATGAGGTTCATATCCTGATCACCGCCCTGAACGATGTCGAAGGCGACGATATGGCCGTCATTCGCAAGCGTTTCGCCATTGCCGTCGATACGCTGGAAGATGCCACGGAATGGTTGCTGGACACAGCAAAGGATAATCCGGATGCAGTGGGCGGAAGTGCTGCGTATTACCTGCGCGCCTTTGGCATTACTGCAGGGGGGGCCGTCCTGGCCCGCGCAGCCCGCACGTGCCTGGCAAAGCTGGCTGAAGACCCACAAGGGGATACTGAATTCCTGAAGGCGAAAATTGCCACAGCGCGATTTTATGCGGAAAACATTCTGCCGCAAGTGCCGGGCCTGTTCATCGCCATGGAGGGCGGTTGGCAAACGCTGCGTACCATCTCCGATGACGTACTGTAACAGAACCGCGATTTAACCCTCAGCCGTTAAACATGACCTGGCCCAGACCGGAAATGTCATAGCCGGTGAGCCGTTCTGCCTGCTCTGCAAATTGCGAACTGCGGGTAACGGCCAGCAAGGCCTGAAACGGTTCTTCAAAATAATCGCGCCTGTCGATGGCCAGATCATAGCGTTCCGTCGCCAGTGGGACGAAATCCAGATCGAATCGTTTCGCGACCGCTGCAATGCCAAAGGCCGCATCGACCTCTCCATCGGCAATAGCGGTTGCAGCTTCCATCTCACTGCGGGCGACGGTCTTATCCATCTGCACAGAACCGGGTTTCATATCTGCTTTCATGATCAGGGTTTCCAGCAAAACCCGGCTGCCAGCCTGGGGTTGGCGTGGACGTAACAACGCCCCCTGCTGAGCCAGATCCTGCAAGGATTGAATATTTTTTGGATTCCCCTTGGGCAGGATCAGTCCCTGGCTGCGCCGTGCCCATTCCACCAGAACCACACGGGCGGCAGCGCCGCCAGCCTCTCCCCCAGCACCAAACAGATATCGGTTCGCCGTCGCCCCCAAAGGGTCTTCGGCGCTGGCATCGGGCACATGCAGACCACAGAACAGCGCCTGACCCTCCAGGAACAGCCGCAATCCATTCAGGCTGCCATCAAACAGGGTCGCCAACCCGGCATCGGCCTGTCGCAAGGCCCAATCCAGCAATGGATCATGGCTGCCTGCAACAATTGGGGGGCGGCGCTCTGTCCGCTCCAATCCACCGCCTTCCGTTTCGGACGCGATCCATAAATCGATCAAGGGCTTGGGAAACAGAAGTTTGCCGGTCACCCGCGTACACGGGATCCGGTTCGAGGCGACCAGATCATAAATCTTGCGCTCTTTAATGCGCAGATAGGCGGCAATTTCACTGGTTGTCATCAAATGCTGTTTCGACATCTGGAAACGTCGGCTCCGATACCGTAAAGATATTCACAAGGATTAATATTGGACAGTCTTAACGTCAGAAACGCTGACCGCAAGACTTCGTTTCGTGAAAGTGTGTTCTCTGTGCCGTCACAAGACCTGAATCTACCACCGCTGTTTACTGGAATGGGTTTCGCCCCCGATGCAAACCTGCCGGGGGAGGCACTGTATCGCGCAACACGCAGGCGGATGGATCCCGGTACGGTGTGCTATTCACAACGCCCCGATCAGTTGGACGCCATTATCATGCTGGCACCGGAAACGGAATTATCGCACGCGATTCAGGTGATCTATCCCCTGATGCTAGCGGCCAATGATGCCCTGGGCGCGACCCTGCCGCCGGGCGTTGCGGTTCATATGGCGTGGCCTGACCGCTTATTTGTGAATGGCGCTCTGGCCGGGGGGCTGGCCTTATTCACCCAGCAAGAGGACCTTTCAACTGTTCCTGACTGGATCTTGGCGCGGATTTCCATTGATATCATGGGCAATCCTAAAAACCCCTTTCCCGGTGAAACACTGGACCGCACATCGCTGTATGAAGAGGGGGCCGGGGAAGCCTCAGCCCCGGCTTTGCTGGAAAGCTTCTGTCGCTATTTTCTGAACTGGCTGGATCGCTGGCAGCGTGATGGCCTGGTCTCTATCAAGGATTTATGGCTGGAACGCGCCGCCGGGCGCGATAGTCAGGTCAGCTTCCCCAATGATGGGACGCTGGTGCGCGGTCTGGTCACAGACCTGACGGACACGGGTGACTTGATCATCACCAGCGATGGAAAGCCTCAAACCCTGAAGCTCAGCGGCTTGCTTGCTGGCCCAAGCTGGGAGTTATAGGTGATTATGGCCTCTCGACCCGATTTTTGGATATCCTCCGGTTATGGACTGACCCCCCCGAATGCCGAAGGGCATTTGCCGGTCACCGATGCGCTGATTTGCGCCTATCTGAGCCGCCCGGAATTAGCACCGGTCGCCGAGTCCTGCGCCATAGAGCGGGCGGTTCATGCCGACCTGATGGACAACCCACGTCAACATATTGAAACCGCGCGGCTGGATGCTTTCGAAGACCAGGATGCGCGTTACAATTTTGAGGTTTTTCTGAATTTCCGCGACCTTCTGGTTCAGGCCGGAACCCTGGAAGCCGCATATCGTAAACTGGTCCAGGGGCCGACCTTTCCCGTCCCCGCGCTGTTTATGGATCAATTGGCCCATGCCGTGATGCGTCACATTTTGAATGCCGAACAAAACCCGCTGCAAGCGCGCGCAGCAGAGCTGTTCTTTCGCACGCAAAAGGTAACCATTCAGGATGGTCAGATCATGCTGGCCGATGAAGAAACCGTGGATCGTTATGCCACGACCGGCGGGTTTGGCGACCTGGGACGCCTGTTGGTGGAAAGCAAAACCGCGATGCCCCAGGTGGATCTGGATGTCCTGACCGAAGAAACGGCAGGCAGTTATTGGGCCCGATCTGATCGGTTTGATACGGTGCTGAACCTGACCTTCGCCCAGCCGGGTCTGGATGCCTTTTGTCGGGTGGCGGAGAAATGGATCGCCTATTTTCTGGACGTGGAATGCCGGATTCACCCCGTGCAATCCATTCGGGACGAGAAATGGGTCTGGCATACCGGGTTGGACACGGAATCCTCGGCGCTGCTGAATGATCTGTATCATGGGAAGGAGCCTCAAGAAGCCCGGCTTGCCCGTCTGTTGTCTCTGTTCCGTCTGGAGATCAAAAACCAGGATGCAGTGCTGGAGCGGGTCCAGGGTCGACCGATCTATCTGGGCCTGGCGATGGATGATACCAACACCCTGCGCATGAAGCCCCAGAACCTTCTGGTCAACCTGCCCTTGAATGAAGTCGGCTGAAACAGGAGTAATCTGCCATGAATGAAGATGCCTTTAACATGTCCGTCCGCAAGTTCCTGAAAACGGTGGGGGTCACCTCCCAACGGGAAATAGAGGCTGCGGTGCGCCAGGCCTCAGAAAAAGGGGGACTGGACTCACCGCTTAAAGCAAAAATGGTCCTGACGGTAGACGGGGTGGACCTGACTGTGGAAATTAATGGTACCATTGATGTCGCTTAATCCCATGCAGTAAGGATCCAATCATGCTGGGTCGTGTGATTGCAGTTCTGGTCATGATTGCTAGCGCCGGTGTGATCGCCTGGCACCACCGCGACGACCTGATGCCCGCCCCCATTGCCCCCATTGATCCAGCAGAGGCCGCCTATCAGGCCTGTGTCACCGAACGCGATGCCGGGATCGATAAGATGCAGGCAGATGGCACCATCACTGCCCAGCAGGCCACCCTGTTCAAATCCCGCGCCGATGCCTTGTGCCGCAGTCAGGCCGGGGGGTGATCCCATTGTAGGGGGTCAGGCCTGTTTGGCTGCCTGCAAACAATTCTATCGCTATAAATATTCGTCAGATGCCCTATATCTAGTTCATTGCATTTATAAAGAAGAAAAAACGTGTTTGACGGCATCAACATTGCAATCCTTATCGGGTCTGGGCTGGTCGCCATCAGTGCGCTGACCAGCCTGATCTCTCAGCGTGTTGGCGCGCCCCTATTGCTGGTGTTTCTGGGTATCGGCCTTTTGGCCGGCGAAGACGGCCTGTTGGGGATTGATTTTGACAGCGGGGCCACGGCCTATTTCATCGGCTCCCTGGCATTGGCGATCATCCTGTTCGACAGTGGTTTTGAAACCCCTTTGAAAAGTTACCGCACGGCCGGCGCACCGGCCCTGGTTCTGGCCACATTGGGCGTCATCCTGACGACCGGTCTGGTCGGTGTGGCGGCTTACTTTCTACTGGATCTTGATTGGCAGGAAGGGATGCTGATCGGTGCGATCGTTGCTTCTACCGATGCGGCGGCGGTGTTCTTTTTGCTGCGCACGGGGCGCATTACGCTGCGCAATCGTGTGCGCACAACGCTGGAAATCGAATCCGGTGCCAACGACCCGATGGCAATCTTTTTGGTCGCCAGCCTGGTCAGTCTGATTGCCGCAAGCGAAGGGTTGCCGCTGGATACATTGGGATGGGAATTGCTGAACCGGTTCGCACAACAAATTGGGATCGGTTTCCTGGCCGGGCTGGTCGGTGGGTTCGCCATCGCCTGGATGCTGAACTGGATGCGCAGTTTAGAGGCCGGGCTGTATCCCATCCTGGCCCTGGCCGCCGCCCTGATGCTTTTTGCCGGAACCGGATTGATTGGCGGCAGCGGGTTTCTGGCGGCCTATCTGGCCGGCGTCGTCGCCCGCGCCCGCGGGGTTCGTTATGCCGCCCGGTTGCGGCGCTTTCAGGTGGGCATGACATGGCTGGCCCAGATTGGCATGTTCCTGGCGCTGGGTTTGTTGGCGACCCCTTCACAATTTGCCGCTGTTGCCCTGCCCGCGATCATTTTGGCGCTGTTCCTGATCTTCATCGCCCGGCCCGTTGCCACCTATCTTTGCCTCAAGCCCTTTCGGTTCTCAAACCGCGAAATCGGTTTTGTCGGCTGGGTGGGGCTGCGCGGCGCGGTCTCTATCCTGTTGGCAGTCATGCCCACTTTGGGTGGGGTTCCCAATGGGGATTTATACTTCAACATCGTTTTCATCATGGTTCTGTCGTCCCTGTTGATTCAGGGTTGGACGATCCCGCTGACCGCCCGAAAACTGAAGGTGCTGGCCCCGGACGAGCCGGGTATTGTTGAGCGTGTGGAACTGGAACTGCCCGGCAATGCTGCGATGGAGCTTATTTCCTATCGCATTCATCCAGACAGCACCGTCGCCCGGGGCGATCGCGTACCGCGCTGGGCAAGGCCGGTGCTGATCCTGCGCGATGGTCAGGCCCTGACCGTGCATAAGGCAGGGCCTTTGAAGGCGAATGACCATGTTTATCTATTCGCCGCCCCCCGCCTGATCTCCTTGCTGGATAACATCTATGCGGCACCCGCCGGGTCCGATGACACCGCCATTCTAGGCGACTTCACCCTATCGGCGGAGGCGACACTGGCGGATGTATCAGAACAATATGGCGCGACCGTTCCTGCCGCAAATGCCCAACTGTCCCTGGCGGACTTCATGACCCAGGAATTCCATGGCCAGCCCGCCCAAGGCGACCGCGCCCGCCTGGGCAGCGTCGAACTGGTGGTACGGACCATTGATGAGGATGGAAAAATCACAGAAATTGGCCTGGTCCTGGAACCCAAACAGACCCCCACCCTGCGCAGCCATGTTCAGTTGATGCGCCAACGCACCCAACTGCGCCTCAGCGACTTTTCCCGCAGGCGCGGACTCATCCGGGACAACAAGCCCGGCACAGACTAAATCCTAACACTGCAAACCAAAACCTTGCAGTTACCGTGTTGCGTAAAACGGATGCCGGAAAAAGGTCAATGATTCTAGCAACATTGAATGCTAACAAGATGAGGAGAGAGTTAAAAACAGAAAACTAGTGAAAATTGTAAAATGACAACGTCCAACAAAATAATCAGAACACCTCAAGTCTACTCACCACTTAACTTTGGCCCAATGCCAGTGAATTTAATTTTTGAATGCCAGGGTATAGAGTTGGAAGAAGGAGATGTTATCCTTTCATCAAATGCTCAAATTCACGCGGCACGTCGTCATCCTGAAGATTTTTCCCGCTGTCTGCCCTATTTACAGCGCGTTATCTCAACACCCGATTATATTGGAGATGATTTTAAAAATGAGAATAAGATTGAGTTGATTTCGCTGATTCCTGAACTTGGGAATGGCCTCTTGATTGCACTTTCAATTCAAAGAGATTCATCAGGAAACTATCATATCGCTTCATTCTATCCTGTTTCCTTTGCTAAAATCACCAATCGATGTGGAAAGGGATACCTTAAAAGCGTGCCCAAAAAGTAAAGCTCCCACATTTCTGTGAGAGCCTTACCAATTCAATCAGATTTAGCCAGGTTGCCCACCCCTGGATCTCTTCACCTTTCGGCTACTATACCCGTTCCCGGGTGCGTGAGGAGGCCGTTCTCACCTCTAAATCTTATGATGTTAATATAGGCACTAATAGCGACGCTGTCTATATGGTCCTTTTTGCAACCCTACTCAGCTGCCTGTGCTGCCACCGCCTCTTCGATCAGGCCCAGAATTTCGCCCGCAGCCGCCGGGATATTTGTTCCCGGGCCGTAAATTGCTGAGACGCCTGCTTCCAGCAGGAAGTCATAATCCTGAGGCGGAATGACGCCGCCACAGACGATCAGGATATCATTGGCGCCCTTGTCCTTCAGGGCCTTGATCATCTGGGGCACCAGTGTTTTGTGACCCGCTGCCTGAGAAGAAACACCAATTACATGAACATCCGCCTCAATCGCCTGGTTGGCGGCCTCTTCCGGGGTTTGGAACAGTGGCCCGATATCCACGTCAAAGCCGATATCGGCAAAGGCGGTGGCGATGACCTTGGCGCCACGATCATGCCCATCCTGGCCCATTTTCACCACCAGCATGCGTGGGCGGCGGCCCTGGCGTTCGACAAATCCGGCAATATCCTCTTGTATCTTCATAAAGCCCGCATCCCCGTCATAGGCGGAGCCATAGACCCCGGTAATGGAGCGAATGACGGCCCGGTGCCGGGTGAACGCCTTTTCCATCGCATCAGAAATCTCGCCCACTGTAGCCCGCGCCCGCGTGGCCTTAACGGCCAGGTCCAGCAAATTGCCAGAACCATCCTGCGCCGCAGCGGTCAGGGCGTCCAGGGCCGCATCACACGCCGCCTGATCCCGGCTGGCGCGGATTTTCTTTAACCGCGCAACCTGTTTCTCGCGCACCTGATCATTGTCGATATCCAGAATATCGATGCGGTCCTTATCGCCGGATTTGTATTTATTGACACCAACAATGGTTTCCTCGCCCCGATCAATTCGGGCCTGGCGGGCTGCCGCGCTTTCTTCGATCTTCATCTTTGGCCAACCGGTATCGACCGCCTTGGTCATACCACCCATGGCTTCGACTTCATCGATCAGCTTGCGGGCTTCCTCAATCATCGCACCGGTCAGGCTTTCCACGTAATAAGAGCCTGCCATCGGGTCGACGGTGCGGGTGATCTGGGTTTCCTCCTGCAGGATCAATTGCGTATTGCGGGCAATCCGGGCAGAGAAATCCGTGGGCAGGCCAATTGCCTCGTCAAAAGCATTGGTATGCAGCGATTGCGTGCCGCCCAGCGTGGCTGCCATCGCCTCAACCGCCGTGCGCACGACATTGTTATAGGGGTCCTGTTCCGTCAGCGACCAGCCGGATGTCTGGCAATGGGTGCGCAACATCAACGATTTTGGATTCTTCGGCTGGAAGTGCTTTTTCATCAGATCGGCCCACAGGAACCGCGCCGCGCGCAGCTTCGCGACCTCCATGAAGAAATTCATACCGATACAGAAAAAGAAACTCAAACGCGGCGCAAAGGCATCCACATCCAATCCCTTGGCAGCCGCCACACGCACATATTCCAGCCCGTCAGCCAGCGTAAACGCCAGTTCCTGAGTGAGCGTCGATCCCGCCTCCTGCATGTGATAGCCAGAAATCGAGATTGAGTTGAAACGCGGCATGTTCTGGGCGGTATATTCAATAATATCCGCCACGATCCGCATCGATGGATTGGGGGGATAGATATAGGTGTTGCGGACCATGAATTCCTTCAACACATCATTCTGGATCGTCCCGGACAGCTTTTCCGGGGATACGCCCTGTTCCTCCGCCGCGACGATATAGCCTGCCAGAACCGGCAGCACCGCCCCATTCATGGTCATGGAAACCGACATCTGATCCAGGGGAATCTGGTCGAACAGGATCTTCATATCCTCAACGCTGTCAATCGCAACACCCGCCTTGCCCACATCGCCCACGACACGAGGATGATCACTGTCATAGCCACGATGGGTCGCCAGATCGAAGGCAACAGACAACCCCTTCTGCCCACCCGCCAGATTGCGGCGATAGAATGCATTTGATTCTTCGGCGGTAGAGAAACCGGCATATTGGCGCACGGTCCAGGGCTGACCAACATACATCGATGCCTTGGGGCCGCGGGTGAAGGGCGCGAAACCCGGCATCGTGTCGATATGCTCAAGCCCGGCCAGATCCTCAGCGGTGTACAGCGGCTTTACCGATATTCCTTCCGGGGAGTCCCAGGTCAAATCGGCTTCGCCCTTCCCCTTGGATTCCTTTTCCAACAGGGCGCGCCATTCCGCCAAAGTCTTCTTCTCAAAATCCGCCATTCCGCATTGCTCCTTATGTTTCCCCTAGTATATCGCCCCTAAACCCGGTTCGTCCAATGCTTCAATTGTTGCGTTTGCATGGCAGCACGGTTGCCCATTGGCGACGAAGCCGATAAAGACGCGGCATTATCGCAGTATGGAGTGGTGAAAATGGCGGGCTTCTCGCTGGGTATCTTGGGTTATGGGCATTTCGGCTCGTTCCTGCACAAATTGGCAGAGCGTTTTCTGCCAGATGTATCCGTGCGCCTGTATCGTCGTCGCGCCACACCGGGAGACGGCCTGTTCACAACGCTGGAAGACGCTTTGAACTGTGATGCCTTGCTGTTGTGCATGCCAATCAGTGCCTATGCCGATACGCTGCTCTCGATCCGCGACCGATTGCGCCCGGATACCATCCTGATCGATGTCGCAACCGTCAAAGGCTATACGGGCCAGCTGATCCGCGATCTGGTGCCCAATCAGCCCTATATTTGCACCCACCCGATGTTCGGGCCCGAAAGCTATGCGAAGAAGGCGGGAAATGTCTCTGGTTTCCGCATCGTCATCACGGAATCGAATCTAAGCCCTGAACTGGACCAGCCCTTCCGGGATCGGTTGCGCCAGGAAGGCTTTGTCGTGGTGGAAAAAACTGCCGACACCCATGACCGGGAATTGGCAGAAACGCTGTTCCTGACCCATTACATCGGTCAGATCATCTCCCATAGCGGATTTGAGCGCACAGAGATCGACACGGTGTCCTTCGGCTTCCTGATGGATGCGGTCGACAGCGTGCGCCATGATATGCAGTTGTTTGAAGAAGTCTGCCGCTTTAACCCCTATTGCCAGGATGTCGTCCGCCGGTTCGATATCAGCGAACAATCCATCCGACAAAGGCTGTTGAACCTGGATCCAATTCCACAGATTTCCTAATTTTCAACAGTGATCGGGGCGGTCGTATCGCCGGTTATTGGAGTGACCGCGGGACTGACACCATAGCCATCAGGCAAGGCCAGTTCCGCTGACGTGCCAGCCGTCTGCTGGGTCGGCATGCCTGCTTTTTCAACATTGCCATTGGCGTTTGGATAATGGGTCGACGTTTCCTGTAGGGTTGATTGTGGCAGGCCGCCAACTATCGATGCCTCTGTCCCGGTTGTCCCCCCTGAGGCGACGGGACTTGTCCCATTGCTACCGGGCGAGACCATATCCGCCACATGCCATCCGATAAAAACGGAAAAGGCACAGATCACAAGGCAGGCGGCAATCGCCTGTTTATGGGGAATGATCAACATACCGCGTGTGCCAATGGGTCCATTCTTTTCGTCCTGACGGCGATATACTTCCTGATCGGACTCAAGGGCGCGAAGTAGTCGCGGGGGAATTTCCTCTGTGAGGACCGGATCAAAACACGCATGAAGATACCCGTCGACCCGACGATGTGCCGCGATCGTTTCCAGTTCTGCCACATTCGCACGGGTCTCATCACGATGGGGATGGCTGACCTTCGAACGGGCCGTCCCGCCTATTCGGGGGCCATCCACGGCATTGATCACCCGTATCTCACGCGATTTCAGAATCGCGTCTTCCCCTTCGGAAGTTCCGATCCACCTGAATGCGAATACAGTTTTGAGAATATTCCTCATTTGACCTGCCTCAAATAGGGGGCGTCTGTCGCTGTTTCGGATTCCTGATCCATATCTGCGTCGTCTGGACACACGGTTCGCAATGACTCCCGGGCGCGAAACAGCCGCGAGCGTACCGTGCCAATCGGCGCATTCACAATCTTCGCCACCTCGTCATAACTCATCCCCTCCAATATCACCAGAGAGAGCACAGAACGCTGTTGCACGGGCAATTCCTCAACCGCTGCCATAACCCGCGATAACGTCAGATGGTGGATTTGCGCCGGATCATCGGCAAAATCCGCACGTGACTCTGACATCGCATCCAAATCTTGGGCGACACCGACCTCTGCCGGGCGCGCGCGATGTTTGCAGTGATCCAGAAAAACGCGATATTCAATGCCAAATAACCAGCTTCGGATCGACCCGTCGCGCCGCCATTTTGACCATTTCCGCAATCCGCGCTCTACCGTATCCTGCACCACATCATCCGCCATTTCGGGATGCCCTGTCAGAACCCGCGCGAAACGGCGCAAATGAGGCAATTCCGCTGCGATCCTGGACGTGACCTCAAACTTTTCCTTCGACATACGAAACAGGCTCCCTTGCGTATCGTAATATAGGGACGCCGCCACGCCAGAAAAGTTCCCTGAAAAAAGCACACATTTGGATGGAACTATTTCTCCTCCCGGCTGTCGATAGTGTGACGCCCCGCATTGCGGGGTGCCCGCATCACAAGATGCATGACACGCTTACTGGCATCACAAGATGCATGACACACCTAATTGACACTCTCAGGAGGACAGAATCTTGACCATCAAGACACAGCTCAAGGCAATCGGATCTAGCGCCATGATCAAAAGCATGATTGTGGTCGGCGCATTGACCATCGGCGCAGCGACCGGCCCGGCCCTAGCTGACTCCAGCACACCCGCAAGCCAGAAAATCACTCAGGAATTTCAGCTGACTCAGTCAGCTGCTGCCGACATTAGCGATGCACAACTGCAATCCTTTGCCTCTGCACAAAGCTCAGTGGTCGCCATACAGGAAGAATGGCAAAGCCGGGTCGATAGCGGCGAGGTTGACCCCAACGACCCACAAGCGGTCGAAGACATCAGGACCCAGATGGCAATGGCGGTCGAGCAAGCGGGCCTGAGTGTTGAACAATACAATATGATCTTTGAAACGTTACAGACCGACCCCGAATTGCGGCAGCGCTATCAGGGCATGCAGTAAATCTGTTATCTGGCAATAATCCAGTTACCAGAATGAATATAGACACTTCCGGGTCCACTGGAAGTGTCTTTTCATTTGGAAACGGCCAATTCCAGTTTCTCATTCGGGGGATTGCGCTGCCACATTTGCAGACCGCGCTCTATTGCCTCCGCCGCTTCCAGCACCAGCCGGTCGCTGCCGGGCGGGCCCAGGATATGAAGGCCTGTTGGCAATCCATCCTGGGTGAACCCTGCCGGCACAGAGATGCTGGGCAAATCCAGCGCCGGGCTGATGCAAACGGTATCCCAGTCAAATTCCTTCAGGCCCGGCATATCCGGCGCAAAGGGGGAACCGCTGCTGGTTGACCAACAGACCAGATCATAACTGTCGAAGAAATTTGCCATGCGGTGCCAGGCCTTGACCCGCATCATATTGGCGCGCTCAATCTCATACCCTGTCAGACGGCGGGACTGGCCCACCAGGTCCAGGATCAGATGCCCCAGTTCCAAACCATGCTCATCCACTGCCCAGCCGGCATATTCCGCCGCGCACAGGGCACGAAAGATGGGCTGGCTGCGGGCAAGGAAGCGAACGTCTGGCGCGGCGTCGGTTACCCTGGCCCCCGCCCTTGACAATACATCCGCACAGGCGGTCAGGGCGTCCGTCACCGAGGAATCGATGCGAAACATCGCGCTGTCCACGGAAAAGGAGATCCGTATTCCCGCCAGATTGCCTGTCAGCGGCGCGGCGAATTCCTGTGGTCCGAACGGGGCGGTAATCGGGCTTCTGACATCACGGCCACACACCACTGACAGGGAAAGACGGATATCATCCACCCGGCGCGCCATAGGCCCCATCACATGCAACCGGTCGAACGGGGCCACACTGGGAACCTTAGGCACCACCCCAGTGGTCGGGCGATAGCCGACGATATTGCACCAACTGGCGGGGATGCGGGTTGATCCGCCCAGATCACTGCCATCGGCCAACGCGACCAGATCCAATGCCAGTGCTGCGCCGGACCCGCCGGAACTGGATCCGGCCGTGCGGCTCAGGCAATAGGGATTGCGCGTGCGCCCCCACAGGGGATTATCCGTATCCTCCCCAAAGGCGAATTCCGGCATGTTTGTTTTGCCCACGACAATGGCACCGGCCGCCTTCATCCGCGCGATATGCAGGCTGTCTGAATCGGGCCAATTGTTGCGCAAGGCGGGCGCGCCATAGGTGGTGCGAAACCCGACCACATCATAATTATCCTTCACCGCAACCGGCAGGCCGAATAACGGCCCCATCGCCTGTCCGGCATCGCGCGCCTTATCTGCGACCGCAGCAGCATCTAAAGCCTTGACCAGGTCCAACTGAATGATCGCATTCACGCGTGAATTATACCGCTCTATCCGATCAGCAAAAGCTTCCATCACCTCAACACAACGCAACCGACCCGTCCGCATTTCAGCCACCAGAACACCAGCGGATTGCCGTGTAATGTTCATCGTCAATTGGCCTTTCGGAGAAGAAGCATGGGGGCAGTGATATGAAAACAGGCTTTCCCATACTAGAGCAGGTTCGTGTTTCGCCGACAATACATCGGTATCTTGTGCTATCGGGTTCAGGCACATACCTTGGCAGGATGACACAGAAACACGTTCCCTTTTCCGCGATTGAGGCGGCCCGCGATCAAATAGCCCCGCATGTGCTGCGCACCCCCCTGGTGCCAGCCTTTCCGCTGTCCGATGCGTGTGGGGCAGAGGTTCGCCTGAAGCTGGAAACCTTACAGGCGACCGGCGCGTTCAAACTGCGCGGTGCGACCAATGCGATTATGACTCTATCGAAGGAAGACCGTGCCAAGGGGGTCGTGACATGCTCCACCGGGAATCATGGGCGCGGCGTTGCCTATGCAGCCAATTTGCTGGGCGTGCGCGCGGTGATCTGCATGTCCGAACTGGTGCCCAAAGTGAAGATCGATGGCATCAAACGATTCGGGGGCGAGGTCCGCATCTGTGGCAAAAGCCAGGATGAGGCAGAGGTGGAAGCCCTGCGCCTGATGAAAGAGGAAGGCCTGGTCTATCTGTCCCCCTTTGATCATCCCGATGTCATTGCCGGTCAGGGCACGATTGGGCTTGAATTGATCGAGGATTGGCCGGAACTGGATATGGTCATCGTGCCGCTATCCGGGGGCGGCCTGATGGCGGGTATTGCCAAGGCTGTGAAAACCCTGAAGCCCGACACCAGAATTATCGGCGTCACCATGGAACGCGGGCCCGCCATGTATGACAGCATCCGCGCAGGCCATCCTGTTGAAGTGGTTGAAACGCCGACGCTGGCGGATTCGCTTGGCGGCGGCATTGGCCTGGAGAATGACTATACCTTCGCCATGTGCCGCGATCTGGTGGATGAGACATTGTTGGTCAGCGAGGCAGAGATTGCAGCAGGCATGCGCGCCCTGTATCGCGATCAACAAATTGTTGCAGAAGGTGGGGGCAGCGTTGGCGTCGCCGCCCTGCTGGCCGATAAAATACAAGCCAAAGGCAAACGAATTGCCGTTGTGATCAGCGGCAGAAATGTTGATATGGATATCTTCACCCGCATCGCAGGTGGGGAAGATGTTGACCTTGCCACTGTGCAACCCGACGGAGGAGCATAACCCAATGCGGGAAATTCTGATCCTGACAGAAAACGAGCTGCGCCAGGCGGTATCGCTGGATATGCCCCTGATCGATTTGATCGCAGATGCTTTCAAGAAACTATCGGCGGGCAAAGTCTCCATGCCGCCCATCCTGCGGATGGATATGGAAGACAAGAATGGCGAAGTGGACGTAAAAACCGCCTATGTCCCCGGTCTGGAAGGATTTGCGATCAAGATCAGCCCCGGCTTTTTTGACAATCCCAAAATCGGCCTGCCAACCACCAGCGGACTGATGGTTGTCCATGATGCCACGACAGGCCAGGTTCGCGCGGTGCTGTTGGACAATGGTTATCTGACTGACATGCGCACCGCAGCGGCAGGCGCGGTCGCCGCCCGCTGTCTGGCCCCGGAAGGGGCGACACGCGCCGGTGTGATCGGCACCGGCGTTCAGGCCCGGCTGCAAATGCAGGCCCTGGCGATGGTGCGGCCTATTGATACGGTCCATGTCTGGGGGCGCGATGCCGATAAGGCCAAAGCCTGCGCCCAGGATATTGAACGCCTGACATCGGCCAATGTTACGGTTTCCAGTTCAATCGCCGGTCTGGTGCGGGACTCCGACATCGTGGTCACCACCACCCCCAGCCGTAAACCCTTGATTGATGCCAGCATGCTGCATCCCGGCCTGCACATCACCGCCATGGGGTCGGATGCGGAACATAAGAACGAACTGGCGCCTGATGTGATCGCAGAAGCGGATCTGTTCACCTGTGACCGTCACAGCCAGTCGGCCCGCCTGGGCGAATTGCATCACGCGGTCGGGGCCGGAATCGTGCCAGAAGACATGCCCGTTGCAGAGTTGGGCGCTATCCTAAGCACCCCGAAAAAGGGACGCAAATCCGCCAGTGATGTGACTATCTGTGACCTGACCGGCACCGGCGTACAAGACACCGCCATTGCCATCCATACGCTGAGCGTCGCCGAAGAAAATGGCTTTGGAACTAAAATTTCAAACTGAATTCTAAGGACGGATAGCTGGTCCCGCCCATCGCATGAGAACTTTCTATTGCCCTCCCCCCTTGAGGAGGGGAGCCCCATATTTTACCCCCCCCCTCAAGGGGCAGGGCTATCGCATATGAGCGAAGAGCTTTGTGAGGAAGGCATCATCCCATCCGGCGCGTTTGATTTTGCCCTTGATGGAGCCTTTGTCGTCATTGGCTTTGATGATGTTGAGGGCGAGCTTGCG
>NZ_JBLZHU010000008.1:0-230972 GCF_048892425.1 Hwanghaeella sp. 1Z406
GCGGGTATCCAGGGCCACAAGCACCAATCGCGCCTGCCGCCCTGGACCCCGGATCAGGTCCGGGGTGACGATGTGTCAACAAACGCGCCCTCACCCTGAGGAGCGCAGCGTCTCGAAGGGTGAGCCCTCTGCAAGCACCGGACTTACAGCCCCTCCTTCGAGACGGCGCGAATGCGCCTCCTCAGGATGAGAATGGCTCCCCCCCCCGTCATACCCGCGCAGGCGGGTATCCAGGGCCACACGCATAAATCGCGCCTGCCGCCCTGGACCCCGGATCAGGTCCGGGGTGACGATGTGTCAACAAATGTACACTCACCCTGAGGAGCGCAGCGTCTCGAAGGGGGAGCCCGCTGGAAGCACCGGACTTACAGCCCCTCCTTCGAGACAGCGCTACCGCGCCTCCTCAGGATGAGAATGAAACCCCACGCCCCGTCATATTCGCGCAGGCGGGTATCCAGGGCCACACGCACAAACCGCGCCTGCCGCCCTGGCTCCCGGATCACGTCCGGGATGACGGTATTTCGAGACAAACGACCCCTCACCCTGAGGAGCGTAGCGTCTCGAAGGGGGAGCCCTCTGTAAGCACTGCGCTTACAGCGCATCCTTCGAGACGGCGCTACCGCGCCTCCTCAGGATGAGAATGGGACCCTACATCCCCGTCATATTCGCGCAGGCGGGTATCCAGGGCCACACGCACAAACCGCGCCTGCCGCCCTGGCTCCCGGATCACGTCCGGGATGACGGTATTTCGAGACAAATGCACCCTCACCCTGAGGAGCGCAGCGTCTCGAAGGGGGAGCCCTCTGTAAGCACCGGACTTACAGCCCCTCCTTCGAGACGGCGCTATCGCGCCTCCTCAGGATGAGAATGAAGCGGAAGGTCAGACGTGCAACGCCATAGCGCACCATCCCCTCAGCGTCCTTCGCGCCTTCTCTGCGCTCTTTGCGGTTAATCTTTACCATCTCGTCACACCCGCGCAGGCGGGTACCCTGAGCCACAAGCACCAATCGCGCCTGCCGCCCTGGACCCCGGATCAGATCCGGGGTGACGATGTGTCAGATAAATGCACCCTCACCCTGAGGAGCGTAGCGTCTCGAAGGGGGAGCCCTCTGTAAGCACCGGACTTACAGCCCCTCCTTCGAGACAGCTCTATCGCGCCTCCTCAGGATGAGAATGGGGCGGAAGGTCAGACATGGCTCCCCATAACACACCATCCCCTCTGCGTCCTTCGCGCCTTCTCTGCGCTCTCTGCGTTTACTCTTCCCGTCCGGGAGGACGATGGTCTGTACCGTTCATCCCCACCAGACGGCTATTTGCCTTTCCAGACCGGTTTGCGTTTTTCTGCGAAGGCGCGGGCGCCTTCTAATTGGTCTTCGGAATGATACAGCTTCTGGATGGTGGGCAGCTTTTCTTTATTCAGTTGGTCCAGGGCTTCCTGAAATCCCATGACTTCCGTGGCGCGCAGGGTTTCTTTGATCGCGGCGAACACCAGTGGCGGGCCTTCGGCCAGCAATTCTGCCTTTTCCCGTGCTCGCTCCATCAACTTATCGGCCGGCACGACTTCATTCACAAAGCCCCAGCGTGCCGCTTCCTCTGCATCCAGTACGCGCCCGGTAAACAACATCTCCATCGCCACATGATAGGGGATGCGGCGCGGCAGTTTGATCGTCGCGGCATCCGCAATCACGCCCGACCGGATTTCCGGCAGCGCGAAGGTCGCATGTTCTGCTGCGATAATGATGTCGCAGGACAGCATGATCTCAAAACCACCCCCGAAAGCGATGCCGTTTACTGCCGCGATCACCGGTTTGTTCATGTCGGGCAGTTCCTGCAATCCCCCAAAACCGCCAACGCCATAATCAGATGAGGGAGCCTCCCCCTCTGCTGCGGCCTTCAAATCCCAGCCAGGGCAAAAGAATTTCTCTCCCGCGCCGGTCAGAATGGCGCAACGCAATTCCGGGTCATCGCGATAGGCTGCGAAGACATCGCCCATGATCCGACTGGTCGCTGCATCGATTGCATTAGCCTTGGGGCGGTCCATTGTGACCTCCAGCACGCGGCCATTGCGATGAGTCTTGATTGGTTCTGACATTATTAGCTCCTCCCTTTAAGGTGCATCGACCCAACGTATCACGGCATCCACCGCCAACACACCCTGCCCCTGGGGCAGGACGATCAGCGGATTGATATCCATTTCCACCAGTCGATCTTTGTTTTCCTCAATGAACCGGGCAACCGCCATGATCGCAGCGATCAATGCCTGTCGGTCACCAGCAGGCTTGCCCCGGAATCCAGCCAACAGCTTTGCGACCAGAAGGCGATCCAGCGCCCGTTCCACCTCTTCTTGCGTTGCGGGCAACAGCAAGACTGTGGCATCCCCGATCAATTCCGCCAGAACACCGCCCGCACCAATCATCAGCATGGGGCCGATCTGGGGATCGCGGGTCATCCCTAAGATGATTTCGCAGACCCCATTCTGGGCCATCTTTTCTACGATGAAATGCGGGGCCAGTGCGTCCATCCGGGTCACAGCGTCAGACACGGCCTGACCGTCGATCAAATTCAGGGCGACGCCGCCTGCCTCTGTCTTATGGGCCAGCGTCGCGGAACAGGCCTTGACCACGACAGGATAGCCCAGCGCATCTGCTGCCGCGACGGCCTCCGTCTCCGACGCAACCAGGACGCCTTGTGGCACCGGCAGTCCCTGGGCGGACAGAACCTTCTTGGCGCGCCATTCATCCAGCATGCGATCCTTGCCGCCGTTCAGGTCTGTATTGGGCAGTAATGGGGCTTGGTTCAGGCATCGACGGCGCGCACCAGTGTACCAGGCCGCCACCTTAACGGCCTTCAGGGCATCATCAAACCCTTGCAGAGGTACAATGCCTGCGGCCAGGAAAGAGGCCTGAAGGCGGCGTGGCATGTTCTCGGACAGGCTGGAGGCGACGATGGTCGGTCGCCCCGTCGCCGAGGCGGCGGCAATGATCGCCGCCTCGGCCTCTTTCCAACCGAATAGGTCCAACCCCTCCCGGAGTGGGGTATCCAGCGCCAGCAATCCGACATCGAAATCGTCAGCCAACGCAGCAGAGAAACACGCGGTCATAGAGGCCTGATTGCCCCAGATATAGGTGTGATAATCCAGTGGATTATCGATCACCACCTTATCCCCCAGAACGGCATTCAGTGCATTCTGCGCCGCACTGGAAAAGGCTGGCATGGGCAGACCGATCTGATAGGCGATATCGGCCATGATACCGGCCTCCCCGCCAGAACAGCTCATGGTCATCAGGCGATTGCCGGGTAGACCGGGAAACAGATGAAACAGCTTCAGATATTCTAAAAGCTGCGACAGCGACTCCGCCCGTACAACGGCCAGCCGATCGCACAACGCATTAAACGCAGCTGATGATCCGGTCATGGAACTGGTATGAGACAGCGCGACCCGGGCCGCCGCCTCTGAATTTCCGGTTTTCAGGACGACAACGGGAATGCCCTTGCGGGCAGCCTCCTGCGCCGCCTCACAAAAACCGGGGATGTCCCCAACGCTTTCCACGAACAGGCCAATTGCGGTAATCCGGTCGTCTCGCAACAGCGATTGCATAATCTGGGGAACGCCATCCTTCGCCTGATTGCCCAAGGCGGCCAATTGCGCGACGGGCACGCCACGCTCCTGCATCGACAGGCTGATCGCGACATTGCCGCTTTGGCTGACCAGGGCAACGCCGCGATCCAGTCGATGGCCGCCATGATCGTCGGGCCACAGGGCGACCCCTTCCAGATAATTCACCGTGCCATAACAGTTTGGCCCCAGCATGCCCATCGTACCCGCTGCTTCCAGCAAGCGCTTTTGCCGGTCCAGACCAACAGCGCCAGTTTCCGCAAAGCCGCTGGCATAGAGCACAACACCGCCCGCCCCCATGGCGGAGAGCTGTCGCACGGCCTCAATCGTTGGTTCTGCCGGGATCGCGATGAAGGTCGCATCCGGTGCTTCCGGCAAGTCATCCAGACTGGCAAGACTTGGAATGCCCGCCATTCTGGGTCGGGATTTACTGATCGGATAGATTTTACCGGGAAAGCCGATGCGCAGGCATTCCACGACACATTTTTCTGCTTCGCGCCCCCCGATCACCGCAATGCTGCGGGGGCGTAACAATCGGTCCAACCCTTGGGCCATGGTCTAAAATCCTCTAACCGCCGAGCGGGCGCAACAACGCGCGGGAGATGATATGCCGCTGAATCTCGCTGGTGCCTTCCCAGATCCGCTCAATACGGGCATCGCGCCAGATCCGCTCCAGGGGCAGTTCTGACATCACACCCATGCCGCCATGGATCTGGATGGCTTCATCCGCGATAAAGGCCAGGGCTTCGGTCGCCGACAGCTTTGCAATCGCAGCGTCCATGTCTTCCATGCAGTCATTGTCGTATTTCCAGGCCGCCTCATAAGTCAGCAATTCTGCTGCCTTCAGCTTGGTCTTCATATCTGCCAATTTGAAGGAGACACCCTGAAATTTGGAAATCTTCTGGCCGAATTGTTCGCGGTTTGCCGCCCAGTCCAGCGCATGTTCCATCGCCCGGTCACAGCGCCCCAGACACAGGGAGGCCACCTGCAACCGTGTCGCGCCCAGCCAGTCATTGGCGACATCAAAGCCTTTATCAACCTCCCCCAGGACCTGGCTCTCCGGGATGCGGCAATCATCGAATTCCAGGATAAAATTGTGATAGCCCCGGTGGGAAACGTTGTTATAGCCAGGACGCATCACAAATCCAGGCGTGCCCTTGTCGACCAGGAAGGTCGTGATCTTCTTGCGCTTGCCACGGGCGCTGTCTTCTTCGCCGGTTGCCGCCATCAGGATCACGAAATCGGCCCAATCGGCATGGCTGATGAAATGCTTAACGCCATTGATGACGAAATCCGTACCATCCCGTTTGGCCGTGCATTTCATACCGCGCACATCGGACCCGGCGCCGGGTTCCGTCATTGCGAAACAATCCACCTTCTCTCCCCGGCAGGCGGGATACAGGTATTTTTCCCGCTGTTCCCCAACACAGGCCTGCAACACATTCGAGGGGCGATAAACTATATAATTCAGCGCCATACTGGCACGCCCTAAAGTGCGGTCCAACATGCACATGGTCAGTGTATCCAGCCCACCACCGCCGACATCTTCCGGCATATTGGCGGCATAGAGACCCAGTTCGATGGAACGTTGTTTGATCTGTTCCCCCAATTCCGGGCGTACCTTATCGGTCCGTTCAACCTCTTCCTCATAGGGATAGAGTTCTTCTTCGACAAACCGACGCGCGGTTTCGATGATCAGGGTCTGCTCTTCACTGACGCCAAAATCCATGGCTTACTTCCTCCCATATATGCATTTCAATCTGTCCCGCGCAGATGGGACTTAAAGCCCAATCATTCCCTACCGCCCTGGACCCCGGATCACGTCCGGGAAGACGGTGCATTAACAAAATGCCTCCTCACCCTGAGGAGCGCAGCGTCTCGAAGGGTGGGCCCTCTGAAAGCACCCTACTTACAGCCCCTCCTTCGAGACGGCGCTACCGCACCTCCTCAGGATGAGAATGAGACGGTTTGCACAAGTGGTCCAGGATGACAGGACTGTCACTGTGCATTCGCCTTACGGATGCGCAGCAGAACTTCGCCTGCCCCTTCGCGGTATTCAGACAAGGCCTCCATGATCGAAATCAGGCAATTATCGCGCAGCTTTTCCATCTCCGGGATGGTCGTGTTTGCCAATTGCTCATCGGTCCCCTCGACAACTGTATCGATCAGTTCATCTGTCAGTTCCGGGGCGACCAATTTGGTCCAGGGGAGCTTCAGGGCCGGGCCGAATTGGTGCATGAAATGGCGCATGCCCTCGTCCCCGCCTGCCAGGGCAAAGGTGCGGTTGACGCCCATGAAAGCCCAGCGCAGGCCGGGTCCATAGATAATTGCATCATCCATTTCCTGGGTCGTCGCATGGCCTTCAGCCAGCATATGCAGGTTTTCACGCCACAGGGCTTCCTGCAGACGGTCCGACAGGAACCCTTCAACTTCTGTGCGGCATTGGATCGGATGCATGCCGATGGATTCATAGAACGCCCCTGCCCGGGTTCTGTTTTCCATGCTGGTCTTCTTGCCGCCGACAATTTCGACCAGCGGCAACAGATAGACCGGATTGAACGGATGACCGACCAGAACCCGTTCCGGGTGCTTGCATTCCGCCTGAAAATCGCTGGGCAGCAGGCCGGAGGTTGAGGAGCAGATCAGTACATCAGACTCAGCCGCCGCATCGATCTGGCTGTGAATCTTGACCTTCAAATCCAGTCGTTCCGGCACGGATTCCTGAATCAGATCAGCAGCTTTCGCCACATCTTCAATGCTGGATGCCATCCGCAACCGATCCTGGGACGCTGTTTTGTGCAGGCCAACCTTGGTCAGGGCAGGCCAGGCATTGGCAACCTTGCCCCGAATAATCGCTTCAGCATTGGGCGCCGGGTCATAGGCAATCACGTCATAGCCATTGGCTAAGCACCGCGCAGCCCAACCGCCCCCGATGACACCGCCGCCAACCAGGCCAATCGTTTTAATCTCACGCATGATGGATATGCTCCTCAGACCAATTTCTTAAGGGAGAATTTTTCGCGGGCTTCCTGCGCGGTGCAGACTTTTGCGCCCATCAGCTCGATGATTTTGGCAGCCTTTTCCACAAGTTGTGCGTTGGTCGCCATGACACCGCGTTCCAGATACAGATTGTCTTCCAACCCGACCCGAACGTTACCACCCAACAGGACGGCCTGGGCCACCATTGGCATCTGCATGCGGCTGATCCCAAAACCCGACCAGTTGGCACCGGGGGGCATCATATCCGCCATCGCCTTCATTGCTGTTGTATTGGCTTCCGCGCCATAGGGAATACCCAAGCACAGCTGAAACAGCGGCGGATCATCCAACAGGCCTTCCTGGTGCAACTGCTTTGCCAGCCACAGATGGCCCGTGTCGAAGACCTCGACTTCCGGCTTCACACCGATGTCCTTCATGCCTTGCGCCAGGGCGCGCAACATCGGGGGTGTATTGGTCATGATATAGTTACCATTGCCAAAATTCATTGTACCGCAGTCCAATGTGCAGATTTCCGGCAAACATTCCCGCACATGGTCCAAACGCTCTGACCAGGGCGCCATATCGGTGGCTGCATCATCAATCTTCATCGGATCTTCCGGCGGGCCCAGTGTCAGGTCCCCGCCCATTCCGGCAGTCAGGTTCAAGACCACATCAACGCCACTGTCGCGCACGCGGTCGCAGACTTCCTTGAATTTCGCGACGGACCGACAGGGAGTCCCATCATCTTCGCGCACATGGATATGGACGATGGCCGCCCCGGCCTTTGCCGCTTCGATAGAGCTTTCGGCAATCTGCTTAGGTGTCTTGGGCAAATCAGGGTGCTTGTCCTGGGTCGCGCCAGACCCGGTGACGGCACAGGTGATCACAACTTCAGTATTCATAACGGACATTGGGCTTTCGCCTCCCTTTGTTTCAGATCAGCCTTTGGCAATTGGATCGCAGCCTACGCTGCGGCAAAAGGTCTGCATATCAATTTCCGACTTGAGCATGATGATTCCCGACTTTATTTTGGGGGGATGTTCCATTTGCCCCCAAGTAACAAGACAGAGCGTATTGGCTTCCTGCTACTGCCCAAGTTTTCCATGCTGGCGTTTTCGGCGATGCTGGACCCACTGCGTATGGCAAATTGGCTGTCAGATAAGCCCCTGTATGAATGGGTGTTGATTTCCCGTGATGGGGCCCCGGTTCAGGCCGCGAATGGGGTCAATGTGGGGGTGGATCATTCCCTCGCCTCCGCCCAGCGGCTGCCGACATTGATCGTTGTCGCCAGCTATGATCATGAAAAGCTGGCGACACCGGACATCCTGGCCTTGTTGCGTCGTTGGTCCAGTTTTGGCACGGCCCTGGGTGCGCTGGATAATGGTACCTTTATTCTAGCCAGCGCCGGGTTGCTGGACGGCTATCGCGCCACGGCCCATTGGGAGATGCTGGAAAGCCATATTGAGCATTTCCCGCGTGTCGCCTTCACCCAGGATCTGTTCGTCGTTGACCGGGATCGCTTTACGGCGGCAGGGGGCACATCCGGGCTGGATATGATGTTAAGCCTGCTCCGTCACCGGCATGGGGAGGACCTGGCCACGAAGGCCGCTGACGAATTTGTCTATTCCCGTATCCGGGAGCCCGGCGATTCGCAAAGGCTGGCATTGCGAGAGCGATTGCGCGGCTTTAACCCCCGCCTGATCCGCGCCATTGAAAAGATGGAGGCTGCATTGGAAGACCCCCGTCCCATGGCGGATTTTGCCAATGCAGCGGGCATTTCTCCCCGGGAATTAGAGCGTCAGTTCCGCAAATGGCTGAAGACGACGCCTGCTGCCTATTATCGGGGATTGCGACTTGACCGTTCCCGACATCTGTTGCGCCAGACCGACCTGCCCATTATCGAAATCGCGTTTCGCAGCGGGTTCAGTTCGGCTGCTCATTTCAGCCGCAGTTTCTCTGGCCGGTTTGGACACCCACCCAGCGCGGAGCGTCGCCCGCTGACGCCAAAACTGTAATCTCTTTCAATCGGATATGCGGCTTTGTAGACTGCGCCTGCTGTGGCCTGTGGAAAGGATCATTTTGTGCCTAATGAATTTACCTTTTGTCCAGTGATCCTGTCCGGTGGGTCCGGCACACGCCTGTGGCCCCTGTCGCGGCGCACCTATCCAAAGCAATTGCTGCCTTTGATCGGGGGAGGATCCTTACTGCAACAAACCGCCCAGCGATTGGCGCGCCTGCCCAATAGCAGCGATCCCATCGTTATCGCCAATGATGACCACCGCTTTCTGATCCGTCAGCAATTGACAGAAATTGGTGTTACGCCCTCCCCCCTGATTCTGGAGCCGGTGGGTCGCAACACGGCCCCCGCTGTCGCCCTGGCATGTCATGCGGCGTTGCAGCGCGCGGCGGATCCTATCCTTGGGATATTCCCGTCTGATCATCATATAGCCAACGATGCCGCCTTTCAGAGTGCCGTTGCAACGGCCATTCAGGGGGCCAGTGCCGGTTACATCGTCACCTTTTCCATCACGCCAACCCGTCCTGAGACGGGATATGGCTATATCCGGCATGGTGATCCTGTATCGGACCTGCCCGGTGTTGAAACAGTCGCCGCCTTTGTGGAGAAGCCCGATGCCGTCACTGCGCAGCGTTATCTGGATACCGGCAATTATGGTTGGAACAGTGGCATGTTCATGTTTCGCGCTTCGGTTATGCTGAAGGCATTGGAAGCCTTCGCGCCCGATGTGCTGACCCATTCGCAGGCGGCGCTTGCCAATGCCTCCCTTGATCTAGGTTTTACGCGACTGGATGCAGCGGCCTTCGCTGCCAGCCCCTCCATCGCGATTGACGTCGCTGTCATGGAAAAAACTGATCAGGCGGCCACAGTTGCCGCCGATATGGGCTGGAGCGACCTTGGCTCCTGGGAAGCATTGCATGGCTTTGCCGACAAGGATTCCAATGGCAATGCACTGCAGGGCAAGGTGCAATTGCGCGATACCAGAAACAGCTATTTCCGATCCGACGATGGCCGCCTGCTGACCGGTATAGGTGTTGAGGATATGATCGTGGTTTCGACCGCAGATGCCGTTCTGGTCGCGCCTCTGGCCCGGGCTGGAGAGGTGAAAGATCTGGTATCAGATCTGTCCGCCCTGAACGCGCCAGAGGCTGATTTGCATCGCAAAGTGTCGCGCCCCTGGGGGACATATCAGGATATCGACCGGGATGACGGCTTTCGCGCAAAGCGCATCGTGGTGCATCCAGGCGGCCGCCTGTCGCTGCAGCGTCACCGCCAACGATCCGAACATTGGGTCGTTGTCAAAGGCACAGCCCATGTCACCATAGACGGGGTAGAAACCGTCCTGACCAGAAATCAAAGCACCTATGTCAGCATCGGCGCGACGCATCGCCTGGAAAACAAAAGCAACGAACCCCTGCATCTGATCGAAGTGCAGGTCGGTGATTATGTGGAAGAGAATGATATTGAGCGGCTGGACGATGTCTATGGGCGCACGACTTAACGCTTGTCGTAGTATCCAGCGCGCACCGTTGCCCCGATGAAGTTGCACACCAGACGCTCCGCATGGGCCATGGTCAGCTTGCCCACATCATAGCTGGGTGTCATTTCCACCAGATCCATCCCCAGAACCCGGCCCTTATTAACCAGACCATGGATCAGATCATAGGTCTGTAACCAGGTCAGCCCACCCGGTGTCGGGGCCAGCACACCCGGCATGATGGTCGGGTCCAATCCATCGGCATCGATCGTCAGATAATAGGGACCGCCATCGGGAATGCGGTCCAGTACGGCCGGAATTCCCATAGCATGCATTTCATAGGCCGTGATCAGATCCGCGCCATAGGCCCGGGCATCGTCGATTTCCTGCTGTCTGGCGCTGCCAATACCCCGCATGCCAATCTGAATGATCTTATCGATCCAGGGTAATTCTGAGGCTCGGCGGATCGGGCTGGAATAGCCATCATGCTCGCCGTTCACCTCGTCCCGCCAATCCAGATGCGCATCGATATGCACCAGGGTGATCTTGTCGTGACCTGTGGCATCCAAGGCCCGCATGACCGGGATGGGAATGCCGTGATCCCCGCCGATCACGATGGGTGTGGCCCCCGCTTTTAGGATCTTTCGGACGGCAGCCTCTGCCCGCTGGTAATGAATTTTGGGATCACTCATCTCCGCCGTGACATTGCCGCAATCAACCAGCCGCACCGGGCGGCCATCCAGCAACGGCCCACCCAGATCCCAATCGTAATGGGTCAATGTATAGCTGGAATCAAAAATCCCATGGCGGCGCAGCGCATCCGGGGCCAGGCATTGATCATTAATCCGTGCCTGCATGCTGTAGGGCATCCCATAGGGAATCCCCAACAGCGCCACATCCGCGACCAAGCCGTCCAGATCCCCCGCAAAGGGCAAATCCAGAAAGGTTCGGGTCAGACCCGACGGCGGCTCGGTCAGCGGTGTGTCGTCCATCATCAGATATCCGCGTAAACGTGGGTTTCCGCCTTGCCACCCGGATGGGTCACAGCGCCTTTTACAGCAGGCCCGACAGTTTGCGCGAATTTCCACAAGGCGCCTGATTGATAATCATGGGCCCGCGGCTTCCAGTCCTTGCGGCGTTCTTCCAACTGGTCCTCTGTCAGGTCGACTTCCATCGTTCCTGCGACGGCGTCCAGGCTGATGATATCGCCATCGCGCACCAGACCAATCGGCCCGCCCACAGCGGCTTCCGGCCCGACATGCCCAACGCAGAAGCCCCGCGTCGCGCCAGAGAACCGGCCATCGGTGATCAGGGCAACCTTGTCACCCATTCCCTGGCCATACAAAGCTGCCGTGGTGGCCAGCATTTCGCGCATGCCTGGGCCACCCTTCGGCCCTTCGTAGCGGATGACCAGAACCTCACCCTCTTTATATTTGCGCTCTGCCACCGCAGCGTAAGCCTCTTCCTCGCTGTCGAAACAGCGGGCAGGACCAGAGAATTTCTGGTTCTTCATCCCAGCAACCTTCACGATCGCGCCTTCCGGTGCCAAATTCCCGCGCAGGCCGACAACGCCGCCTGTTTTGGTAAGGGGATTATCGGTCGTGCGCACAATGTCCTGATCCGTCGGGAACACGACATCTGCCAGGTTTTCCGCAATCGTCTTGCCGGTCACCGTGATGCAGTCGCCATGAAGATAGCCGCCATCCAGCAGCGCCTTCATGATGATTTCCACACCGCCGATTTCGAACAGGTCCTTGGCAACATATTTCCCGCCCGGTTTCAGATCAGCGATATAGGGGGTGGATTTGAAGATTTCGGTCACATCATTCAAGTCAAAATCGATACCGCATTCATGGGCCATGGCTGGCAGGTGCAGCCCGGCATTGGTCGACCCGCCAGAGGCCGCAACCACGCGCGCGGCATTTTCCAGCGATTTGCGCGTAACGATGTCACGCGGGCGGATGTTCTTTTCCAGGCAGTTCATCACCGCCTTACCCGATGCCTCACACCAGGCATCACGGCTTTCATAAGGGGCTGGCGCACCGGCTGATCCCGGCAGGGCCAGACCAATGGCTTCCGACACACAGGCCATGGTATTGGCGGTAAACTGTCCCCCGCACGACCCGGCGGACGGACAGGCCGCACATTCGATCCCATGCAATTCTTCCGCATCGATCTGACCCGATGAGAACTGACCTACGGCCTCAAACACATCCTGGACGGTCAGGTCACGGCCTTTATAACGGCCCGGCAGGATCGACCCGCCATAGATAAAGACAGAGGGCACGTTCAAGCGGATCATCGACATCATCATGCCCGGCAGCGATTTATCGCATCCAGCCAGGCCGACCAGCGCATCATAGCAATGCCCGCGCATCGTCAATTCTACCGAGTCGGCAATCAAGTCCCGGCTGGGCAGAGAGGAGAACATGCCCGCATGCCCCATCGCGATCCCATCGGTCACGGTGATTGTGGTGAATTCGCGCGGCGTGCCATTCGCGGCCTTCACGCCGGTCTTCACCGATTGCGCCTGACGCGACAGCGAAATGTTACAGGGTGCGGCTTCGTTCCAGCAGGTTGCCACCCCTACAAAGGGTTGCGCAATTTCTTCTTCCGTCATGCCCATGGCATAGTAATAAGAGCGATGTGGCGCGCTGGACGGACCGACGGAGACATGGCGGCTGGGCAATTTTGATTTATCAAACGTCATTATTGTGCGTTTCCTCTTTTAAGCGATACGAAAGATCTATGCTGTTCTATCATCCCGAACCGATCTGGAAAACGGAAACGAAGGCACAGGATTTAAGAATATTACCAACTCTGTTTCATTTGGACCAAGCCATCATGCCTATAAATTAGGCAAACGATTAAAATATATGCATAATCAATGTTCAAAAATGCCTGTTTGCACCGTATAACAAATTGATATTACACTATATTTCTTATTCATGCGGCTTGGCACGGCAAGTGCTGTAACCGGTTAGAATGGACAGAGCCGCAGAGACTCTGCGACGTGTTACGCGTCGCTAATCATTGACGCTAGTTTTTGAGGGAACAGTGATGAAAAAAATCGAAGCGGTTATTAAGCCGTTCAAGTTGGACGAAGTGAAGGAAGCCCTGCATGAAGTTGGTATTCAGGGCATTACCGTCACGGAAGCCAAAGGGTTCGGCCGCCAAAAAGGGCATACGGAATTGTATCGCGGCGCAGAATATGTCGTGGACTTCCTGCCGAAAGTGAAATTGGAGATCATCATCGATGATGCATTGTGCGAACGAGCTGTCGAGGCGATCCAAAATGCGGCGAAGACCGGCCGCATCGGCGATGGAAAAATTTTCGTCTCCAGCATTGAAGAGGTCATCCGCATCCGCACCGGCGAAACCGGGTCGGAAGCAATCTAGCAATCCTGCCTGTCATACGGGGCGGTTTCCGCCGACCCGTATATCAGGCAGTTGGGTTTTCTTGGAACAATCAGACACAAATCGAGAGGAAAAACGATCATGTCCGATGCAGTGAAAAAAGTTATGGAAATGATCAAGGAAAACGACGTTCAGTACGTCGATTTCCGGTTTACGGATCCACGCGGCAAGTGGCAGCACACCGCCCAGCATGTCAGCACGATTAAAGAAAGCATCTTCAAAGACGGCATCATGTTCGATGGTTCGTCCATCGCCGGTTGGAAGGCAATCAACGAATCCGACATGATTTTGATGCCGGAACCTGAATCCGCCGTCATGGACCCCTTTGCTGTTCAGCCCCTGTTGATTCTTTTCTGTGACATTCTGGAACCGTCGACCGGCCAACCTTATGACCGCGACCCCCGCTCCACCGCCAAAAAAGGCCTGGCGTATATGGAAAGCGTCGGCATTGGCGACACGGCCTATTTTGGCCCTGAGGCAGAATTCTTTGTGTTCGACGATGTGAAATGGTCGATCAATATGGAGAAGATGTCCTACGAAATCGACTCGACCGAAGGCCCATACAATTCCGGTTCGGATTTTGAAGGCGGCAATCCGGGTCACCGCCCCGGCATCAAAGGTGGTTACTTCCCGGTACCCCCCGTTGACAGCGAAACCGATCTGCGTGCGGAAATGGTTACGACCATGCTGTCCATGGGCCTGGCGATGGAAAAGCACCACCATGAAGTGGCACCGTCCCAGCACGAATTGGGCATGAAGTACAACACGCTGGTGAAAACTGCTGACCAGATGCAGATCTACAAATACGTGACCCACATGGTCGCCCATCAATATGGCAAGACGGCGACTTTCATGCCCAAGCCAATTGTTGGCGATAACGGGTCTGGCATGCACACCCACCAGTCAATCTGGAAAGACGGTAAGAACATGTTTGCTGGCAGCGGCTATGCCGATCTGTCTGAAGAATGCCTGTTCTATATCGGGGGCATTATCAAACATGCCAAGGCCCTGAATGCCTTCACCAACCCGTCCACCAACAGCTACAAACGCCTGATCCCAGGGTTTGAAGCCCCTGTGCTGCTGGCCTATTCAGCGCGGAACCGCTCTGCATCCATTCGTATTCCGTACGAAGCCGGTGCAAACGGCAAACGCCTGGAAGCCCGCTTCCCAGACGCCATGGCCAACCCATACCTGGCCTTCACGGCCATGCTGATGGCGGGTCTGGACGGCATTCAGAACAAGATCCATCCGGGTGAGCCGATGGATAAAGACTTGTACGACCTGCCACCGGAAGAACTGCAAGACATCCCGACTGTTTGTGGCTCTCTGCGTGAAGCGCTGGAATCCCTGGACAAGGATCGGGCCTTCCTGAAGAAGGGCGATGTCTTCACCGATGACCAAATCGACAGCTATATTGCGCTGAAGATGGAAGATGTCTATCGCGTGGAACACACCACCCACCCGATGGAATTTGCGATGTACTATTCGGCGTAAGCTGATTATACGACAGGCGTAACGTCAGCGGCCCCGCCCCTTGTAAAAGAGGCGGGGCCGTTTCGTCTCCAGCATCATGCACCCGCATGAGCTGAAAGATATACCCGCATCATGCGCCCGCATGAGCGAAACAAATAACCGCATCATGCGCCCGCATGAGCTGGTCGGAATAGTGTTTGAACCAGGCCCCAGATCACGGTGTGGCAGTATCTTCCGAAACAACTTTCTCGCTACCAATATGATCACGCATGGTGCGTTCTGGTGGAAAATTGACCGTCACCTTTGTGCCGACACCCTCTTTACTGGTCAGCGTCAATGTGCCGCCGTGCAACTCTGTCAATTGTTTGGACAGGGACAAGCCAAGCCCCGTCCCTTCATGGGTTCGATAGGCATCTGATCTGGCCTGACCAAAGGGCTCCATGACCTTTTTGATATCCGATTGCGCAATGCCGATGCCGGTATCCGAAACCGTCACACACACCCCACCTTGCGGGTTACAGCCGGTTGCAATGACGACGCGCCCCCCCTTCACATTGTATTTCACGGCATTGGACAGCAAATTCAAGAAGACCTGTTTGATCAGCCGATCATCCGCCCATAAATGATTGGGGGACTCTTTGGTCTGCAAAGATATGCGCACCTTACTTCTGCCATTCTCCCCCCCAACCATCCGGATACATTCGTCCAGCAGAGTCTTAAGACAGACAGATTTTTCATACAGTTCCACGTGACCGGCATCGATTTTCGATAGATCCAGAATATCATTGATCAGTTGCAGCAAATGCTCCCCGGATCGTTTGATGTCATGAACATATTCCAGATAACGTGGGTGTTTCATCTCACCATATAACTCGCTGGTGATGACCTCTGAAAACCCAATTATCGAATTTAAAGGAGTGCGCAGCTCGTGGCTCATATGCGACAGGAACTGGGTCTTAGAGGCGCTGGCATGTTCTGCAGAGGTTTTCGCCAGTTCCAGTTCCCGACGTTCTTTGCGCTGCTCGGTAATATCTGAATACAACGTCACCATGCCCCCATCCGGCAGTGGGTTACTGTTAATTGAGACAACTGTGCCATTGGGCCTGGTTCGAGTTAACGCATATGCCTCAAATTTCTCCACTTTCGCCATTTCGCTGGCGACGAAACTTTCAACGTCCACATCCCCGTATTCCCCGCGCAAGGCATTAAACCGGATAAATTTTTCAAGGGGGTCCCCCTGATTAAACTGAGCTTGGGGAAATCCCATGAGGTCCAGAAACCTGGAATTGAAGGCGACCACCCTTAAGGTATGATCCAAAACGCTGATTCCGTCGGGAATGTTCTGCAACACAGTCGCCAACTGACGGGATTTTTCCGTCAGGCGCTCTCCCGAGCTGATGAAATTTTCAATTTCCATCAACAGCCGTCCCATAATCGCCGTAGCGATTGTACGAATGACCAACAGGACAACAATGGTTTGATCGAAATGGAACGGACCAGCATTTGGATTGAAAACAATCAACATCACAACGCCAAATACTTGTATAATCACACCAAAAATCAGGAACTGCGGAATACCCATTCCCAATATGCCGCGACGAACGCAAAGATGATAAACAACGCCAACTCCGGCACTAAAAAAAATGCCACAAACCCCTATAAACGCCCCCGGCCCGCCCAGCCAAAGACGATAAGCCGCAGCGATGAATGAGGATACAACAGCGACAATCGGACCACCGAACAGGCCGCCAAGGGACAGGACCACGGCCCGCGCATCGAAAATCAATCCTTGATGCACCTGAAGTGGCGACATTATCCCGACCACGGCAATGATGCCAAACAAGAGGCCCAAAGACAGCTTGCGCGTGATATATTTCCAGCGAGTCAGCCGCAGAACAAAGCTGTACAGAAGGCACATGGAAAAAAGCAGCGCCAACCCCTTAACCAGTTCAATCATCAAAGCAATGCGCTCCTAACATGTCCATGTAACACTGATAACCTGCTGATATAACTCAATATTACGGCGGGCGCCTAAAAATCCGGGCACATCAGCCACCTCCTCGGCCCTAAAAATGCGGCAAAATTAGTAATAAATGGTAAACAAAAGCTGAGTTTTTTCAGTTTAGGCGTCAATTAGAATGGCCACTACCGCCAGCCATGCGCCGGATGCAGGCCAAGGTTACGTTTCATGCGTTTGTGCTGCAGCGCAACAAAGCGCATCTACGGGGTAGTCCTTGAGACTAAACCCTGTAATCCAACGATGGAGACAGATTATGGATGCCGTACTTTGTTCGGCCTTGCTGCTGATGGCAGCCGCGGCGGCAAATGCTGAGATGCTTTCTCGCGCATTTGCGTAAATGCCCAAACTCAACCAATCTGAAAAAGCGGCCCTGACCGATTTCTGCCGGGGCCGCTTTTATTTTGTTGGTGGGAAACGCTCCGACGAGTCCAGAAAATTCAGCACATCTTGGAACATTCAGGCATTCTTTAGAATGCCATCCATCCACCGTCCACCAACAGATTGTGCCCGGTGATATAACTCGCTTCCGCACTGGCCAGGTAAACCGCCGCGCTGGCGACGTCGTCGGGTCGGCCTAATCGGCTCATTGGTGTGCGCGATTGCGAATAGTCCAGACCAACCATCCCGTCCGGTCGCCCCGTCAGAATTTTACCGGGTGCAACGGCATTACAGATGATCCCATCTTTTGCATAGTCAACGGCGATCTGGCGAGTCATGTAGACAACACCAGCCTTAGAGACGCCATAGCTGAAATCGGACGGGGCACAGACCATTCCATGTTGGGAACTGATATTCACAATCCGCCCCCGCGCCTCATCATCTTGCAAGGGGGCCTGTTCCATCATCTGCTGTATCGCGCGCTTGCAACCGAAATAGACGCCTTTCAGGTTGACGGACATAACACGATCCCAGCTCTCTTCTGTCGTGTCTAATAATCGGCATCCATCGCTGATCGCCGCATTGTTTACCATCACGTCCAACCGTCCAAAGGCTGCAATCGTTTGATTGATTGCCGCATCAATCGCCGACCAGGATGAAACATCTGTCGGGATGGAAAGACATGTCCCACCGGATTCACCAATCAGGGATTGTGTGGTTATGCCCCCCTCCAGCGGATCAGATACTGTGTCCGCCAGGACAACGCGCGCGCCTTCTGATGCAAACCGTCGGGCAATGGCGCGACCGATCCCCGATGACGCCCCCGTCACGAAGCAAACGCGGCCGGACAATCGACCTGTCATGGACTGTTTCCCGTCACAGTTGAAGGGTCCGTGTTTCCGCCACACAACAAAACACCGACCGTTTCTCCGTCTGCCGGTTCGTACACGCCAGACGTCAATGCGGCAATGGCTGTCGCACCGCCGGGCTCCAGGACCAGACGGAATTGTTCCCACATCTGTTGCTGCGCAGCACCAATTTGTTCGTCAGACACCAGGAGACAGTGATCGACATAGGCCTGTGCAGCGGCAAACCCCAAATCACCAACACGCCGCGCGCCCAGGGCATCGGCGGCCAGCCCAGACACCTGTACTTCTGCCGGTTCGCCTTTTTCCCAGGCGGTATACAGGGTTGGCGTGCCTGTACTTTCCACTGCGATCACCCGTGTGCGCCCCTGATACCAACTGGCAATTCCCCCAATCAATCCACCGCCACCCACGGCGACCAGAACCGTGTCCAGGTTTGGTGCCTGATCTTCAAATTCTACTGCCACTGTCCCCTGACCCGCCAGAATCTCGACCTGATCGTAGGCGTGCAGCAGTAAGGCCCCGGTTTCTTGCTGGCGTGATTGACAAGCCGCCAGGGCATCCGCGAATTCACGTCCACCAACATGCACTGCTGCACCATACGATTCTAACCGTGCCAATTTAGCCGGCGCGATTATCTCCGGTACAAAAATTTCAGCTCTATGTCCTAATTGTCTGGCCACATAGGCAACGGCAGCCCCATGATTACCGCCAGAGGCTGCAATAACGCCGCTTTTGGGGACATCCATGGAAAGCATGGCATTGAACGCGCCGCGCGCCTTAAAGGAGGCAGTATGCTGAAGCTGCTCCAGTTTAAGAACAACAGGTGTATTTGGCAGCAAATCCCCTTCAGGAAGCGCTATAGTTGGTGTTCTTCGGACGTATTGTTGAATCCTGGAATGCGCGGATAAGATGTATTTTTGCGTTAGCATAAAATCTATATCTCGAAACGTGGAATAAACAGCTACGCCTTGATATACGTGGAGGAACAGACAATGCAAGGATGAGTTTAAATTCTATACTTTTGTATTTCTGTTCTAGATAAGTTACCTGAGTGTGATATTCTACAATCTACTGGGGTATCGGGGTGAGGGTATTGTCTATGTCGCTCGACTTTGAAGAGCCATATTTTGAGTTTCTGACTGCGCCTGTTTGTAATGAGGCCCGGGCATTGCACGCCTATTGGCTACAGCATCAATCATCAGATGACCGGAACGGCATAATTTTACCCAAACGGGATGATATCGCATTGCCGGATCTTGTGGCGCTGGGATGCGCTGATCGGGCCTTTATCATGGAACCGATAGAAAACGACGATTGGCAGTATCGATTACTGGGCAGCGAGATTGTCCGCTATTTCGGACGGGATGTCACAGGCGTCCCCTTCCGTCAGCATATGCTGGAATGCGAGGCCGACACCGCGATCAGGATATCAAACGAAGCCGCACGCACCCGAAAGCCGGTTTTTCTGAAAATGCGATTTGTCAGTGGGGAGCATTCGGGAATGATCGAAACCATGTCACTGCCGATTTTGGCCCGTGATGAGACAACCATCTGGCTGTTTGGCGCGACATTCTTTCCTGAATCCAATTAACATCCTTTACGCATCATCATTCCCAACACAGGCGATGATATCGTCCAAAAATCCGTGATCAAACAAGTCCGTGTGCCGTGCAGACGGCTTATGAGCAAATGACTTGGGCATGTTGGCGGCGTCATACAGGCGTCGACCATGGGCAATGGGTATCACCCGATCCAGATCACCATGTCCGATAAGGACCGGAATCTGCACTGCGGAAATTCGATCAACAGAGTTAAATCGATCCTTTAACAGCAGGCCAACCGGCACGAACCAGTAATGCCGGGCCGCCACAGCCGCAATGCTGTCATAGGGGGCATCCAGAATTAAGCACCGCGCGGCATCCGGCTGCATCGCCAAAGTGACGGCAATACCCGTCCCCAGAGACTCCCCATACAGCACCGTCCTTGCCGACCCGATGCCCTGTTGGCGCAACCAGGTCATGACAGCCTGAGCATCGGCCAACAGGGCGGTTTCCGATGGCGTCCCCCCTGCCCCGGAATTGTAACGATATCCTGGCATCAGAACGCCCCATCCCATGGCATTGAATGCAGCCACACGTTCTTCCCGATCCGCCTGGGTTCCGGCATTGCCATGAAAATAGACGACCACCGGCTGGCTAGTGTCGGATGGGGGCGCCCACCAGGAAAACAATCCCAAACCATCATGCGATGGAATTTCCTGGATCGTCACCTTTCCGTTCAGGTCTGGGCCGGGTCTGGGGCGCGAAGGATCAGGATGATACATTAAGGAACGCTGCGCCACATAAAGGCCCGCAACCAACAGGGCATATCCGATCACAATCGCCACGGCGATGTTTGCGATTACCCCCATACCCATTCTCGCCTCACCGTATTTTACCCACACGTCAAAGCGAAACCATATCCCGACCGATGATTGTTTGCATCCCATTAGCGAAGCGATCGTGCAGATAGCCATCGAGCCCTATGAGCAATCGATATCATAACAGGCCTCTTTCGTCATGCCCTCGCAGGGGCCACAGCCCCCCGATCTGCCTCTTTTATTGGGACTTTCAGGCTCTCAATCGTGCAAAAAAAGATCAACAACTCCGCCTTACGATAATACCGCGCATGTCCGATGAAAGCATATTTTCTGATTTTGATTATATCTTTAGCGCAATCTATTGAGACTTTACCTTGCCGAACCCTGGCAAATCTTGGTATGGACGCCACAGCAGGAATCGTTCTTAATATGCTGTGCATACTCCGGTATTGCTTTCAGGTTTTGATTCTGGATCGTGCTGAGACTTGGAATTGAGTGAAACACGGCAGGCAACGCAGAGGCGCAAATAAATGACGGATTTGTCCCGCGAGGAACTCCGGGCACACCTGTCTGCGGTAGAGGCGCAGGTTAGAGCCGCCTTGCGCATTGTTGCGGCCGAATCGAAATCGGTTCAGCAGGCGCACAGCGCCCTGCGCGCGGACTTGTCCGCCGCCCTTATCCGGCTGCAATCAGAAATGAATGACGGCAACAAGCGCGTCGACGGTAAATTGGAACGGGCAATCACCGAAATCAATGGCCTGTCCCGGCAGCGCCGCATGACAGCCGCGATCCTGACGACGTTGGTTTTACTTTTTGGCATTACCCTGGGTCTTTTTGCGGGCGGCGGGTGGTATCTGTTCAGTCGCGGCGGTCAATATGAAAGCAGCTTCATGCCCAGCAGCGGCCAGCAAACAACATCGCAGCAATCCAGCAGCAATGCAGCCCCCACCTCTTCGACACAGCAAAATTCAACGTCTTCCGCTACAGGGTCATCGACCAGCATCGCGATTCCTTCCAATGGATCACCGGCTGCGACCCAGCCCGTCGAAGAACCCCGTCGCGTCCTGTCTGCACAATAAAGAACACAAATTCAGTCCCAAAATTGCCCCGCTCACGAGATGACCGGGTAATACTGGTCTGTTTAATGGATCGCACACCCACCCCATAAAGATTGTATTAAAATTTCCCTTGCTCCATTTGCGCGACTCGAAACACCTTTTGAGTGTACAATTGGGCAAAACAGATGATTCTTCGCTTTGAGACAGTCTCCTCAGCCCTATGGCTGGTTACGAGTCGGCGCGATATCGCATCGGTCGAACCCGATGGAGATGGCTGGACCGAACGTTGGACGCGGCTGAACCGTAATCGTGCCCTGGCTTTTCTGGAAGGGCTGCACAATCGACGAGAAACCATCCGAATTTTGCGCGAGGCCCTGTCTCGTAACGGGGATATGCGTCTGGGATCACAGGAAGACGATGCGATACTAAGGGCTGCCGCAGATCAAATGGCCTTTGGCTGGGCTGTGGAGATCGACCGTGTCCCCCCTTATGGTGGATGGCAGGATCCGGACCCTGCCCCGACGCCGGTCGCTTTAGAATCAATCCCACCACAGGAAAATCCAACCGGACTGCCTGACAGGAAAGAAAAAGACCATTTCATCATTGTCGAGTTGGTCGGCGAGACGGGCGATCCTATTCCCAATGAGCTGTGCCGCCTGACCCTGCCCGATGGGTCCATCGTAGAGCGCGAAACCAACAGCCAGGGCAGACTGGAAGAATATGGCATTCTGGAGGGAGACTGCATGATCGAGTTTCCGAACCTGGATCAGGATGCCTGGGCCCCCTATAGCGGGACGATACAATGAGCGACGCGACCCCTGACATCCAATTCCAAGCCCCGCTGGGCACGGGTCAGCACGCAGTCCAGCCGGGGGAAACGACGGATTCTCTGGCGGAAACATATGGCCATTTCTGGAAAACTATTTGGACCCACCCCGACAATGCTGTGCTGGTTTCTGCCCGGAATGATCGCAATGTCCTGTTGCAGGGGGACCAGGTCTTCATTCCAGACAAGCGACCAAAATCCGAATCCCGCCCGACGGATCTTATTCACCGCTTTGTGCGCAAGGGCGTTCCCGCACGGATAAAGCTTCGGGCGTTGGCGCCCGATGGCACACCGCTCACCAATTGTGATTACATCCTGCGGGTCGGCACCCGCCGTTATGAGGGGAAAAGCGATGCAGATGGTATCATTGATCAATCCGTCGCCCCATCAGCACAAACCGGACAGTTCACCGTTTATCCCGCACAGGAGGATATGCCGAAAGAGCTGCACTGGAGCCTGACAATCGGCAGTCTGCAACCGGTGGACACAGTATTGGGCATCCAGGCCCGACTGCAAAATCTTGGGTATGACCCCGGTGCGTTGGATGGCCAGTTGGGCCCTGCGACACGCAAAGCAATTGGGTATTTCAGACTGCGCAACAATCTGCCGGATGGCACCGCCGCAGATCAACAATTTGTTGATGCGCTGGAAAAACAACACGGGAGTTGAGCCATGTCGATGCAGGATGACGACGGCGTCCCGCAAAAGGCCTTTGTGACCTTATCAGATGGCGACGGCATGGGCTCTGTATCGGTATTACCCTCCTGGCTGGTCTATGCCTTTGTCGAAACCGTTGAGGAGATGGTGGACGCTGACCAAGAGCCGGCTCCCCTGGCAGAAACGACCGTCTGGATCGAGCTGGATGTCATCGATGCCCAATTGGTCCAGCACTATGCATATGAGGCGGAATGGGACCCCATCGATCCAGATACCGCGACCCGCGAGCAGATTGCGGATCGGAAAGCTCTTCTGGGGTCATTTTTGGACCATACCGACGAGAATAAAACCGTGTATATAAATTATCACAGTTATCTGGAAGCAACCGCCGAAGAACGACAAGTATTTCTGGGGGGTGATTGGCATCTGATCACCTTGAAAAATATCTTGTCATCAGAGGCTGACCTGGGACAGGGAAGCGATGAATTTGCATATGACCCTGTTGGGCGAAATATTTTCCTGGCACGTGATGCGTATACGGATCAAGCGGTCGAAGTCATTGATTTCGGATTTCATGCGCCAGATCCCAGATGCCTCGCCTTTTTGCGCGAAGTCATCAGTCTGAATCATATTGCCGACGATATTGACCCGGGCGACGGCGATGGCGGCGCGGTTCCCCCCATACCTGTACCGTCTGGCCCCCCTCCTATCGTTACCTTCCCCAGCAAGAATTTATTTGTGATGGCATACGACTTCAGCGCCGCCCCTGCCTATGATTCCGACGGGGAAAACGCTGGCATGTGGGACGGACAAATCTATAATTCTGCAGATGCGCCAATCTGGGTTATAGACGTCGGGGATCAAAGACTGACAACCGCCCCAGAAGACAATCATGCCAATTGGAGAACGCCAGACGGCCAAGCCTATACCCTGTTTGTGTTTGAAGATCAGTGTGTGATTTTTGCAAATAGCGCCTTCACCATGGCGTCCCCCCCTTCTCCCTATAAAGCCAGCCCTGAACTTTCCATGCCCGCCCCTATCGGCATTTTGGCGTATTAGGCATGGCGGTCTGGGTCGATACGGTTGGCACGGTCACGGTTCTGCTGAATACGGGGGGATGGCACCCGTTAAGCATTGCCGGACAAGCCTATATGCATACAGCCAATACCAGTTTGCACAGTGTAAGAGCGGTCGATGTGGGACAAGGGGACTGTAACGCCATCATCGGCGCGCGCCGGGATGGGGGCGGCGCTGTCACAGGAACCCGCATCATCACCTATTTTGATATGGGGGGTGGTTGTGGTCGCTGTGCCAGAACCAATCCGGACTATGGAAATGTCGCTAACATGGCGGCGCGGTTTGATTTTGCCGTCAATCCCTCGATCATCCTGTCCCATTGGGACAAGGATCATTATTACGGGGCGGTCAACGCGCCCACTTCTCACGGGATGAACTGGCTGGCCCCCCGTCAGCGGATTGGCGTCCAATGTGCCCGCTTCGTCAATAGATTAACCAATATCCAATGCTATCCAGCGGCTGGAAACGCACATCGGTATCAGATCGCTAATCAGGGTGGCACTGCCCATGGTGGCAATGGACATATCTATGTCGAGCAAGCGACCGGGAATGCCAATGACAGGAACCTGAATGGTCTTTGTGTGACCGCCATTACACTCGATGCCGTGAATACTGCAGATGTCGGTAAAATCGTTATGCCGGGCGATGCCCCCTACCAGGATATTCCATCCCTGGCCGCACCACCAGGTGGTGCACCGGGGGGAGCTCTTGCCGCCCTGTTTGCGTATCACCACGGATCGCGCACCCATTTTACGCTGGCAACCCGGGCCGCGATCCCCGCAGCCCCAACGGTCAATACGCCACTGGCCTTCAGCTATGGTCTGACGGCTGGCAATGCAAATGGGTTCGGGCATCCCCATGCCACAGCAGTCGCGCATTATCGCACAGGCAACGGCGTTGGCGCAGGGTGGAATGCGCGCAGCAATACGGCCAGTGTGCAGCCAAACACGACGGCAAATGCGACGCTGGGCCACAACGCGGCAACCCGCGGCAGCCGGGACTTTGATTTCTGATATCCGCTAATGGATTACGGTCAGGTCAGCGGTGCCCGCGCCAGATTAAAACCAATCTGCATCAGATTTCGGTCTGCATCCGGCGTATTCCAAGCGGCATGCGCCGTCAGGGTAACGTTTTCCAATGCCGTCAAAGGATCATCAGCTGGCAATGGCTCCGTGCAGAAAACATCCAATGCCGCATGACCCAACGGGCCATTCTTCAAGGCGTTCATCAAAGCATCGGTGTCGATGATTTCACCCCGTGCCACATTAACCAGAACTGCACCCTGTTTCATGCAGGCAAACAGATCCGCATTGATCATTCCAGCCGTTTCCGACGTCGACGCGACATGCAAGGAAACAACATCCGATTGGCGAAAGACGTCTTCCAGCGAGACCTGCTGACACGGCAGGTCACCTGTCATCGGGCTGCGATTCCAGGCCACGACCTGCATGCCGAAGGCTGCCGATATTCGCACCATTTCCTTGCCGATCCCGCCCAGGCCAACAACCCCCATTGTCTTGCCGCGAAGCTCAGGCCCGCCCAGCACGGACCATTGCCCTTGGCGAATACCGCGATCCATGACCGAAATCTGACGACACGCATCCAACGCCAGGCCGAAGGCAAATTCAGCAATGCTGCGGCTGCCATAATCCCGAACAACCTCAACCGTAATACCCAGGCTGTTTGCATGTTGGATATCGATATAAGTCGCCGCCCCGGTGCCCAGGAAGACAATGCGTTTCAGGGTTGGGGCCAATGCGTTCAGTGCTGCATTCGACATTGGGCTGTGACCGTTGACCGCAACCTGTGCCCCGTCCAGCCGCGCGATCAGGTCATCATCCCCAAAGACCTTACCCCCCTGATAGACATCCACCCCCTCCATCAAACCTGGAAAGGCTTGGTTCAGAGAGTCAAAATCACGGGTGCTGTCGAAATAGACGATCTTCATGGCCTTAACTGTCAAAGCCGTCTGGCAGGTCCAGGCCGATATGAACATCCTTCAACTGACGATCCGACACACTGGCCGGGGCGCCCATCATCAGGTCCTGTGCCATCTGGTTCATCGGGAAGGCAATCACTTCACGAATATTCGTGGTGCCAGCCAACAGCATGACAATGCGGTCGATCCCAGGCGCAGAGCCCCCGTGCGGCGGTGCGCCCAGCTTCAACGCGCTGATCATGCCACCGAAGCGATCATCGACCACTTCCGGCCCATAGCCTGCAATTTCAAACGCCTTATACATAACATCGGGCAGATGATTCCGGATCGCGCCAGAGCTCAACTCTACCCCATTGCACACGATATCGTATTGGAATGCCTTGATCGACAGCGGATCCTGGTTCTGCAGCGCGCCCATCCCGCCTTGCGGCATTGAGAAGGGATTGTGGGAGAAGTCGATCTTCTTCAAGTCTTCGTTGTATTCGAACATCGGGAAGTCGACGATCCAGCAGAATTCAAACCGGTTCTGATCAATCAGCCCCAGTTCTTCACCGATCTTCGTGCGGGCGGCGCCGGCGAATTTAGACGCATCATCAGCCTTGCCCGCGACAAAGAATATCGCATCGCCGGCCGACAGGCCTGCAATGTCTGCAATCTGGGCAATGCGACCCTCATCCAGGTTCTTGGCAATTGGGCCAGCGGCCCCATCCTCACGCCAGACGATGTAACCCAATCCGGGCTGCCCCTGCCCCTGTGCCCAGCTGTTCAGTTTATCAAAGAAACTGCGCGGCTGTCCGCCGACATTCTTTGCCGGAATGCCCCGCACGACAGCACCGCCTTCAACCAGCTTAGCGAAAATCTTGAAATCGGACCCCCGGAAGGCTTCGGACACATCGACAATTTCAATCGGGTTGCGCAGGTCAGGCTTGTCTGATCCATATTTCAGCATCGATTCCGCATAGGGAATGCGCGGGAATGGCAGGGCAGAGACACTGCGGCCATCGGCAAATTCTTCAAACACGCCATGCAGCACGGGCTCGATAGCGGCAAAGACATCGTCTTGCGTCACGAAGGCCATTTCAAAATCAAGCTGATAGAATTCCCCCGGCGAGCGATCCGCCCGGGCATCTTCATCCCGGAAGCAGGGAGCGATCTGGAAATAACGATCAAAGCCGGAGATCATCAGCAACTGTTTGAACTGCTGAGGTGCCTGTGGCAACGCATAGAACTTGCCCGGATGCAGCCGTGACGGCACCAGGAAGTCCCGCGCGCCTTCCGGCGAACTGGCCGTCAGGATGGGCGTCTGGAACTCAGAAAATCCCTGATCCACCATGCGACGGCGGATCGACCCGATGATCGCGTTGCGCAGCAGGATGTTGCGGTGCATTTCTTCACGGCGCAAATCCAGGAAACGATTCTTCAAGCGAATTTCTTCTGGATAACCCGCATCCTGATTAACCGGCATCGGCAGGGCCGCAGCAGCCGACTGAACGGTACAGTCTGCAATGCTGACTTCAACAGCACCTGTTGGCAGATTGGCATTGATGGTTTCTTCGGTGCGCTTCAGCACCTTGCCGGTCACGGTGATCACCGATTCCGCGCTCAACCCCTCGATCTGCTTCAACAGGGGCGAGGACACATCCACCACGCATTGGGTCAGGCCGTAATTGTCCCGCAGATCAACAAACAGCAGATTGCCATGGTCGCGCTTGCGATGAACCCAGCCGGAAAGACGAACCTCTGCACCGGCATGGTCCGCGCGAAGTTCCCCACAAGTATGCGTGCGATAGGCGTGCATCAGGCATTACTCCAAAATTATATGAATTCAGACCGAAACGGCCCACAAGTTTCCGGCGCGAAAGGGCCCGTTTCCGCCCGAATTGTCAAGGCCGCAGGAAGGGGATGGGTGGGATTGAGATATCAAAGTCCAGCCCATTCCATCATTCAATGTAACGGGAAGAACACGCAGAGCGAAATCAATGGGCGGCGCTAAGGAGATCTGCAGCATGTCCGTCCCTTAATCACCCGGGGGTCTGATTTTATCGGTTACATCCAACGGCCCGTGCCCAGAGGTCAGAACACCGCGCAGAACGGCCTGAATGACCGCCAATACATCTGCTTCGTTCGCCCCTGCGGCGACATCCATAGCGGCCCGTTCAAACATCGCGGAGAGTAAGGACGTCAGTGGTAAGATCGGAAGCTTGATTGTTACGCTTTCCGCAATTGCTTCTTCTAGTCCAATGCGCAGGGTCTCATCACCATGTCGGGCCTCGATCTCTCGCATTTCTGCCAAGCCTAGAACCGCCGGGCCTTCAATTAAAAGAAGTCGAACACGCCCGGCCACCTGCATGGCCCGCATATAGGCCGATGCGCCGGAAAAAAGGCGTTCCCGTGCAGACAGGCTGGGGTCATCTTCGGTTTCAATTGCCAAGGCGACGGCGGCCGCCTCTGCATCCACCACGGCGCGAAAAATCGCCTGCTTGTCTGGAAAATGATGATACAGCGCGCCCCGCGTTACCCCTGCTGTTGATACAAGCAAAGGCGTGCTGGTCTCCGCATATCCATTTTTGACAAACAGATCACGCGCGGAGGCAACCAACCTTGCGCGCATTTGCGCGCTGCGATCAGAGTTGGATTTGCGTTGCTTTTTAATTTGCATACAGTCTGCCTGTTTGTTTATAGTGATTTCAGCACAATAATCACGTTCTCATAAAAAGGAAACGAAGAATGAAGATCACCAGCTTTTATCCGGTTCTGATGGTACAGGACGTATCGAAGACTGCAGCATTCTATATCCGTCATTTCGACTTCCGATCCGTGTTTGAAGCAGATTGGTACGTCCATTTGCAATCCATCCACGACACGACGGTCAACCTCGCCATCCTGAAAGGCGACCATTCCACGATACCTGTTACCAAACAGGCCCAAGCTGCCGGAATACTACTAAACTTTGAGGTAGAGGATGCGGATCAAGCATTCGAACGCGCCCTGAAGGAAAATCTTCCGATCCTCCTTTCCCTGCGAAACGAAGAATTCGGGCAACGTCACTTTATTACACAAGACCCGGAAGGCGTTCTGATTGATGTTATCACCCCAATCCCCCCCACCGACGCCTATGCCAGCCAATATTCCCAAGATGAGGTTCCACAATAACTTTATTTCTGCAAAAGACCAAACACCCTAAACTCTAAAAGGTCCGCAAAACCAAACAATCCGAAGGCAACCGACGTTCAAACCAGCACGCAACCGCTGCTATTCGTAAAACAATTTTTCCTGTTCTTCCAACGTAGCGGGATCATAGCTGTAGACCTCAAAGCGTTGGACTGCATTTTGAAATCGGTCCAAGTCAGTATAGTATGTCTGGTTATAATTGGATATGCCAAAGACATAGATCACTTCGCCATCTGCATTGGTCAGGGGCGCATAAAGGCGCTCTGCAAAGGAATGATCCTTTGTTTCCGTAACATTAAAGCCGTGAATAATGCACTGTTTCTCTAAAAGATAATTAAACCGCTTTTCGACATGTTTATGGCCGCCCAGGGGGATGATTTCGGAAAGGGGCTTGCCCTTCATCCTGACGCCCCAATTGGTTCTGATATGGTCGCCGGAAATGGCACTGACATAGCTGCCATCTGGCAGCTTTTCATACAGCCACACTTTTGCCAGAGCGCGACCAAGGTCCAGCGGATCAATAGCTGTGCGCGGTGGGATACCGTCAAATTTCTTGTACAGGGTATGCCATACCTGAACGAATACGCGTATATCTGGATCCAGAATTCTTTCTAGAATAATCACCCCATCAAACCTTTAAGCCAAGAGTTTCTTAATTAAACCTGTGAACCTCCTTTAGACGTGATACCAAGGGCACAGTGAATTCTACTAAAATGAAATATTGGTAGGGTTGTGCAAGAATATAAATCAAATTTTACAGCATGGCCCGACAAATGCGAATTTCTTCCAAGCAGGCACAAACCATGCGGCTGTCAGATGCCAATTCGATAAGGCCGCGGTCCCTTATATGCTTTATTCCCCTCAAGCTTGGACAGGATTAATCCTTAAACAACGAGTCACTCGTCCGCTGCAGGCTTGTTCGCATGGGCGTTCAGGAAAGCTTCCAGGTCCTTTTGCGACACCCGCCATTCGCGGCCAAATTTAATGGCGCGCAGATCAGCATCATGGATCCATGCCCGCACTGTCGCTTCCTTGACCTTCAACAGATCAGCAACTTCATGCAGGGTTAAAAGCGGCTGGCTCAGCATTTCAGTATCTTTTCACCGGAAAATGTTCGAAAAGTTTAACGCTGTATCTTGATGTTTTCAAGGTTATATCGTATTTAAAGCATGTTTGTTAGTGTTTATCACTCATTGGGGGGCAGGATGCCAGTCAAAAAGATCTATAAATCCGTCGCGGAAGCCTTTGGTCATGACACCGCCCCCGGCCTGACCCTGATTGCCGCCGCCGTTCTGGCGATGGTGGTCATGAATTCAGGCCTGGCTGGCACCTATACAGAGGCACTGGCGACGAAGTTCACCATTTCCTACGGTGATATCGGCCTGTCCAAGGCCCTGATCCTTTGGATCAATGATTTCCTGATGGCGATTTTCTTTCTGCATGTCGGGCTGGAAATCAAACGCGAGATTGTTGAAGGTGAGCTGTCCAGCATTCGATCTGCTTCGCTTCCCGCCCTGGCCGCTATTGGCGGGATGATCGCCCCTGCCCTGATTTATGTCGGCATCAATATGGGGGACCCCACCGCCCTTAAAGGTTGGGCTATTCCCGCAGCAACCGACATCGCGTTTGCATTGGGTATTCTGGCCTTGCTGGGTAAACGCGTACCGACCGCGCTGAAGGTATTTCTGCTGGCTGTCGCCATTATCGACGATCTGGGCGCGATTGTGATCATTGCTCTATTCTATACCGCCGATCTGTCTGGCCTTGCGCTTGCCATTGCGGCCCTGATGATTGCCGCCATGATGGTCTTGAACCGGTATGGCGTCCGGTCCATCACGCCTTACATGCTGTTGGGCCTTGTGCTGTGGGTTGCGGTTCTGAAATCAGGCGTCCATGCCACCCTGGCAGGGGTCGTGGTCGCCTTCTGTATTCCGATCACCGGCGCAACAAAGGATGAGGAAGGACCCCTTCATATCCTGGAACATGCCCTGACGCCCTGGGTCGCCTTTGGGATCATGCCCCTGTTTGCTTTTGCAAATGCAGGGGTGTCGCTTGCCGGAATGACCCCGGCTGCGTTGCTGGAACCCATTGCGTCTGGCATCGCGCTTGGTCTGTTGCTGGGTAAGCCAATCGGCATCATGGGGGCCTGTTTCCTGGCCGTGAAACTGGGGTTTGCAAGCCTGCCCACAGGCATCAAATGGCACCACATGCTGGGGGTTGCGCTGTTGGCGGGGATTGGGTTCACCATGAGCCTGTTCATCGGTAACCTGGCCTTCGACACGCCAGACCAGGCCGCATCGGTTCGGATCGGTGTGTTGTCAGGATCCATCATCGCCGCCCTTGCAGGATACACCTTGCTGCGTGCGACGAATAAAACATCGAACTGACGCGATAGATGGCAAGCCTTATTGGATAGGATACGGCGGTGGATTGGGCCCTTGCGATACAGAACCTGATTTCACCGCCTGTCCTGTTTTTTGCCCTTGGGTTGGTTGCGGCGTTAACCCGATCTGACCTTTCCATTCCAGAAGCCATTGCCAAGGCCCTGTCGCTGTATCTGATGCTGGCGATCGGGTTCAAGGGCGGGGTCGCCGCCAGTGAGAATGGTCTGACCGTGGACCTGCTGTTGGTGATCGGCGCGGCTGGCGTGCTGAGCGCCAGCATCCCCATACTGGCCTTCTGGCTGTTACGAGCAACCACGCAAGTATCACAGATCGATGCGGCAGCAATCGCGGCGCATTACGGGTCCATCTCCATTGTCACCTTCATTGCCGGAACAGCCGCCCTGGATGCGGCTGGCATTGCCTTTCCGGGCATCATGGTCGCCGCCGCCGCCACGATGGAAGCACCCGCCATCGCCATCGCGCTGTTTCTGGCCCATCGGGGACAGGCTGGTACCCCCCAGACGCCAAGAGCCCCCTGGCGGGAAGTGGCCCTGAATGGATCCATCGTCCTGCTGATAGGCGCGTTTGTTATCGGGATGGTCACCGGTCAGAAAGGGTATGGCGATATCGAACCGTTCATCGCCCATCCGTTCAAAGGGGTGTTGTGCCTTTTCCTGCTGGATATGGGACTGGTCGCCGGGCGGGAATTGCGACAGGTCCGCAAGACACTGACACCATCCTTGCTGGCTTTTGGGCTGTATATGCCGCCCATCGCAGGCATGATTGGTGGAGTCACTGGTGCATTGATCGGGTTGCCGGTTGGCGGCATTGCGCTGCTGGCGATCCTGGCTGGAAGCGCATCCTATATCGCGGTGCCAGCAGCCATGCGCCTGGCCCTGCCACAGGCAAAGCCCGCGCTGTATCTGACGCTTTCCCTGGCGATTACCTTCCCCTTTAATCTGACCATCGGCATCCCCTTCTATATTGCCCTGGCAGGATGGCTATCCTAGAAAAGGCATAACGATGACACAGACCTATCCAAAAAAGCGGCTGTCGATCATTATCGAAGCCCCTTTTCTGAACCGGCTTCTGGACCTTTTGGACGGGCTGGATGTGCCTGGCTATACGGCGCTGCCTGCCTTAGCTGGGCGCGGTAAAAGCCGATCCTGGCGTCGCGACGCGCTGTCTTCGGATGCGGGCCGCATGGTACAGGTGCTGATCGTTCTGGATCAGGGCAAGGTGCCCGCCGTTCTGCAGGAAATCCGGACAGTGCTGGACCAACAGATCGGGATTGTCACCCTGTCAGATGTTGAGGTTCTGAGACCGGAGCTTTTCTAGCGCCTGATCAATCGTCTGTTCAAACTCTGCCATCGAACCGCCGACACCATGGGCCTGTAGCATGGATCGTAAATTGTCACTGGCCCCGGTGATGAAAAACCGCACGCCGACCTGCTGTGCCTTTCGTGCCGTTCCTTCCAGAACATTGGCAGCGGTCGAATCCAGGAATGGCACCTGTGACAGGTCGATTATGACATGTTTGCGCCGTTCTGAAATGCGATCCAGAACGCGCCCGACAGTGCTGGCCGCCCCAAAGAAAAACGCCCCCGAAATGCGATAGACTTCCGCATCCAGCGCATTCCCCTGCCCGGCATCTATCAGGTCCTTATCTTCCGAAATACGATCTGATTGATCGCTGACCATCAGCGGCGTTTCGCTTTCAATCGCCAGGTTCTTACCCATGCGGTTGATAAACAACAGCGCGCCCAGTGCAACGCCAACGACAATCCCTTCTGTCAGGTCCCGCAGCACCACCAGAAGGAATGTCACCACCAATACCAGCAAATCCCCTTTAGAGGATTTTGCCACGGCCAGCATGGCGTGTTTCTCTACCATATTATAGGCGATCACCACCAGCACGCCCGCCAGACTGGCCAGCGGGATATAGGATGCCAAGGGTGCCGCCAACACCATGAACGCCAGAATGATCAAAGAATGCAGCATGCCGGCGACAGGCCCCCTGGCACCGGCACGAACATTGGTGGCGGTCCGGGCAATCGTGCCGGTCACACAAATTCCACCAAAAAAGGCAGATCCGATATTCGCAACGCCCTGGGCTACCAATTCACAATTGGACCTGTGACGCCGCCCCGTCATACCATCTGCGACAACAGCGGAAAGCAGCGATTCAATCGCGCCCAACAGGGCAAAAGCAATGGCATCGGGCAGCACCGCCAATGCTTTATTGAATGAAAAATCCGGCAATTCCGGCACGGGAAGACTGGATGGAATGCCGCCAAACCGCGTGCCAATCGTCTCCACCGGCAAGGCCAAAAATGTGGCGATCAGAGAACACAGAACAACGGCAATCAGAATTCCGGGCCAGGACGGCCGCCACCGACGCTGCGCCAGAATCACCAACACTGTTAACAAAGACAGCGCCACGGCCGCAGGTGTGATGGAGCCCGCAGACTCCGCCAGAACGGTCACTTTCGGAACAAAGGCTGATGGTTCTCTCGCTACAAGAGAAAGCCCAAAGAAGTCCTTGATCTGACTCGTGAAAATGATGACGCCAATTCCAGCAGTGAAACCGATTGTAACGGGATAGGGAATAAGCTTTATGAAGGTCCCGATCCGCGCATAGCCTATCGCCAACAGGAAGACGCCCGACATCATCGTCGCCAGGATCAGGCCATCAATCCCATGCCTTTCCGCTGTTGCGGCCACAAGGACGATAAACGCCCCGGCAGGCCCCCCGATCTGAAACCGGCTGCCCCCCAGCAGGGACACCAGAAAGCCCCCGACAATCGCCGTGAACAGGCCCCGTTCAGGGGATACGCCAGACGCAATTGCAATAGCCATGGACAACGGCATGGCGACAATCGCTACGGTTAATCCGGCCAGCGCATCGGACCGGAAATGCGACAGGCCGTAGCCTTCCCGAAACACTGTCAACAGTTTCGGGGTGAACAAATCCCGGAATCCAACCGTTTGGTCGGGGTCTGGTGGGCGTCCTGATGACATCAAATGATCAATCCAAAAAAGGCGAGAAGCCCTTACCCTAATCCCATTGATTGCAGACGGAAAGGGGTGACGCCGGTGGTGCGACATCAAATACAAATGATGCGCTTTACGCCTTCCCCTTGGGATAAGACTCACGTATAGCCATCAGGTCATGACCGATAAACTTATTACCACATCCGATGCCTTGGCAGCGCATTGCCGCACGCTCGCCGGTGCCCCCTGGGTCACCGTTGATACGGAATTTATGCGTGACAAGACCTATTGGCCCAAGCTGTGTTTGATCCAGATATCATCCCCAGACCCTGGCACAGAACGCGCGATCGATCCGCTTGCGCCAGACCTGGATATGACCCCGCTCTTCGACCTGATGCGTGACAAAAGGACGTTGAAAATCTTTCATGCGGCCCGTCAGGACCTTGAAATATTTTATAATTTGATGGGGGAGGTCCCTGCCCCTCTGTTTGACAGCCAGGTCGCAGCCATGGTGTGCGGCTATGGTGATCAGATCGGGTATGAGGCGTTGGTAAAGCAGATCTGTTCCGGCGAGTTGGACAAATCCTCCCGCTTCACTGATTGGGCGAACCGACCGCTAACGGATCGACAACTGACCTATGCCCTGACAGATGTCACACATCTGCGCGATATCTATCTCAGCCTGTCCAAGCGACTGAAAGAAACCAATCGTGAGCAATGGGTTGAAGAGGAAATGTCTATCCTGTCCAATCCTGATACCTATCGCAATGCGCCGGAAGATGCCTGGAAACGGGTCAAAGTGCGCGGTGGCAAGCCAAGATTTCTTCAGATCGTGCGGGAGGTTGCCGCCTGGCGGGAACGGGAAGCGCAAGAACGCGACCTGCCGCGCAATCGCATCATCAAGGATGATTCCTTATTGGATGTTGCGGGCAGCGCGCCAAAATCTCTGGATGACCTGTCCCGCATTCGGGGCCTCAACCGGGGTTTTGCCGAAGGTAAGCTGGGTAAGGGATTGCTGGATGCAGTGGCAGCCGCGCAAGCCATTCCAAAGGATCAACTACCGGTCCCAGAAAAGCAGGAACGTCTGCCACAGGGCTTGGGTCCTATGACAGATTTGCTTAAGGTATTGCTGAAACGCAACTGTGAAACCGCAGGTGTCGCGACCCGGCTGGTCGCAAATGGCGATGATCTGGAACAGATCGCGGCCTATGATAATGCGGATGTGCCCGCCCTGAAGGGGTGGCGCAAAGAATTATTCGGGAAGGACGCCCTGGCCTTGAAAAGTGGCGTCATTGCATTGACCGGCGGTAAAAATGGCATTGATGTCATTCGGAGGGAGCCATGATCAGGCGCATTCTGGGAGTAGTTTTCGTTGTTGCCATTCTGGTCGGGCTCGGGTTTGCCGCACGATTTCTCGATATTGGCGGCTCAGGCACGTCGATGGATATCACGGATATCTCAACCTCCACAGAAACCACGACGGATGGTGCAACACAGCAGACGGAACAATCGGCTACAGATCCCATACCCCCTCTACCCAGTGACGTAGCGGAATCTGTTCCCCCCCAACCTGCAACCGATTCCAATACAAACAGCACGGATGACACGTCATTACCGCCGCCCCTGCCGGATTTGCAGGCCACGCAAGAAGATGGTCCATTTCGGCTGAGCCTGCCCATCGACTGTGAAATTGGGCGGGATTGCTATATTTTAAGCTTCGTGAATGCTGGCTCTGTGACTGAGCCACGCGACTATACATGCGGCCCGATGACCTATGATGAACATCGTGGTACCGACTTTCGCCTGTACGATTACGTTCAGTTGGAAAGTGGCACTCAAGTGCTTGCCGCCGCCGCCGGAACGGTCACAAGAATTCGCGATGGTATGCCCGATGCGAATTTCAAACTGTTCGGCCGCGCCGCTGTCACCAAACGGGGTCGGGGCAATTTTGTCGCCATTGACCATGGCAATGGCTATGTAACCTCTTATGCCCATATGCAGCGCGGCTCTATCACAGTCGTACCAGGCGACGAGGTCGTGCGTGGGCAAGTTCTGGGTACGGTTGGCATGTCGGGACTGACTGAATTTCCCCATGTCCATTTTGAGGTTATGAAAGACGGCCTGTTTATCGATCCGTTCACAAGCGCCGCGCGTCATGAAGGATGCGGCATTAGTGGCACGTCATTGTGGCAGGACGACGTTGCATCCCTGCTGACCTATCCACGCACATTGGTAATGCGCACCGGCTTTGCCGATCAGATTCTGAACCGGGCTGCGGTCGACTATGCACTGTTCAATGCCGACCCCATCCCCACCACATCCACCGCCCTGGTATTCCATGTCTATCTTGCCGGAATTCAGCCCGGTGACGGGTTTGTTGCGGAAATCACCGATCCGGCGGGCAATCAATTTGTGCGATCCGGACGACGGTTTGAGGAATTCAGCATGTCCAAGCTGCTGGCGATTGGAAAGCAGGATCTGGCGGAGCCTCTGATGCCTGGAACCTATACCGGCACTTTCCGATATTTCCGTAAAGATGCCAGCGACACGGATTTGCAGATCATTTCACTGACAGATACTGTCGAGGTCCAGTAAGCCTTTATGTCAGGCTGGCTTTATGATTCTGCGCCAGCCCGACATAATGGGATTGCGTCCAGGTCATCATTTCCCGGTCTTTGTCGGTCAACGGGCGGGCGTATTTCGCAGGCCACCCCGTCCACAATTCCCCGGTTTTCACGCGCTTTCCAGGCGTGATCAGGGCACCCGCAGCAACCATGCCACCGGTTTCAACCACCGCGCCATCCATAATCACCGCCTTCATCCCAACGAAGGCGCGGTCTTCCAGCGTACAGGCATGCAACAGCGCCATATGACCAACGGCAATATCATCGCCGATATAGGTCCCCTGCCCCTTTGAAGACACATGGATCACGGTGCCGTCCTGAATATTCGTGCGGGCCCCGATGCGAATTTCGTTGACATCACCCCGCAGGATACAGCCATACCATATGCTGGACTGTGCCCCGATATGGACGTCCCCGATGACTTTGGCGCCGGGCGCAACAAAGACATTTTCTCCCAGTACTGGCATCACGCCGCCAAAGGGCAGGATATCATCGCTCATACCGTTTCGCTTTCATCTGTATTCGGGCCCTCCAATTTGGGCTCTTCTTGGTCGGTTGCAGACATCGGCTCATCTGCTGCAATGCCGCTGAGATGTTTAAACGGTGTCAGTGCACCATAGAACCGTTGGGCAATATCACGCACACGGGTCGGATCGCCGCTGGTCAGAAAATCCACCCCCGGCAATTCTGTGGGTGCACGTCGGTATTCGGGATGCCTATCCAGATAGGATATCAGGCTGGCGGTGACAACGCTGGGCTGGTCCATAATTTTGACCTCCGCCGGCAAGGCCGCCCTGAAATCCTGTTCGATCAGCGGGAAATGCGTGCACCCCAATACGACCAGATCAAGCTTTGATCGCCCCGCTTTCGCCAAAAGCTGTTCGCAATAGCGGGCAACCCCGCGTGTGATCAGGTCGTCACTCAGCCCTTCCTCAATCGCCTCCACCAGCCGTGGACAGGCCTGTTGAATAACAGAAACGGAACGAAGCCTGCGTTTCACTTCCTCTGGATAGGCCTTGCTTTCCACCGTGCGCCGGGTCGCAAATATGCCGATGGTTTTTGCCTGTTGCTTGGGCGCATAAGGCGAAGGTCCCTGCACATACCAGCTCTGGTCCGTCAGTGCCTCCACCATTGGCACAAAGACCCCCAGGATCCGACATGTCGGCGCATAGCCCGGCAGCCATTCCTGCTGAAGCCTGCGCAATGCGATGGCTGAGGCCGTGTTGCAGGCAATGATGACCAACCCGCAGCCGCGATCGATCAGGTCCTTCACGCGCCGCCGCGTCAGTTGATAAATTTCCGTATCGGATCGCATGCCATAAGGCGCATAAGCATGATCGCCCAGATACACGAACCGTTCCTCTGGCAGCGATGCGGCCAATGCCCGCAACACGGTTAACCCACCATGACCAGAATCAAACACGCCAATCATTCATGCGGCTCCTCAGCCAAAACCCTGATGCCAGGCCACCTGCCTTGCCAGTGCTTTTGCTGAACCCGCTGCAAGAACCGGTCCACGCGATCCGGTGCCGTCGGGCGCAAGAAACCAGCAAACAGGTCCTGCAATCCATAGGCTGAGATAATCTCGATTCGATCCTGAACAGCATTCACTTTGTGCAATCGAACAGCAATTGCCGTCGCGGTTTCCAGCCAGAAAGATATCGCATCCTTAATATCACGATAAGGTCGGTCGCCATGTTTCAGATGCATGCGCGCCTGATTGCGCACTTGCCATAAGGCACCGGGCTCTTCTGTGTTTAATCGATTTTCAAAGGCTGCTTCGCTGTCTTGCGACAGGTCGGCGGGGTCGAAATACAGCACATCAATATCGTCCTGCAGGGGCACAACACCCCCATCGCCGAAGTCACGATCCCAGATCAGATTGCGCAGGAACCCCGCCCCGATCCAGGCATCCGCCCCCAGAACCGCGCGACAGATTTCCAGGCGCCGCATTCGGGTTTCATCGGCGTGCAATGCCGCGGTCAATTGGTCGGCCAAGGGGCCCTGTTCCAGCGGGGTCATTCAATCCGCGCGGTGCGGTCCAGGCCTTCACCCTCAGGCAGGCCCAGCATGATATTCAGATTCTGCACCGCCTGACCGGATGCACCCTTGCCCAGGTTATCCAACTGGCCGATGACGACGGCCTGCCCTTCCATTGCATTACCAACCACATGCAGGCGCAATTGATTGGTGCCGTTCAACGCTTCAGGGTCCAGCTTTGTTGCAGAAAGGCTGTCTGACAACGGCGCGACGGTCACATAGGTCTGGCCCGCATAATGGGTCTCCAGGGCGGCGTGGATTTCCTCAACACTGGGTTTATCAGGCAGCGCCCACAATTGCAGAGGTATCTGAACCAGCATTCCCTGCACGAAGCGACCAACGCTGGGAACGAAAAGCGGCCGATGCATCAGGCCGCCCCAGGTTTGAATTTCCGGTACATGTTTGTGGGCAAGCCCCAAGCCATAGACCCGAAAGGCTTCATCGGTATGGTCAGGCGATGCGGGATCCTCAAAGGCTGCAATCAATTGTTTACCACCGCCGCTATACCCTGACACCGCATTAATCGTGACAGGCCAATCGGCTGGCACCAGACCCGCCTGAACCAAAGGGTGCAGCATCGCGACAGAGGTGATGGCATAACAACCGGGATTGGTGACCCGCGTGCTGGACGCGATATCTGACCGGCTGTTGGCGGCATATTCTGGAAACCCATAGGCCCAGCCTGGCGCAACCCGATGCGCAGACGAGGCATCAATGACCCGTGTGTTTGGGTTATCGATCAGACGAACGGCTTCCTTTGCTGCATCATCTGGCAAGCACAGGATCACGATATCTGCGGCATTCAATGCCTCGCGACGGGCAGCGGGATCCTTACGACGGTCGCCTTCCAGCCGGATAAAATCCAAACCCTCGCGCCCTTCGATCCTGCTTTTAATTTGCAGACCGGTGGTTCCCGCTTCGCCATCAATGAAAATCGTCGCAGCCATTCCAAATGTCCTTCTGTCCCAACAAGGTGCCCTTGATACAGGGCTTTGCCACCTCTCGCAAATAAGGACTATTGCGCCAACTGCAATGCATTTCCTTTGGATCGACAGCTGACCTGCCGTCTTAAAATGATATATTTTTAGCACCCCCGATTTCTATTGCAGGACGGGGGGGCGACAGGCCACAGTCCGGCCCCTATATAGGGGGTGAGCAAATTAGTCCCTTACCTTGCCCCAAGGCTGAACAGGAATTCGCAATCGCATGCAGAAACTTTCTATTTCCAGCATTATCACCCGCAGTTTGACGACTCTGAAAGATAATTTTGCTGCTTTTTTTATGATCAGCTTCCTCATGAAGATTGTGACCCTTCTGCTGATGATGACTTTAGGGGTCTATGACCTGATGAAAATCGGCATGATGAGCCCCGCAGACATGGCCCAGACTCCAGGTGGCCTGTTTGGCAGCTATGCCTCCCTCATGCTGGCTACGATTGCGCCATCCATGTTGGCATTGGGCATGATAACCGTGGGCACAGTCGCCTATTTGCAGGGCGATCCGACAACCATTGGGGACTGCATAAAACAAGGGCTGCGAAAATCTGTCCCTTTGATTCTTTTAGGTCTGATCACCGGGTTTGCGGTCAGTTTTGGCATGATGTTGCTGATTATTCCGGGCCTGATCATTCTGGCCGTCTGGTTTGTTGCCGGGCCCGTGCTGATGGTTGAAAATTCTGGCGTGATAAAATCCTTAACGCGCAGTATGGCGCTGACGACAGATGCGCGGGGCATGATCATCGCCCTGGTCGCACTAATCTTTATTATCAGCCTTGTCGTCAGCAGCATCACGCTGTTTCTGGTAATGTCCTTTGGCATAATCGGCTCGGTTATTCTGACAGCGGTTGATGCGCTGTTTCTGGCATATGGCTGTATCGTCTGCGTTGTCGTCTATATGGATTTGAAGAACGCAGCCTAGAGCATCATGCGCCCGCATGCGCTCACTCAGACTTTCATGCGCCCGCATGCGCTCGCTCAGGCTTTGCTCTACGCAGTCGCTGGGGTTGTAGCCGTATTTTCTGCCCCTGCTTTGGGTGCCCAGAACCGCTCATGAAGGGTATAGGCGACGGTCTGGACCATCGGTTCCACGATCCCGATCCCCAAGGCAATGCGCCAGTCACCGGACAGGATATAGGCAACCGTTATCGCGACCGTCAGGTGCATCACCGCGTAACTTGCTGTCTTTTTGATCTGTCTGGCCATCGTACTGCCCTATCATTTGCTGTTTACTGTCTCCTATAATTAAGAATGATTCTCATTCGCATCAAGAGAGAAACAAGAAAATATTTTTGGATTGCAAACAAGAAATCTGTCGCCGATCAGTGTTACAGAATTTTAGTACCCGACGGGGCGCCGCATCAGGCTGACAGCCTTTTTACCGCCCTCTGTTTCCTGTTCACCGACCGTGACAAATCCCAAGGCAGCGTGAAACTTCAACGACCCCGCATTAAAGGGGCGCAAGTTCACTTCACATGTCACAGCGCGAATGCCAGGCAAAGTCGCAGCAAATTGAAAGACATCCTGATAGAGTGCCTTGCCGATCCCTGCCCCGCGCGCCCGGTCATCCACCATAATGCGGTCCAGATACAAATAGTCATCAAACCGTTGATCAAACCACAGGTAATTCATGCTGGTATGAGGAACTCTGGGGGGCAAAGTCATTGCAACCCCAACCGGCTTTCCATCCAGTTCAGCAACCCGTGTCACAGCAGTTTTACGAACCAGGGCCCACAAATCCTTTTGACTCAATTGATTAACGGCTGGCAAACATGCCTCGTTCAAGTCATGCAGCCAGTCAGAATCGTCCTCAGAAATATCCCGCAGAATGACATTCATACAAATCACAACCACCGTTTCGTTTTGAATAGGGCAAACACACCAATGCCCAGAAAAACCATCAAGACGCAGACAATCCAAAAAGCCCATTGATCATCCACACCGGGCATGCCCCCAACATTGATACCCAGCAACCCTGTCATAAATCCCAGGGGCAGAAACAGTCCGGCGACAAGGGACAGGGAATACATTGCCCGATTCATTTTATCATTCCGCCGATCCGCAATTTCTTCCCGAATGAATTGGGTGCGGTCGCGCAAGACTTCCAGGTCATCCAACAGGCGGGCCGTGCGCTCGCGGATCTCTCCAAACTGGGCATGGGCGCGATCGTCCAGTGTGTCATCAAACTGCGCAGAAGCGCGGGTCAGGGCCTCTCGCTGTGGCGCGACATAGCGTCGAAGCTCTAGGATACGCCGCCGAAGATCGCCCAATTCCGATTCGTTGGGAGCCTCCATCTCCTCCATATCATCGACCTGCTCATCCATTTTCAGCACCAGATCGCCGATGCGATAGGTCAGCCGGTCCCCAATCGCGGTCAGTACCTGACCCAGCGTTTTGGGACCGTGCCCTTCTGCCAGGCTGGCGCGCACATCATCCACGGCGCGCAGGCGCGGCAAACGGGCGGTTATCAACCGCTTGCCATCACAATAACACCGAATGGACACCATATCCTCTGGCTGTGCACCTTCATTCAGATTGATACCCCGCAGATTGACCTGCACCCCGCCTGGAACAGTATCGAAACGCGGGCGCGTTTCAGGGGCCAGAATGGACTTAACAATTAACGAATCCAGGCCAGATTGCTCCCTCAGCCACTGTTGCGCCTGGGGGTTTTCCCGATTGATATGGACCCACAGCCCATCGACCGCATCCGTCCAGGCTTGCTGTGCCTGATCCGCATCAATCAAGGTGGCCTTGCCCGTGCCATCCAAAAGATATGCACATATGAATAGTGGTTCTATCATAGCCGACAGTAATGCGGGATTCTTCCCAAAGGTCGAGAGGGCTTTGCCCGCCTGACGTCAGGCGTCACGCACTGTTAGTTTTGATTACAGAAGAAGCGGGCAGATTCAATGACACCAGTGTCCCTTTACCCAACTCACTCTTAAGTTTTATGGTCCATCCCATCGCATCACACAATTGCTTCACAATCGCCAGGCCGATGCCAGACCCGGACTGATCGCTTGTATTGCTGGGTTTAAGCTGGGTGAAAACCTCAAAAACAGCCTCCAGGTCCTTATCCGGGATTCCGATGCCTGTGTCGTGAACCAGAATGGTCAGGGTCCCATCCGCCTGATCTTTCACCGACACAACCACCTCCCCATTAGAAGGTGTGAATTTCACGGCGTTTGACAGCAGGTTGATCATAACCTGATGAACGGCGCGACGGTCCGCAGCAATCACTGCCTTAACTGTTGAGGAAACCGCCAGTTTTACATTTTTTTCGGCCGCTAAGTTTGAAACAACATTCAAACTGCCATCCATTACCTCTTTCAGATCAAGGATGTCCTCAGCCAGGTCCAGACGCCCGGCCTCAATTTTAGACAGATCCAGGATATCGCTGATCAGATCCAACAGATGGCTGCCACTTTGAAATATGTCGCGCGCATAGACCTTGTATCTTTCAGACCCGATGGGGCCAAAGACCTCTGAGCTTAAAATTTCAGAGAACCCTAATATGGCATTCAACGGGGTGCGAATTTCATGGCTCATATTTGCCAGAAAATCAGATTTGGACCGATTGGCTTGATCTGCCTGCTCTTTTGCGATCAACAATTCCCGCTGGAAATGCTTATGGTCGGTAATATCGACTTCAATGCCCCCAAGGCCGACAACCTCTCCAAGCTCATCAAAAATTGGAAACTTGTATATCTTGACGTCCAATATCTGCCCGGGGGCTATGGTCCGGCTTTCGTAGGATATCGGCATTTTTGTTGAATATACTTGCCGGTCCGTGGATTGAAACTTCTGCAATTGCTCCCCATTATACAGATCCTCAATTTTTCGCCCCAGAATCTGTTCCTTCGTACCCCCGATAAACTGGCATATGGCCGGATTGGTAAGGGTAAAATTGCCCTCTTCGTCCTTCAGGAATATACCAACCGGGGCATTCTCAAGAATAGCGTTCATTTGCCGATTGGTATTCTTCAACAATTCAGTCATTTCACGCATGGGCGTCACATCCGTTACAACCGCCCCAATACTGGTCATTTGACCATCTGGCCCCGAAATTGGAAATTTTATCGTCTGCAGATAGCGAAGCCCCTGTGCCGTTTCGGAATAAGCCTCACGCACAACAACTTTACCGCTATTAATAACTTCCAGATCATGTTCTCGGGTGCTCTTTGCCAGAGCCTCATAGTGAACCTGGTCAGGAAGCACTCCGATGACATTTTCGTTCTTCACATTAAACAGCTTCTCAAACTGGGCATTAATATGCATGTACCGACCATCCAGATCCTTCAGATACATCTCGACAGGCGCATTATCGAACAATGCGCGAAGATGAAGGGATCGAGTTTCCGCCTCTTCAGCCCGCTTTAGCTGAAGTTTCACAATGTAATTATGTCGATAAAACAGAACCAAAAGTGTGATGACCAAAACAATCAATAAGCCAGGAACAATTATGGTTAAATTCGGATGCTCATTTTCAATCAAGAATTTATGTAGAAGGTAACCAAAAAGGAAAGTATTGGCCAACAATGCCAACCACACCATCATGCCAATGATGTTCCCCTTGTTACCCATCACCCCCTCACAACTTTAAATTTAAATACGGAACTTCTTAATGTGCACTATAAATAGATTTGTGTTAATAGAACCTTAATTTTGCGCATCGACAGGCTTGCCAACCGGTCATAAATCTTTATAACCCTGCGCTGATGAAGCAGACACCGGAAACAGCCTTTTCGCATCGCCATCTTCTTGGCATCGAAGGCCTTTCTCCTATCGACATCACGGCAATTCTGGACCTAGCAGGCGGCTATGTAGAACAGTCCCGGCGGGTCCATAAAACGTCTGATCTGTTAAGTGGTCTGACGGTCATCAATCTTTTCTTTGAAAATTCCACCCGCACCCGCACGTCTTTTGAAGCTGCGGCCAAGCGCCTGGGGGCCGACGTCATTAACATGGCGGTAGCGGCCAGCTCGATCAAAAAGGGTGAAACGCTGATCGACACAGCCATGACCCTAAACGCCATGCATCCAGACGTCCTGGTCGTGCGCCATGGAAATTCCGGGGCCGTGCGGTTGCTGTCGGAAAAGGTGGACGGCGCGGTCATCAATGCCGGGGACGGACGTCACGAACACCCGACCCAGGCCCTGCTGGACGCCCTGACGATCCGTCGGCGTGTTGGAAAAATCAGCGGCCTGACCGTCGCAATCTGCGGCGACGTTGCCCACAGCCGTGTCGCGCGATCCAACATCCAGCTATTACAAACGATGGGTGCGCGTGTGCGCCTGATCGCCCCCCCGACACTGTTGCCCGCCAAGGCGGAGCGCTTTGGCGTTGAGGTCTTCACCGATATGCGCGAAGGCCTTCAAGATGTCGACATCGTGATGATGCTGCGCCTACAATTAGAGCGGATGCAGGGAGCCTTTGTCCCCTCTGTCCGGGAATATTTCCGCTTCTTTGGTCTGGACCGTGAAAAGCTGTCCTTTGCCAAGCCAGACGCCCTGGTCATGCATCCCGGCCCGATGAATCGCGGCGTGGAAATCGACTCCGAATTGGCGGATGATCTGGATCGGTCCTTGATCCGGGATCAGGTTGAAATGGGTGTTGCGATCCGCATGGCATGCCTGGATCTGTTGACGCGCCCGCTCAGAGAAACAGGGGCACCGTGATGTTGGAAGGTCGCATCGCCTATCTGAATGCCCGATTGCTGGACCCTGAAACCGGGCTGGATCAGACTGGCGCCCTGTTGGTTGAAGACGGCCTGATCGCAGATTTCGGCGCGCATCTATTCCGCACAGGCGCGCCATCCGTTAATGAAGTGATCGACTGTCAGGGTAAATGCCTGGCACCCGGCCTGATCGATGTGCGCGTGCAATTGCGTGAGCCTGGAGAAGAGCATAAGGAAACCCTGGCCAGCGCAAGCCTGGCAGCATCCCATGGCGGAATTACGACCCTGGTGCAGTTGCCAAATACCAATCCGGTTATTGATGATGTGCCGGTGCTGGAATTTGTCGCCCGGCGATCACGCGAACTAAAACGCACCAAGATTTATTGCTATGGCGCGCTGACCAAAGGTCTTGAAGGCCGTGAAATTAGCGAAATCGGGCTTCTGTCGGAAGCCGGTGCCGTCGCCTTCACAGATGGAGAGCGCGCGCTGGCGGATGCAAAGGTCATGCGCCGCGCGATGAGCTATGGCAAAGCGTTTGACGCCTTGATTGTCCAGCACCCGGAAGAACCATCACTGGCCGGATCCGGGGTGATGAACAATGGCGAATTGGCGTCCAAGCTGGGCCTGTCGGGCATCCCGCCTGTCGCGGAAGTCATTATGATCGAACGCGACTTGCGCTTGCTGGAAGGAACCGGCGGGCGTTTGCATTTCGCCCATGTGACCACAGCAGCGGCAATTGAGGCGATCCGCAAGGCAAAGGCGGCTGGCATGAATGTCACCTGCGACACCGCCCCCCATTACTTTGCGCTAAACGAGCTTGCGATTGGCGACTATCGCACTTTTGCGAAGGTCTCTCCGCCTCTGCGATCCGAAGAAGATCGCCAGGCTGTGATTGCGGGCCTGGCCGATGGTACGATCGATATTGTCGCGTCGGACCATGCGCCCCACGATCAGGATTCAAAGCGCCTGCCGTTTGATGAGGCCGCCTTTGGTGTTATCGGCCTGGAAACGCTGCTGCCGATGGTATTAAGCCTGTATCACAACAGCCATTTGGGACTGATCGAGGCTTTGGCCCTGGTCACAACCCATCCGGCGAAGCGCTTTGGGCTGACCGGGGGCTGCCTGAAACGGGGTGCGCCCGCGGATCTGGTGCTTTTCGACCTGGACAAGCCCTGGAAGATCGACGAGGACAAGATGCACAGCAAATCGAAGAACTCTGCCTTTGGCGGGCGCCCGGTGCAGGGTAAAGTGCTGCGCACGGTCGTTGATGGTCGCCCCCTTTTCGCAGCCGACGGCTTTTAACAGGTCCTGAACATGTTTGATCCAACCCTATTCCTTGCAGCCTGTGGCGGCTATTTGCTGGGCAGCATTCCATTTGGTCTGGTCCTGACCCGATTGGCGGGCATGGGCGATATCCGTAAAATCGGATCTGGCAATATTGGCGCGACCAATGTCTTGCGAACCGGGAACAAACCCCTGGCTTTCGCGGTGCTGGTTTTAGACAGCGGTAAAGGGGCAATCGCTGTCCTTGTCGCAAGAGCCCTGCTGCCTGATCTTCCGTTAGCAGCGGTTCTGGCAGGAACCTTGGCCGTCCTGGGTCACAACTTTCCTGTCTGGCTGAAGTTCAAAGGGGGGAAAGGCATGGCGACAAGCCTGGGGACCTTGACCGCGCTGAGCTGGCCCGTTGGGTTGGCTGCCTGTGGTACCTGGCTGGTGGTGGCGGCGGTGTTTCGCTATTCATCCCTTGCCGCGCTATTGTCTCTGGCTTCTGCACCATTCTGGACGATGGTGCCCCTGTTGCACGGCCCTGCCCCGCTGATTCAAGCCGCCGCTGCATTCCTGGCTGTAGTTGGATGGGTGCGCCATTCCACAAATATTCGACGCTTACTGCGTGGCGAAGAACCAAAAATCGGGCAGAAGAAGTAAGCCCGATCTGGCCGATAACCTTATTGTAGTTTTCCTACGCGGACGGATTGAACTTTAAGCCCCAGGCCAGGCCAATGCGACGTAACAACGTATCTTCTCGCCTGTGCAGTTCCCGGTCAGAAATCGCGACCCGCATCAAGGTTACATAGACCTTTTGGCGCAGATCAATATCATCAATCTGATGCAGCACGGTATCCAGAATGCCCTCGATACCGCCAGAGTCGATTTCAACATAGTATTGATTTAAAGAGGCCATCAGGGCTTCGGGTTGTCCCTTGGGATCATCCGCCAAAGCAGGTGCCAGATCATTCAAGCAGCCCTGAATTTCGGAAAATTCGATATCCCGCCGCTTTCCATCCGCATCCAGTACAAGCATAAGCAACCACAAACAGGCCGCTGTCGAGTTTTTCCCCGGAGTCGTCATAGCGTCTGCCCCAATCCCGAATATCCCTGGTTACAGCATAACACTCTTTTGCGATAGCAAACGTCAAGGCTTCCATAGAACCATAGTACCGTTAAATCCGGTTAATCCGTCTGATTATTTCGCTTTATGGAACAGACATCGCCCTTTAAGGTTGATACCAAATGAAACACTCTCGCTTCCCGGAACGGTTCCTATGACGCCTGCCCCCCTGGATATGTCCGAACGTTTGGATCGGTTACGCCTGATCCGATCCGAAAATGTAGGCCCGATCACCTTTCGCCAGTTGTTGATCCGCTTCGGTTCCGCCGCCCACGCCCTGGAGGCAATCCCTTCCCTCGCCAATAAGGGGGGCCGCAAGCGCCGCCTGCGTATCGCCAGCCGTGCAGAAGCACAAAGCGAGTTGGACGCGCTGACCAGAATTGGCGGCCAAATGGTGCATTGGGGTCAACCAGACTATCCTGCCGCACTGGCAGCGACCGAAGATGCGCCGCCTGTGCTCAGCGTCCTGGGTCACCTTCATCTTCTGACCAAACCCTGTATCGGCATCGTTGGCTCCAGAAACGCCTCAACAAATGGCAAGCGCCTGGCCCAGCAATTCTCAAAAGCATTGGGGGAAGCTGGCTACTGCGTCATCTCCGGCCTGGCCTCTGGTATTGATGCCGCCGCGCATTTCGGCAGCCTGTCCAGTGGCACAATTGCAGCAGTCGCCGGGGGTGTTGATGTTATCTATCCGCGGGAAAACACCGACCTGTACCATCAGATCGTGGATCAGGGTGCCATCGTTGCCGAATTGCCGGTCGGCACGGTGGGTCAGGCCCGTCACTTTCCACGACGCAACCGCATCATATCAGGCATGGCATCGGCTGTGCTGGTCGTGGAAGCAACCCAACGATCCGGATCGCTGATCACGGCGCGGCTGGCCGCCGATCAGGGCCGCGAAGTGTTTGCCATTCCCGGCTCTCCCCTGGATCCTAGAGCACGAGGTGCGAACGACCTGATCCGGAAAGGTGCCGCGTTGATTGAAACACCAGAAGAAATGATCGGCATTTTGAATAATATGCCAGCCCCGCAACTGGATGCGCCGTCTAATCCTGAATTCCTGCCGGGCAGCGGCCCCCTGCCAAAAGAAGAAGAGCTGCTGCGCGCCCGCGCCTTGATGGATCAGGCTTTGTCCCCGACCTCTGTGGCGATTGATGATTTGATTGCGGATTTGAACCTAGCGCCCGCACTGGTCGCCATGGTCATTCTGGAACTGGAATTGGCGGGACTGGCCGAACGCCATCCCGGCAACCGCATTTCACGCCTTGCGCCAGAGCCGTCAAGCACCGAAAGCAACAGTGAAAAACCTACAAAAAAGCCAGCTTCTCTCCAGAAACAAGCAGACCTCTTTTAATCCGGCCGATGAACTCTGCATATTTGATAGATTTTGTAATCAAATAATTAAAATCACTTATATCTATTTTTACTGAAATTTTTACTGATAGTGCTTCTCATTTCCAGTCAAACATAGTTAACTGCGCAATAGAGTATGCAGGAACGGCAGAATGCCGTCTGAAATTTATCGTCTTCCTGGATTTGTCCAGGAAGCGCCCGGGGCAGGGCAAGGAAGAAGACCGAACGATGAGTGATCGCGCAGTTTCATATGAGCATTTATTACGCCTCGCGCACCAGCGCGCCCTGGATGGCAAGGGCGGACTGGCCGCTTCTGTCGCCAAAATGTGCCTGGAATCCCGTTCAGACCTGACCGAGCGGGAATTGACCCTGACATTTGAAATATTGCGCATGCTGATCGACAAGGTTGAAGTCGAAGTGCGCCGCAACATTTCTGATTACCTGTCAGAGCGCATAGATGTTCCCAAAGATCTTATCGCCTTTCTGGCCAATGACACCGTTCATGTCGCCTACCCAATTCTGCGCAATTCAAAGCTGCTGACCGACGCGGACTTGATCCGACTGATATCCGATCATGGGCACGGTCACGCCATGGCGATTGCGACAAGATCGGACCTGGCAGAACCGGTCAGCGCCATTCTGGTCGCCATGAATGATGACCTGATCGACACAACGCTGGCAAAGAATCTGACGGCACAGATTGGTCATTCGGACCTGTCGCATCTGGTTGATCGTTCCGTCGAAAATGTGGGGCTGCGCGCGCCCCTGGCGCATCGGGGCGACCTGGGTAACGACTTGGCGCGCAACCTGTACACTGTTGTTGGGGAGGCGTTGCGCCGGCATATCGTAGAAAACTATGATGTGGATGAAGCCCTTGCCTATGAGGCAATGGATATGGCGGTTCTGGACTCTTTGGATCGCCCTGACCCGCTGGCGGATGCCATGGGAACCGGCTGGGCCGAATTGGAAGCTCGCGGCGGAATCCTGCCTGCCACAAAGCTGCTGACACGATTGTTCCGCGATGGTCGCAGTGGGGCCGCGCTGGCATTTTCCGAACAGACACATCTGCCATTAGATGTCGCGACTTGGGTCTTTGAACGTGCAGACGATCAAACTCTGGCCGTTGCAATGAAGGCGATTGGCATGGAGGTGGATGGATTTACCAGTGTTCTGGACCATCTGGGCAGAGGTCAGGAAACGGATGCTTTGGACCGTCTGATGGCATATTTTGACCGTATCGACACCAAAACCGCAGCCATGGTGGTGAACCATTGGAAGACGCGGGCACCCGATTTTCGCGACTCAGAAGCCTAAAACACCCTAAATTTCACAAGATATCCAAAGACTTAGAAACGAGCAGTTGACGCTGCCTGTTCCGAATGCCAATTCTGTCACCCATGCAATACGTGATCTATAAAGGCATTTTCCACCCATGACAGGCCAAAAAGTTGTCGTCGTCGAAAGCCCGGCAAAGGCCAAGACCATTAATAAGTACCTCGGTGAGGACTTTTATGTCTTGGCGTCCTATGGACATGTAAGGGATCTGCCCCCCAAGGATGGATCCGTTCAGCCCGATGAAGATTTCTCGATGAAATGGGAAGTCGACGCCCGGGCCAAGAAACGCATTGATGACATCGTGAAGGCCTGTAAGGGCGCAACCTCCCTGTTCCTGGCGACTGACCCGGATCGCGAGGGGGAGGCAATTTCCTGGCATATCCAGGAGGAACTGAAACAGCGCAAGGGATTTGACGGCCTGCCGATGCGCCGTGTTGTCTTTAATGAAATCACCAAATCGGCCGTTACCACGGCGATGGCCAATCCGCGCGATCTGAATCAGGAATTGGTCGAGGCCTATCTGGCCCGCCGTGCCCTGGATTATCTGGTCGGATTCACCCTGTCGCCGGTTCTGTGGCGCAAGCTGCCGGGCGCAAAATCCGCCGGACGGGTGCAATCCGTCGCCCTGCGCCTGATTTGTGAACGCGAAGCGGAGATTGAAGCCTTCAAAGCGCGCGAATATTGGAGTGTTGAGGCCTTGATGGCAACGCCAGACGGCGTGCCCTTCACCGCCCGCCTGACCCATTTAATGGGCAAGAAGCTCGATAAATTTGATCTGGGCAACGAAACCGCCGCCAATTCGGCCCTGACAGCCGTGAAATCCGGTGGTCATTCGGTCAGCGCGATCGAACGCAAACAGGTAAAGCGGCACCCTGCCCCGCCTTTCACGACCTCAACCCTGCAACAGGAAGCCAGCCGAAAGTTGTACTTTGGCGCGACCAAGACCATGACCCTGGCACAGCGCTTATATGAAGGGATCACCCTGGGCGGTGAGACTGTTGGTCTGATCACCTATATGCGCACCGACAGCACGGTTATGTCTGGCGAAGCCATCGGCGCGGCGCGCGGCATGATCAGCGATGTCTATGGCAATGACTATCTGCCATCCGGCCCGCGTCAGTATCGCAGCAAGGCAAAGAATGCCCAGGAAGCCCACGAATGTATCCGCCCCACCGATATGCGCCGCCGCCCGGAACAGGTCGCGCGCTATCTGGATAAGGATCAATTGCGGCTGTACGAGCTGATCTGGAAGCGCGCCGTTGCCAGCCAGATGGAAAGCGCGACCCTGGATCAGGTCGCCGTTGATATTGTCACCAAGGACAAATCCGCGACCCTGCGCGCCAATGGGTCCGTCGTGCGCTTTGATGGCTTCCTGACGCTGTATATTGAGAGCGAAGACGACAAGGACGAGGACGACGCCGACGGCGGTCGCCTGCCCAATATGAATGAAGGCGACGCCCTGTCCCTGACCAAGGCGGACGCCAATCAGCATTTCACCCAACCCCCACCCCGTTTTACCGAGGCCAGTCTGGTGAAGCGCATGGAAGAGTTGGGCATTGGTCGCCCCTCTACCTATGCCTCTATCCTGAAGGTTTTGCAGGACCGCGAATATGTCGTTTTAGACAAGCGTCGCTTTGTCCCGGAAGATCGGGGGAGACTGGTGACGGTTTTTCTTTCTTCCTTTTATGACAAATACTTCGACTATGATTTTACGGCGGCACTTGAAGAAAAACTGGATGATGTTTCCGGTGGTCGCATTGATTGGAAGGCCGTCTTGCGTGAGTTCTGGACCGCGTTTAACGCGACAACCCAACAGGCGATGGAACTGTCCGGACAGGAAGTGCGCGACAAGATTGACGAAGTTCTAGGCCCGCACTTTTTCCCCGCTGACGAGACTGGCAGCACGGAAGCAGCGCGCAAATGCCCGTCCTGTGGCAATGGTCGACTGGGCCTGAACTTCGGGCGCTTTGGGGCGTTTATCACCTGCTCAAACTATCCAGATTGCCGCTTCACCCGAAACCTGGACGAGGCCGCTAATCTGAATGGGGAGTCGCCCGATGCGACGGAATATCCCCGCATTCTGGGCCCGCATCCCGAAACCGGAGAAATCATCAGTGTCCGCCAGGGTCCCTATGGCTATTACGTCCAGGCAGGCGAGGCGGAGAAGGATGCGAAGGGCAAGGCAAAGACCAAGCCCCCCCGCGCGTCACTGCTGAAATCCATGAGCCCGTCAGAAATTGATCTGCCGACCGCGCTGCGCCTGTTGAGCCTGCCGCGCGCCTTGGGCGATCACCCTGAAAGCAAGCTGCTGGTCCAGGCCGGGATCGGGCGGTATGGCCCCTATCTGAAGCATGGCGATGCCTTTGTGTCCCTGCCCGCCGATGATGATGTGCTGACCATCGGCCTGAACCGTGCCGTTACCGTGTTGGCGGAAGCCGGCCCGAAAGGGAAAGGGCGTGTTTCAGTCGCCAAAGAGCTTGGCAATCATCCAAGCGACGGCAAACCAGTCTCTCTGGGCGCTGGGCGCTTTGGTCCCTATGTGAAGCATGGCAAGATTTACGCCTCCATTCCGCGCGGCACGGAGCCTGATGACGTGACCCTGGAGCAGGCACTGGAGCTGATCGCAGTCAAGGCCGCTAAGAAGGCAGCCGGAAAAGCCCCCGCCGCAAAGAAGGCCAGCGCAAAGAAAAGCACAGCGAAAAAGTCCTCCACTAAAAAATCCAGTGGCAAGAAAGCCAGCGCGAAAAAAGCGGGTGCAAAGAAATCGGGGGCGAAAAAGTCGCCAGCCCGAAAGGCGTCCTGATTTGGACAACCCAGACGACATAGCACGCGAAATCAAGGGCAAGCTGCCCGACAAGGCCCAGATCAAGGCCTATATCGATAACAGTGACCGCCCCCTGGACAAGCGCGACCTTGCCCGCGTCTTTGGTCTGAAAGGCGCGCAACGTGCAGCCCTACGTGAAATCCTGAAAGAAATGGAAGATGACGGTCTGATTGAACGCGGCCCGAAGAAAAAGATCGCGCCAAAGGGCGCCCTGCCAGAGGTTCTGGTGCTAATCATTGATCGCCTGGATGCGGATGGGGAACCCTGGGCCCGGCCTGCCACCTGGGATATCGAAGAAGATGGTGTCGCGCCCAAGATCCTGGTTTCTGGCGGTGCCCGGAACGGTCCGGCCCCCAAGATGGGCGACCGCATACTGGGCCGCCTGCGCCGTTTGAATGATAAAAGCTACGAAGCCAGCGTTATCCGCGTATTGCAGCCAGGCCCCAGTCGCTTGTTGGGCGTGCTGGAGGAATGCCGTGGTGGTGCAACCCTGGTCCCCACCGACAAGAAGCAGAAGGAAAAGACCTGGTTCATCCATCGCGATAATATGAATGAAGCAAATCCTGGGGATCTGGTTCTGGCGGAACCTTTGCGCGGCGGACAACGCGGCAATCACGAAGCGCGGGTCTCGGAAATCATTGGGCGGTTGGACGAACCCAAAGCCTTCAGCCTTATCGCCATCCATGCCCAGGGCATACCGGTTGAATTTCCTGACGAAGCCCTGGCAGAAGCAGACGCCGCGCAACCTGTGACGCCGGAGGGGCGAACCGATCTGCGGGACATTGCGCTGGTCACGATTGATGGCGAAGATGCGCGCGACTTCGATGATGCCGTCTTTGCGGAACCAGACCCGGACCCTGCCAATGCCGGTGGCCATAAAATCCTGGTCGCGATTGCCGATGTCGCCCATTACGTAAAACCGGAAGGACCGCTGGATCGCACGGCCAGAGAGCGCGGCAACAGCGTCTATTTCCCCGATCGCGTTGTTCCCATGCTGCCGGAGCAACTGTCTAACAATCTGTGTTCCCTGCGCCCGGATGGGGACCGTGCCTGTCTGGCGATTCGCATGAAGATCAGCGCGGACGGCACCCTTTTAGACCGCAAGATGCTGCGCGGTATCATGCGGTCCAAGGCGCGCCTGACCTATACCCAGGTGCAGGATGCGATGGAGGGCCGCCCCCTGCCCGATATCGCACATCTGATAGAACCGGTCATCAAGCCCCTATATGCCGCTTATGACAGCCTGTTGCGGGGCCGCGCAGCCAGAGGCACGTTAGAACTGGATATCCCGGAATTGCAGGTTGTTCTGGGTGAGACCGGTAAAGTGGAGCGCATCGCGCCCCGTCGTCGTTTCGACAGCCACAAGCTGATCGAAGAATTCATGATCGCCGCGAATGTCGCCGCCGCAGAATTGCTGGAAGCGAAACGCGCGCGCGCGGTGATGTACCGCGTGCACGAACCACCCGGTCTGGACAAGCTGGAAGGGTTGCGGGAATCGCTGGGTGCGCTGGATATCAAACTGGCCGCGACACGCAGTTTGAAGCCCCATGATTTCACCAAGATTCTAAGCAATGTTGCCGGGACAGATCGGGCGCAACTGGTGTCGGACATGGTCTTGCGATCCCAAAGCCAGGCGGTCTATGCCCCTGAGAACCAAGGGCATTTTGGTCTGGCCCTGGCGCGGTACTGTCATTTCACCTCCCCCATTCGGCGATATTCGGACCTGCTGGTCCACCGCGCCCTGATCTCCGCCTATAGCCTGGGCAAGAACGGTCTGCCTGACGAACAGGCGCAGGAATTTGAGAAATATGGAGAGTTGATCTCCAACACAGAACGCCGCGCCATTCAGGCCGAACGGGATGCCACCAATCGCTACCTGACCGCCTATATGTCAGAGCGGATCGGGGCGACTTTCTCTGGTCGTGTCACAGGTGTGAAGCGGTTTGGCCTGTTCGTGCGGCTGGATGAAACCGGTGCGGATGGCCTGGTCCCGGTCAATTCCCTGCCCTATGACCGCTATTGGCATGATGAAGTGTCCCAGCGCCTGATTGGCCAGCACGACGGCCTGGCGTTCCAATTGGCGGAAGCTGTCACCGTGAAGCTGACCGAAGCCAACACGATCACAGGCGGTCTGGCCTTTGAAATCGTTGATGGCGGACATATCATTAAGGACCGCAAAGAACGCACGCCCGGTCACGGTCAGGGCCCCCGCGGTGGTGCCGGTCCCCATAAGGGCCGCCGCAGCCCACCCGGAAAAGGCCGCCCCAAAGGCCTAAAGAAAAAAGGCGGCAGCAAGCGCAAGGCCAAACGTCCCGGTGGTTCCGGAAAGTAATAAAGAACCCAGTATTTTCCGCTCGCTTACGCCGCAAATCTGCATTTAGGGCATGGCGTCAGGCGCGGCGTATGTTTATCCTGTCGGGTATTATGCAATTGCGCCCTCATTTCTTTAAGATGGACAACACACCCGGAATTTTACTCGCGGTGCCCATTCTGCTGGCCGCCTGTGCATCGCAACCCGATGTCGACCCCGTTCTGTCCAACCGCATGCATGACATGTTCCGCGCGGTCTATGTCGATGTCGATACAGTGCACATCAACCCTATGGATATGCAGCATTTTACCCTGGCCGGACTGCAGGGATTGCGGGGAATCGACCCGGATTTCAACGTGATGACAGACGAGGATGATATTGTCCTGACGCTTGATGACTCAGAAATCGCCTCGGCCCGTCTTCTTGGTCCAACTGACTCGCCACAGGAATGGGCGGATCTGGCAACATCGCTGGTATTATATGCGAAAGCATCCGGTACCGCCTTGGGAGACGCCCCTGAGGATATCTATTACGAAAAATTCATAAATTCCGCCTTGCGAACCCTGGACAAGTTCTCCCGCTATGCGACGCCAAAGGCTGCGGCTGACCTGAAAGCGGAAAGAGAGGGCTTTGGTGGCATCGGCGTCACGATTGACAGCCACCCCGACGGGGCCAGAATCGTTCAGGTCGACCCTGAGAAACCCGCTGCGGGCGCAGGCCTTCTGACCGGCGATCGCATCGTGGCGATAGATGGTGTGCGTATCGCCGGAATGTCGGTGCGACAGGTAGAGCGGCTGTTGCGTGGCCCCATAGATAAGCCGGTACGCCTGACCATCGTCCGTGTTGGATTGCCAGAACCCCTTGCCGTGACCGCAGGGCGCACCCGAATCGTGCCAAACACCGTCAATCTGGAACCAAATGGTGACCACGCCATAATTCGGATTTCCAGCTTCAATGAGCGCACATCCAAGCGTTTGTCCGAAGCTGTCAGCCAGGCGCGCCAGGACATCGGGCCAAACCTGTCTGGTCTGATCATCGATTTGCGGGGAAATCTGGGGGGGCTGTTGGATCAGGCCATCGATACCTCTGACCTGTTTCTGGATTCCGGCCTTATTTCTCGGTCGGACGGGCGACACCCTGAAAGCCACCAGCGGTTCATGGCGGAACTGGGAGACATTGCCGCCGGATTGCCCATCATCGTCCTGATCAACGGGGCTTCGGCAAGCTCCGCGGAAATCCTTGCCTCTGCCCTGCAGGACCACGGTCGCGCCGTCCTTGTTGGCATGAACAGCTTTGGCAAGGGCAGCATTCAAACAGTGCTGGATATGCCCAATGGGGGAGAGTTGTATGTCACCTGGGCCCGCTTCGTTGCGCCCAGCGGCTATGCCCTGCATCGGATGGGCGTCATGCCGACAATCTGTACCAGCGGCGCTTCAGACGCCGTCAGCACACTAAATACTGCCCTGGACGATGGGCCGGATGGCGCTCGCAGCCTGCTAAAGCAACGGCGCACTGCCGATATCAATGACGAGGCGGCTGTAAAACACATTCTGGCCCTGTGTCCCTGGGAACCGCATGCTTCGGGAGATATTGACTTGTCGATTGCTGAATTGTTGCTGGAGTCACCCACATTGCTGCGACGCGCCCTGGAAATCGCGCGGGCACCGGATGGTGCCTGATATGGATGCCACAGACCCTACACCCATGCCCGTCACCCCAACAGAGGCGGCCAGTCTGGTCATTCTGCGCGGCCCCGTGGATGCGCCAGATGTTCTGTTGGGACGCCGCCGGGACACCGCCCGTTTCATGCCGGGCTATTTCGTCTATCCGGGTGGGGCAGTGGATGCGCCGGATATTGCACTGGCCGACAGTGACTGGCCGGGAAGCCGCTTTCATGCAGCCGCGATTCGCGAAACCTGGGAGGAAGCGGGCGTCAGCCTGGCCAGACCCGGCACATTAGACGCCGATCTGGTCACTCTGGATCCCTGTTTTTCTGCCCTGAATGCAATGGGCCTGCGCCCTGCTGCGGAGGCGTTGCAGTATATCGCCCGGGCCATAACCCCCGCGACATCCCCTATCCGGTTCGATACCCGGTTCTTTCTGACCGGCACAGACGACATGCATGGAACCGCCACCGCCATTGGGGAATTGCCCGAAGTCGTCTGGATGCCGGTCGTTACAGCCCTTTCCAGCACGAAATTAAGCGGCGTCACAAAGTTCGTCCTGGGGGAAGCGCTGAGCCTGTGGCAGCGCGGCGAAGGCCTGATCGAGCCAAGCCGCCCGGTGCGGGTTTACACCTATGAACACGGTGCCAGACTGATCCGGCGCGAGTCCCAGTCAGACGGATTGGCCTGAGAAACGCTTTGTGGTGGATATCCGCTTGACATCGCGGGCCGCACGGCTATTTTCCAGCACCGTTGAAAGCGGCGCACCCGACAGGCGGGGGGCGACGCATTAAGTAGAAAAGGATTACTCCGATGGCTAAACCCGCGACCATTCGCATCAAATTGGTAAGCACCGCCAATACCGGTCATTTCTATGTGACCAAGAAAAATCCGCGGACCATGACGGAAAAGATGGAATTCACCAAATACGATCCGATCGTGCGCAAGCATGTGGCGTATAAAGAAAGCAAGATGAAGTAATCTTGCCGCTCGCCCTTTCGGGGTGTGCCAAATGTTGAAAAGCCGCTCTTTGAGCGGCTTTTTGCGTTGCCAATTGGACCTTTGGAATTCGTGTAACTATGCCAGCCCCCTACGAAAGCGGCATGGCCTTACAATAAACGCCCCGTTGCGACAGGGTTGAGCAAATTTTGGTCGCCTGAGACTGACTGTCGACCGGCCCGGCATGCAGGCGATAGAAGATCCCCTTGCTGCCCAGATCAACGCGGCGAATGATGGGACGCAGTCCTTCCAGTTGATCGCGATTCCCATTCATCAGAATCTTCCATCCCTCTTCCGCATGGGCCTGATCCTTATAGGATGCCAGATGCAACCCGAATGAGCCCGGTGTAACACCAGACCCGCTTTGGGCGACGCCCTGCTGCGCTGTCGTATCTGTCGCCATACTGGATTGCGGTGCGGTGGACGGTGCCGCCTGTATCGCAGGCTGTGTGCCTTCCCCCGGCTGGGGAATGCCCGCGATCATGCCCAGCGCCTTTGGTCCGCTGGTCGATTGGCTATCACCCTGCATTGTCGCCATCTGGTCTGGTTGCTCTGCTTCCATCACAACCTGCCCCTGGGGCGGCACAGCGGTGCCTTCCGGCATCATGGCCGATTGTCCGGTTCTGCTATAGCTCTGCAAGCGCCGAATGACCGGTGGCCCGCCCGCACTGTCGCGCGCGATCAGCGTCACGTAATTCCCGATCTCTGGCGCATATAGAAAGGTTACTTCATCGGGCGTTTCACGACCACAGCCGATGCGATAGACCGCAAAAGTTCCCGCGGGAACCATCGCGGATTCCAAGCCACCGGTGACGCATTGCCAATCATATTCCCAGGCATAGGGCGGCACATCCGTATCAACAGTGGATCGAAATGTGATTTTTCCGCCCGGCTTCAGGGGGAACATCGACCCCTGCATATCCGTAATCAGGCGCTTACCACGGCCACGGTCCGGGCTGGACCATTCCAAGGCAGGCAGCAGGGGATTGGCGTCTGTGATCTGACTTTCTCCGCCCGATGACCGCCATGCAATGCGCCCTTCTTCGACGATTGCCGCAACCTCCCAGGTGACATCAGGATTGTCATAGGTAAATCGGTTCCCCGGCTGTAATCGGGGCAAGGCGCTGGCTGCCATCTGAACCTGCGTCAGTTGTTGCTGCGACATGCCGTTTGGGGGCGCGTCCTCCCCCAGGCCAAGACAGGCCGACAAGGTCAGGCACAGGGCAGACACACAGGCCAGGGAAGCGACGGATGATGGAATTTTATGTGGCATTGGACCTGCCCTCCCCGATCACTGTGGCGGCGGAGTTGGCCCGCCGAACAGGAAAGATCCAGGTATCTCAAAACTATTGGCCCCGGACGCCGATGTAACAGAGATTGCATTCACTTCCTCAACGCCGACCACCGGAACAGGACCCTGTGCAATCGTCGGGGCCGCAACGGGCGTAATCGAAGGTGCTTCCGGTCCAGCGGTTGGGGGCTGCAAAGAAAGGGGGTCTGATACCGGCGCAGCACTCAGCGATGGACTTGCAGAATCCGCAGCGGGAACTGCCGCTACCGATCGATCCAGCGGCCCCTGAACAACCGCAGCGTCGACCGCTGAGACACTGGTTTCAGACGACCCGCCAAGCAGACGACGCACAGAACTGAAAAAAGTCTCTGATTCGTTAGGGACCGTGGCAGCAGCTTCGCTCACGGTTGCGGTCTCATAGACAGGCTGAACCCCCGAATCGGATGGAACCACAGCGGGTGAAGGCGCAACAGTTGGCGGTGTGAGACGCGCGGTACTGACTTCAGGAACTGCGACCGGGGTTGTTGCCGGACTATCAGCAGGGGCATCCAGTGGCGCCATGCCGGTCGTCGGGGCGGGAACAGTTTCGGGCTCAGCGGATGAGGGCGCGGTGGTGCCCGCTGCGGGCGCATCTGAGGATGTTTCCGGCGGTGGCGTGATCGTAGAGGCAGGCGCGCTTGGTTCAGCAGGCGGCGCTAAAGGCTCAGCTGGCGGAAGTGGTGCGGGTGCTTCTGACCTCAGCTTGTTTTTCATCTGGCGCGCCTGAACATCTTCCAGGGGCGGCAGTTCCTGCACATCCCCATCATTGCTCTTATAAAACTCAAGGTCTTCAATGACGTCGACATCCAGCTTCATAAAGCCCGGCGTCATCAAACCCATCGCAGTCGCCAATTCATAAACGGCAATACGGGTATCATAATCGGCCCGGATAAGATTCTGTTCCGCCTGGAAAACCTCGTTTTCCGCATCCAGAACGTTCAGGGTTGTTTCCTTCCCGGCCGACCGCAACTTCTGCCGCGCGACAAAAACCTCCTGAGCAATAGAAACGGCATTGAACAGCAATTCTTTGCGTTCAGAGGTGTTCTGGTACTTCGTCCAGGCCTGTCGCACCTGACGCTCAACCTCGCGTTGCGTGCGGTCTGCGGCAGCCAATTGTTCCAGCCAGCTTTCCTGCGCACTGGCGACGGCGGCATCTGTGCGGAAGCCTGAGAAGATTTCCCAGCTTGCCTCAATCAACACCGCCATGTCCTTGTCGACATTGCGGGTGCCACTGACATTGCTTTCGTAATTCATGCGCCCAACAGCGCTGAGGCTGGGCAGATAGGCACCGCGTTCCGCCTCAATCGTGAAGCGGGCGCTTCTGGCCAGAAACTCCCGGCCGGTTATTAAGGGGTTTTCATCCCTGGCAATATACAGCGCGTCATCAATGGTTGGCGGGATGACTTCCATCGGTACCGGTTCCAGGCGCATCTGGGTAATGTCTGGTGACGAATCGAATGACTGAATATAGGAGGCAACCGCCTGGCGAAGCTGGCCTTCCAGATCAACGCGGGCCTCAATCGCCAATTGCAGACGCGATTTCGCCTGCAGCACATCAACCTCAATCCCCGCGCCGCGTTCAACCCGTTCGGTTTCCAGATTCAATTGCTCCCGGATTGTGCGTTCCCGGGCGCGCGCCACGCGGATCAGTTCGTTCAATCGCAGGACACCCAGATAGGCTGTGACGCCTTGCAACATGACGGTTTGAACGGTGCTTTCCAGCGCATAGGCCACACTGTCACGCGCCATTAATGCAGATGACACGCGGTTATCAGTCCCGCCACCATCGAACAGAACCTGTCGGATCTGGATGCCCAAAGCTTTGAACTGCTGAAAGTCCCCTTGGGTCCCCGCCGCGCGGGTCGTGGTGTTTGAAACCAGTTCCTTACCAAGGCTGCTGGTGGCGGTGACAGTCGGCAGATACCCGGACCGCGCGCTGCGCACTGATTCCTGCGTGCGGCGCAGAATCGCCCGTTGTTCTTCAATTCTTGGATTTGTTTGGATCAGGGACCGCAGCTCTTCGGCCATTAACTGGGCGTGTGCCTGCGGGGTCTGTGCCGTGGTCAGAACGCAGAAAGCCAGCGCGCCAAAATACATGCCGCGCACAGCCATTCCAAAACCGTTCAAATCTCTAGCCACCGACGCCCCTCTTACCCCTATTCCTCGCTTAATGCCCTGATTCTTAGCCAGTGCAATAAACGAAACCGCCAACCACCTTATTCTTACCAGATAGATCGGCAGTCTACCAACAGACTCTTACCGCTCCCGGAACGCTTCATGTTGCAGCTTCAGTACGGGCCTGACCATGTAATCAAGCACAGTTCGCGTTCCTGTGTGGATATCAACAGTCGCTTCCATCCCCGGTGTGATCGGAAAATCACCTTCTTGTGTCCCTAAATACGTCTTATCCGTCCGCACCACAACTTCATAGTAAGTCTGCCCCTGCTGCCCTGTGCTGGTGCTGGCTGATACACGTTCGACAACGCCGTCCAAGCCCCCATACCGGGCATAATCATAGGTGGTGATTTTAACGACAGCCTTCTGCCCGGCGGCAACAAACCCTCGATCTTTCGGGTTCAGTTTCGCCCGAATTTGAAGGTCGTCGGAAACCGGAACAATTTCAGCAATCGGTTCACCGGGGCGAATAACGCCGCCGATCGTATTGGTCCGCAAATCCATCACGATCCCATTTATTGGACTTTTGATTTCGGCCCGCAACGCCTGATCAGTCGCAGTGGTCAGGGTCTCTTTCATTTCAGCAATTCTGGTTTCAATAGAGACCAGGTCTTCAAGCGCCCGCCTGCTGTACTGTTCGATCTCCCGTTCACGTTCCGCATCAATCTCGCTTAACGCAGATCGCGCACGCGGAACGGATTGCTGCAAAACCGACAATTCCCCTTTTAACTTTTCGACTTCCCCTTCAATCTGGACATGCTCCATCTTAGGGGTCAGGCCTTCCTTTAACAAATTAGCGGACATTTCTAAGCGCTGCTGAACCAGCGCCAGATCCCGGCGAACGGAGCTGGTATGAGCCTCCAATTCCGCAATCTCTAACTGACGCTGTTTAGAGCGTTGATCCAGCACGCTTAATGACGACTGAAGATCACGTTTGCGCGCCTCAAAACTGCGCAATTCCGCTTCGACCATGTCGGGGCGGTTTTCAACGATATCGGCGGGGAACTGGGGATCAGACTCACCGCCCTGCGCCTCCGCCGTCAGACGCGCCTTCGCCAGATACAGGCCATCCAGGCGGACCTGCAACTCCTGCCGGTTAATGCCAACACCCGCCAGGTTCAACTGCATAAGACTTTGCCCGGCGGTCACATGGTCCCCCTCCTTAACCATTATGGACTCGATCACGCCGCCTTCCAGATGCTGTACGAACTGGGTCTGCTGTTCAGGAATAACCTCCCCGATCGCAACAGAGACTTCATCCAGTTGCGCCATCGACGCCCAGCCAAAGAACCCTGCCAGCAACACGCCAGGCCCCCAAATCGCGAATCGAGAAGATCCTGTCTTGATCGACGCTCGCAGGGCGTCCAGCGGATTGTCGGAATTCGGATCAATACGGGTGGCGACCATTGCTAAAGCCCCCCAAACATACAGGATTGCCTGAAGCCAGACTGGGCCAAAATGTTGCTATTCCGCCGCATTGGGAGAAACTTCCTTTTTCACAGATCCCGCCGCTCCAGGGCCCATTTTTCCAGGAGGTGTTGCCCCCTGAACCGCCGGGTTTTGCTTTTCTGCCGCCCCCCCTTTGCGCAATTGTTCCAGCACAGAGCGCGCCGGCCCGGCCAGTGCGACACGCCCGCGATCCAAAACCAGTATCGTATCTGCAACCGCCAACAAAGAAGGCGAATGCGTCGCCACCAGGATCGTGTGATCGGCGGCCATCTGGCGCAGGCTTCGGGCCAGGGCTTGTTCCGCCTCCCCATCCAAATCTCCGGATGGCTCGTCCAGCAACAGAACCGGCGGATCGCTGATCATGGTACGGGCGGCAGAAATCCGACGGCGCTGCCCCCCGGACAGCCGGCCCCCGGACTCCCCGATTTCAGATTCATATCCTTGCGGTAACTGGGCAATGGCTTCATGGGCCCCTGCCCGCTTTGCCGCCGTCACGATATCGTCGTCCTGCGCATCCGGGCCGCCCATCAGGATATTTTCCCGAACAGTGCCGCTAAACATCACCACTTCCTGCGGCATCAAGCCGATCCATCGGGCAATCTGGGCCCTGGGAAACTGGGCAATATCAGCACCATCCAGCAATATCCGGCCGGTATCAGGCGCATACAGTCCACCCAGCAGCTTAAACAATGTGGTCTTGCCGCTGCCATTCCGCCCAACGATGCAATGCAGCCCTCGGGGGCCAATGGTCCCATCAATCTTTTCAATCGCCGCCTCCCCTTCAGGGCTGTAGCGGAAGGAAAGTTCTTCGATGCGCAGCACACCTTCCGGGCGATCAAACGGCAGTTCAGGGGCACTGACATCATCTGCCATCGCCAGAACGACTTCCAGGCGTCGCGCGGCTTCTCTGGCGCTTTGCAAGGTTTTCCATTGCCCGACCAAACCAGCAATCGGGGCGACCATGCGTCCCGCCAGCATGTTCGACGCGATCAAAGACCCGATCGTCATGGATTGGTCCAGAATCAGCAAAGCCCCAACACATGTGATCGAAATCGTCGTCGCCAGACTCATGACATGGCTGATCGTGACATGGGCATCCCCTGCCGAACCACGGGCCAGCGACGCCTTGATGGTGTCAGCATGACGTTGCGCCCAGATGGGCCGCAACCGACCGGCCAGCGCCAGGGATTTTACAGTGGCACGCGCGGCAATGATTTCAGAAACAAGAGTTTCACGTTTGGTGCTCTGTAGACGCTCTTCTTCGGTCAGCGTCGCTGCGCTGGAGCCCGACCGCCATGCCAAAATCATGAAAAACGGCAGCACGATCAGAACCACCATCGCCAAAGGCGGGGCCAGCCAGAAGATGGCAATCAGGAACACCACCGCGAAGGGCAGATCCATCAGCAAGCCCATAGAGGGCCCGGAGACCCCGCCCCGCACAGCATCAATATCGCGAAACAGAGTTTGCCAGGAGGTTGTCGTGCGGGATTCAAGCACGCGCAACGGCAGGTTCATGATCTTCTCGAACAGGGCCCGACCGACATCGATGTCAATATCCAGCCCGATTCGCTGGAACAGTTTCGACCGGCCCAGGCGCAACAGACCATCAAACCCGATGGCAACGGCCATTCCGATGACCAGCCCCTGCAGCGTGGTCAATCCCGCATGGAATACCACACGATCATAGACCTGCAGCATGAAGATCGGCACAGCCAAGGCCAACACATTGATAAACAGGGAAGAAAACAATGCTTCCAAGAGTTTCCCCTTGGCGCGCTTCAAGGCGCGATGCAACAGTTTCCCCACCTGTCCTTCGGACATTTCCATTTCCCTATTCGAATTAACCTGAGCCCCATTATTCGGAGCACTGCTGCATTTTATCCCAACGCGACGGGTACAATAGCATAGTTAAAGCGACTAGAACCATACGGGCAAAGTGACACGCTGCAACCCCATCGAATGGCAAGGCGATATAGAAAGGTTCAAAAAAATCATTAAAGTTTTACCAAACATAAAAAACTATGCCTGAAATCTTTCCAAAACTTCCATCAAATGCTATATAAATTTTAGGAGGGGCGCTTAGCGCTTGAGGCGTTGCTGGTTTATGAATGCATTCTCGCACAGAAGTGCTATGGATACTGATAAACTGGGGCTCCTGGGGATTGAAAATGGCAAAACAAGAATCAACGCTTCGCCCAGGCGATAATGGCGCTTCGTCTGAGGAAGGCTCTAACTTTTCAGTGGAGCCCAACCACGAAGCCAATAGTGATTCTGCTTCACCCACCGTCGATCCAGCGTTAAACACCCCGCGCAATCAAGATGGCGATGCCTTAGCCAGCCCCAACGGCGTTTCCAACATCATTCTAACAGACAATGATCTATCTGATCTGGCGGCACGCAGTGATGCCTTACCCGGATTCCAGGCGACATCAGAGACCGGGCTGCAAACCGGAACATTGGGCGGCGCTGATGTCAGCATCGTAATGTCGTTTGATGCCCGCGATGGCGACACTGTTTCCCTGCCCGACATCTCCTACATCTATGACGGCGATTATGTCCGCCAAGGCACGGACCTGCTGTTGATCAAGCCGGATGGAACGGCTGTTCAGATTGAAAACTATTTCGCCGTGGAATTCACCCCCGATATCTTGGGGGCTGGCGGACGTCGGTTAACGCCGGAACTGGTCGAATCCTTCCTGCACCCGGTCGCGCCCAATCAATTGGCTGCCTTGACTGATAATCAGGTCGCGCAGGCCCAGGGCAACAGCATTGGCACCGTGGAAACCATTACCGGTGAAGTCTATGCGGTTCGGCCCGATGGCACCCGCGTGCGGCTGCAGGCCGGTGATCCCGTTTTCCAGGGCGACCAGATTGAAACGGCAGACGGCGCGTCGATTAAAATGACCTTCATCGATGGCACGCTGTTCACCCTTGGCGGCGATGCGCGGCTGGCGCTGGATGAAATGGTGTTTGATCCGGCCACCAGTTCTGGGGAATCTGCCTTCTCCATCCTGCAAGGCGGGTTCCTGTTTGTTTCGGGTCAGATTGCCCAGAACAATCCAAACGACATGACCGTGACCACGCCTGTCGCGACCATCGGGATTCGCGGAACCATCGTGACCGGGGAAGTGTCTGGCGAGCAATTGAGTACGGGAGAGACCTTCCGCTTCACTATTGTGGATGGGGAAATCGCCATCACGGCGGGCACCCAGACCATCGTCTTGAGTGAGAATTTCGCCACCGCTACCGGCACCGCCGATGGGACCGGCGGCACAGCCATATTTGATTTCGTCGATACGGCGCAAAATGTGATCGCCCGGAACTCCAGCCAGTTCAAAGCTCTGTCGCCCAGTGATCTGCAAACAATTGAAAATGCTATTAAAACGACTATTGAGGCCAGAACCGGCCAAACCATTGATCTGAATTTGCAGGATCTTGTGACAAACGCACCGGATTCCAATTCCGACGATGAATCCGATAGCGAAGAGGATGACGACAATTCAGCAGGGGAAGTCGAAGACAGCGGCGGCGACGATGAAGAGTCGCCAACAAATAGTGAAACTGACGAAAGCGGTGGCGGTGAAGATTCTGAACTGACCGAAGAAGACCTGCAGGATCTTCAGGATGCCGAAGAAACGGATGAAGAAGGCGCAGGCGACGACGAAGAAGAACAGGAAGAGATTGGCGATATAGAGGGCGGTGAGGATCCCGGTGACGAAGGCGGCGGTAATGACGGGACCAATGCGCTCGGTGATGAAGTAATCAATGTTGTCAGCCCCTATACCGGTGGGTCGGATGACACGGAACAGACAACGGGTAACGATAGTCAGGTCACCCCAAATCAAACACCCTCATCAACCCAATCCCCTGTTTTCTCTCAAGATGACTCGTTCAACGAATCGGTCACGCCGGTAACCGGTTCCTCATCCACGGTTGGAGATGGCAACAGTTCGTTCAATGTCACCCAGGGCAGTTTGCAATCCTCCCCCTCTTCCGGGTTTGATTTTGGATATCAGGCCCCCAACAGCACGGCCAATACCACCTTCAACAGTGCTAATTTTTCAAATCCAGATGCAAATTACCTGGTTACGACCGGATCGGGTACAGATAACATAACAACGGGCGGCGGAAACGATTCCGTCAATACCGGGGCGGGCAATGACACGATCACGACCGGTGGGGGCGATGATACCGTCAATGCAGGCACCGGAGATGACACGATTATCGGCGGTACGGGCGAAGGCAATGACTTCTATGATGGCGGCGAAGGATATGACAGCGTCACCTATGATTCCGTCTCCGGCCAGAACAGAACCTCCCTTTCGGTAAACCTGTACAGTGTTTCCGGCACCACGTCGGTGAATGACTATGGCGCAGAAATTATTGATTACGACACATTAACGAATGTTGACTTCATCCGCCTGGGCCATGGCGATGACACCGTGAGAGTGTATGAGGCCGGAATTGATGTTGATGGCTCGCAGGGGCAAGACACGTTGAGCCTGAATTTTGCGGGCGGCGATGTCACCTTCAGCTTTGCCGATGGCGTGTTTAATAAGAACAGCGCCAGTTCGACCTTCACCAACTTTGAATACGTCCTGGGCGGTGAAGGCAATGACAAGATCACTGTCGACGATATTTCCCAATCCGCCAGCGGCGGCGATGGCGGGTCTGATACATTGGTGATTGGTGACAACGCCCTGCTGTTGAATCTGGGCGGCAGTGTCAGCAATGTTTATTTAACTGATGGGGAAGCGACGCAGACATTCGCGAATTTTGATTTTGTCGAACAGACCAGCGGCACACTGTCCCTCGGCAACGGGACCTATAACGCGACCGGTCAGGTAACCCTGAACACGATTACTTTGGATAACTATATTGCGCCTGTATTCGATGGGCCCGGCACATTTGTAAATACCGGCGCGATTGAGTTCGACTATTCCGCAGGGGCGGATCTGATCGGCAATTTGGACATGCGCGACGGCACGTTCCACCTCACTGGATATTCATCGCAATTGGATATCTCAGATGGCGGTCGCCTGATCATCGGGACGGACACCGGGTATCTTGGCAGCACGCTGTCGGCGCTCAGCATAAATGTCGGATCAGATGGCATTGTTGAGATTGCCGAAGGCGAAACGGCCTCCCTGGCCAATGCCAAGTATCGTTTTCTAAACGACACATCGACATTACAGGTAAATGGAACCTGGCTGAATTCTGATTCAGACACATTCAATGGATTCGGCGCCAGTCTGAACAGCTCGGTCATCAATGGGACAGGCACCGTCATCAATGGCGGTGAGATTTCGTTTAATGGCGATATCCTGAATATCGATATCCAAAACGAAAACCCCTCTGAGGAAGCCGACGGTGATATCTATGTCAATAACAGCGGCAGCTTCACCGTCAACTCCACCATAACCGGTGGATCAATTACCCTGTTTAATGATGCGCAGCTTAACGGTACCGGGTCGCTTGCGGACCTGTCGATGCTGCAGTTGAACGATGGGGCTGCCCTGGCGGTGACTTACACAGAAGTGATCGGGACCGTTAACCTGCAGGGAACGAGCAGCGTCACGGGCATTTTGGATATCAACGAAGGAACATTGGCCTTTGAAGATTCACAAGCCACATTATCCGTTGGCACAAATGGTACCCTGATTGTTGGATCAGAAACTGACCTTGGCAGTGACGGGACCCTGAATATCGGCAGCGGCGGGACGATCAGCATCGAAGCCGGAGGGCGTTTCGATCACGTCGGGGGATACTCGTCAGGCGATGATTCACAGATAAATCAGACGGCTCTGGGCAACCAGTCCAATCCGGATATCGCGCTGCTGGGCAACGGTAATTATGCCGTTGTCTGGGAACAGGCTGGCAATGACAAGGGTGCCATCGTCAATGCATCCGGCACAGTCATTGCCGAATTTGATGCAACGGCAACAATGGGTGGCACGCATAGCCCCCGCGTTGCAGCGGCGGGCACGGACCACTTCATTATTACCTACAACCAACTCAATGGCTCGACCGTTGTTCAGAAATGGGCCTTGTTCAACAATGATGGAACCTATGTCGATGCCTACCATGAGTTATCAAACGAATCTGGAATAAATTATGTAGATTTTGACGCTTTCTCCTTTGGAAGCAATGGATACGGCTATATCACGCGCTCAGAAAACACCAGTTCATTTACGGTAAAAATCCTAAATGGCGGCACGACCAGTCCGTTCACCCTGATCCCGGGTGGCCCGATTGTTCAGGGGGCACAAATTGTTGAACGTACGGGCGGATCCCTGGTTGCAATTTTCGGAACGGAAATTAGTGGCGACAACAAAATCTACCATCAGGTTTTAAATCCGGTCGGCGGCAGCATGGGCAGCCAGACTTTTCTGGATGCGCCAGGCGCGCAAGGAAAGCTGGGCATCGCCGCATTACCCAGTAATGGCTATGTCATTGCGTGGAGCAACGGTTCGGAGATTTTTGCGCAACGGTTCGGCAGTGCAACCCAGCAGGTTGGAAGCCAGATAAGTGTTACGAATGGTGCCATCGATGGCACCGACCCTTCCATTGTTGCCTTCGCGGATGGCAGCTTCCAGATTTTCTATGAAAGTGCGACGGCTGCCGCGATTTACATGCAGTCCTTTAATTCTTCCGGTATCGCAGAGGGCGATAGAGTCCTGATCGCGGACACTACGAATTCATCCGGCGCGCAAACAGATGTTGTGGCTATCCCCAATGAAAGCGGCGATGGCGTGACATTTGTTTATGTCAGCAACGGCACGAATGGCACCGATATTTTCTTTGGCAACACCGCGGATGATGTAAACGGCACCGCCCTAAACCTTGAAGTTGGCTCCACAATTGGTGGCACAGGCACGTATGTTGTTTCCGATGCGGAAACCATGGATGGCATCACCCTGGCTGTGGGTGCCCATATCGACAATGACAGCACCCTGACGGTCGGCACCACGGGCTTAGATATACAGGGCGAAGTCGACAATGACGGTGGGACAATAGTAGTCTCGGAAGGATCCGCCTTAAGCGTCAATGGAACCAACAGCATCATCAGTGACGGGGTAATAAACGTCCAATCCCTGTCTGTGCTCAGCGGCAGTGGTCAAATCAGCGTCGATGACCTGATCCTGAACGAAGAATCATCTCTTTACCTTTCCGACACCCAAGTGAATGGAACCCTTTCTGTATTGGGTGAAGCCGACATAGCCGGAAATCTGGATATCACCAATGCAGAATTGTATTCTGAAGAAGAACGCACCAAGGGGGATTTAGATCTCGTCGACGGTGGTGTTCTTATCATCGGCAGCAATACTTCCTTTGATAACTTCGACAATGGGGGGATCAATTTCTTCAGCGGTGGTGTTTTGCGGATAGCCGCAGGTGAATCCTTTGATTTAGGAGAATTCTACGAAGCAGGAACCTCTGTCTTTGAAAGCCAATCCGGCGGAACCTTAGAAATATTGGGTTCTGCAACGATCGGAGAATACGAAACTTTCGATGGCTTGGCAGAAGCGGAATCTACGACGATCAATGGATCGGGCAACTTCTCCAATGCCGGCAGCCTGACCTTAAGTGGCGACACCGTAAACATCCAATTTGCCAATCTCGATACAGGCACGCTGCAAATCAATTCCGGGACGACGACCTTCAACGCCGACATGACGTCATCCGGCAGTATCGATATCAACGGCACCATGGCGATGAACAATACACTGACCAATACCGGGACGGTCAGTGTCGATGGCACCCTTATGGGCAATGGCCGTGTCATTAACTCAAATGGAACGATTTATCTGGGCGACGGTGCGGAGATTTCCGTCAACTATTTTGACAATTCGAACGGCACGATTGATTTCTCTGAAGGCGATGGGACGTTCACGGGCGGCACGCTGGACATGACGACCGGAACGCTGGCCGCAAGCTCATCCACGGACAGCCTGACCATCCTTGAGGCCACAGCAATCTTTGGCGGCACCACGGATTTAGGCGAAACCGGCGTCACAGAATTTTCCGAAAATGGTACGTTAAGTGTGGCTTACGGTGAAACCTTCACCTACGACGCGGACAGTACCGAAGCGCAAATCCACTTTCTGAGCGGCGCCACTATTGGCGGCGATGGCATGTATCTCAGTCAGGGAACGCTGGATGTTTCAGGGCTGACGATTGGCGACAATGTCACATTCAACAACCAGGGTCAGATTGATGTCGGGACCCTTGGTCTGACCCTTGGTTCCGGCACTTTTTATAACAACGCTGGCGCGATCGAACTGAACTACGGTGCGATGATGACAATCGCCGGTGGTGGCACGGTAACTCTGGACGGTTCCATTGGGATGAACGACGGTGCCACGATTGCGGGTGCCTCTACCTTGGACGTTTTTCAACTGGATGGTTCCTTATCCAGCAATGCCGCAGGCGGCACGAATGTGATCAGTGTGGACCTGGTGGTCAGCGAAAGTGGCAGTATCGTCATTGGTGGCGACAGTGGCAGCGATGGGACGCTGTTGATTACCGGGGCGTTTCAAAATGATGGCTTCGTTCAGGTTGACCCAGTCAATCAGAACGAAAATGGCGTGCTGAAAATCTCGCAGGATTTCACCAATTTCGGGACATTACAGGTTGATAATGCCGCGACATTGGTCGTGGGCGACGGATTGGGCACGCTGACCAATGAAGGAACCCTGCAAGGTCAATCCAGTATCCTTTTTGAGAACGGCATTATTCAGGCCGGACGGATCATAAATGACGGCGTGCTTCTGGTTCCCGGCTTTACTGAGGTTGGATCACGGCTGGAAATTCAGGGAACGCGATTTGACAGTCTGGATGGCACGATCACGATTAATAACGGGGGCGTACTCTCCTTCCTGTCCTCAACACTGACAGTCGGATCGGACACGGAATATAACAACAGTGGTTCCTTGGTGATCGGGTCCGGCAGTGTTCTTGATCTGGGTGACGACTTCCAGTTTGAAAACACCAACGCCAGCAAAATCATACTGAACAGCGGCGCCAGTCTTGGCGGCGCGGGGACATTGTTGAATTATGGAGATATGGATCTGGGTGGCGTCATTATCGATGCCACTTTCGAAAATGCGACGACAGAAGGTGGCGTCGGGTCCATTGATGTCGCTTCGGGCGAAACATTAACGGTCCATGGCAGCCTGACCAATTCCAGTTATGCTGATTTTACCGTCGAAAGTGGCGGTGTACTGGCCGGTAGCGGGTCGATCACAAACTATGCGGCCCTTGAAGCTGCGGGCGTAACAATTGACTCTGGGCTAACCTATACCGGCGATATACAGCTTCTATCCACGGCAGATACCTTCACCGTGAATGGTACCGTTGAGGGCGATCTAGATATTGATTTGAGCCAGGTAATCGCAGAGATCAGCGGTGATGGCGACTTCAATGTCACCGGCGGCACGCTGAATGGTTTTGGTGAAATTCTGCAAACATCGGTGACGATGCGTCAGTCGGGAATTCTGACCCTGTCGTCCAGCGATGCAACGATCAGCGTTCAATCCCACAGTTGGATAATGGACTCCGGTGCAGGATTTGCGGACAATCACGGAACCTTGTCTTTTGTATCCGGGGCCAGCCTGGGCATGGCGGATGGTGTTGATTTCTCTTACAATGCCACCGGAATGCCAGAAATCCAGTTGGGGATATCCGGCGGACAGAATGAAGGCAACAGCGCGATTTTTGGTGATGCGACATTCACCGTAGCCAGCGGCACACTTGCCCTGAGTAACGAAGCCGTCGACATCGATTCCAGTGGTTTTATTGTAAATGGCGTGTTGAGAATCGAAGAAACGGATGTATCGGTCTCATCCTCCGCATTCCAGACGACAGCCAACGGAACCATTTCGGTCAATAGCGGCTTATTGGAAACGGACAACCAATGGACCAATGCCGGAGAACTTTCGCTGATAGGCGTTAACGCCTCCTCCGTCCTGACCCTGACACAGGACCTTACAAATTCCGGTAGCCTAACGCTGTATGCACTGGAAGGCCCCTATGGCGGCACGATTGAGGTTTCGAACGATCTGTCTGATGCAACCCTGGTCAATACCGGCGTTATCGAAACCAACCTGTATGGGACCGCAACGGCGCAGCATCTGTTACAGGTCAATATCGACAATCAGGGCACGATAGACATCCAACAGGACACCCGCTTAGGGCAAAGTGAAGCATTTGAATTGCCAACCCTGGACACGAAGGACGGCACCGTCTCAATCAGTTCAGGTAAGGATTTCCTGATTTCCGGCACGATGGTTGTCGGCGCAGATACAAACCTGAACGGGTCAGGTACACTGACGCTTGGGGATCAGTCTTCCTTCCAGGTGGTTGGGGGCGAAACCTTCACAATTGGAAATTCCGGCGGCACGCTGTCTTCTGCGCTGGTCAATTTTCAGGGTCAGGCCTTTATCAATGGCACAGGCGTCTTAACGAATGACGCCATAACCAGTTTTGAAACATTGGAAGTATCCAATGGGGCCAGCCTGACGAATGATGGCACCATGACAGGAACCGACTTTGCTATCGATACAGAGGGCGAGGTTACAAACTCCGGATTATTCGAACTCAGTGGCGGATCTTTCAGCGTAGCGGGCTCTCTGGCAAATGAAGGCACGATTTCTGTTGATCGTGGTGCTGTCATCCTGAACACGTCTGAATTTGATAACACGAATGGGACAGTTACGTTTTCGGCGGATTCCATGGGTGGATCGACGTTGACGATCAACAGCGCCGTAACAAATGCCGGCAAAATCGTCGCATATCTCAGTGGCACTCAAATGCAGGGTGAAAATGTTGTCGTGAATTCCGATAACGGCAGCACATTCACAAACAGCGGCACTTTCACCGTTGATCAAGACCCGCAATCGAATCCGGGGTCCCTGATAATCGGAACAGACTTTAACAATTCCGGTCTGCTTGAAATAGATGGGGTTGCTGAAATCCAGACGGGCAAGAACCTGGACACGCATGATGGCGACATTGATTTCGATTTTGAATCAGAAATCGTGATCAATGGCAACGCCACCTTGTCTGTTGGTAATGATACCAGCATTACAGGGTTCGGCTCTCTAACATTTGGCGACTCCGCGCAGCTGAACATCGTTTCCGGTGAAGTCTTTACCATCACCAATAATACATCTGACATGGATTTCACCGCAGGCGGCACCATTTCCGGCGATGGCGATCTGGAGATTAATGACAGTTCGTATTTCTATGCTGCAGGCGCATCTGTCAGCCTGAGCACGATTGAAAACAATGGTTTCCTGCGCATCGATAACAGCACGGCAGAATTGTCTGTAGGCACGATTACAGGCACCGGAACCACGCAGCTTCGGTCCAACAGCACCGCATCTTCGACGCTGTCGCTGACGGACGATCTGACCATTGATACCAACCAGACACTGCGATTCTATTCCAGCAGCTTCCAGTCTTCCCTGGGGGGGCAGGTTACGGGGTCAGGAACCCTGACGAACCAGGGCACAATATCGACAGATACGGCAGGTACTGCGCATATTTTTGACGTTGATATCATCAATACGAACCTGATGGATATTGCCGGTCAGGTCGATGTTCAGGGTACCATAACGCTGGACTCAGTGAACGGAACGATAAAGGTATCAGACACCGACAATGGCCCAGATGGGGTGATAAACTTCCTGGCCAACAGCACATTGAATGTCGGCGATGCCTCTGTTCTGACATATGATACGGGCATAGGCTCCAGCCGCGGCACAATAGACTTTGCCAGTGGGGCTGTTATGTCCATTGCTGATGGTGAGACATTCACTGTTGACGATGACACGGTATCCCTGAATTTCGCCTCTGGGGGACATATCGGCGGAACTGGCACCTATAAAGTTGCCCAAGATACCGACATAAACATGAATGGTGCCACTTTCACGACAGCCGCCTTGTTGAATGAGGGTACAATCGAAGTGGAATCCGCCCATGGATTGCGCCTGAACAACAGTGCGGTGAACAACAGTCAGGGACTGTTGGACATTTCCGCCCGTGCGGCCGGTGTTGAACTGGACATCGGAACGGATATGACGCTGGATGGTGATATCCGACTGAGTATGATCAGCAACGGCACGATTGCGACGCAGGCGACCTTGGCTGTGGACAGCGGGTCGACGCTGACCCTGACCGGAACGCTGCAATCGGCCAAAGAAAGTGGTGCGGGTATAAGCAATCACACGTCGGGAACGATTATCAATCAGGGTATGGTCGACATTGACCAGACACTGACAGTTGCTGACAATTTTGATACGCGCGACGGCCAGATCGACATTGCCTCCGGCCAGGCGCTGAATGTGGACGGCACCCTGACCATTGGAAGCGACACTGCCCTGACCGGCGCAGGGACAATCAGTGTAGGGAGCACCAGCCTACTGGATATCGCGTCGGGGGAAACCTTCACCCTGACCACGCTGACACCCGATCTGGACTTTGCCAATAGCAGCACATTTGGCGGTGCGGGAACGCTGCGCGTCAACAGCGATGTCAGCTTCGACATTGGCGGTTTCACTCTGGCCCCAGGCGAAATTACCAACAATGGAACGATCACCGTTGACAGCGCCAGCGGGACTTTGGGGGCCGACACAATTGGCGGCACGGGTAGTTTGGCGATCATTACCAACAGCGACTTTGGCGCAACGCTGGTTTTGTCAGATGATGTCACAAACGCGTCTGGTCATACCATTGCCTTTGACGCTTCGGATGGGATTCTTGCCCAAGGGGGCACATTAACGACTGTTGGCAATGAAAAGCTTACCAATAATGGCGTCCTGCAATTGGACGATGCTGGGGGTGCCCATCGTCTGAACCTGGATATCCAGAATAACGGGCTGATTGACCTGGATGGATCGGCCACCCTGACCAGCGGGCACCATTTGGACAGCGTCGGCGGTGACATTTCAATTGCCACCGGCCATACCCTGTTTGCCGACGGCACTTTAACATTGGGCAGCGGATCGACGGTATCGGCGGCGGCTGCAGAAATTGCGGGCGTGGGGACATTGGCGATCAGCGGCGGTGCGGTCAATCTGACCAACGCCACCTTGTCCACCAGCAATATTGATAATGATGGCACCATCCTGGTGAATAATGGCGATCTGACGCTTGCCTCCAGCAATTTTGACAATGCGGGCGGCACAATCGATTTTTACAGCGCGAATACCAACAGCACGATCTGGTTCAATACCGATTTCGACAATGCAGGCACGATCAAGGTCCAGGCGAATTCGGAATCCATGTTGAGTGGCGGCTCAACGAACATCCTCACCAATTCCGGCCTGATTGCCTTTAGAGATGGGGACAAGGCGGGCACGAATGACGGGGGTGGTGAAAATCAGATCAAAACCATTTCCGTCGTCAATACAGGAACCATCACACAGGGCGTGAATGACTATTTACGTATTCACCAGGGTGCATCGGTCAACAGCGTCAATGGCGCCCTGCTGCTGGCGGCCGGTGCGGTTTTCGATGTGAATAGCGGCTCAACTCTGTTCCTGGGAACCAATACAGATCTGACCGGGACAGGGACGATAGAGTTGCAGGATTACGCGACCCTGAGCCTGGGTTCTGGTGAGAATTTCAGCTATGACAGCACCGATTCCAGAATTGTGGCGTCATCTAATGCAGCTATTTCCGGGGCGGGAACCTTTACCAACCAACGGGATTTTGATGTTACTGAATTGACCATTACGTCAAATTTCGTGAATGGCGAAAGCGGAACGCTGAACATCGGGGACCTATCGTCTTCAACAGGCACCACAATAACAGCCAGCAGCTTCACCAATCAGGGTGAACTGAATATTATTGGATCAAATGGTGTTGAATCCTCAACCAACGCCTATTTTGATGACTTCACCAACACCGGTACCATAAATCTGATCTCAGGCACCTCGGGCGTTTCTGCCAATATCACCATCGGTGATCAAGGCGCCGGAACATTAACAAATGATGGCTTAATTTCTGTCGATGGAACCGATGGAAGCTACCGTGGCGGTGCCTATTTTGACGGTAATCTTGTCGCTGGCACTTCCGGTGGTGAAATCTTTATCGGGGCCTACAACGCTGCCTCGGATGAAGACTTCAATCCGCTCCAAATAACTGGAAATCTGACGCTTAATCAAAAATCCATCCTGACGATGGAATTGGGGTCAGGGAATGCAGTTCTTGAAAACCATAGCGCAGGCCTGCAAGTTGATGGTGACCTGACCTTTGGTGGAACATTCAAATTGCGTGTCGGGGATGACTATGACTATTCCTTAAACCCGCAATTTGGCAGCGGTGCCCAAATACAAACAGACAACTTAACTGGATTTTTCCAACGGGTTCACATCACCAATGAAACCGGAACCGGTGACGCCAATATGGCGATAATTGGTAATGTCCTTCTTCCCACGTTTACAGACAGTGGCTTCAAACTAATCGCTGCGACAGCACAGGGGGACTTCACTGGGACCTCGGGCGACGAAAGCAAGTTTGGGACAGCCGCAAATGAAGCGTTCACCACAGGCAGTGGCGGGACATCCGTCTGGTTTGGCCTGGGGGGCGATGACACCTTCACGCTGGAACCGGGTGGCACGATTGGCTTCCTGGATGGTGGACAGGGCGGTGCGGATATTCTGTATCTGCAATCAACCACATTTGCGTCGACTCAGGATAACGAATGGCGCGTGAACAATATCGAAGCACTGGACTATTCTGGCGCGGGCAGCAATACCTTCTTCCTGTCTGAAAACTTCGCTTTTGGCGCCTCCGAGGACTTAAATTCTCTGGTCAGCACGCTGGGCGTCAGCGACGCGCTGAAGGATGATGCGCTGGTCATAGAAGGCGATGTCGGCCAGACCCTGGACCTCAGCATGGGCAACTGGACGTCGGAAGGCATCAACGTAACCATTGACCATGACGGCGGTGGATCGCCCCACAGCTATGCAATCTATTCCGCATCCAATGGGGCACATGTCTATGTCGATACCGAAATGTCGGTCGATCTTGTGGGGGCATCGATTTAAGATTTCATCAAATTCGTTTGGTGTGATTGTTTAGCTTGCCCGTCGGGGCGGACAGTAATTTGGCGGTTACAGACGTTGGGGACTATAATTTGATATGAGTGATACAAAAGCACCCCCTGCCCAAGGCAGCGTCGATAAAAAGCCCAACCTGATCTTATCCTTCTTTACCCGGATGTTCCGTGGGTCGGGAAAGAAGCGCCGCGGCCCCTGGTGGAAGCCCGGCCTGCCGACCCTGATCGCCTTTGCTGTTCTGGCAACCGGTGTTACCGTGCGCGTCTGGGATCCCGATCCCGTGCAAACAATCCGGCTGCGGACATTCGACATGTACAATGTCGTCAAGCCCCGCGTGCCTTTGGACCCCTCCCCCGTCATCATTGTTGATATCGATGAAAAAAGCCTGGCAGAAGTGGGGCAATGGCCCTGGCCGCGAACCCAGGTCGCTCGCCTGCTGACCGCCCTTCGTGATTATGGAATTGCCGTGGTGGGGTTCGATATTGTGTTCGCTGAACTGGATCGGACGTCTCCGGACCTGTTGGCGAAATCCCGCGAGGACCTTCCAGCTTCCGTGCGCGACAGTCTTGCGCAAACGCCCGCAAATGAATCAATCATGGCCGAAGCGATGAAGACCGTCCGCACCGTTCTGGGACAGGCGTCCACCCAATCCACGCAGGCCCTCGCGCCCAGTGATTTTGCATATTCAACCTCTTTTAAAGGGGCGCTGGGCACAAAGGACGTGCCAGACCCGAATGACGAATTGTTCAAGCGCGCCGTGCGTTTTCCAACGCTTGTGTATAACCGACCTGAACTGGAACAATTCGCCTCTGGCCTGGGGGTGTTTTCCATCGGGGAAGAAGTGGATGGTGTCGTGCGCCGGGTCCCCCTGGTTGTGCATATCAGCGATGTCATCAAACCCGCCCTTTCTACAGAAATGATCCGGGTCGGGTTCGCCGGTAACAGTATATTTGCCTTTCTGACGGTTGGCGGAATCAGTGAAGTACGGCTGCAAACACCACGCGGGAATTTCCCAATACCGACAGACAGCAAGGGCCAGATCTGGGTCTATTTTGCCAAGCCAGACAGCTTCAACATGCCCAATAATGAAGGCCGCATGTATATTTCGGCCTCTGATATCATGGAAAAGCGCGTTCCACCGGAACGCATCTCCGGGCGTCTGGCGATTGTCGGGACATCGGCTGTTGGCCTGTTGGATATTCGGGCCACTCCCATCAGCCCCCGCCTGCCAGGGGTTGAGGTCCATGCGAATATTCTGGAAAACGTGCTCAGCCAGACCTTTGTCCGGTATCCTGAGACCATGCAATTGACAGAATTTGTCGCCATGGGCGTGGTTGGCCTGTTGCTGATTTTCTTCATTCCGCGGGTTGGTCCAGTTGTGACCCTGGTTGGTTTGACCGTCGCCATTGGTGGCTTTGCCGGGACCAGTTGGTTCCTGTTTTCTGAACAGCGCCTGTTGCTGGATGCCACCTATCCTGCAGGCCTGTCCCTGGCGATCTATGGCGTGCTGGCCTTTGCCAACTATGCCCGTGACGCGGCGGAAAAGCGGCAGGTACGCGGGGCCTTCGCGCAGTATCTGTCCCCTGATCTTGTGGAGCAATTGGCGGCCGATCCCGACAAACTGAAACTGGGCGGCGAAACCAAGCGCATGACCCTGCTGTTCTGTGACGTGCGCGGATTCACAACGATTTCAGAGCAGTATAAGGCAGATCCGCAGGGTCTGACCGTATTGATCAACCGCCTGTTGACGCCGCTGACCGATGACATTCTGAAGCGCCAGGGCACGATTGATAAGTATATGGGCGACTGTATCATGGCGTTCTGGAACGCCCCCCTGGATGTGCCCAATCAGGAACGCATGGCATCCGAAGCAGCCATTGCAATGTTCCAGTCCCTGATCGTCTTGAACGAAGAGCGCAAACGCGAAGCCCTGGAAGAGAATAAAACCTTCCTGCCGCTGAATATCGGGATCGGGATCAATTCCGGCGATTGCGTGGTCGGTAATATGGGATCAGCGCAACGCTTCGACTATTCCGTGTTGGGCGACGCGGTCAACCTTGCCGCCCGATTGGAAGGTCAATCCAAGAGCTATGGTGTTGGTATCGTGATTGGGGAAGAGACCGCCCTTGCCATCGATGGTCATTTCCCCCTTGCGGAGTTGGACCTGATCGCCGTGAAGGGCAAGACAGAGGCGGTTCGTATCTTTACTATCCTGGGCGGTCCTGAGGTTTTGCAGGATCCGGATTATAGCAATGTCGTAGCGCAACATGCAGAGATGCTGCGGGCCTATCGCGCCCAGGAATGGGATGACGCGGCGCGCACAATGAACGCCCTGAAAGGACGCCTGTCCGGTGTACTGGACGGATTCTATGATATCTATATGGCGCGTCTGGAAGAGTTCCGCGACAATCCCCCTCCCGCCGATTGGGATGGGGTCTATGTCGCCACCAGCAAGTAAGATCTAGAGCAATTTCAGATCACACAGGATGCTCTGATACTTATTTTTTGGCGGCGGCCTTCTTGGATTTCGCTTTCTTGGATGGCTTTCCGGCCTTTGACGCGGGCGCATCATCTGCGACGATAGATGTCGGCACATCCGGCTTCTCAGCCGCTTTGGATCGGGCATTCTTGACCGCTCCTTCCAGGCCTTCCCGCACCCGGTCCAGGACAATGCCCCAATCGCTGAGAATGCGCTGGCGCACCAAGCGCATCGTGGGATACCACGGCGTGTCTTCCCGATTGCGCAGCCACCGCCATTCGCCGCCAAAGGGCAGCATGGTCCAGACATCCTTGCCCATCGCGCCCGCCAGGTGACAGACCGCCGTATCCACGCTGATCAACACATCCAAATCTTTCAAAATGGCGGCTGTATCGGCGAAATCCTTTATATCCGCCGAATGATCAAAAACAGTGCCCCGTTCAAGATAGGGCTTCAGATCAGAGACACCGTTGCCAACTTGCAATGAATGAAAATCAACCCCGTCAATGTCGAACAGGCCTGCCAGTTCCTTCAAGGGGATGGAGCGATACAGGTTATCCGAATGGGTGGGACGCCCCGTCCAGACGATCCCCGCCTTGATCACGCCATCCTTTGATTTTGGTAAACCCTGTTGGCGTGCAGCGGCTTCCGGTACGCTGAGATAGGGGATATTGCGCGGGACGGTGTCCAGGGTCGTTCCGAAACGATGCGGCAGGGATAACAGCGGTATCTGCACATCAAACACGATCTGGCCGTTCTCCTGGCGCAGATGATACAGATCATCCACACCACCCAGCGTCTTCATCAGGCGAAATACTTCTTTTTCACACAGGAAGACAATCTTGCCCCCCGTCCCCAATTTCTGTTGCAGCAAGGGAAGATAGCGACAGAACTGGATTGTATCGCCGAACCCTTGTTCGACATGCACCAGCAGGGTCCGCCCATTTAACGGAGATCCATCCCACAGCCGTTCCCGGATGTTTGGAACATTGGGCTTGAAGGCCGACATCGCATAGCGCGATTCATACGCAGCCCAGCCCTTTTCATACTGCCCATCCATCAACAAGACTGCAGCGGGTGCAAAGGTACCCCGCGCCTGATTGGGCTGTAACTCCCGAACCCTCAGATACAGGTCCATGGCGGGCTGTAGCTGTTCCATCCGCAACAGGCAATTGGCATAGGAATACAGAACATCCGGGTCTGCCGGGGCCAGATCCCGGGCGCGGGCCAATACATGTTTGGCCTCTACCGAATTGCCCAACTTTAACGTTACATGCCCCAACCCCTTCAGGGCACCGACATCATCGGGGGCAATCGTCAGGACGTGGCGCAGATGCGACGCAGCCGATGTCAGACGCCCCAGCTTTTCCAACGTCATCGCATATGTCGACAAGGCCCGCAGATGATTGGGGCTTAACCGCAAGGCCTTGCGAAACGCGGCTTCCGCCTCGACATGTTTTTCTTCCGAATGACGGCTGGTGCCCAGTTTTACCCAGGATTCGACATTAAGCGGATTAATTTCCACCGACCGTTCATAACATGTCATTGCGGCGATGCGGTCCGGATGCCCCTTTGTCTTGCCCCGGGCAAACAACGCATCGCCCTTGTTTGACCAAGCCTCGGAATAATCCTCTCGGATTGTGATTGCTTCGTCATATCGGGTAAGGGCTTCATCCAGGCGATTGCTGCGGGCCAGCACATTGCCCAGATTATTCAGAACTTCCGGGAATGCGCTGTTGGCGCTCAGGGCTGCCTCATAAGCGGAAATCGCCGCGTCGGGCTGACCGGATTCTGACAGGGCGATGCCCAGATTGTTCAGGGCCTCACCATAGTTGGGTCGCAATTCAACCGCGCGCCGCAATGCCGCCACGGCCTCTGCATGTTTTCGTTCAAGACGAAGCAGAAAACCCAAAGTATTCAGAAACGCCGCAGAATCCGGTTCAATCTCCAGGGCTTTCTGAACCAATTGAACACCGACATCCGTTTTCCGGGCCTGATGCGCAATCACGCCCAACAGGTGAATCGCCTGGGCGTCGCGATCATTATCCTGCAACACGTCCCTGACGCCCGTCTCGGCCTCCTGCAGATTGCCCGCCTGCAAGGCAGCCACGGCGGCATGATAGCGCGCATCGGGATGAATAGCTGCGGATTTATCCCCAATCCCCGTTTCCTGTGTCGATTCCTGTGTCGCTTGCGATTGAACGTCTTGTTCCGACATATTGTTATCCGATCCGCGTGTATCCGCTGGCTTCTTGTTCGTTTCGCCCCTGCCTTAAACTAGGTCAGGGCGGCGGAAAAGTCCCGCAACAATAAGCGCATCCTGCACCTGCATCGGCAGCCATGGCCTGACATTCCTTTTTCCCGTCCGAAAGAATACCAATGAATGTCGTATTTTCAGTCGACATTCACACATCGTTGTTTACATCTACTGTCCGGTTTTTTGAACTGTACGAATGGATTCCAATGCGGTTTGTACTCCGTTTTCTACTGATACCGATCCTATTGCTGTGGTCCCTGCCCGCCCTGGCGCAGGATCGCCCGTTGCTGATCCTACGAATTGAAGCGGAACAGGGCTTTACCCTGGATGGGCGCAAGGCCGGATTGTCCGGGGCCATCTATGCCCTGTCCCGAAAAAGTGCCATCCATGGCGCGCAATCCCTGCAAATCGCCTATGACGCCCGAAACCGCCCGGTATTGATGCGCCTGGCCCAGATCGTGACCCAGGACAAGGATCGCGCCGCCCTGATCGATGCGGCCCGCCAATTGGCGACAGTGATACAACCCACCTGGATGCAGGTTGATACGGACCTTCCCACCGTGATGACCCCGCCCTTGACTGAATTCATTCAATCCAAGAAAGCACTCCCGACCGCCATTCCGATACCACAGAGCAAACCCGGAAATCTGTCCTTTGTTCCAGATCAGAAATTGGCTGTTTTGGACCTGCCGATCCAGGTAGCGGAAGAGACCAGGCTGAGCGAAGCGGCCCTGAAAAGCATGATTTCGGACGCCAGCTTCATCTTCACCCCGAAGACTGGCGAAGAGGTTCCTTATATCCGGTATCATACGCCGAATGGTCGCTTTGCTGCGGGAATTCAAGAGGAAGGAACCGCCGATACCGGATCCTGGGCGGTTCAGGCGGATGGGCGATATTGCATTGAACAGGCGCCCTTACCGATTTCCCAATGTGCGGTGTTGTATCAAACCGCCCCGGATAAATACCTGTATGTCCCAATCCAAGAGCAGGACTTGGATGGCAAGGATATGCGCCCCTTCACCGTGGTCTTTGGAAATCCGGGAGGATTGGTCGCCCCGCAGCGCAGCGATGCAACACAGGCGGCAGTCACCCGCATGATCCTGCGGGGAAACACGGAAGAACGCCGCACACCAGGGGGGACGCTGGACAAACTGTATCTTGATCCGACGGGCACGTATCGCGGTGTTCAGAATGGCGAACCCGCACATGGCGACTGGACGGTTCTAAGCGATGGCCGGCGCTGTCTGATCGATGGTGACACACAAGAAGCCGAATGCGCGTTTCTGAGCGAAACCGACGGCGGGACCTATCGCCTGTTTGATGCAGAAAACCGCAGCCTGGGGGAGGCCCTGTATCGCAGCGGTAATCCGTCCGGCCTATAGCCACCATTTCGCAGCAAGAGCGCCTGACCTTTGCCTTACGCCCCCACCACGAAGTGGCTTTGATTGCCCAATCCGTCCACACCGGCATCGATGCGATTGCCTGCGCGCAGATATTCCGGCGGGTCCATGCCGGCCCCGACACCCGGCGGGGTGCCTGTCGCGATCACGTCGCCCGGATGTAAGGTCATGAACTGGCTGACATAGCTGACAATCTGGGAAACGCCGAAGATCATCAATTCGGTATTGCCATACTGCTTGCGCCGCCCATCCACTTCCAGCCACAGGCTGAGCCGCTGGGGATCCATAATTTCATCCCGGGTGACAATCCAGGGGCCCAGCGGCCCAAATGTGTCACAGCTCTTGCCCTTGGTCCATTGTCCACCGCGCTTATTCTGAAAATCCCGTTCGGACAGGTCGATAAAGGTGGAGAATCCTGCGACGTGGTTTATGGCGTCATCTTCGGAAACATAGCTGGCGGCATCGCCGATCACGATGGCCAGTTCCACTTCCCAATCCGTTCGCGTCGAGTCTCGCGGCAACCGGATGTCATCAAACGGCCCGGTCAGGGAACTGGTCGCTTTCATAAAAATAACTGGTTCTGTTGGTGTATCCGCCCCCAATTCCTTGGCATGATCGGAATAGTTCAACCCAATACAGACCAGCTTGCCAATCCCGGTCAGCGGCACACCAAGTCGGGGCTTGCCGTCGACCATCGGCAGATCCTTGATATCCAGATCCTTGATCGCCTGAAGCGCCTGCGACGTCATTGACTCCGCGCCGAAATCAGAAAATTCATGGGACAGATCACGCAAATTCCCATCGCCATCCAGCAGACCTGGCTTTTCCGATCCCTTTTGTCCATAGCGAACCAATTTCATGGCCACGCCTCCCTAAGTTTCATCCATTTAGAAAGGATGGTGCATGCCAGTCAGGCGAATTGCAACGCTTCGCAGATTTCCGCTATATTTCCGCCATTTCTGACCCATGCTTCTCCGTTCTGAAACAGGAAAATCCACACAAATCGATGTTAAGGGGTCCATCCGGGCCAATGAAACGCCGGATATTGGCGCAAGAAATGCCGATTCGCAGCTGTGCGGCCATTCTGTGAAACCGCACTTCCGGTTTGACAGACCTTCATACCCATGATGTCTTTAACCATCAATTTAGCGGTTAAATAGGGTCAAGAACCCGAATACACCCAAACAAAAACTGCGGTTGATAAACCTCTACAGCACATCCGGCACGGGGGTGACAGTGTCGGACGTAAGACAGGGAGTCTCAAAAGTGCGAAAAATGCTACTCGTGGCCGCGACCGGCCTTTCCTTGGCTCTTGGCGCGCAAGCGGCTCAAGCCAAAACCCTTGTCTTCTGTTCAGAAGGCAGCCCTGAAGGGTTCAACCCTTCCCTCTTTACCGCTGGCACAACCTTTGACGCATCCTCGCGCCAGATCTTCAACAAACTGGTGGAATTCGAACGGGGTACAACCAAAATTGCCCCCGGTCTGGCCGAAAGCTGGTCGGTTTCCGATGACGGGTTGGAATATACGTTCAACCTGCGCAAAGGCGTGAAATTCCAAACCACAGAAAATTTCACCCCGTCGCGCGACTTTAACGCCGAAGATGTGGTCTTCTCTTTCAAGCGTCAGCTGGATAAAGAAAACCCATATCATATGATTTCCGGCGGCACGTACGAGTATTTCAACGGCATGTCCATGCCAGACCTGTTGAAAGACATCGTCGCGGTGGACGATTACACCGTGAAATTCATGCTGAACCGCCCGGAAGCGCCAATGATTGCCAATCTGGCGATGGATTTCGCCTCTATCATGTCAGCGGAATATGCCGATCAGATGCTGAAAGCCGGGACGCCCGATATGGTGGATCAGGCGCCAGTCGGCACCGGACCTTTCCAACTGGTCGCCTATCAAAAAGATGCTGTGATCCGCTACAAGGCTCACCCAGATTATTGGGCTGGCAAGGCGAAGATTGATGATCTGATTTTCGCCATTACACCTGATGCCTCTGTGCGGTATGAAAAGCTGAAAGCGGGCGAATGCCACGTCATGCCCTATCCAAATCCTGCTGACATCGAGTCGATGAAGGGCAATTCGGATCTGGTCGTTATGGAACAGGAAGGCCTGAATGTCGGTTATCTGGCATACAACACCCAGGTCGCCCCGTTCGACAAGGTTGAGGTCCGCAAGGCCCTGAATATGGCTATCGACAAGCAGGCCATTATCGACGCCGTTTTCCAGGGCGCCGGTAAAATTGCGAAAAATCCGATCCCACCGACCATCTGGTCCTATAACGAAGCCACCGTTGACGATCCTTATGACCCGGAAGCTGCCAAGAAAATGCTGGCGGATGCAGGCGTTACGGATTTGAAAATGGAAATCTGGGCGATGCCCGTTCAGCGCCCTTACAACCCGAATGCCCGTCGCATGGCCGAACTGATGCAGGCCGATCTGGCAAAAATCGGTGTTGAGGTTGAAATCGTCTCCTTCGAATGGGGCGAATACCTGAAACGGTCAAAGGAACTGGACCGCAAAGGGGCCGTACTGCTGGGCTGGACAGGGGATAATGGTGATCCGGATAACTTCCTGGCTGTGCTGTTGGGCTGTGATGCCGTGGGCGGGTCCAACCGCGCACAATGGTGCTATCAGCCTTTCGAAGACCTGATCCAGAAAGCGAAGATCGTATCCGATCCTGCCGAACGGACCAAATTGTATGAGCAAGCGCAGATCGTCTTCAAAGAACAGGCACCATGGGACACGATTGCCCATTCCGTTGTGTTCAAGCCGATCCGCAAGGAAGTCAAAGACTTCAAGATTGATCCCTTCGGCGGTCACATCTTCTATGGTGTGGATATCGAAGAGTAAGGGTTAGCCCGGGCTCAGACGACCGGTTCAGCCCCCTTGGTTGAGCCGGTCGTTTTGACCAAGGCGACGCTTTGCGCCGTCGGATAGGACAATCCCCTTATGTTTCAGTATTTTCTGAATAAGCTTTCAACTACGATTCCCACCTTTCTGGGAATCAGTTTGATCGCGTTTGCCTTCATTCGGGTGCTGCCCGGCGACCCTATCATGCTGATGGCGGGAGAACGCGGCGTAACACCTGAACGGTATGAGGAACTGGCCACCCAATTCGGCTTCGACCGCCCTTTCTATATTCAATACAAGGATTTCCTGTTTAACATTTTATCGGGGGATTTCGGACAATCCTTTGTCACCAAGCAACCGGTGATCGAGGAATTCCTGGCGCGGTTCCCTGCCACCCTGGAACTGTCCCTGTCTGCGATGTTTCTGGCCGTACTGTTTGGATTGCCGGCCGGCATTGTCGCGGCGGTCAAGCGGGGATCGTGGTTTGACCACACATTAATGGGGATATCGCTGACGGGTTATTCCATGCCGGTATTCTGGCTGGGCCTGCTGCTGATAATTCTGTTCTCCAGCATTCTGGGCTGGACCCCGGTATCCGGTCGCATCTCGTTATTGTACTTTTTTGATATCCATACCGGATTCATGACTATCGATGCCCTGATGTCCGGACAAAAGGGGGCATTCGCATCGGCGATTAGTCACTTGATCCTGCCTGCCATCACCCTGGGCACGATCCCCATGGCCGTCATCGCCCGCCAGACCAGGTCTGCCATGTTGGAGGTCCTGAGCGAAGATTATGTGCGCACCGCCCGCGCCAAAGGATTGAGCACATTCCGCATCATCGGCCTGCATGCCTTCCGGAACGCATTGATTACTGTGATAACGGTTATCGGCCTGCAAATCGGTGTGCTGCTGGCCGGTGCGATCCTGACAGAAACAATTTTCGCCTGGCCGGGGGTCGGCAAATGGATGGTCGATTCCATCTTCCGCCGCGACTATCAGGTCGTGCAGGGCGGGCTGATCCTGATTTCCAGCATTGTGATCCTTGTTAATCTTACGGTTGATCTGCTGTATGGGCTGATCAATCCCCGCATCCGCCAGACAAGGGGCTAAAGATGAGCACCACCACAGACGTCGCCAGCGCCAGCGCCACCCGTCGTGCCTTTGACGAATTCTGGCATTACTTCTCGGAAAGCCGGGGGGCCGTTGCGGGCATGGTGTTCATGATCTTCATCATCCTGGTCGCAATTTTTGCGCCCGTCATTGCGCCGCACAGCCCGATTGAAACCAACACTGAATTCCTGCGCAAACCACCTGCCTGGCAGGACGGTGGCAGCATGCAATTCCTGCTGGGAACCGATGCGGTTGGACGTGATATCCTGTCGCGCCTGATTCACGGATCGCGCTATTCACTGCTGGTCGGCTGCATCGTTATCTTTCTGTCCCTGACTTTCGGCATATTGTTAGGAGTCACGGCGGGATATTTCCGGGGGTTTTACGAAACAGCCGTCATGCGGGTGATGGATGTCATTCTGTCGGTTCCAAGCTTGCTGATGGCCCTGGTGCTGGTTGCGATTCTGGGGCCTGGCCTGGAAAACGCCATGATCGCCATTGCCGTCACCTATACGCCCCATTTCGTCCGATTGAGCCGGGCACAGGTGATTTCAGAGGCAAAGCGCGACTATGTCATGGCCAGCCGCATCGCCGGGGCTGGGCGGTTTCGACTGATGGCGATCACGATCCTGCCCAATTGCATGTCCCCGCTGATCGTGCAATCGACGCTCAGTTTTTCCACCGCGATCCTGGATGCGGCGGCTCTTGGATTTCTGGGCATGGGTGCACAGCCCCCAACCCCGGAATGGGGCACCATGCTGGCAGAGGCACGCGAATTCATCACCAGCGCCTGGTGGATGGTGACCTTCCCCGGTCTGGCCATTCTGGTCACTGTTCTGGCGATAAATCTGATGGGCGATGGGCTGCGCGATGCCCTGGACCCCAAGATGAAGCGGTCCTGAACGCCATGGCCCTGTTGGAAATCAAAAATCTCACCGTTGAATTCTCAACCGCGCATGGTCCTTTCCGGGCCGTGGACAATATTGATCTATCCGTTGACGCCGGGGAACTGGTCGCGATCGTGGGGGAATCCGGGTCGGGTAAATCTGTTTCCATGCTGGCGCTGATGGGTCTATTGCCCTGGACAGCGAAGGTCACGGCAGACCGGATGGCGCTGGATGGCAAAGACCTGACAGAGATGCCGCACGATCAACGCCGCCGGATCGCCGGCAAAGACATGGCGATGATTTTTCAGGAGCCAATGACCAGCCTGAACCCCTGTTTCACCGTTGGCTTCCAGATCAATGAGATCATGAAGCGCCACCTGTCCCTGACCCGGCATGAGCGGGATAAACGCGCGGTGGAGTTGATGTCCCTGGTCGGCATCCCCTCCCCGGAATCACGATTGCGGGCCTTCCCGCACCAGCTTTCCGGCGGCATGAGCCAGCGGGTAATGATCGCAATGATGATCGCCTGCAACCCCCGCCTGTTGATCGCAGATGAGCCGACCACAGCGCTGGACGTCACGATCCAGGCGCAGATTCTTGAACTGCTGGCATCGCTGCAGCAGGATACGGGCATGGCATTGGTGCTGATCACCCATGACATGGGTGTCGTCGCAGAAGTCGCCCAGCGCGTCATTGTGCAATATGCCGGACAACAGGTGGAATCACGCGATGTCATCGACCTGTTTGATACGCCCAAACATCCCTATACCCAGGCCCTGCTGGCGGCCCTGCCGGAACGCGCAACGACCCAGCACCTCCCCTCCATCCCCGGCGTTGTGCCCGGTCAGTTGGATCGCCCGGATGGGTGCCTGTTCAATCCCCGCTGCCAGTATGCGCTAGAGGCCTGTCGGCATACGCCCCCCGGCATCCAGAACGGGGTTCGGTGCCATACGCCTTTAAACGCCCAGGGCCATCCAACCGACCCGATGAACCTGCGCCAGAAGGAGGGCGTGTCCTGATGAACACGACCCCTGTTTTGAAGGCACATGACCTGCAACGCCATTATGATGTCGGCGGTGGTGCCTTTACCAAGGCAACGCCCCTGCGCGCCCTGGCCGGGGCCAGTTTCGATCTATATCCGGGTAAGACACTGGCGGTGGTTGGTGAATCCGGCTGTGGGAAATCCACCATGGCCCGTCTGGTGACAATGATGGAGCCCCCGACATCCGGAACGTTAGAGATCGATGGCCTGGATGCCGTCCATGGCAAGAAAAGCCGCAATGTGGCGCGCCAACTGCGCCAAACCGTTCAGATGGTCTTCCAGGATCCCTATGGTTCCCTGAATCCGCGCCAGCGCGTCGGGGCCATGCTGGAAGAACCGCTGAAGATCAACCGCCCTACCCTGTCTGCGAAAGAGCGGGAGGAAGCCGGGCGATCCATGATGCAGCGGGTCGGCTTGCGGTCGGAACATTATGATCGCTATCCCCATATGTTTTCCGGCGGTCAGCGCCAGCGAATTGCGATTGCACGCGCCCTGATGCTCAATCCAAAGATCGTCGTATTGGACGAGCCTGTTTCGGCCCTGGATGTCTCCATCCAGGCGCAGGTCTTGAACCTGTTGAATGACTTGCAGGAAGAATTCCAACTGGCCTATCTGTTCATCTCCCACGATCTGTCTGTCGTGAAACATGTCGCGGATGACGTGATGGTGATGTATCTGGGCCATCCGGTCGAATCCGGCCCCAGCAAAGAGGTATTTGCCAATCCACAGCATCCCTATACCCGCGCCCTGCTGTCTGCAACGCCGGTAGCGGATCCACGCCGAACCCGAAATCGGATCAAACTGACCGGGGAAATCCCCTCCCCCCTCAATCCACCGTCAGGTTGTACCTTCCACCCGCGCTGCCCCCTGGCCAATGAACGCTGTAAGGAGGAGGTCCCAAAAACCCTGACACGGGGCCCCGTCACCGTTGCCTGCCACGCCGTCGAAGAAGGCCGTAACGAGGCGGGCGCGCGCGCCAAGGCCTGATTAGAAAAGCCTAAACGCAAAGGGCGCAGAGAAGGCGCGAAGGTCGCTGAGCAAGTGGTACTTTATGACCTTCCACTACTCAACATCGGTCCCATTCTCATCCTGAGGAGGCGCGGCAGCGCCGTCTCGAAGGAGGGGCTGGAAGAGCGGTGCTTACAGAAAGCCCCCCTTCGAGACGCTACACTCCTCAGGGTGAGGATGCTCTTGTCTACCACTTCGTCACCCCGGACATCGATCCGGGGTCCAGAGCGGCAGGCTCCATGTGTGCGTCTGGCTCTGGATACCCGCCTGCGCGGGTATGACAGAGCATGGGGAGCCATTCTCATCCTGAGGAGGCGCGGTAGCGCCGTCTCGAAGGACGGGGCTGGAAGTGGGGTGCCTACAGCGGGCTCCCCCTTCGAGACGCTACGCTCCTCAGGGTGAGGATGCTCTTGTCTACCACTTCGTCACCCCGGACATCGATCCGGGGTCCAGAGCGGCAGGCTCCATGTGTGCGTCTGGCTCTGGATACCCGCCTGCGCGGGTATGACGAGGTGACCTTTTTTTTTGAAGATTAACCGCAAAGGACGCAGAGGAAGCGCGAAGGTCGCTGAGCAAATGGTACTTTATGACCTTCCACTACCCAACATCGGTCCCATTCTCATCCTGAGGAGGCGCGGCAGCGCCGTCTCGAAGGACGGGGCTGGAAGTGGGGTGCCTACAGCGGGCTCCCCCTTCGAGACGCTACGCTCCTCAGGGTGAGGATGCTCTTGTCTACCACATCGTCACCCCGGACCTGATCCGGGGTCCAGAGCGGCAGGTGCAATTCATGCCTGTAGCCCTGCTCCCCTGCGCGGGTGTGACGAGAAGTTAAGGGTTAACCGCTGAGGGCGCAGAGAAGGCGCGAAGGACGCTGAGGGGTTGGTGCGTCACGGCGTTCCACTTCTGACCATAAGCACCATTCTCATCCTGAGGAGCGGCAACGCCGCGTCTCGAAGGAGGACCTGTAAGCGCGGTGCCTACAGACAGATCACCCTTCGAGACGCTGCGCTCCTCAGGGTGAGGGTGCAATTGGTACCAACATCGTCACCCCGGACCCTGATCCGGGGTCCAGGGCGGTCTGTTCGATGTCACTGATCAAGTTTAGCTTTCAGCAACTGGTTCACCATACCGGGATTGGCCTGGCCCTGGGTCTGTTTCATGACCTGGCCGACAAACCAGCCGATCAATTTCACATTGCCGCCGCGATAGCCTTCGACCTGGCTGGGGTTTTCCTCGATCAGCGTGTCGATGATCGCCTCCAACGCACCGGTATCCGAGATTTGCTTAAGACCCTTGGACTCAACGATTTCCGCCGCATCGCCGCCGGTTTCGAACATTTCATCGAAAACATCCTTGGCAATCTTACCGGAAATCGAGCCATCCTTGATCAGCGTCAACAGCCCGCCCAAAGCCTGTGCAGAAACCTTGCTGTCTGAGATACCAAGGCCCGCCTTGTTCAGGCGACCGAACAGTTCGACGGTCACCCAGTTCGACGCCAGTTTCGCATCGCCACAGGTCTCCGAGGCTGCTTCAAAATACTCTGCCATTTCCCGTTCCGCCGACAGCACACCCGCATCATAGGGGCTTAAGCCCAGCTCTTCGACAAAGCGGCGCTTCTTGACGTCCGGCAGTTCCGGCAAGGTTGCCTGGCAGTCGGCAACAAAGTCTTCCCCAAACACAACGGGTAACAGATCAGGGTCCGGGAAATAGCGATAATCGTGGGCATCTTCCTTGGTCCGCATGGAGCGGGTTTCCCCCTTGTTGGGGTCGAACAAGCGGGTTTCCTGCACCACCGTGCCGCCGCCTTCGATCAGGCGGATCTGGCGCTTTACTTCCACTTCCACCGCCTGACGGATGAAGCGCAGGGAGTTCACATTCTTGACCTCTGCACGGGTGCCCAGGTCATCGCCCGGCTTGCGTACCGAAATGTTGATATCGGCCCGCATGGAGCCTTCCTGCATATTGCCGTCACAGGAGCCAATGTAGCGCAGGATGGAGCGTACCTTGCCGACATAGGCCGATGCCTCATCCCCTGACCGGATATCGGGCTTGGAGACGATTTCCATCAGGGCGACACCTGCGCGGTTCAGATCGATCAGGCTTTTTTCCGGCACCTGATCATGGATCGATTTCCCCGCATCCTGTTCCAGATGCAGGCGCTCCACGCCAATTGCGCGGGTCGTGCCGTCTTCCAGGTCAATCTCGATCTCGCCCTCGCCGACAATCGGCTGTTCGTATTGGCTGATCTGATAGCCCTGGGGCAGATCGGGATAGAAGTAATTCTTCCGCGCAAAGACGGAATGGCGATTGATCCTGGAATTCAGGGCCAATCCCGTGCGCACAGCCTGGCGCACGGCCTCTGCATTGATCACAGGCAACATGCCGGGCATGGCCGCATCCACCAGGGATACCTGGGAATTCGCCTCTGCCCCAAACGTGGTTGGCGCGCCGGAAAACAGCTTTGCCTGTGTCGTCACCTGGGCGTGGATCTCAATCCCGATCACCACTTCCCAATCGCCTGTTTTGCCCTGTACCAAATTGCTCATCATCGTGCCTGGTTCCAATGCTTAAATCCGTGTCTCGGAGATAGCCCTTAGCACAAGGTGAGGCAAGCCTGATGGGTGAATTATGAGACTTTACGCAAGTTCGGAACATAGGGTTTGGAGGCAAAATGCTCCTGCGCGCCATCCGAAAACCGAACCCCCGCCTTACGAACAGCATCATCCTCCACCCGGTCCAGCGGGACATAGGATCGATCATCATTTTTGACGAAGGCGTCATTGGTGATGGCGTTATAGCAGATCAGCAAGGTCCAACGCCGCTGGTCGGATGTATTCCGGTCCGAACGATGCAAGGTGTTGCAATGAAAGAAGAACCCATCGCCCGGCTCTAACAGGACATCGACGACCTCATGGCGCGCCAGAATCTCTTCCATGCGCTTGGGGTCTGCCTCGTTCTGCTTATCGGTCAGCGGCACATGATCAATGCGACCCATTTTATGACTGCCCCGCACAACTTTCAGACAGCCATTCTCCGGTGTGGTCCGATCCAGGGCGATCATGCAGCTCAACATATCAGGCCGCAGGCATCCATTGTAATACCAATAGCCATAATCCTGATGCCATTCCCAGGCCCCACCCTCACGCGGCTCCTTAGCGGTCAGTTTGGACTGATAATGATAGACAGGTTCGCCAATCAGCCGCTCCGACGCATCAATCATGCGCGGCAAGCGCGCGGCAAGCCCATAAACACTGTCCCCGGCGCGGTTCCATAAGGCGATTTTTGTGCCAAATCCTTCCTGATCGGCACGGATCAGCATATGGTCACGGATCGCTGGATCCTGTTCCATCGCGCGGTTCAGGGCCGTGACCTCTTCCGGGTCAAAAAGCCCTTTTATGGTAACGAATCCATCTGCGTGATAGGCAGCTTGTTGCTGTGCGCTTAGTTGAAAGCTCATGGCATACCCTCCCGATTGTTTTCAGGCAGTGTATGACAAATTTAAAAAAACGTCATCAAAACAGAAAACGGCGCCACCCGTCTCCAGGCAGCGCCGTTTGCAATCTTCAATTTCGCCTAAGACTTACGCAGCCGCCAGATTGGTGTTGGCGAAGTCCCAGTTTACCAGGTGTTCCAGGAAGGCACCCATATAGTCCGGGCGACGGTTCTGGAAATCCAGATAATAGGCATGCTCCCAGACATCCATGGTCAGGATCGGGGTTTTGCCATCGACCAGCGGTGTGCCGGCATTCGGGGTTTTTTCAACCTTCAGCTTGCCGCCATCCAGCACCAGCCAGGCCCAGCCGGACCCGAACTGTGTTGCGCCAGCATTTTTGAACTGGGTTGCGAATTCTTCATAAGACCCGAAATCTTCGTTGATCTTGTCAGCAATCGCACCGGTTGGCTTGCCGCCGCCATTGGGGCTCATTGAGTTCCAATAGAAGGTGTGGTTCCAAACCTGGGCTGCCTGATTGAACAGACCCTGGTCGCCCTTCTTATGGGCTGCCATGGTGATTTCAGAAACTGACGCGTCGGCAAGGTCCGTACCGGCGGTCAGCTCATTGCACTTGGTCACATAAGCATTGTGATGCTTGCCATGGTGAAAGCTGAGGGTGTTTGCGGAAATGTGGGGTTCCAAAGCGTCTTGCGCGTAAGGAAGAGCGGGCAATTCAATAGCCATAGTGTCCTCGTATCCTTCGTTAATGTGTTTAGATCGGTGAAATCTTCACGTATTTGTCGTATTTCGGGGCCAAAATCACAGTTTTAGCCATGATTTGGTCTCACAGCAGAACATAAGGCTTTCACTCATATGTTCAACCGGTTTCCACAGCACCCCTCTCTGCCTTCTTCTCCCAACCACGATCGGTTTGCTGCCAGTAAGTCAGGTGATGGCCGTCCGCCTCCTCCTGTTTCCAGAAGACCCGCGCGGTTGCCACGGCTTCATCATCTGCCCCATCAAACAGGCGGCAAACCAGATCATATCGGCCGATTGCTTCAGAATGTGCGCCATGGGTCAAAAACAAAACGGAGGCCTCATTTGGATTCTCATCCTCATGGGTCAGCCAGATCGGTTGCTGGCCCGCATGCCCGTCTCTGGCCTCCCCATGGGGCAGGAAACTGGCGGGATCGTAGGTCCATAAGGCCTCGCTGAGCGCGATCACCTGATCGGACTTTTCCGCCAGCACCACGGCCCGCCATTTCCGCGACAGACACATTTCCAGCATTTTGGGCAAAGCCGCTGCCAGCTTCGTGCGCTGCAAATGATAGAAGCGGATTTCTGTCATGAACTTTTCAGATCAGCTTTCATAGACATCCGTGACGAACCGATCCAACAGGCGTACCCCATAGCCAGTTGCACCTTTTGGCACGGTTGCCGAGTCCTTTGACGTCCAGGCCATGCCCGCAATGTCCAGATGCGCCCAGGCGGTATCCTTCACAAAACGCTGAAGGAATTGCGCCGCCGTGATGGAGCCTGCACCCCGCCCGCCGATATTCTTCATATCCGCGCAATCCGACGTCAGCAGCTTGTCATAGGCATCCCCCAGCGGCAGTCGCCAGACGGGCTCGCCCGTCGCCAGGCCCGCCGCCGTCAATTGTGCTGATAAGCTGTCATCATTGCTGAACAATCCGGCATTCTCATTCCCCAGAGCGATGATAATCGCCCCCGTCAGGGTCGCCAGATCGATCATCGCCTGAGGCTTGAACTGTTGCTGGGTATACCACAATGCATCGGCCAGAACCAATCGGCCCTCAGCATCCGTATTATGGATTTCGATGGTCTGACCGGACATAGAGGTCACGACATCGCCGGGCCGTTGAGCATTGCCGTCGGGCATATTTTCCACCAGACCAACAACGCCGACAGCATTGACCTTTGCTTTACGACCGGCAAGCGCCTTCATCAGGCCCAGAACCGTGCCGGATCCCCCCATATCCCATTTCATTTCTTCCATACCGGGGCCGGGCTTCAAGGAAATACCACCGGTATCAAAGGTCACGCCCTTACCAACAAAGGCAACGGGTGCCTTGTTCTTGGGTCCGCCATCCCAGCGCATGGTGACCAGGAAGCTTTCGCGAATAGAGCCCTGACCAACGCCCAACAGCGCGCCCATGCCCAGCTTCGCCATTTTCTTTTCGTTCAGGATTTCTACCTTTACGCCCAGTTCTTCCAATTCCTTACAACGGGCCGCCAGGGTTTCCGGGTACAGAATATTTGGCGGTTCGGTGACCACATCGCGGGTCAGGTAAACCCCATCCACTACCGCATCACGCAACTTAAACGCCTTGCGCGCCGCAGTCGCCCCGGTTCCATGGATGGACATGGATTTGACGCTGGGTTTCTCTTCCGCCTTCTTTTTGGTGAAATACTTATCAAAGCGATACGCGCCCAGCCTTGCACCCTCGGCAACATTGGTGGCGGCCGCGACCAAATCTTCCGCGCCACAATCCACAAGAACATGGATTTCCGCATCACCGGCCCCATTGGCCGCTTTGACAAGAGAGCCGCCCAATTTCAACCAATCCGCCTCTGCCAGTTCCTTACCGACACCGAACAGAACAATACGGCTGACCTCAACACCAGACGGCGCGACCAGGGTCAGGGACTCCCCCTTTTTTCCATTGAACCGATTGCCAGACAGGGCGCGGGAAATTGCGCCCCCTGCAGCCTCGTCCACGGACCGTGCAGCAGGCGGAAGATGCCCGCCTTCTTCAATACCAACAGCCAACATGCCTGCCTTTGGCATATCCATTTTCTCAGAAAAACTAATCTTCATGAAGGGCAATCCTTTTGCGTTTGAAAACAGGGCCTGGACCAAGTTTGACATGCGTCATTCGTGTTACCATAAGATACACTGCCCGTGACGAAAAGACCGACCTGTCCCCCGGTCCTTGACAAGATCGTCACCAATCGGGAAAAGAAGGCTGTTAAAGTCTTTCCAGATACGGAAAAGCGGGCGAAAGACCTGGAATGTTAAGTATCGCCAAGTATTTTTAAGACTTAACAGCAAGAAAAATCGTGCAGAATCAATTGGTTTCTGATATTTATTACATCTGAGACTCAAGCGATCCATATAACGCTATATCTGGTAACGATGAAACAAATTAACCGCTATATAATGCGCCAATTGGTCAGTGTGACAGTGTTCGCGACCGTTGTTTTGTGCGTGGCGGTGATGTTGGTGCAATCCGTGCGTCTGGTCGACCTGATTGTAAATCGCGGTCTGCCGCTGCCGGAATTCGCCTATATGGCTTCTTTGATGATCCCCCGTTTCGTGGCTCTGGTGATGCCGATTGCCCTGTTTGGCGCAATGCTTTTCACCTATAACCGGATGATTAGTGACAGCGAGTTGATTGTGATGCGATCGGCTGGGATGAGTTCATCCTCGCTTGCCATGCCCGGATTGGCCATCGCCTCCGCGGCCAGCATAGTCTGTCTGGGCATGACCCTGTATCTGATGCCGATGTCTGCCATGGAAATGCGGTTTTATGTCGACAAGAACCGATCCCAATGGGGGGCGGCCCTGTTGCGTGAAGGGCAGTTTACAACAGTTGGCAAGGCGATCACCATTTTCGTAAAAGAACGCGAAGGGTCCGAGCTGTTCGGCCTGCTATACGACAATCGGGAAGACCCCGAAGCACCCTATACGATCATGGCCGAACGGGGCGCAGTCGTTGAAACCAATGATGGCCCGCGCATTCTGGTCGTCAATGGCAGCCGCCAGACCTTCCAGGACGGTAAAATGCATCTGGTCGAATTTGACCGGACAATGATTGATATCGGCGTCCCCGCCTCCGCTGCCAGCGCGGTCTGGGCGCAGCCTGAAGAACGCTTTCTTCCGGAATTGCTGTCGCCGGATCCGGATAACTCAAATGACATGTATTACTACAGCAAGCTGATCGCAGAAGGACACAGCCGAATAGCCACGGCACTGCTGCCTATCGCCTATTCCATCGCTGCATTGGCGTTTATCCTGCGCGGTGGCTATTCCAGGCGGGGGAATTTTTCGGCCCTGGTCAGCGCGATTGGCGCGATGATGGCGCTTCTGATTGGTCATATGAGCCTGGTTTCGGCCTCCGGCTCGGACAATCGCTTGATTCCTTTGATCTATCTGAACTCTGTGATCCCCTCCCTTGTGGGCTTGTATTTCATCTTCCGTCCGACCCGCCATAAGCGTGTGGTCCCCACGACAGTGGCGAATTAGGGTCAGGGCGCAACGATGCGGATATCCAAAACACTCGCCTTTTATATGGGTCGCCAGTTCATGTTCTGGATGATCTGTGTTTTCATTTCCCTGATCGCCATCGCAGCCATGTTCGACATTGTCGAATTGCTGCGCCGCGCATCCGGTCAGAAGGAAGTGACAATCGACATTATCATTCAAATGTCGCTGCTTAAATTACCCAATCTGGTGCAGGAAATGCTGCCATTCGCGGTGCTGCTGGGGGGCATGATGGCGTTCTGGCGCATGGCGAAAGCCAATGAATTGGTGATTTCTCGTGCAGCAGGCGTGTCAGCCTGGCAATTCCTGATGACCCCCATGATCCTGACCTTCCTGGTTGGCGTTGTGTTAATCACAACATTCAATCCTTTTGCCGCCGCAATGCGCTCACATTACGAGAACATGGAAAGCAAGTATCTGGGCAAGAATCATACGGAATTCGCTATGGGGTCCACCGGTGTGTGGTTGCGCCAGGGCAAACAGGATTCCCATGCCGTGATCCACGCAAATACGGTCAGGGGCAGCGGCGACGAAGCGCAATTGCTGGGGGTAATCGTGTTCCAGCTGGAAGGCGACGACCGATTTGTCGGCAGGATCGACGCTGCCAAGGCCACATTGCGCGCCGGATACTGGGAACTTTACGACGCCTATATCTCCGTCCCGGACGAAGCAACCCGTCACGTCGATGTCTATCGTCTGGCGACAGAATTGACGATAGAGGGTATTCAGGACAGCTTTGCTTCTGCCGACACCTTGTCCTTCTGGGAACTCCCCAAATTCATTTCTACGATGGAACAGGCAGGCTTTAATGCAAATGCCCACCGATTGTATCTGAACAGTCTGCTTTCCATGCCGGTACTGTTGTGCGCCATGGTTCTGATCGCAGCAATCTTTTCGATTCGGGTTTCGCGGCGAAGCTCTACAGGCATGATGATCATTGGGGGCGTGGTCAGTGGTTTTCTGTTGTATTTTTTCACAAATATCGTTCATGCATTAGGCATGTCCGCCAGCATTCCCGCAGCCCTGGCGGCGTGGATGCCTGCGGGTGTCGCCATGATGTTGGGCATCACTGCATTGTTGCACTTGGAGGACGGGTGATGACCGCCCCTATGTCGTTCGCCCATCGGTTTGTGCTGGTAACCTGTCTGTCTTTGGGTGGATTTTGCCTGTCTGCCGGTACGGCCATGTCACAAACACAGCAGATTGCCCCTAATACGGCTGAAACCATCAACGAGGACGGTCTGCCGATCCTGCTGAAAGCCGATGAGGTCACGCAAGACCGGGAACTGGGTGTCGTTGTTGCACGCGGCAGCGTTGAAATCGCGCAAGGGGATCGGGTCCTGTTGGCCGATACGTTAAGCTATAACCAGAACGCCAAGACCGTAACGGCCTCTGGCAATGTGAATATCCTGGAACCAGACGGACAGGTCATATTTGCGGATTATGTTGAACTTTCAGAAGACCTGTTAAACGGCACAATTGAAAACCTTCGCATCCTGCTGGCCGGGAATGCCCGCATTGCCGCTGCCGGGGGGCGTCGGACAGATGGTGCGACAATGGAAATGGCGCGGGGCGTCTATTCCCCCTGTAAGGTCTGTAAGGATGACCCCAGCAAAGCTCCCTTATGGCAGATCAAGGCGGATCGTGTCATCCACGACAAGAATGAGAAATCCATCGACTATTATGACGCATCGTTGGAAATGTTCGGGGTTCCGGTTCTGTACACGCCCTATATGACCCATCCGGATCCAACCGTTAAACGCAAAAGCGGCTTTCTGACACCATCCTTTGGGACCAAAACCAATACCGGTTTGTTCCTCAGAACCCCGTATTTCTGGAATCTTGGATCGGATGTCGATATCACCCTGGACCCGATTTTTACGGAAAAGCAAAAAGCCTTAATGGGTGGGGAATATCGACAAGCCTTTGATACCGGCAGGATTAATCTATCCGGCAGTTTTACTTATGCGGATCAGAGCATCGGTAGCCCGACATTTGTGCGCAAGGAAGATGATGTCTTTCGCGGGCATATTTTCACTGATGGCGTATTTGACTTGAGCGAGACCTATCGCGCCGGTTGGGACATCAATCGATCGACGGACCAGACCTATCTTAGAAAGTTCAACTTCTGGGAAGACCCGGGCAATTCTATGACATCGACGGTTTATGCCGAAGGGTTCAGGGGGCGCAACTATATGGCGGCGCGTGCCTATTCCTTTCAGGACCTGCGCCTGGGACAGCGATCCGATACCCCCATCATCCTGCCGTTGCTGGATTACAATGGCGTGGGCGACGCGGGAAAATATGGCGGCCGCTGGACCCTGGACGCCAATGCGCGCGGTCTGACGGATGGCGATGACGCTGACAGCCAGCGTTTCTCGATAAGTGCTGGATATGAACGCGAATTTATCGCGGATTGGGGTTTGGTCACGACAGCATCCGGCAGCCTGCGGGGTGACCTCTATAACGTCGATCAGGACAGCCGCTTTGACTCAGCCGGGCGCAGTGTTGACGATGGCTTGACCGGGCGTGTCATTCCCAGAGTGGGCTTGGAATCCCGGTATCCCATGGCCCGCTATTCCGTGGGGGGACGCCAGGTTATTGAACCTATGGTGGCCCTGTATGCCTCGCCAAATGGTGGTAACCCCGAAAACATTCCTAACAGCGACAGCACCGTCTTTGAAACCGATGACATCAATGTTTTCTCCGCTGACAGGACCCCGGGACTGGACCGCGTAGAAACCGGACAGAAAGCCGTGGCGGGGATCAACCTGTCGCATTTCCAGGATGATGGGGGGCGGTTGTCTCTATTCGTCGGTCAAAGCTATCGCTTCCGAAGCGATCAGGACCTCGCCACCGATGCGCGCCTCGAGAATGAACGTTCAGACTGGGTTGGACGTTTGGAAATCACACCAAATGATTATTTTTCATTATTCTATCGCTTTAATTATGCCGCGAATGAGTTCAAGGCCAACCGGAACGAGCTTGGATTTTCAGCTGGCGGGAGCGGCCTTCGCTTTTCATCCAACTATACCTATATAAGAGACAGTCTGAGTCCGGATGCTGCGTCCATTGAAGAATTATACCTTAACGTCAGCACACAGATGACCGATAACTGGACGACCGAGGTTGGAACGCTGCAGGATCTGAGAGATGGCGGCGGATCGCTGAGCCATACTGCCAGCCTGAAATATGAAGACGAATGCTTTATCTTCCTGGGCAGATACCTGCGCAGCTATATCAACAGCGTCGACATAGAACAGGAAGATGCCTTCATCTTCACACTGACCTATAAGACGTTGGGAGAGGTTACCTTTTAATGCCTGATCGCTTCATGTTTTTGGACATCCCCACAAGGGCATGGCTTAGCTGTGGCAGGACCTTTCTAGCCATTGCCGTGCTGATTGTGTGTGCCTTCACCATCTCTACGGCACAGGCGCAATCGCAAAATAACCTGATGCGCATTGCGGCCGTCGTGAACGACGACATTATCTCCGTGCTGGATCTTGAGCAACGACTGCGCCTTGCAGCGCTGTCTTCAAACCTGAACTTGGACGCGCAAACCCGTCAGCGCCTGATGCCACAGGTTCTGCGCAGCCTGATTGATGAACGTTTGCAATTGCAGGAGGCGACCGCCAACAGCGTCACCGCCACCGATCAGGAAATAGAGACCGAAATTGGCAACCTGGCACAACGCAATAACATGAACGCCAATCAGCTGGCCGGCCTGTTGGCCAGCCGGGGAATTGATATCCAGACCCTTCGAAATCAATACAATGCCCAAATCGCCTGGGCCAAATATGTCGGGCGGCGGCTGATGCGTCAGATAGATGTGGGCGAGGAAGAAATTGATGAGGAATTGGCACGCCTGACCGCTGTTGCCGATCAACCTCAGAAGCGGGTGTATGAAATATTTCTGGGCATCGATAACCCCGATGAAGCCAATGAAATCCGCAGCAACGCAGAGCGCCTTTTGAACCAAATCCGCAATGGGGCGGATTTTTCGTCATTGGCGCGCAGCTTCTCGCAAAGCGGCACGGCCAGTTCGGGCGGTGATCTGGGTTGGATCGCGCCGGGTCAGCTACCAGATGAGTTGGACTCTGCCCTGCAATCGCTGTCCCCGGGCATGGTGTCGGCCCCGATCCGCAGCATAACCGGGTTTTACCTGCTATATGTCACCGACAGCCAAACCATTGGTCGCGATCCCGGTCAGGCGAAGGTTGATCTGTTTCAATTGATCCAGCGCATTCCCCAGGACAGCGGGTCGGCCACCAAGTCAGATGCCATGGCGGCCCTGACCGCCGCAAAGGCCTCGATTACCAGTTGCGATGCGCTGAAATCTTTTGGCCAGGGGCGGCCTGAGACCAGTGTTGCCGCCGCGGAAGATATCGCCATATCCGAATTGCCCGCCGCCACGCAGAAGGCCATTGACGGATTGCAGCCAGGACAGACATCAGACCCTATTGATATGGGACGGGCTGTTGTGATGGTCACTATTTGTGATCGCCAGGACGCCGGATTGACACTGCCCAGCCGCGAGCAATTGAATGCGCGTTTGACCAATGAACGTCTCGAACTGCTGGTGCGCAGAAAGTTGCGGGACTTGCGGCGCGAGGCCTTTATCGACATCCGCTTATGACCAGCACGCCCCGCCTGGCGCCCATTGCCCTGACCATGGGGGAACCTGCCGGAATTGGCGGCGAAATCGCCCGCGCAGCCTGGCTGCGCCGCAACAGTGATGATATTCCGCCCTTTCTGCTTATTGATGATCCTGATCGCCTGCAGGCGCTGGATGATGCATTAGGGGGTGGGGTCCCGATCGTTGAAATTACAAGCCCAGACGAAGCAAACGCTGTCTTTGCCAACGCGATCCCGGTCCTTCGGCAGTCCCTTCCGGTCCAGGTGAATCCGGGACAGCCTGACCCGGCAAATACCAATGCCGTCCTGGCCTCAATTGATCGCGCCGTTACCTTATGCAAGGCCCGCACGGTGTGTGCGATGGTCACAAACCCAATTCATAAGGCGGCATTATATGCGGGCGGCTTCCGCCATCCGGGTCACACGGAATATCTGGCCGATCTGGCCGCCGTCCCTCGCACGGTCATGATGCTTGCCGGGGGCATGATGCTGAAAGAAGAAGGCCTGCGGGCAATTCCTGTCACAGTCCATACCAGCCTGCGCGATGCCATTTCCATATTGACCAGCGATTTGATTGTAGAAACCGCCCGTATCCTGAATGCCGATCTGAAACGCTATTTCGGGATCGCCGCCCCGCGCATTGCCGTTGCAGGGCTGAACCCTCATGCAGGTGAAGGCGGCGCCTTGGGGGATGAAGAACAAACCATCCTAGCCCCCGCCCTGGACCAGTTGCGGGCAGAAGGGATGACGATCCTGGGGCCCCTGCCCGCCGATACAATGTTCCACGCAGAAGCCCGCGCCACCTATGATGCGGCCCTGTGTATGTATCATGATCAGGCACTTATTCCAGTAAAGACACTGGATTTCCATGGCGGGGTGAATGTCACGCTGGGCCTGCCCTTTATCCGGACATCGCCGGATCACGGCACTGCCTTTAACATTGCAGGGACAGGGATCGCGCGTCCGGACAGTCTGATCAGCGCCTTGCGCCTGGCTGCGACAATGGCCCGTACCCAATCATGAGCGACACGACAGTTTCAACAGCCCTAGCCGCACTTCCACCCCTGCGGGACGTCATCAAAGCGCATGACCTTGCGGCACGGAAATCGCTTGGACAGAATTTTCTACTAGACCTGAACCTGACCAGCAAAATCGCCCGCAGTGCCGGCGATTTATCAGTCGGAACCATAATTGAAGTTGGCCCTGGCCCGGGCGGTTTGACCCGCGCCCTGATCAGTGAGGGGGCCAGTTCCGTTGTTGCTATTGAAAAGGATCGCCGCTGTCTGGAGGCACTTGCCCCCCTGGTACAAGCGTCCCAGGGACGCTTACGCCTTATCGAGGGCGATGCCCTGGCGATGGACTACACCACCCTTGGACCAGGCCCGGTGAAGATCGTCGCCAATCTGCCCTATAACATCGCAACCCCCCTATTAATCAATTGGTTACGCAAGGCACAGGATATCGCCAGCCTGTCACTGATGTTCCAAAAGGAAGTGGCAGAGCGGATTGTCGCCCGCCCCGGCGACCAGGCCTATTCGCGCCTGTCGGTCTTGTGCAATTGGCGCTGTGATACCCGGATTTCCTTAACCCTGCCGCCACAGGCGTTCACGCCCCCGCCTAAAGTGTCATCGGCAGTGGTCTCTTTGATCCCAAAAAAACCAGCGCCTGTTGACTGTGACATGGCGGCCCTGGAACAAGTGACCCAGGCCGCCTTCGGTCAGCGCCGTAAAATGCTGCGGGGATCCCTGAAAAGCCTGGTCGCAACCCCCGAAACGGTGCTGGAGGCAGCCGGTATCACCGCGACACGTCGGGCCGAGGAATTGAGCGTCGCGGAATTTGTCGCCCTGACCAGTGCTGTTGAGGCACAAAAGAAACCGACGGCAGGGAACTCCCTACCGTCGGAATAACAGGCATATCATATTGTAAAGTCAGACAGACCAGATCACGTCTCAGGTGCGTCGTCTGGTGACAAATCCGCCTCTTTCGCCTCTACCGGGTCGGGGCCATCCAACATTGTAGATGACAAGATACCTGCATTGGAGCGAATGGCTGATTCAATTTTCTGGGCGACATCCGGGTTTTCCGTTAAGAACCGCTTGGAATTTTCACGACCCTGACCAATGCGCGTGCCTTCATAGGAAAACCAGGCCCCGGATTTTTCAACAATCCCGGCATTCACGCCCAGATCAATCAATTCACCGGTTTTGGAAATTCCTTCGCCATACATGATATCGAATTCAACCATGCGGAAGGGCGGAGCCACCTTGTTTTTGACGACCTTCACGCGGGTCTGGTTACCAACCACAGTGTCCTTATCCTTGATCTGGCCGATGCGACGAATGTCCAGCCGAACCGAGGCATAGAATTTCAGCGCATTTCCACCAGTCGTGGTTTCCGGGCTGCCGAACATCACACCAATCTTCATGCGGATCTGATTAATGAAGATAACCAGACAATTAGACCGCTTGATGGATCCGGTCAGCTTCCGCAGGGCCTGGCTCATCAGGCGCGCTTGAAGACCGACATGGCTGTCGCCCATCTCCCCTTCCAACTCCGCCCGCGGCACCAGGGCCGCCACGGAGTCGACGACCAGAACATCCACAGCACCAGACCGAACCAACGTATCGGCGATTTCCAGTGCCTGTTCCCCGGCATCAGGCTGAGAAATCAGCAATTCATCAACATTCACCCCCAGCTTGCGGGCATAAACCGGATCCAGTGCATGTTCCGCATCGATGAAGGAACAGGTGCCCCCGGCCTTTTGCGCCTCTGCCACGATATGCAGGGCCAGCGTGGTCTTACCCGAGCTTTCAGGCCCGAAGACTTCAATGACGCGCCCTTTCGGAACGCCCCCGATCCCCAGGGCGATATCAAGACCCAGAGACCCCGTTGAGATCGCTTCGATGTCCAAACTGTCCTGCTGGCCCAGCTTCATGATAGAGCCCTTCCCGAAGGAACGCTCAATCTGGCTCAAGGCTGCTTCCAATGCTTTCTGCTTGTCCATGTCTTCCTTGCCCACGAGGCGCAATGCCGCTTGTGTCATGATTGCGATATCCTTCCTGTCACAGCCACGTTGTTCATGCAACTGGCGATACCGTACATGTTCTGTTCTTTTCCGCAAGTTCTTTTTTTATTCTCATTTTATCTATATGAAATCACAGGAAAAAGAGAAAATCCTGTAGTTGTGTTCCTGGTGTGCCCTGGATGTTCTTAAGAGACTCACATTTGGATTTTTTTGATAAGGGTTGGAATTCGTGGTCCGTCCCAGCGGATTTAGTCGCCCGATTCGAGAGCGCCCCTTACGCTTGCGGTCAACTGCTTCAATGAAAATGGTTTGGACAGGAACCGCACCATCGGTAATTCCGCCACCTCATTGGCCACAGCCTCCCGGGTATAGCCCGACATACAGATCACCGGCAGGTCAGGATTTTCTTTCCGCGCCTCTCGAATAAGGGTCGCGCCATCCACTTTCGGCATGACCATATCCGTCACCAACAGGTCAAAGGACTTATCCTTCAGAATTTCCAGGGCGACCTCCCCGGTACGGGCTTCTGTCACCTCATACCCTTTTGACCGTAACGCCCGCGCACTGAAGAGCCGGACGGCATCTTCATCCTCAACAAGCAGGATTCGTTCCCCACCTGTGTCATCCACGGTCGGCATTTCAGGGTTCTGGGCATGGCCTTCATTCTCTGCAGCAACACGTTCCAGCTCTGTTGCGCGCGGCAAATAAAGACTGAAAGACGTTCCTTTCCCGGCCCCGTCAGAATGGGCAACGATAAAGCCGCCCATTTGGGTGATACTGCCATAAACCATGGCCAGCCCCAAACCGGTCCCCTGCCCGACCTCCTTGGTGGTGAAAAAGGGTTCAAAAATCCGCCCCATAACATCCGGTGTCATTCCAGACCCCGTGTCGGTCACTGTGATCATCACATAATCGCCAGGTGGCATGATCTGATCGCGCATCTGATAGGGACGGTCCGCAGCGAAATTATCGGTCTGAATAATCAGCCTGCCGCCCCGTTCCATAGCATCCCTTGCATTCACGGCAAGATTTATGATGCCCTGCTCCAATTGACCACGATCACCTTTTACAGGCCATAAATCGCGGCCGTGAACAATCATCAGTTCAACTGTTTCGCCCAGAAGCCGCCGCAACAGATTGGACAATTCTGCCAACATATCCGTGACATCCACCACGCGGGTGCGAATTGCCTGTTGCCGCGAGAAAGCCAGCAATTGGCGGGTCAGACCGGCTGCCCGGTTGGCATTCTGTTGAATTTGCATGACATCGGCAAAGGATGGATCTCCGGGTTGGTGACGATGCAATAAGAGATCACAAAACCCGATAATGGCCGTCAGAACATTATTAAAATCATGCGCAATCCCGCCCGCCAATTGACCAACCGCTTCCATCTTTTGCGACTGGGCAAACTGGCTTTCCAACCTTTTGCGCTCTGTTGAATCCAAGACATGGAACAGAACACCCGGCCTGTCCTGATCTGGCAAGGCCGTGCGATTTGCATATAGGGTCACAATGCGCTCTTGGGTGGCGGCCAGGCGCATATCAATCGGTTCTGGCGCTTGTCTGTCGCCGCCAACCCCCTTCAGAACCTGGTCCAGAAGAACGGACAGCCGGGGCTGATCATCCAAATGAAAAAGCTCATGAAACGCCCGCCCCTGAACAGGGCGCCCCCCGATCAATCGCCGAAACGCTGAATTTGCCTGATCCATGCGGCCATCCGCATCAATGACGGTCAGGCCGAATGGGGCACGATCCAACGCCCTGTTCGTCAGCGCCAGCTTGCGTTCCATATCATCAATTCGCTGACGGTTGCGCGTCACCTCACTTAAAATCAGAAGAACCCGAATGCCGGAAAACCCTTCTCCTGAAGGTGCCTCCCCGGGCGTAGTGGCAGATGACAGGGCGGTGCCGCGAATGCTGATCCATCGAATCGGATCACCGTCCAGCCCCTCTTTCGCCGGAATGGCAAAAACAGGTGGTTCCGGCAAAGGTTCCAATTCGTGCAACGCTGATTTGCAGCGTTCAACAACCAAATCCAGCGCATCACTGATATCGCGGGTGCCCCCCAGAATGCGGGCAACCTCTTCAACGCTGCTGTCGGGTCCGACCCGACCATCAAACACGTTTAGCGGATCACAGACAGCCGCCACTGTTGCAATGCCTTCGCCAGAAAGAGTCAAACTGATCGTGCTGGCCCCGACGGCGCTCAACAAGGCAACATGATGGTCTTCCATATCCTGCAATCGCTCAGCGCCCACCTGTTGTACTCGACGCCACTTCACCCGCCCAAGAAGCGCGCCCCACAGGCGATGGATCATGTCGGCATCCTCCGCCCCTTCAGATTGAACACATAGGAAATGACCTGTGCGACCGCCTCAAAATGCTCAGCCGGCACTTCCTGATCCAAATCAACAGTCGCGTGAAGAGCCCGCGCGAGGGGGGGATTCTCAACAATGGCGATGTCATTTTCCTCTGCGATGCTGCGAATGCGCTGGGCGATCAGATCCTGCCCTTTAGCAACCAGTACAGGCGCCTCCATGGTTTCGGGCTTATAGGACAGCGCCACAGCAAAATGCGTCGGGTTGGTGATCACAACGTCCGCCGTTGGTACAGCCTGCATCATCCGCTCTCTGGATCGTTGCATCCGGATTTGTCGCAGGCGCCCCTTTACCTGCGGGTCCCCTTCCGTGTTCTTATATTCTTCCTTCACTTCCTGCTTCGTCATACGCAGCTGTTTAATGTGTTGATATTGCTGAAACACAACGTCCAGAGCCGCGATCACGAACAGGATTGCCAATATCCCGATAAACACACGAATGATCAGAATCTGGATCTCATACAACAGTTCGGCTGCTTCCATGCTGGCCAGTGTGTCCAGTCTGGATATTTCTGGCAGCAACAAGATGGTTCCGACCGCGCCAACCAGGCCGATCTTGATCAACCCCTTAACGAATTCAACCAGTTGCTTGCTGGAAAACTGCTTCTTCAACCCCTTTAAGGGAGAGAGTTTGCTGAGTTCCGGCTCCATTGGTTTTGCAGATACGTTAAAGCCCGTCTGCGCCACACCTGAGATCACAGCCAGAACAACAAACACCCCCAGCGGCACCATCAAGAGCGTGGCTACCTCCACCAGCATTTTTGAAAGGACCTGGCCCAAACCACCATAATCCGCCAGCAACTGGTCCGGGCGTTCCAGGAAAGTGATCAAGATCTGTGTTAAATTATTCATCAAAGACGGGAATACAAAACTAATCATGATGCCTGTACCAAATAACAATATCCAGGTATTCACCTCTTTGCTAACGGCCAGCTGGCCCTTTTCGCGCGCCTCGCGCAGCCGTTTGGAAGTGGGCTCTTCTGTTTTTTGGGAGTCGTCTGATTGTTCCGACATCGCGCCTTAAAGCCCCGTTAGAATGGCAGAAATTGCCCCAGCAGCCCATGAAACTGCTTCATGAACCATATCATCATCGCGCTGAGCGTTGTCATCAAGAGAAACAGCCCCATCATGATTTGCAGTGGCATCGCGATAAAGAACACCTGCATCTGAGGCATCAGTCGCGCCAGAAGCCCCAACAGGACATAAAACAACAACCCGACCACCACAATCGGGGATGCTAGTTGAAAGCCTAACTTGAAGGAATTCGCCACTGTCTGGGTCATCACATCGGCCATATCCCCCACCATCGGATAAACACCGGGTTTAAACAGGACATAGCTTTCAACGACTGCCCGGATCAACAGATGATGTGTGTCCGTGGCAAAAATCAGCAGCAAGCCAACCAGGGACAGAAAGATCGACAGCAAGGCCCCCTGATCCGATGCCAGGGGATTGAAGATCAGGGCACTGGCAAGGCCACTCATGAAACTGTAAATTGACCCTGCAATCGCCAGGGCCATGAACAGAACCCGCGTCACGGCACCAATAAAAATGCCGATCAGAATTTCGATAAAGATCAATCCCAACATATCAGACAGGCGCGCGGGAATGGCCGGTATCAAAGGTTCAACCGTTGGCGCGACCACCAGGGACAGCAGCACGGCCAAGGTCAACCGGGCGCGGGGATTCAGGAAAGACTCGCCAATTGAGGGCAAGGTCAGAAAGGCGCTGCCGATCCGCGCGAATACCATAAAGACGGTAAATACTTCCGCCGTCAGCAATGCTTTCAGCATGGCAGGACCTTAGGGTCAGGACTCATCCAATCGCGACGATCCGGTCCATCAGAAACAGCGTCAAATCCTGAAGATGGCGCAACATGAATGGCAGCAGCACCAGCATAGCCAGAAAAATGATGATGATCTTAGGCACGAAAGTCAGCGTTACTTCCTGAATTTGTGTCAGTGCCTGGAACACAGCGATAACCAGACCTACGGCCAATCCAATCAACATCAAAGGACTGGACACGATAAGGAGTGCGTAAATCGCCTCCCGCGCGATATCGAGGGCTTGTGCTTCGTTCATGGCATCTCTGACGCAAAATTCACCCTGTCACCAAACAGGGTGCCTGCAATCTAACCGATTCTGCCCCAGTACAGGATGATCAGATCGGCATCCGCAAAATTTCCTGATAGGCAGAAATCACCCGGTCACGCACAGTCACAACGGTGCTTAAGGTTGATTCAGCCTCAGCCAGGGCGGTCACGACCTCGGTCACATTGGCCTGCCCAGCCATCGCGCGGGCGGTAACTTCTTCCGCCTTGTAGTTAGACTGCATGGCATCTTCGGCAACGCCCTTGACCATATCCAGAAAGCTGGACCCGGACGCGGGCTGAGCCTGTGGTTGGCTGCCGGTATGGAACATATTCGGACCCGTCGCATTCGCGCGATAGGCCGCAGCGGCACTCATCGGATCTATGGCCATGCTCTCTCTCCTTAACAGCGCACGGGCATCTTAACCCGATTACGCCCCTCTCCTCAATCCCACTCTTGTTTCCCATCATGTCACCGGCCAGGGTCTCTCCTCCCCGCAGATGACACGGCCATCCAGCAAAAGCCTAACGCAGAATGCTGACAGTCTGGGCGAACATTCCCTTTACAGTTTCAACAACGCGCAAATTGGCTTGATAGCTTCGGCTCGCCTCACGCATATCCATGCTCTCTACCAATGTGCTGACATTGGGTAACAGGACATAACCATCCTCATTCGCCGCAGGATGGGCCGGATCGAACTTCAGATCAAAATCTGAATTGTCTTCCCCAATCTGTTTGACCTGAACAACATCTGCGCCCAGTGCCTCGTCCATCTTGTTTTTGAAGGTGATTACCTTGCGGCGATACGGATCCCCCCCTGGGGTCGAAGCGGTCGAATCCGCATTCGCGATATTCTCTGAAATCACCCGCAGGCGCATTCCCTGGGCCCGCATGCCGGATCCCGCGATAAACATTGATGCATTAAAATCATCCATGACTGAACTCCCTTTTTCCTTACCCGGCTTCTCTTACCCTGGCCTCTCTTACACCCGCGCCTCAATCATCCCTGGCCACGGCCAAGGGCGGTGCGATGCAGCGCCAAGTACTTGCGATAGATGTTGGTCGCCATGTTATATTCACCGGCGGTCGCCCCCAGTTTCATCATCTGCTCTTCCAGCACGACACCATTTTCAGAAATGGATGTTTCGTAGGTCGTGCTGGCCGCCCCTTCCTGGAATTTGTCATTCGCATCGGGCAGGCTGACATGTTCGGGATTTGTGACCGTCAGATTGACCTTCATATTCTGCCGGGCCATCTGGTCGGTGAAACTCAGCTTCGCAATGTCGCGGGCCTTGTAATCCGGTGTATCGGCGTTGGCGATGTTCTGGGACAACACCCGCTGACGCTGGCTCAGCCAGGACATTTTTTCGGACATCATGCCGAAAATTGCACTATCACCAATAGACATGGGCTCTCTCCTCTCTCTGGCACTCACCCGGCTGTGATTGGGTCTCTCCTCCACCACACAGCCTTGAATACAGCAGTATAAGCAAACAGCGTGCCAGTTTGACTTTCAACCAAACGATTCGGAACGGCATTCCTATTTATCTAAATAATATCATGCATTACCATAATCAATTACATCAATTAATCAAATATAAATATTCCAAAATAATCTATATTCTAAATTTAAATGTAACGAACAAATTAAATTACACCTATTTAAAGTTATATTAAAACAAATACCTGATTACATTTAATGCGTTGAATTCTGCAGATCAATGATCCAGGAAAAACCATTGATATTAATATGGTTTTCAGCCTAAATACCCATATCAGAACGGAGCAGACACATGGCGCGATCTTCGACACCAACCGACCAGACGGCGCATGATGGTGCCGATAGCCAAAACCAGAAGGGTCAGAAAAAGAATGCGGTTGCGCTGACCTATAAGCCCAATGATGCCGATTCAGCCCCTGTTGTCAGCGCCAGCGGCGAAGGCTATCTAGCTGAAAGAATTATAGAACTGGCCTTAGCGTCCGGCATACCAGTGCAATCGGATTCCGATCTGGTAGAACTGCTTTCAGCAACAGAAGTGGGGGAAGAGATTCCTATTGAGGCCTTCATCGCGGTGGCGGAAATCCTGCGCTACGTTTACGCTTTGAATGGTCAGTCGGCACCGGTGCCGCCGCTTCCATAGCATTGATATGGTATCGCCTGCCCCCTGACATTGGACTGTGAACGGGCCGATCAGCGCCGCCCCACTTGGACTTGGGTCGATAATCGCTGATTGCGCCGCCATCCGTATTGGAGCCTGGTATGCACCCGGCAGATTATCTGCAATTTGCTCTGGCGCTGATATTTGTATTGGGCCTGATTGGGCTGTGTGCCGTCCTGCTGAAGCGTTTCGGGCCAGGGGGCATGATGGTTGCCCGCCCCCGTGCGGGATCTGCAAAACGCCTGCATATTGTTGATTCATTGACGCTGGATCCGCGGCGCAGATTGGTTCTGGTACGCCGTGACGGGATGGAACACCTGCTTTTGTTAGGGGCGCAATCGGACCTGGCGATTGAAACCGGGATTGATGCCGCGCCTGCACAGGGAGAAACAGACTCCCCTGCCCCCAATGGCGTCGTTCGGCGATTTGACGATGTGGTGCGCCGCATCAGCACCCGCAAAACCGAGAACAAAGCCCCGGATCAGGAGACCCCGTCGCAATGATCCCAGCACGGCTTTTTCAGGCCCTGAAGGGGCGGTTAATTCCAGCAGCAGGACTGCTGGCGACAGCGATGTTGCTTTTGGTCGGTTCCGCGGTTGTGCTGCCCGCAGGCCCCAGTCTGGCGCAGTCGATCAACATCGATATCGGCGAAGGCGGCACTGTAACCGGCAGACTGGTGCAACTGGTTGCCTTGCTGACGGTCCTGTCCCTAGCGCCGTCCTTGCTGGTTATGATCACCAGTTTCACCCGGTTGATCATCGCGTTTTCTTTGCTGCGCACTGCCTTTGGCGCGCAACAAACGCCGCCCAATACCGTCCTGATCAGCCTGGCGCTGTTTCTGACCTTTTTCATCATGCAGCCCACCCTGGAACGGTCCTATAACGAAGGCATTCAGCCATTGATAGAGGAGCGCATTTCCGAACAGGAAGCCTTTGATCTGGCGATTGCACCCTTCCGGGATTTTATGCTGCGCCATGTTCGGGATCGGGATTTGATGCTGTTCATGGATATTGGCGGCATGCCTGCGGTTGAGAACCCTGACGATACCCCCCTAAGGGCGCTGATCCCGGCCTTTATGATTTCAGAACTGAAACGGGCCTTCGAAATCGGGTTTCTGCTGTTCGTTCCGTTCGTTGTGATCGACATGGTTATCGCGTCGATCCTGATGTCCATGGGGATGATGATGCTGCCCCCGGTGATGATATCCCTGCCCTTCAAGCTGATCTTTTTTGTGCTTGTCGATGGGTGGTATCTGGTCGTGGGCAGTTTGGTTCAAAGCTTCAACCCGGTTTAATGAACCACCCGAAGAACACCAAATAAACATTTGATAAAAATGCTTAAGAGGACGATGCCGTTACTTCCGCTGTTGGGGCTGGCGGGGGCGCGAACAGCTTATCCCGATAGGCCTTGATGAAGGCATCGAACCTGTCGGCGCCGATCAGTTGATCCACTGTCGCCAGGACATCGCCGCCGGTCGGGGCGCGGGTCTGATTGGTCATGTAATCGAACACACCGGCTAAAGAACTGTTGGCCATAGCCGGGGCCCACAGGTCGATCAGATCCCGCAAGCCATCGGTATCGTTATTCTTATACAACGCAACCGCCCAGTTGATGACATAGCGCGCCGTCTCCCCTTCTACGCCAACAGCAGGATCACTGGGGGGATTGCCAGCCAGCCGTTGCAGAACCTTCGCTGATTCCTGCCAATTACTGGTCGTGCGATACAGATCACGACGCAGCAGGTCCGCTTCGACGCTGACATCCCCTGCCAGTTCCTTGATCGCATCCTCATAGTCGCCCTGCTGGATTTTGGCCCGCGCCAACAGGCGATCCCGATCCGCCTCCAGATCATTGCTGAGTTCAAACAGTGTAAGACCACGGCGGCCCTGGGCGATCGCCTCTTCCGCTTCTTCGGGTTTGCCGTCCATCAACAAAATCAGGGCCAGCTTGTTGCTCAACCGAACCCGCTCTTCGCCGGGGGGCAAGCGATCCTCATCGCTCAACAATTCGCGCAGTTTTTCGGCCGCCTCCGTCAACAGATCGATGGAGGCCAACCGGTCGGCGATATTCTCGATGATCTGATCGCCGTCCTCTCCCGACGGGGTCAATTCCTTGAACTCGTCATACAGGGCCAGGGCCTTAAGCGGCGGCAGGCTGTCGGCATCCCCATCCAGATACAATTTGCGGAAAATATCTGTCATTTCGCCGGCCAGATCTTCCGCCACCGGATCACCCGGGAAATATTTGACGGCCGTGCGGAAAACTCCCAACCCTTTGAAATAGTCGGGTTGCTTCAGGTACAATTCCCCAAGCCGCTTCAACAGATACAACTCGCTGCGGTCGCCACGCCACGCATAGCGCAGGCGTTCCATTCTCTCCAGGGCCTCTGCATCACTCATAAATCCCTGCCGTTGGCCCAGCGTGATCAGCGCAAGCTCCGCCCGATAGGCATATTTCCGGTCCCCAGACGCCATGACATCCTTAAACAACTGTGCGCCTTCATCAAATTCGGTTCGCGAGACAGCCAGCCTTGCCCGTTGATAGTCCAGCGCCGCCTGTTGCCCGCGCGTCAGTTCCTCACGCGCGCCCTGCAGGGAATTGATCCAGGCTTCCGCCCCCTGGATATCCCGGTTGGCAAAGGCGGTATCAATCCGCATCAGGCCAAGGCGGGCCTTCAGCGGGTAGGGATAGCGGCTCAACAGGCTATCGCCGGGGCTAAATGCCTCTGCGGCGGCCAGATAGTCCCCCTCTTCCGCAAGGGCGGCCCCGCGCCAGATCGCGGCTTCTGCAAATCCATCAAGACGAGGATCATTCAACAATGTCTTCGCCTCTTCCGTTCGACCAACCAGAACGGTTGAAGCCCCTTGCAATGCCAGGTTCTCCGGGCGCTTCATCAATTGGGGATCATTTTCCTCCACAACCCGCAAAACCCCCAAGGCTTCAAACCCCCGATTATGGGCCATCAGGAATCCCGCATAATTCAAACGCGCCGCATCCAGTTTTTCATCCGGAACTTCCGCCATGGACCGGAAAAGGGCATTGGAAAGGTCTTCGAAATCCTGTTGCGGGCCCCGCATCAAACCATTCAGGTCAAACAGTCTGCGCGCGCTTAGAATTTGCCCTGTGGACACGGGTGCTTCAGGCGACACGCCGGAAATCGCCAGACCATCCGGGGCGCTGATTTGAAATCCATCAAAATTTCGATCCAGCAGTACCGTGTCAGAAAGCCGAACCAGCGCCACACCCTGGGCGGTCGGCAACAGCTCAAATTCGGGATACTGACGCAGCCCATCGATTCCCATCCCGGATTCCAGGAATGTCGCGACGCGCATGACATCGCCCATATCGGGATCTGGTACATTAAAGGACCGCCCAGGCGTATCGGTGGGGAAGGTCAGAAATGGACCGATTTCCGCCGTAACATCCGCAAGGATCGGAACCTGAGACAAAGGGCGCTGCGGGGCGCGCCGGAATTCAACGACCCAGTTGAACCCTTCCCGTCGGGCGCTGGCGTTTACGCTGCGATCAGACACCTGCATGCGCAGAACCGACGCGCCACCGATTGGCAGTTGATCAATGCGCTCAATGACCGGCGCGCCCTCTACCCGCAAGGGGGATAGATCCAGATTGGTCGCAGCGTCAAAGATCACCCAGATATTATCAGAACGGCGAAAGACTGCGGCCCCCACATCACCAGACCATTGAAACGAAAAATTGAATAATGGCGGGCCGGACGGCGCTTCTACGGAGGGCGTTGCCGCCTCATCCTGCTGTGCCGGGGCATTGGGCATTGCCGCCATTTCCGCAGCCGATGGCTCAGATGCGACAGCCTGAGGCGCCTCTGGCGCAGGCACAGGCTCTCTCACGGGTGCTGGTTCGGTGGGGGCAGGTTCGGTGGGCGCAGATTGAACCGGCGGTTCCTGCGGGGGCTGTGAGACCTGTGGCGCTTGTTCGCTCACCAATTGATCATTCGCTAGGGCGGCGGCTGGTTGGTTGCGCGCTTCAGCAGAGGCCAGAACATCCAGAACGACCTTTTGGTCCAGCGGGAAATGGCGCAACTCCGCCCCCTCTGGCACGGCAAGCGTGATTGCAGTTCCCTGCCCGCTGGGCTGAACCGATGCTACACGAATACCCGGCGGCAGGGTCTGGGCCAGGGCTGCGACATCAACAGTGGCTGCACGCCCGAAATCAACAGTTACCGCACGGCCGTTCTGGTTTACTGAATAAGGTACCGATTGCGGCCAATCAAACACGATGCGGGTATAGCCAGGATGATCGCCAATGCGCACGGGCAAGTCTGTCGCCCCGACCTGGGCTGTCTGCGTGACTGGCTGTGCGGCTGAATCTGCTGTCGGTTGTTGGGCGGGCTGTGCGGGCAGATTTTGCGCTTGCGGTGCGGTTTCACTGCGGCGCAGATCCACCACGACGGAGTTTTCGTTCGTAAAATCAGTCACCGACATGGGGCTGGTTAATTCGAACGATACCGCATTCACAGCCGTTCCCGCTGTGCCCGGACCATTGGCTTGGGCGATGTAATCTCCCAGACGCTCCCGAACAGTGCTCAGATCAACCTGAAATGCGCGGTCAAACTGAACCGTCAGGACCTGATCGGTGATACTGGTCTGATAGCCGATTGGCGCAGGCCAGTCGAAAACCAAACGGGCAAAATCCGAATGTTGCCAGGCGCGAACGGTAACGGCTTCCTGTGCGCGCGCAAGTGTCCCACCCATGGTGATGGCCAGGATCAAAAGTATTGTGCGGCAAATCAGACGCCCTGTAGTAACGCAGTTCACTGTCCCCGAGCCTCCGGCACAATGACGATATCGACGCGCCTGGACAAAGCGTAGCGCTGTTGTTCCGGGATATCCCGATCAATAAAGCGATAGTTTGAATCACCCAACCCCAGAACCGTGAACTCCCCGGGATATCCAGCCTTGTTCAAGGTCTGGGCCACGGCCAGCGCGCGCGCCAACGATAGGGACCAGTTATCCGGATAAACCGAACCGGATGGGGGTGGGGTGGGGTCTGTGTTGCCCTTGATATCCAGACGATTGCCGAACTGACCAAAAACCACTCCCAATCGCCGCAAAGCGGGCAAGGCCTGGGGATCAATCTGCGCACCGGTTCCGGTGAAAAATCTATCGGTCGGCAGAGACAACACCAATTGATCCTCTAATCCTGTCATTCGAATTGTCTTCAACAGCGGGTCTTCCGCCAATTTCGTCTCAAGTATCCTTTGCAAATAACCGGTTGGAAAGGCTGACACCAGATCAATTCGTGTGATGGTCCGTTCGCCGACCGGTCGCGGCTGCCCTTCTGCCGTGGGATCTACCCGCGTTGCCAGTACGGAAATGACAGTATCCCACTTTTCCGACTGCAATTCCGACATGGAATACAACATCACAAAAAATGCCAGCATCAAGGCCGTTACATCCCCGAATGTGACCAACCAGGCGGGAGATTTTTCGACAACATCTTCTGGAATGGCATCCTGTTCCAACAGCGATGTATGGATATGCCCCATAACCTCCGGTTCCCGATCCAACCGCTCATCAGGGTTCGGGTTGGCAAAGGCAGATGGTTCCATCACCTCGTCGCTCATTACAGACCCCCAGCCTGTGTTTCTGGCTGATCTTCTGGCTGATCTGGCGTTGTCGCGGGGGTAGATGTCTCATCCTGAACCGGTGCGAATGTCATACGGGCCTCCCCCGCATCGCGAATAAAAAAGCGGAACCGAATGCGCGACACATTGCCCGGACGAATCCCGATTTCGAAATTATCCGGGGGCGCCCCGCCCGCCACCAGCGCCTTTGCCAGGGCTGCAACACGATCGAAAGCCAGTTCAGTTCCATCTTTTTCATCATCAACCGGTGCAATCATCGCCTCTGGATTTGCAAGATCGACAACCCCCTGCACGTCAGGCGGGGGTGCCGGGATATCAGGTACCGTTGGCACCTGTGCCAGATCATTTACGAACAGGATCGCCTGCATAATCACGACCTGCCCGGGCAACCGCGCCGATAACACATTAGCGGTCGCCGATAACAGATCCCGCCGATCCCCCCGCAATTCCGGTTGTGCACCGACAAATAGCTGGATCACCGGCAGTTCCACCATGATATGGCGACCCTGGGTCACCGTCTCAAACTTCACAAACGGCACATCCGACAACCACAGGCGTTCAACTTCATCCAGCACTTTTTCCGGTTCCAGCACCCCGCCCAAGGTCGAAACCAAAATTTCTGAGGACCTGTCCGGATCAATTGTGGTTTGAAACGTCGCGGAAACAGAGCTCAACACATCGCGTGATTTCGTTTCCCGTAAGGTTGAAATAGAATTAAGCAAAATAAAGAATGCCAATAACATCAGAAATAGGCTTAAAAACAGGATGGGTCCCGTTTCCTTGCGGATTGGGAGTACATCCGTTTCATCCTTCAACTGGTCTTCTTCATATATCATCCCCCCAATATGCCGGAGTCGCAGGATAAATCGCAAGAAATCGCCGTAATTCTATAAAATTTATAACAGAATGGCTGAACTGTTTCCCTAACTCTACAACTTCGCAATCCGTGGGATCATTGCACCTGACCAATCAGCATCAGGTCCGTATCTTCCGGCCGCGTCCCTGCCGCGGTCAGCATCGCGTGAACCTGGCCCCGATGATGGGTCTGATGATTGAACATATGGGTCACCAGCAAAGCCTTGGATTCTGTCATATCCCGTTTCACGGCCCCTGAATACCAAGATAAATCCCCCGTCAACCAGGCTGGGTCCAAACCATCCGACCATTCCTGAATCATTTGATCCATGGCTGTGCGGGCCTGTTTCAAAGCCTGCCAGTCTTCAATCATATGGTGGGAGTCAGCATTGCTCATCAACGGCTTGGGGGAGCCAGAAAATCGATGCATCCAAATCTGGTCGGCCCACAGAATATGACACAGCGTGCCATGAATGGAGCCGAAAAATGCACCGCGATCCAGACGCCGGGCATCATCATCCAACTGGTCTGCAGCACTATACAGATTTTCATTCTGCCATCGATTATATCGGGCCATGGTCTTAAGATATTGCGTATCTATCATCGTTCATGTCCAATTCAAAAATCCCCTAAAATAGCCACCAGTTTCGATTTCAGCATTGCGGCATTGAAGGGCTTTACAATATACCCGCTGGCACCGGCCTGTCTGGCGGCAATGACGTTTTCTGTCTTGTTTTCCGGGGTCATCATCAAAAAAGGCGTTGCGCGCCATGCTTCGTCAGCGCGCATGGCTAGCAATAAATCAAGGCCATTCATGGGTTTCATGGTCCAATCTGAAATGACCAGACCATAGTCTTTCCGTTCCAGTTTCGCCAAAGCATCCCGCCCATCCGTGGCGTCATCGATGCTGAAAAACTGAAGATCCCGCAGCATATGGCGCAGGATCCGAACCATCGTTGGTCGATCATCCACAATAAGGATATTCATATCGAAACTGACCGCCATATCACCGCGCCATCAATTCAAATCGCAAAACCAATTGGGGCCTGGAAATGCAAATCAGGATGCAGCCGAAATCAGTCCCTTGAAAGGGAATCTTTTAAAGAGGGCTAATTGTTGAAGGTTGGTAACTCTTCGCGGGCGTTGATTTCCTGAGTAACGATCACAGCCTTGCTAGGATCCATCGCCTCAAGAATTGGGGCCAGCTTTCTGTCATTCATTCCCCGAATAACACTGAGGATCGTATCCAGTTCCATCGTATCGAAGATTTCTGCGGCATTTTTGGGCTTCATATTGGAATAGACCCGTTGCAGGCGTGCGCTTTCCTCATCTTCCAGACCTTCATATTTTGCGACCAGTTGCTTTATTTCGTCGCGAATGCCTTCAAGATTCTTTTGAGTTTCTGCCAAGCGCGCCTCAACCACGCCCAACATCGCGCTGCGTTGTTCCAATTCCCGTTCGCGTGTGTCCAACTCCATGCGCCGCTGTGCCAGGCTGTTGGCCAGTCGCGCCTCTGTCGGATGCATGCCGTCTTCCGTCCCATCAATGATCGGGACATCGCTTTTATCCAGTTCCAGCGGCGTCATTTCGTTGCCATTATCGCCTGGGACGGGCGGAATAGCACTGGCATCCTGGGCAACCGCCACACCGATGACCGGGGCCTTTCTGGATGGTTCCTGATCCGTCAAAAGATCAACGATGGACCCGGCCCGAAAAGACAAGCCGAGCGCCGCCAAGACGATGACCACTGGGATCAATCTTAACCGCATTGCCACTTCCTCACCGCATATCCTGTAATGCTTTTAACAATTCAGACTTCGACTTTGCCCGCGCCTTCTTGCTATCTGATTTTTCACCAGCAGCAACACGGTCTTCTGGCGCAGCAACCAGGGATCGACCCGATGCCTCTGCACCGGTTTGGTCCGTATCGGAATGCGCGCCGCGAATGGCCCGAGACATGCCTTTTTTCAGACTATCCTTCAAGCTGGCTTCACCAGCCGCCCGCGACGACGGTTTCGCACCCAGCTTCTGGTCCGGCGCCGCGCGCAAATCGCTGCGCGCCTCAGCCGATGCAGGGTCAGCAGATCCTTTGCGGCTGGCGCGAACGCCAATTTCCAGGGCATCGGCAACTTTCTCCCCGCGCTTGATCAGGAATTCCAGATCATCGCACAGCGCACTGGCTTTATGTGCCGACTGCCTGGCATCATTCAGCGTCGCCCCGACATCTGATTTCAATTCCGACAAGGCTGTTTCCGCCCGCGAGGTTGCCTGCGTGAATTCAGTGATTAGGGATTGCAGCTCTTCACGTCCTGAGCGGATAATTGCCATTTGACGATTCAGACGCACACCGTAATAGATCGCAACGCCCAAACATATCATGAGCGCCACATCAAAACCGATGCTGATCACCGTTCCGATCATCGACCTGTCATATACCCTTCATCGTCACAACGTAAACCGATTGCCAGAAAATACACGTGTTTTGCCAAACGCACTAGCATTGTAACGATATCTAATATCAGGATTCGCCTGAAAAAAGGGGCTAGTCCACTTTCGCCCGCTTGTCGATGCGCACCGCGATGTTTCCGCCCTTGCGCCCCATCGTGCCCGTAAACATTGCCATATTGCCGCATCGAATTTCGACCGGAGAATCCGGCGTCGCGTGAAATGGCAGGAACATGCCCACTTCCCAGTCCAGCACATCACCCAGGCTCATGGTAACTTCATCCAGGACCGCTTCAATGGGAACTTCTGTGAACCAAAGTTCTGTCGCCAGGTGATTTTCCCAGATCGAATCCCGACCGAATTTCTCCCCCATGAACATCTGCAACAACAGTTCACGGACGGGTTCCAGCGTCGCGTAGGGCAGCATCAATTCCAGCCGCCCGCCGCGATCTTCCATATCTATGCGCAGACGTGCCAGGATCGCCGCATTGGCTGGTCGCGCGATTGTGGCAAACCGCGGATTGGTTTCCAGACGATCAAATCGCATCGTCACGGAAGACAGCGGGTCAAACGCGGCGGACAGATCCGCCAGAACCACGTTGATCATGCGTTCGACCAGATTGCGTTCAATCGTGGTATAGGGTCGCCCTTCAATCCGCATCGCCGCAGTCCCCCGGCGACCGCCCAGCAACACATCGACGATTGAATAAATCAAAGAGCTATCGATGGTGATCAGGCCATAGTTGTCCCATTCTTCCGCCTTGAAAACGGTCAGCATGGCTGGCAACGGGATAGAGTTCAGGTAATCCCCGAAGCGAATGGAGGTAATATTGTCCAGGCTGACTTCAACGTTGTCAGAGGTGAAGTTACGCAGGCTGGTCGACATCATCCGGACCAATCGGTCATAGACGATTTCCAGCATCGGCAGGCGTTCATAGGACACCATGCCGGAATCGATAATGGCCTCGATCCCAGATTTACTGGAATCTTCATCGCCGCCTTCCTGGAAACCAAGCAGGCTGTCAATCTCGTCCTGGTTCAGAACCCGCGCAGCGCCTCCGGCAGCAGCATCCCCGCTATCGGCCATGGCAGCCCATTCAGCAGCAAGGTCGTCCGCGCCGTCGGAATCACCGCCGCCAACGTCTTCGTCCGCCATCGCGTCAAACTCATTGGCCATATCGTCTTGATCGTCAGCCATACGTCCCGTGCCTCAGTTACGTTTCGGTACCATCCGTCATTCGAAACGGCGAAGCAATTCTGGGGCCAAGTCAAAAGAACCCCTTAAGTCTCAGCCTATTGCACCAACATTTTCACCAGCAGGAGATCCTTCACAGGGGTCGGTGCCACCACCTGACTGACACGCCTGTACAATTCTTCGCGTATCAGATAGGCCCCTGCACTGCCGTTCAACTCCTCCGTTCGCAATTCACGCAAGAAGGCGTTGAACTCACTAATGATCTTCGGTTTCATCTGCTCAACGCGCGCCACATCGGTTTGCGCCTCAAGCTCTAATTCAACTTGCAGCACCAGGAAATTCTTCCGCGTGCCGGTGCCACTTAACGATACCGTCAATTCATCCATCGGATAAAACACGCCGGGGGGATCAATGACGGCTTCACCATGGTCATCTGTAGCCGCAGCGTGCTCTTCCGTTGCGTGCTCCTCAGTCGCATGCTGCTCTCCACCGCCCAGCAAGGGGTCCAGCAGACCCAGTGCAAACACAGCGCCAGCCGCCCCGCCCAACAAGAGTATCGGCAGAACAACAAACAGAATGAGCTTTTTGCCGCTCACCTTCTTTTTAACCGGTGCTTCATTATCGTCTTCGTCGCTCATCTCTTGCCGCCTGTTATGGACCCTGGCCAACACCCAGCATCGCGGTGCATGCAGTACTGCAAGGACCCTAACATAAAGTCACCGAAACAAAAAAACTTCGGATTGCTTTTTATAGGCCGTTATTCGCCCACACAGATCAATGGAAAACATACATGACCGGGTCAAAGTGATCCGGCAATCCGTTCCGCATACCCCGCCCTAACCAGCACTTTTTGGTGAATAAGGGCGAGCATATTTTGCCGATACCCATTATAACTTATTGAATTTAAACAAATATAAAAACTGGCACGCGACTTGCTATTACAGGTCCAGAGAGAGCAGTGGGCGGTTGGTTGAGAGCTTCCGCCCAAATGAGAGAAAAGAGGCGTCCAGAAATGGAAAACACAAGCTATATAGCCATGTCGCGTCAGGCAGCCCTTCGGCGGTCGATGGACATTGTCGCCAACAACATCGCCAACGCCAATACTCCGGCCTTTAAGGCTGAGCGGATGGTGTTTCAGGAATATCTGGCAAAACCAACAAAGGATGAGAAACTGTCTTTTGTTGAGGATGTTGGCACAGCAAGAGACCTTTCCAGCGGGCCTTTGACCACGACTGGAAATGATTTCGACATCGCTTTATCTGACGAGGGATATTTCGTTGTCGATAGCCCCTTGGGAGAACGTTATACCCGCCACGGACGCTTCCAATTGGATGCGAACGGCCAATTGGTGACTGGATCAGGTTATCCGGTTCAAGGCCAGGCGGGCCCCATCAATATTCCAGAAGACGGCGGGCGGATCAGCATCGCAGGCGATGGCACGGTTTCCAATGACGACGGGATTTTAGGCAAGCTGCAGGTCGTGACCTTCGAGGACGAACAGAAGCTTCGCAAGGCAGCCAATGGCTTATTCATCGCCGACCCTGACATGAACCCGCAACAGGTTGCTCAGCCAAGCATGATGCAGGGCATGATCGAAGAATCCAATGTGCAGGCGGTTCTGGAACTGACGCGCATGATGGATATCAATCGCGCCCATGAAAGTGTCGCGAAACTGATTCAACGCGAAGACGACCGGATCAAAGACATGATCGATAAGCTGGGCCGTGCGCCACAGGGCTAATCGCGCTGTGACGAGATACTGACAGCTTTATCCGACTGAGGTTTTAAAGGAGACGACAGATGCGATCACTTAGTATTGGCGCGACAGGGATGTTAGCCCAGCAATTGAATGTGGAAGTCATCTCCCACAACATTGCCAACATGAACACCACGTCCTATCAGCGCCGGCGGGCTGAGTTTCAGGATCTGCTGTATCAGAACCTGCGCCGGGTCGGGTCGGACAGTTCCGACGCCAGCACCACGGTGCCAGTCGGTGTCCAGGTCGGGCTGGGGGTAAAAACCGCCGCCGTCTATCGCATCACCGAACAGGGAAACCTGACCCTGACGGAAAATCCGTTGGATGTCGCAATCAATGGCGAGGGCTATTTCCGCATTACGCTGCCCAGCGGCGATACGGCCTATTCCCGCGCCGGGTCCTTTCAATTGGATGGCGATGGCGATGTTGTGACCGTCGATGGTTTTACCGTGCAGCCTGGACTGACCGTTCCACCGAATGCCGTGGATATATCGGTCAATGCCTCAGGGGAAGTTCTGGTATCCCTAGATGGTGTCACCGCCCCGTCAAACATTGGGCAATTGGAACTGGCGCGTTTCCCGAATGACGCCGGCCTGTTGGCCATCGGGGACAACCTGTTTCTGGAAACACCGGCATCGGGTGGCGCAACAGTGGCTGCCCCTGGAACGGCCGGATTTGGCACGATCCAACAGGGCTTCCTGGAAACGTCGAACGTAAACGTTGTGGAAGAAATCACCAATCTGATTACGGCCCAACGCGCCTATGAGATGAATTCGAAGGTAATCGAAACATCTGACCAGATGATGTCGACCCTGACGAACCTTCGCTAATAGTGACTCATAGTCACCCACAGACGCTGACGACAGTAAGGAGAGTGATCATGAAACCGATATCAAACCATTGCCTGAGCGTGATTTACGCCCTGGTCCTGGCCGGGTTCGTGATCGCCCTGACTTTCCCGGCCCTTACTTTCCCGGCCCTGGCTGAAACCGCAAGCAAGGCAGAGTCCGAGGAAGTAAAGGTTCCTGTGGTACTGAATCCTATCGTTCAAGTGGATGCAGAATTCATCCATGTCGGGGATTTATTCGAACCGGCCGGGCAATACGCGGACCGCACGGTCATCCGTGCGCCAGAACCAGGACAGGAACTGGTCCTGCCGGCCGTATGGTTATGGAAAGCGGCAAAAACCTTTGGCATTGATTGGCGCCCAACCAGCACCGCGGAAACAGTGACCGTCACGCGGCCCAGCTCAGTGATTACAACAAGCCAGATCGAAGGACTGCTGCTGGATTCCTTCTTCAAACGCACCGGCGAGGATGACCTGGTTGAGGTTGAAGAAGATGGCGGTCCGTACCGGATCCATCTGCCGCGCTCTGTCGCGCCAACGGCCCGGGTCGAACGGTTTGACTATGACGCCCATTCCGGTCGCTTCACGGCAACCCTGCTGGCCCCTGCAGAAGGCCGCACCTTGCAGAAAATGAATATCTCAGGACGGTTCCACCGAATGGTTGAACTGCCCGTTCCAACGCGGCGCCTGGGCAAAGACCATATTATCGAAGCCGGTGATCTGACCATCGTGCGCATGCGGGAAGAAGGTTTGGGAACCAACCTGATCATCGATGAAAACAAGTTGATCGGGCAATCCGTTGGACGGTCGCTGACATCGGGGAAACCCATTCGCGCTGGTGACGTTGGCGCCCCGATCCTTGTCGAAAAGGGCCGGATTATAACAGTTAGCCTGCAAACCGACCGCATGGTGCTCAGCGTTCAGGGTCGGGCGATGGAAAATGGTGCCCTGGATGATGTCATCCGGGTGCAGAACACACAAAGCAACACGGTAATTGACGCAGTGGTGATTGGTTCCGGGCGCGTGGAAGTTCAGCTTCAGCAACCCCTGGCGATGCGCACGGAATAATCTGCCCGACACGCCGTTAACCTGAATGCAATCGAGATGAGGAGAGTAACCATGAAACATCATCCCTCCCGCCCTTCGGCGCGTTTCAAGACGCTGGCTTGCCTGACATTGGCAAGCGCCCTGCTGGTCGGTTGCAATTCGATGGAACGTCTGGCCGCTGTGGGTGAAGAGCCTTCGATGAACCCGGTGGCGAACCCGACCTATGACCCGAATTACACGCAGGTCACCATGCCAATGCCAAAGCCAGTAACGGCATCATACATGCCAAACTCACTGTGGCGCCCCGGCAGCCGGGCCTTCTTTAAGGATCTTCGGGCCTCTGACATTGGCGATATTGTCACCGTCGTGATCGATATCGACGAAAACGCACAGTTGGATAATTCCACAACCCGGACCCGAAACAATTCGGAAAATGTCGATGTCGACAGCTTACTGGGCTATGAAAATGCCTTGAATTCTGTCCTGCCCGAAGCGGTAAATCCCGCAGCCCTGTTGGCATTCGACGGCCAGACCAGCAATGCAGGTGGTGGCGCGATCGATCGCCAGGAAGCCATTTCGGTCAGCGTTGCGGCCGTCGTGACCCAGGTTCTGCCCAATGGCAATCTGGTCATACATGGACGCCAGGAAACACGGGTGAACTTTGAATTGCGGGAACTTCAGATCGCTGGGGTCATCCGCCCCCAGGATATTTCGACCGCAAACACAGTAAGCTACGAAAAGATTGCTGAAGCCAGGCTTGCCTATGGCGGGCGCGGCCAGGTCAGCGATTTCCAACAACCCCGCTGGGGCACCCAGATCATGGACGTGATCATGCCCTTCTAATCAACGGTCCCGTTTTGGGACCCACAGTTTCGGTGTCGCCCGCGTACTCTCTCTCTCCTCTCTCTCTCGCGGCGATTCCGAATGGGGCCTGACCAACATGGTCGGGCCCCCTTATCTTCTAAACCCGATTACAGCCCTGATCCCAAACAGGTTGATAACAAAAAAGGCCCGCCGGATTCAGATCCAGGCGGGCCTTTAGCATTCTTAACGGCGTCATGCTGACATCCGGGGTCCGAACTTAATCTTCCCGATGCAGCCGTTCCATCCGTTCGTGATGTTCCTGTGCTTCCAGGCTCAGAACCGCAATTGGTCGGGCCTCTAACCGGCGCAGCGAAATGGGCTCACCGGTTTCTTCGCAATAGCCATAACTATCATCTTCAATACGCTCCAGCGCCGAATCGATCTTGGCGATCAATTTACGCTCCCGGTCCCGGGTGCGCAGTTCAATCGCACGATCCGTTTCCATCGAGGCGCGGTCCGTCAAGTCCGGCTGTGCCAAGCTTTCCGACTGCATGCTTTCAAGCGTTTCTGAAGATTCTCTCAGCAGATCTGCACGCCAATTCAACAGCTTCTGGCGGAAATACTCTTTCTGAAGAGGGTTCATGAACTCTTCAGACTCACTGGGCCGATAATCCGGCGGCAGCAAGGGCGACGACACAGTCGCTTTCGGGTTTACACTGGTATTGCTCGTAGCCTCACTGCCCGACATGCCAATCTCCCGGTCAAATGCGTCCTATACTTCAAGACCGGCGGCTTATATGGCCCTAGGCAGGTCATTACAACACATTTTTTTAGGATTATTCGTCGCATCCCGCAGGCGCACACAAGACCTGCCTAAATGCGCAACAGGATCAATCGTCCTGTCCGTGCTTTGCCAGTTCAACGGCAACGCGCAGTTCAATATCATCGACCAATGATTTAACCTTTGGATCCAAAGCACCGCTGGCGCGCTGGCTCAACGCCGCCTGCAATTGTACCAGGCGCTGCCGTGACAAACCACCGGACAAGAGACCAATTCGTATCTCATCCAATTGATCCAACAGGTCTTCTCCGCGATCCAGTGCCGCCTTGTTGCGTCGTTTGGCATCCGGTTCCGTCGCATCGACGCTGTCTACCCCTTGCAGGGCCAGCAAAGCATCAATTGAGCTGACACCAGAACCACCCGCCAAACCACCGGCGCTGTCGACCGTATCATCCGCCCCGCCGTCGGCCTGTCGCAAGGCACTGGAAAATCCCACCCCTTTCGCCCCGCCGGTCTTGGCGGTCTTCTTGGACTGGCTGAGCTTTCCAGATGATCCGGGTCCGTCGACTTTCATCGTTACAGTGTATCCATTTTGCGCCGCAGGGGAAATCCCTGTGTTAGTAACTGCGCGCCGATTCCCACCCGGAATCAAGCGCAATGGCACCCGGCAAGTCTTGCCTAAACCGGGAACTCAGCACCAAGGCTACTCGCGTAAATCAATGAATTCAATAGCTTGTGTCTTTTTCCAATCTGGCACGGGTTTCGCATAACTCTCACCGAGACGGGTGTGTTTACCCAGCCCGAAATGAGAGATGAGAAACATGACCAGAGATTTCACAAAACGATCTGCAGGCTATGGCGATCTCAGAACGCGCCCGATGGCCCGAGTTGCACGCTTTTTCCTGGCGATACTGGCCCTCATTCTGGGATGGGCCCTGGTGCCGGCGGAAGCCGCCGCGCAATCACGGATCAAGGACATCGTCGACATTGAAGGCGTTCGCGACAACATGTTGGTGGGCTATGGTCTTGTCGTTGGCCTGAACGGGACGGGAGACAGTCTGGACACCGCCGTTTTTACCCGGGAAAGCCTGGTCGGGATGTTGCAGCGCATGGGCGTCAATGCCAGTGACTCCGATCTTGATACCGATAACATTGCCGCCGTCATGGTGACGGCTACATTGCCGCCATTTTCCCGTCAGGGGTCCCGCGTGGATGTGACAGTATCCTCTATGGGGGACGCAGACAGCCTGCTGGGCGGCACATTACTTGTCACCCCGATGCTGGGTGCAGATGGCGAAATTTATGCCGTATCCCAGGGAACGGTCGCTGTCGGCGGCTTTTCCGCGCAAGGCGCTGCTGAAACGGTCGTGAAAGGCGTTCCAACCTCTGGACGGATTTCCAATGGGGCCATTATTGAACGCGAAATCCCGTTTGAGTTGGCCCAGTTGAACCAGGTTAAATTGAATCTGCGCAATCCTGATTTCACCACGGCACGCCGCATTGCCCGCGCGATTGATGCCTTTGTCGGGGAACCCACGGCGAAGGCAACAGATTTGAGCACGGTTCAATTGAACATTCCGCCCAGCTATAATGGTGAACTGGTTGAATTGCTGACCGATATCGAACAATTGCGCGTTGAGCCGGATCAGATCGCCCGCGTGGTCATCGACGAACAGTCAGGCGTCATCGTAATGGGTGAAAATGTCGGGATTAGCACCGTCGCTGTGGCTCAGGGCAATCTGACCGTACGCATCACCGAAACCCCGCAGGTCTCGCAACCCACACCATTTTCTAACACGGGTACGACGGAAGTTGTTCCCCGCACAGAAGTCACCGTGGATGAGCAGGAAGACCGTCGCCTGGGCCTTGTGCCTGGCACCGTCGAATTACAAGAGCTTGTGAACGGCCTGAACTCCCTGGGGGTTGGCCCACGCGACATGATTACGATCCTGCAGGCGATCAAGGCATCTGGTGCCCTGCAAGCAGAAATCGAGGTGATGTAATGATCGATACAAGCAGCCAAATGCTTCTGGACAGTGCGCGCAATCAAGCGTTTGCGGCCAAGCCTAAAATGCCAATGGACGGCACACCAGACGCGATAAAGAAGTCAGCCATCGAATTTGAAGCCGTCTTCGCCCAGCAAATGCTGGAGCCAATGTTCGCTGAAATATCGAATGACAGCATGTTCGGTGGCGGTCACGCCGAAGGGATCTACCAATCCATGATGGTCCAGGAATTCGGTAAAATCATTGCGCAACAAGGGTCACTGGGGATCGCCGATACGGTCGCGAAAGAAATGCTGAAAATCCAGGAGGCCCAATCCAAGTCAGCCGCCAACACCACAGGGGAGATATCCCGATGAACGCCACTATCCGCGCCCATAATCTGATCGAACTGATGGAAGATCTGGTTGTTGTTCTGGAAAAAGAAAACGCGCTTTTAGAGACACCCCAGGCCGCAGAACTCAGCCCGGTTGTCGAAGAAAAGCAGGCTTTATTCAAACATTACAACGACCATGTCGAAGCCATCTCACAAGATCCAGGATTTGCTGTGGCCTTAAGCGATGACTTGCGCACGCAATTGCAGACGCTGGCTGAAACCTTCGAAGCCCTGATGACCATCAACCGGCGAAAGCTGGAAATCTTGACAAAGTCCAGCCAACACGTCGTCAACCGGATCATTGAGGCGGCAAAGCAGGCTGCGGGCGATATACCCGGTTATGGTCGCCAGGGCGCGATATCCAATGGACGCGCAGCCGCCCCGATCGCCATGAACCGAGAAATCTAACTGCAAGGTTTTTACACGCAACGATGCACAACACCCCGTGACACGAAAACCCAGGACGTAGAAACGATCCTCTTCAACCCCACGGACTTAGTGCACAGGAAAGGCAAAGAAAATGTCTCTGTTTGGCGCCCTTAACGTCGCAATCACTTCGGTGAATGCCTTGAACTCCGCGACGCGCGTTGTGTCTGACAACGTCGCAAACGCGAATAACGAAAACTATAACCGCCGCGAAACCAAATTTGAGAACCTGCAATATGGTGGCGTTCTGGTCAGCGATATTACACGCGCTGCGAATACAGGCCTGCTGCGGGATTTGTTTCAGCAAACCACGGTCGCGTCGGCTGACGAAATGCGCGACAAGCTGTTTCAGCAGCTGGAGCAATTGACCGGAACCATCAACGGCCAGACCCCGTTGGTCGACAGTATCGAGCGCCTTCGCACCGCATTTAAGGCATTGGAAGCCACGCCGGAAAGCGATGCGGCTGAGAACGATGTTATAATCGCCGCCAACAATCTTACATCAGAAATCACCCGCCTTTCCGATGGCCTGGATCTGATTGAAAACCAGGTGCTTCGAGACATCAGCCTGGTGGTGACTGACGCTAACAGCGCCATCACGGAAATCGACACGTTGAACAATAAAATCGTTGTTGAGAAATCTGCCGGTCGGTCGACAACGGCGCTTGAAAACCAGCGCGATGCCGAGATCACCAAACTCGCCAGCATTTCACAGTTGCGAACCTTTGAGCGCGACGATGGATCCATGGCGGTTTACACGACATCTGGACTTATCCTGGTTGATGCAAGTCCAGAGACCTTCACCTGGGATGAAGCAACGCGATCCCTGACAATTTCTGGGTCAAATAGCACGAACCTGTTGACCAGCGACAAGTTGCCCGATGGTGAGCTTGGTGCATTGGCAAACTTCATCAGAACCGATGCCACGGCGCAATCCAGTTCGGATTCCGGGACCGGCACCATTCAGAAACTGCGCAATCAGTTGGATGAGCTGGCCTTTTCGCTGGCAGACAACTCAACCGCCCGAACCTCCGGCGCGACCTTTGTTGACGCCAATGCCGACCTGACCGGCAGCGGCACCATTACCGCTGGCAATACCTTAACCTTCACGGTTGGCGGGGCGCTACAGGGTACAGTGACCATCAATGCGGGCGACAGCATCGACACGGTGGTCGCAAATATCAATGCGATCAATCAGGTGCGTGCCCGGGTCGATGGCCATGGTCATTTGCAGATTTTAAGCGATGGCGGTCAGTTTACGATTGGAGGGACCGCTGCAGCAGAATTTGGCCTTTCAACAACCCAGATTGCTGCAGATTCAGATGATACCCTGGCCTATGCCTATGAAGCGGAACGCAGTCAGGGAACGGTTCCACTGACCACCGCAACGGTGATGAGCAGCATTAACGGCATCGCAGTGGGAGATTCCTTCAGCTTCAACAACACATCCCTGGGCGGGGCCGTCACATATACGGTCGGCGCCGGTGATACGGTCCAGACCATGCTGGATACGATAAATGCCCAAGACGGCATGTATGCCCGCATCGGGGACGGAAATGTCCTGGAAATCACCAGCAAAGCCGGTGGCCTGGCCCTGACCAATACGAATAACACCCCCCTGACCGCGCTGGGCTTTACCGTGAACGGGACCTCCGCCAGTATCAGCGGCACAACTGCCACGGGACAAAGCGCTACCCTGTTTGTCGCAGAATCGGGCAACAGCCCGATGGATGTGGACCGCACCAATCTGGCAATCACAACCGGACTTGCCAATAACAGCCTATCGTTGCGGACCGGCAACCGGACAGAAATTCTGGCCGCTCTGAACAGCAGCAATCGGTCGATCAGCGGGTCTGGCAGCACAATCGCCAATACGGATTATACTGGTCTTACCAATGGAATTCTGACGGGCCTGTCCCAACGCGCCGAACGGGCAACCCTGGACGCACAAGAAAGTGAAGGCCTTCGTGCGGGCTTGAACCAGGCCCTGCGCGACGAGGTTGGCGTGAATATCGATGAGGAAATGGCGCGCCTGACCGTGTTGCAAAATGCGTATGCCGCGAGCGCGCGCGTCATTGATACGATCAACCAGATGTTCCAGGCCCTGGAATTGGCGGGACGATAGGAATTCATGACAACAGCACCTCCCCTTCGCATTGGCGTAATCGGACTCGGCGTGGGGGAACGCCATATTGTTGGCTATCAGGAGATCCCCGACGTAGAAGTCGTCGCCTGTTGCGATATCGACCCGGTAAAAATGGCCGCCGTCGCAGCCCGTCGGAATGTGCCCCATCTGCACAAAGACTACAGCACATTACTGGCGGATCCGACGATCGATGCGGTCTCGTTATGCTCTTACGATGATGCGCATGTTGAACAGGCCGTCGCCGCCTTTCGCGCAGGAAAGCATGTCTTCTGCGAAAAGCCAATTGCGCTGGACCGTGCTGGATTGGACCAGGTCATTCGCGCCTGGTCTGACAGCGGCAAACATCTGTCCTCGAATCTGATCCTGCGACAAAGCCCGCGTTTCAAGGCGGTGCGAGACATGGTCCGGAAGGGTGACTTTGGGGACCTGCATTATATGGAAGGGGACTATCTGCACCAGATTCTGTGGAAAATCACAGAAGGGTGGCGTGGAAAAATGCCTTTCTATTGCGTCACCTATGGCGGGGGTATTCACCTGATAGACCTGATGCGCTGGATCGCCGGCGAGGAAGTGACGGAAGTCACAGCGATGGCCGCGAAGAAACTGACAAAAGAAACCGGCTTTGCCTATCCCGATACCATGACAACGCTGATGCGTTTCAGCAGCGACCTGATGGCCAAGTCCACAACCACATTCGGGCCACAGCGTCGAAAGTTTCATTCTTTGAATGTTTATGGAACCAAGTTGAGCTTCGAGAATGCAAATGGGCCCGCGCGCCTTTATCATGGCGACCAGCCGGAAGATGAAGAACCCTTTGATGTTCCCTATCCGGGTATTGAAAAAGGCGACCTGTTGCCCGATTTTATCGCCGCCATTCGGGAAGATCGACCGTCGATTGTCGATGCCAAGGATGTCTTCCAGGTCATGAACATCTGCCTCTGCGCCTGGGAAGCGGCGGAAACCGGACACACCATGCCGGTTGTTGCTGTCGTCTGAACCCTATTTTCGATCACATCTTTCGTCTTGCAGCAGTAGCAAGGCGTCCGCACGCATTGCCAATAAGATTGATAAATATACCGCCCGTCATGTCAAAATTGAAACCATCAGCAATAAAACAACTAAGAATTAAGATAACTAAATTCATTTTAAAATTTGATCTAAAGCAAGAGACGAAACAACAAAAAGCTGTATAAATTTATTACAATAAATATAATACAACTTTCTGGTTAACCCAAAGATGACTTTCTTACAAGGCAACAACTTTGACGAATTCGAAAACATCGCAATTGGGACGACCGGGCACATTCTTTGCTTCCGCAGCACCCTTGTATGAATACTGGAAAATGTTGCCCGACGATAAGCCCAGACGGGCCTTGCGTGCCGAGCAACTGGGACCCCTCTTATTGCCGCATGTCAGCTTGCTGCGGGTTTTGGGACAGGCTGAAGACTTGCGATATGATCTGATCTGTCAGGAGATGAAGATGATCGCCCCCCGATTGATTCCGGGCAGCCTGGGCAGTGATCCCTTGCAATTGAACCCGGATGATCGCGGCGTGCTGGACCTATTGATGGGCGCAGCCCTGAAACAAAGTCCAAGCGCCCATCTGGCAAATTTCAAATCCTATGAAGGCCACAGAAGGTCTGTCTTTACACTGATCCTGCCCCTTGGCCTTAACGCGCAGGCAGTGTCATCCAATGATTTAATTGTTTCCGTCTGGCAGCGGCCCAATAAATTGGAGAATGACCAAGAAGTCTTCGAGGATATGACAGACGCATTTCTGACCTATTGCGATACCCACACAGAGTCGTAAAAATCAGAATATTGCCTGAAAAAGGAAAGTTACTCTGACGTAACCTCTTTCCATTTAGATTTAAAGGCACCCCAACTGTCATCCAGCTTGGACTTGGCATCGGTCCAGCCTTCATCGGTCGTTGTTTTTACATCGTTCCAGCCGTCCTTCACGCCCTGCCAGGCAGCTTTTGCATCTTCTGTTAACGGCCTGTTTGAATTTCTGGCTTCTTGCTCTTCAATCTCTTGCTTCATCTGTGCTTCGTAATCCTGGCGCGCGCCTGTTGGAGTTTCTGTCTGACTTGTCGTTTCGTCAGCCACCGCCTGAATTGCACCGCCGCATAAGAATAAAGAAACAGCCAAAATGCTGAAAAAGGCTTTCATGCTAATAACTCCCTTAAAAGATATGAGGCGACACGCCGCATCTGTGAACATGATAGGCGGCGGTTAAATATCAAGGCCACACAGCTAAATTGAAACGCGCTAGAACCCGACCAGCATGTCATATCCAACCGCGGCGGCAACCAGTGTTAAGACCCCCGCGACAAGGGCGGCAAGGCCATCCTCGCTGACTAAGGAGATACCAAACAATGCGATTGCCAGACCGGGCAAGCTGGCGGCAAAAGGAACAAATGCAAGCGGTATCATAAGCACCGCCAGTCCACAGCACAGGACGGCAACGAAGTAATTGAATGGCGACTTCAACAACCAGGTCAGCCGCGGCGACAGGAAGCGATCAATTATCCTGGCTGCAGGCCTAGAAATGTCCAATGCCTTGTTCAGTTTTGCACGCGGAATGGATATTTGGGTGATACGTTTAGGCATCCATAATGCCGATGGTGACACAATCATTTGCACCGACAGTATTATCAGCAGGATCGCCATTCCAATTGCCATTCCTGGGATAGCGCCAGTGGGGGCGGCTGCCAGAAATGCAGGAAAAAACAGCAAGGGCCCGTGACTACGCGCGCCAAAGCTTGTCAGAACATCTCCGAGATCAAAGGATTCCTGATCTTTAGGTGCGTTCCCGGTTATGCCATCCAGCAAATCCGTCAAGGAATGTGGTTGCTGTGTCATCCGTCCCATTGACTCTTCGACAGTCTATCCAAGTCGTCATACAAAATACGCCCCGCCTTTCGACGGGGCGCATCTGTATGATCACTATGTGAGGACTTTAGACAATCCCGTATTAGGACTGATCAGAAGTCATTTCTTTCCACTTAGCCTGGAAGTCATCCCAGCTCTGCTGGAACGTTTCCTTGGCGTCTTCCCAGTTTTCATCTGCGGATTCGCTCAAGGCTTTCCAGTTTTCTTCCACTTTCTGCCAGGCTGCGCTGGCCTCTTCGCTCAATTCTTTATCAGAAAATATCGCTTCCTGATTTTGCATCTCAGTGTTCATTTTCTGCTCGTAAACATCGCGCGGAGAATTGTTCGCGGTGTCACTTGCGGCCATAGCCTGCGGTGCAACAAGGCCCAGAGCCAGTGCGATAGTGGCAGCTTTTACGATGGTATTCATGAATAATCTCCTTCTTTGATGGCAGATGGTGCGTCCACGACCCCTCTGCGCTGTTATTCTTGTTTCAGTTAGTATAAACGGCGGACGCCATTCCTTGCTCTCAAAACATTTAGTAATAGATATTTTCTCTTCAACATAAAATTTTCTAAAAGGTAATAAATCAAAATTTTGCCACATTCACTCAGTCACTTTTAATTAACTTTATCTTGTATGATAATATATTTATAAAATTTTAAATAAAGTTTGTCATTCAGATGTATTTTTTTATTGCAAAAATCAATCCCGTATCCATGTAGAGAAATAATTTCCGTCACTGCATTCGTTCAGGACGGTTCCAACCATGTGCAAAGGCCTTCGGGAGATCTGAACAACCGGTCTTAGCACCACGACTTAAGGAGACTGTTTATGCTATATTGGGCAGCCGTGTTTTTCATCATCGCACTGATCGCCGCAGCCTTTGGCTTTGGGGGGATTGCAGCCGTTGCGGCAGGCGCCGCCAAAATTCTGTTCTTTGTCTTTGTGGTTCTGTTTTTCGCAGCCCTGATCATGCACATCGTGCGTGGCCGCAGGCTTTAGGGACCCGAGGTTTTAAAGGTCCACATGACCGCAGCGGTTGAACTGCGGTGCAACATTCTTAGTTTCTCTCGCTCAGGATTCGGGGCATCCTGAGCGAGATTACCTTTGTTGGAGTATGTAATGTATGCCTGAGTCCCCGACCCTGACCCTTGCGAAACAAATTTGCCGGTTCAGAACCAGCCTTGACCTGATTGAACATTGGTTATCAAAACAGCCACAGCAAGACAGTCTGGAAATCCCTGAATTTGACCCAATTGACGTCCCCGGTCTGTTGCCGAATATCTACCTGCTGGAAAAAATTGACGGTCGACTGAAATATCGGGTTTCTGGGGAGAATGTGAATTCTCTATTCGGACGTCAGAATACGGGCCGATATCTCGACGAGGTGGTGCCACCTCATTTATACGAATTTGTGCACCCCTATTTTTACTCCATTTTCAGCGGTAATTTGGTAGTTTTCGGGGGAATGGTCGTTGTTTCCAACAAGGAATATCTGGAATTTGAACGGGTGTTGTTGCCGGTTCGCCGCAAGGGTGAAACCCGATTATTGGGAATGCTGTCGCTGACAGACACGGCGAAAATGCGCGATGATGCCCCCCCACCCCGTCCAAAGGGGGGGTATACCTTTCACTGCCAGAACCTAGCGACAGGCACGATCGAAGAATTTTTTCACGAAGTGACCCCCATCAAGTCTCCCCAAATACGATAGCGGCTTGATCTGGCGTGAAAATTGCTTCCAAACTTGGAAGCAATCACGGCCCGGAGAGCAACAGGCATGCCCGATACCCCCATCCCATTTGGCAAACCGCAACTGGATACAGACGTATTCGACGCGGTCCGCACCGTCCTTGAAAGCGGGATGCTGGTACATGGCACGGTCACACCCGCTTTTGAAGCGGCCTTTGCACAGCGGATCGGGGCCGCCGAAGCTGTGGCAGTATCATCCTGTACGGCGGGTCTGCACCTGACGCTGTTCACCCGCAACATCGGCCCGGGGGATCGTGTCGCCGTGCCCGCCATGACCCATGTGGCAACCGCCCACAGTGTAGAGCTTGTCGGGGCGGAGCCGGTGTTTATCGATGTCGATCCTGCAACAGGCAATATGGACCCGGCCGCGCTGGAAGCCGGAGAGGGGCCCCTGGCGGTGATCATGCCCGTGCATTATCTGGGCCTTCCCTGTGATATGGACCGCATTCTTGCTGTGGCACAGAAGAAAGGTGCATTTGTACTGGAAGACTGTGCCCTTGCCGTGGATGCGACCTGGGGTGACCAGAAGGCGGGGACGCTGGGCCTGGCGGGCAGCTTTTCTTTCTATCCAGTCAAGCACATGACGTCCATCGAAGGCGGCATGGTGACAACCAATGATCCGGCGCTGGCCCATGAGCTTCGACGGCGCCGCGCCTTTGGCTATAACCGCGCCCTGGGTGAACGCACCCGACCTGGCCTGTATGATGTTGATATCCTGGGCATGAATTATCGCATGAGCGAAGTTGAGGCCGCGGTAGGATTGGCGCAACTTACTCATCTGGATGACTTTATGGCGGATCGGTCCCGCAATGATGCGGCATTGCGGGCGATACTGACCCGGATTGACGGCCTGACCCTCTTCCCCGACACGCACGGCAAGGCGACATCATCGCACTATTGTATCAATGCGGTACTGCCCCGGGATGGCTCCGTTTCAAGGGATCGCGTGGTCGATGGATTGAACGCGCGAAAAATCGGGTCTTCGGTTCATTATCCAGGCCCAGTCCCCCTGTTTACCTATTATTCACAAAAATACGGGTATAAGGCTGGTCAGTTTCCTGTCGCAGAATGGCTGGCGGATCAAACCATCTCCCTGCCCGTCGGGCCGCATCTGACCAGGGGTGATGCAGAGAGAGTAGGCAACGCCTTTCAGGAAGCGTATAGTGAGGCATCGCGATGACTCCAACGCAGAAAGCATTGGCGCCATCGCTTCAAATTTTAATCACGCGGGTAAACCAGAAGGAGACACCGCAATGAGTTCGATACCCTTTGAGACACTAAGACCCAATCTGGAAGACCAGCGGATCTTGCTGGTCGGTGGCGCTGGCTTTATTGGCCACAATCTTGCGCTGGAACTATCCCGCATGGGGGCCACGGTTGGCATTTGCGACAATCTGATGGTCAACAGCCTGATCGAAAATTGCTACGAACCTGGCCGCAATGTTGTTCAGCGCACCGCCTATCAGAATTTTCTGTTGGACCGATTTCTGCTGTTGCGGGAAAACGGTGTGGTGCTGATGAACAGCGATGCGCGCCTGCTGGCCGATCTGGGCCGTGTGTTTGAAGCATTCCAGCCCACCAAAGTCGTCCATATGGCCGCCATCGCCAGCGCCGTGGATGCAAAGGCAGAGCCGGGTCTGGCGTTTGATCTTCAACTGATCACACTGCGCAATGTCCTGGAACTGGTGCGCCCGAAAGTAAAAGATATCAATCAGGTCATGTTCATGTCGTCTTCGACCGTTTACGGCGATTTTGAAGGCGCAAGCGTGGACGAAACAACCTTCCCGCGCCCGGAAGGCATTTATGCCAATGCCAAATTCATGGGGGAACGGCTGGTCCGAACCTATCGAACACAATACGGCCTGGGCACGACGGTTATTCGACCATCTGCCTTGTATGGGGAACGCTGTATTTCCAGGCGAGTCAGCCAGGTTTTCATTGAGAACGCCCTGACCGGCAAGCCGTTGCTGCTGGAAGGCGGTGGCGATGGGCGGTTGGACTTCACCTATATCAACGATCTGGTACAGGGCATGGTGCGCGCATTGGCCCTGCATAAAGGGCATGACGACAGTTCAACCTTCAACATCACCTTCGGCAACGCCCGCACGATTGCGGATCTGGCCGCCGTGGTGAAATCCGTTGTTCCCAATGCCATCCTGGAAGAACGCCCACGGGCCGTGGACAAACCAATCCGTGGCACCCTGTCTATCACCCGGGCCCAGGAGAAACTGGGATTTGAACCGGAATGGACCCTGGAACAAGGGTTCAAACGCTATTGCGAATGGTATGCTGATCAATGGCAACGCGCGCAAATGCAAGTGGAAGCCAATTAAGATGAGCGATACAAAGCGGGGTCCAGCAGCCCTGATGCTGCTGGCCAGGCTCGATTCAAGGCGCCTGCCGGGAAAGGGTCTGATGGATCTGGGTGGGCGCACAGTGCTGGGCCGGGCCATTGATCGCCTGCGCCGCTGTCATCATGTATCGGACATGATCCTGGCCACCAGCGATCGCGCCCTGGATGATCCCTTGCAGGCCTTTGCTGAGGCTGAAGGCATCGGCTGTTTCCGGGGCGATGCGATGGATGTCGCAAAACGCTGCACGGATGCCTGCACCGAATTTAATTTGGACTGGTTCGTCAGGATCTGTGGTGACAGTCCCTTTGCCGATCCTGCCGTCGTGGACCAGGTTTCCCAAAAGTTCCTGGACAGCGGTGCAGACCTTGCCACGAATGTTTACCCCCGATCCTTCCCCATTGGGGCCAGCGCCGAGGCTGTATCAAAGGCCGCGATGCAGCGTATCTTACGCGCAACCCCCGATCTTGCGTATCGGGAACACGTGACACTGTACGCGTACGAACATCCCATCGACTTTTCCATAGTCAGCGTACAGCCAGAAGATCTGGATTACGAGGCGATGTCTATTGCTGTGGATACACCGGAAGATCTGGCCCGCGCCCGCCGCCTGATTGCCCTGCTGCCAGATCCGACGACGGCAACCCTGGCAGATATCCTGAAGCTCCAGCCGCAACTGTCTTAGCGCCAATCCGGGCGAACGCTGAGATAAAAGCTCTCTCATCCTGAGGAGCGAAGCGTCTCGAAGGATGGGCCCTCTGGAAACACAGGACTTACAGCCCCTCCTTCGAGGCGGTGCTATCGTGCCACTTGAGGATGAGGATGGTTATTGGCTGAAGCACCGTCATTCCCGCGAAGGCGGGAATCCAGGGCCACCCGCATAAATCACACCAGCTGCCCCTGGACCCCGGATCAGGTCCGGGGTAACCGCTTTGTCAACAGGCGCCCCCAGCGCGCAGACCGTGATGTAATCTGTTAGAATTGAAAACAGCCCCCTGCATCACAGCGCCTTTCATATCAGATCCATACCCCGGGTCTTAGGCGCGCCATTGCCGTCGATGGGCATGGCCCAGGCTTCTTCCTTGAAATCGCCAAAGCTGAAGCGCTTGCTGGAGCCGTCTGGAAACAGATAGGTCGCGCTGCCGTCTATCGGGTCATAGATCGCGGTATAGATGGTCCCGAACCCATTATGATAGGCGTTGGTGTATAAAGGCGGCTTTCGGAAAGCATCCACCAGTTTCGGGAATGTGACTTTATCATCTTCCAGACGGAACCTAAGGAACTGCTCGCGCTCCAACGTGGCGGTCGCGCGTGCATGGTCGTGCCATTCTATGCGTCCCTGATGATTGGTGGCATAAGCAACGGATTTGATCACGGGACGGCTGCCCGGCGCCAGATAGGCGGTCGTGAAGCGTCCCTTCTTATCAACCACCGTCACATTATAGGCCATATGGGTCGGCACATCGGCCAAGACTTTTGCAGCGTCCTCCACCGTCGCACAGAATTCCAGAATGTTGCGCAGGATAACGGGGATACCAAATCCCTCCCCCACGGCGCGGCGGCCCCCAAACGTCAGGCTGACAGCCAGCCCCTTCTCGTTCACCCCATCCAGCACGCCCCACAGGCAATCGGTCATCGCAATGACCTTTGTGCCATTCCAGGCGCTTTCCATGATAACGCCATCGATCAAAGCCGGGCTGTAATCATAATTGCGCACCAGTTTCGGACCATCGCCCAACCAGACGATCTGACTGCAGCCGGAGATATAGGCTGGCGGTCGCCACAGGCTGAGGAAACGCGCCGCCAAGTCGCCCCCACCGGCCAGATCACACAATCGGTCATAGGTCGGCAATAGACGGGGCATATGGGCTTCCAAGGCCTCCTTACAGGTCAGCCAGGTCGCGCGCTGCTCCAACCCATCAGAGAGATACCAGGCCCGATAGGCCGGCCAATATCTCTCAAACAGGGTCTGCCACTTATCGCCGGGCTTCTTCTCAGAAACCGACTGGAAATAAAGGTCCATGTCTTCCCCGTCCGTCCCCTGTGTCAGGGGACCGGACCGATACGGTCCTTCCTGTTCCGGCACGCCCAGAAACTGGGTTCCGAAAGCTGTACTTTCTGTGCCAATTACAGAATCTTGTATGCCCCAGCGGTCGGTGCCGGTTGTAAGCCCCGCCCCTTGAACTTCCCGCGCATTCCATTGATCCATTTCTTGGCCCGCTTATTCAGCTTGAAGTTATCGGTCATAAGGCGGCCGCGGGTCACCAGAATGCCAAGGTCAGCCCCTTCATACCGATAATCTCCAACCCCGGAAATTCTCAGGAAAAAGGCTTCATTCTCGCTGGCAACCGCACGGCGGTGATAGTCAAATCGACTGAAATCGATACTGCCATCAGGGTTCATACGATAGATGCCACTTTCAGGGGCTTCGGTGATGATGTCCACCGAATCCTGTGTATGTTTCATGACATATTGGGACCAACTGTCGATATTGTCCGGATCAGCCCAACGGTCATTCAGAGCCTCTACATCCAGTTCAAACGGCATCCCCGAAAATTCCAGCAAATGGAACAGGAATAGCGGCGCATCCGCATGGGCGAAGGCGGCATGATTGGTCATGGAAGACGCCCCGGTAATGCGCGGGTTCAATTCCCCCAGATACATCAGGCCACTGTCCATATCGATCAGGAAATCCAGCTCGAAATACCCGCGATACCCTTCTTTGCGCAGCTGCTCCCCAAATTTATAGGTGTATTCACGGGCCTGCTGGCGGATTTCCGGTGTGAAGCTGGCATCAAAAATCTCATTCCCGCACCAACCGCCTTTATAGGGGGTCAGTTCCGGGAACCCGACCAGTTCGGTCATCAGCGGCCCCACAATGGTGCCCGCCTTGGTCGTGCAGGCTTCAATCGCCGACCCACGGCAATTGATGCGTTTCATAACCTTGATTTCACCCTGACCGATGATTTCGGACTGATGCTTCTTGAAATCCTTTTCAGTGGAGATGAAGAAGGTCGTATGACCGGAATCGCCAAAGGCAGACTGCAGCACCAGATGCTCACCCAGCCCCTTTGATACCTCGCGCAACTGCTCATAGCTTTCAATCTTAGCCAGGACGTTAGGCACCGATGGTACGCCCGCCTTGTCACCGATGCGCACGGTGATGATTTTGTTATCAACCCTGGTGCGCAGCTTCGCTTTCGGGAACCAGACATCCATCTTGGCCTTTTTCGCCAGCTTTTCCGTTTCCTCGTCAAACATCAGGAAAACCGATTTAGGATTTTTCCCCATGGCGCTGACGGTATCCAGCACTTCCTTATGCTGCAGCAGATAATTGTTGATATCCTCAATCGACTGGAATTCGGCATGGGGCGCTTCATTGGGAACGAAGACGTTCGGGTGACGCCCGTCATAACAGTCTATATAATTGATATATTTAAAGTTCTTAACCCATTCATCCATGCCCAACAGGTTAAAGTTGGTCGCACTAATGAACACGATCGGTGTTTCATTGCGATGGAAATACCGCCGTATATCCGACATGCCTTTCAGGACTTTCTTTTCCCGTGGCACGCGCTTTTTCGTTCCCGGCTTCAACGTCGCCTTTTTCGCGACAGGCCGCTTGACCGCAGCCTTCGCCGCGACTTTCTTAGCTAATGCCTTTTTCACTGTCGCTTTTGGTGCGGTTTTCTTTGCTGGTGTTTTTTTAGTAGCCGCCTTCTTAGTAGCGGCTTTTTTCGATGCCGCCTTCTTCACAGTTGCCTTCTTTGTGGCTGCTTTCTTCGTCGCTGCTTTTTTGGCAACGGCCTTTGGCGTCGGAGTGGTCGACACAGGTTTTGTCGTCAGGGCTTCTGGAGCCCCACCATCGACGGCGACGGCGGCTTTTGTTGATGTCTTCTTTGCAGTGGCCTTCTTAGCCATAGGTTAGTCCCCCATTTTCTCTGTTCGGTTTATTTCTTTGCGACGTCTTTTAACGCCTTTTCTGTGAATACGCGCAGTCCCAGTTCCGGGCGATAGCCGTGAATTTCCTTCACATCCAATGCCCGCATATATTTCAGAATTTCGATGCTCAGGACCTGCCCTGGCACCAGAATTGGGAATCCCGGCGGATAGGGAATGATGAAGGTCGATGATACGATTTCCCGGCCTTTGGCCATTTCCGCATCCAGGCTGCCATCTTCCAGGCTTAAATACTCACAATTTTCCTGATCATAGGCCAGGAAGTACGCGGTGCGAATATCGCCTTCTGCCGTATCCGCACTTTGCCCTTTTTGGGTATTCTTTGCACGGAAAGAGTCATGGAAGCGGCTGAAATCCGGTTGCGGCGGCAATTCTTCCAACAAGGATGTCACCTGACGATTATGCAGCGCCCGTTCGACCGGTGAAGAATCATCCAGCCGTTCGTCCAGTTCCGCTGAGATCTTCACCAGAACTTCTATCAGATAAGCGACCGAGGACCGTGTGGTCCCGATATTGGTCATGAACAAGACCGTATTGCGGGATGTCTTGTTGATCTGAATCCCGTACTTGTCCATCAACTCCTTATTCTTAAATGTATCGCCATCCAGTCCTGTTTTGCCGATCAACAGCGTGACCCGCGTCGCATCCAGCGCGAATTCATCCTTCGCCCAGGCTTCCCAGATGTCGGCCCAGCCATGTCCAACCTGATAATAGGATTCCATGCCGCTTTCTCGGTATTCGGCTGGAATCATATCGCTGGCGGTCAGGACGCGGAAATATTTACTTAACAAGGGATGGGTCGCGACTTTCTCGCGCAGAACCATGGCCATTTCGACCTGCTTCTGAACCATCTCGAAGCCTTCCAATTCCACCTGCCGGCGCCCCACATCCAGAGACGCAACGATCTGATAATTTGGCGAGGTTGATGTGTGGGTCATATAAGCTTCGTGGAAGGATTCCTCTGCCTTGGATTTGTAATCCTGATCATGAATATGGATCATCGACCCCTGACGCAGACTGGTCAGCGTCTTATGGGTTGATTGGCAGGCATAGACACGAACCCGCACCTTGTCTGGATCGGGCATCAGGCGTTGATCCAGCCAAGTGGACTCTTTCTCTGGCCCCGCCTTGTCAAAAGCGGCCTTCCAGGCCTCGTATTGCTCCCGGTACTCACCGGTCTGATAGCGTTCCCGCAACATCGCCGCATTATGCATCGCGGTGCGCTGACGATAGGTCGGCCCGAAACGGGCAAAGGCAAACCATGCCTCATCCCACAGGAAGACCAGGTCTGGCTTAATCGCCAGGCATTCTTCCATCACCCGCTCAACGTTATATACCAGTCCATCGAAGGTACAGTTGGTCAGCAACAGCATCTTCACCCGGTCCAGCTTTCCCGCCTTCTTGAGTTTTAGCAACTGATGCTTGATCTCGCGCAGCGGGACCGCGCCATACATAGAAAATTCATTCAGCGGATAACTGTCCAGATAGACAACCTGCGCACCAGCCAGGACCATTCCATAATGATGGGATTTGTGGCAATCACGGTCTACCAGAACAATATCGTCCGGCTTCACCAATGCCTGAACCACGATCTTATTACAGGTCGAAGTTCCGTTGGTAGCGAAGAATGTATGCCGTGCCCCAAATGCCCGGGCTGCTGATTCCTGAGCATGCTTGATTGGCCCATGGGGATCCAGCAGTGAATCCAACCCGCCAGACGTGGCAGAGGTTTCCGCCAGGAAGATATTCATCCCATAAAAGTCGCCCATATCCTTGATCCAATGGGACTTGGCGATGGATTTTCCGCGGCTGATCGGCATTGCATGGAAGACGCCCGTCGGCTGTTTGGAATATTCCTTCAGGGCGGTGAAGAATGGTGTCTTATAGCGCGTGTTGACGCCGCGCAGAATATTCAGATGCAGCTCCATATAGTCTTCCTGGTTATAGAAGACCCGGCGGCAATTATCACAGACACGCCCGGCAATATCCTCCACGGACTGATCCGTGACCATATAGATATCCAATTCCGGGCGCAGCTTTCCAATAGCATAGGCCAGATTGACACCATATTCCTCTGGCGGCAGATCATCGAATGTCTCGTCGCCAAGCCGGTTCAGATATCGCTTCAACATCGGCAAATCATGGCGCGACTTGTAGGGGAAACCGTAACGGACAACGACAGCCTGAATATTGTGATTGAACAACACACCAATCAGCGCATCTTCAAAGCTGCCGACAACCACGCTTTCATAGACAAAGGAATCCTCTGCCCGGCGCTTGTCTCTGAGCGACCGTTTCAGTGTGGTTTCCTGATGCGGTGACAGGTCATCGACAATCATCACTTCGAAATAGGGACGATTGCGCGCACGCTCTTCAGCGGTATCGGACCGCTCGTCATTGTCTTCATCATCTTCGGTGGGTATGACATGGATGTGGCGGCTGCGATAGCTGTCGGACATCAAGGCCCGCGTGATACGGGCGACTGTGTGAGTAAGCGTCGTGAATTCCTGCTCTTCAAACATAGTATGCAGACGCTCGAAGGTGACCCGTCCAGGAAAGGCCCAATAGCTTTCGATGGGTTCCAATTTGTGCAGCAGGTCTTCAACAACCTTGTGCATGGGGGAGCCCGGATCGCGACGCTCTGCCACCATCAGGCGCGCAGCCGCGTTCTTCAATTTGCTCCAGCTATCATTCCGTAATTGAGAGGCGGAATAATGCGCGGTTAGATCCCCTGGCCCGCTGCGGCGAATCGCCAGTGCCTTGCCTTCTTTTGCTCCCGGTTTTCCGCCTTTTGGGGCGGCATTCTTTTTGGACTCACTCGTTAGCTTTGCGATCGGTTTGCTCCATTTATTGTATCAACGGCGTGCAGGCGCATACCGCCTGGGCCGGCAGGCTCTCCCAATGGCTCTGAAACACCCCTGTCCAAGGTTCCAGGCCGCATGTCCAAGCCTGCCCGAGACCCTCTTTGAGGCATTTCGAGGGGGCCAAGACTGTAAAGATAGGATGTGTCGGCATAGGTCGGATCATAAATCGAAAAATAGACGCTGCGGTCACGGAAACTCTTCTGCGTCTGCCCCAATCCTTTAAGGCCGGTTTCCCGCTGGCGACGCACCAGGGTAAGATCCACCTCAATCGGGATAATCTCTTCCTGCCCGGCGGCTTGATACAGAACGGTTCCGGACGGGTCCACGACACAAGACCGTCCACATCCCCCGGCACCCAATCCATTGATATCAAATATATAGCATTGGAACATGGCCGCCGACGCGCGGGCGATGGACAATTCCACATCACGATCAATGGTTCCGGTCAGGACAGGGTGCAGCAAAACCTCGACCCCCTGTGCTGTCAGGGTTCGTGTCGTTTCCGGAAACCAGATGTCATAACAGATCGAAACCCCAAACCGCCCAACGTCTGGAACATCGAAGATCAGAAACTCTGTCCCTGCCTCGATACCGGCCTCATATGGGCGAAAGGGAAACATCTTGCGATAGCGCCCGACAATCTCCCCCTCAGGATTAATCACGATCGCTGTATTGTAGATTTTATCGCCAACACGCTCAAAAATTGAACCTGGCAACAGCCACACACCATGGGCGCGCGCCATTTCCTGAAAGATTTCTTCTGCAGGTCCAGGCAGAGTTTGCGCATGCTCCGGCAAAGGCCCATAAGGTGCGAGTTCTGAGAACATGACCATCTGAACCCAGGGAAACCGGGCTATGGTTAGATCAAGGCGCTGTCGGATCGCTGTAACATTTTCAGCGTATGCTCCAACATGCATTTGAACTCCGGCAATCGCAAAGGGTTGCATTCGGGCGCTCTTCCGTCCGTAGTTATTATTATCTGCATAGGACACCATAGGCATCCATGCTTGTAAACAATCGGATTCTGGACAGTGACGGAACGGTTACAAAGGGGCTTGTTCAAACCACCCTATCAAACGGTTGAAAACAGACCGCCATCTTCATTCAATGTCGCCTGTTCATTTTCCAATCGCCTTGCATCGCTTAAGCTGAATTGGCGCACCGCAGGCAGTTTATCCGTTCTTTCCATAAAAACAGGGCCGCTGATCAATTGAACGCCACTTTCAGCCAGCTTGATAACCTCACGCCAACTTGTGGCATTTACTACGGTACTGACCAAGCCAAGATCCCGGGCAGTGCTTAGGGTGGATTTTGTCCAATCCAAATCTGCGTCAGAAACCGTTCCTGGCAATTCGACACCCACGATCTGAACGCCCGATGCATGAAGACGCGACAGTATGTTCTTAATCGCGCTGCGCCCTGTACCCTGCCGCATAACAACCGTAACCCCCCGAAAAAACGGGGTTAGATACTGGCAAAGCTCCATTAGGCGACTGGGGGGAATTCCCTCTGGTACGTCGCACAAATTCACGTATATGCGTTGCCGCAATGTTGGTGGCGTCATCCGCAGCACCTCAGTCAATTGCTGTCGTCCTTGCGCAGCCGACAGGGTTTCAAAATTTACATTAAAAACGACATGACTTCGCTTACCCTCCTTTAGGGAGCCTTTCAGCGCCATCAGACCAAATTCCAATATATCAATATCGAAGGAGAAAATGTCCTGGTGCGTTGCATCAAAAGGTAACGCATCATAACCGATCGACAATTCGTCCTGAAATGGCGTCTGCCGCGCAGGGACACACTGATACCCTGCAATCATATTCGTCGGTACAGACCACATAGCGACAAACAGCGGAAAACTGGGTACGTTTTCAATATCCGCCATTTCAGCGGCGAACCGCTTTCGGCTCTCCTGTCGATCCAACATGCTTTGAGAAAATGGCGGGTTCGGAATTTCATCTGTAATTTCAATGTTTAAGGGTTCATCAAGTGAAGCGCTGTTGAGCAACTTACTTGCCCCTTTTGCCAACATGTTTGCCACTTCATTCGGTTTAAGCGCGGCACTGGACTTCCATTTTTCATCTTCAGAGATGATGGTCCTGAGTGTCGTTCCTTCGAATCCGCCCTGCCCAAACAAGGTTTCATTTACCTGTTTGGCAATTCTGCTGGCTTTCAACAGGGCCATGTCCTGGTTAACACCCTGAAAGATGATAACGTAACTGCCGTCTTCGCATTTAAGATACGAATCCAGTTTTCCCGAATGGGTCCGGATCGCGCTTTCAACAAAGCTGCTGACCAATTCCCGCATTTTGGACCAACGCTTGGGACCAACCTGTTTTTCAATATCTTCAAGGCCTAGCGCAATCATTTGTCCAACTTGTATCGACTCCCTGGATGGGAGTTCATGAAGAACCTTACATAATTGTTCGACTGACTCGAGCCGCAACGCGGACATAAGAATCCATCCCTAACCTTATTGTTAACGATCCTTTTGTATTTCAATCTAATTACAATGCCCTAATAATTCGTTAATTAGAACTGCCGGGCGGTATTTGGGTACGTTTTTCTGCCTTTTGGCATATACTACTAAAAAATTTATGGTCATAAGAGTTATAGACCAGTCACTTCTGATAATATTTTGCCTTTCGAGCGCGAACCGCCAAGTCAAAAATGGTCACGCAAGATGGACATTGCGATAGGAAATTAGGCGCGTCTCAAGCGTTATTCCTGTAACAAATTAATAAAAAAGAACAATTCGCGCCAGCGTATACCCCAACTACCCCCGATCAAAAAACGGAAAATGCGCCTAAAATGTCAATAATGTTACTGAGTCTTTGTCTGCGCGACTCGCTCCGCCATAAGGCACAGAATTTCCCACATCATTGTAACCCCTGCCAGGGCCGTCGCGCCGGACGGATCAAAAGGCGGGGATACTTCAACCACATCTGCGCCCACAATATCCAGCCCGCGCAGGCCGCGCAGCATGCGTTGCGCGTCATGGGTGGAATAGCCGCCAACTTCCGGCGTTCCTGTACCCGGCGCATAAACTGGATCCATGCCATCCACATCAAAAGAGATATAGGCCGGACCGCCTCCGACAATCTCTCTGGCAAGGTCCGCAACCTTATCGGGCCCCAGATCGAAATATTCCTCAATTTCGACAACACGAATGCCCTGAGCCAGCCCCCATTCCTTATCCTCAGGACCATACAATCCACCGCGTATGCCAATTTGAATAACACGCTTGGGATCCAACAGCCCCTCTTCTATCGCCCGGCGGAAAGGCGTACCGTGGGTGTAGAGTGCTCCCCCAAAATAGCGATCCCAGGTATCGGTATGGGCGTCAAAATGCACCATACCCAGCGGGTTCTTCTTATCTGCAATGGCCCGCATGATAGGCAACGTAATCAGATGATCACCCCCTGCGGTCAACGGCAGGATGCCCTTCTCATGAATCCTGCGGAAATGCTCTTCGATCCGGGCCAGCGTATCTTCCAATTGGATCGGATTGACGGGGCTATCGCCCAGATCAGCGCAATTGGCCAATTCATACGGCATGATCCCGCTGACATGGTGGCAATTGCGCGTCATGGTGGACGCATCGCGCATCTGTCTGGGTCCATGTCTGGCCCCGGCGCGATTCGTTGTCCCCCCATCCCAGGGAACGCCAGTCAGACCAATATCAACCCCGCCGGCATCTTCTGGCGCAACATGCGGCAGGCGCATAAAGGTCGCAATTCCTGCAAATCGGGGCAGCACCATTCCGGACAGGGGTTTGTAACTAATCTCACCATCCGCCATCACAGCATTCCTTCCCAGATTTCGTAACCAACACGTCCACAGGGGACCCTTATCGGTGCACCAGACCGTTAATGATCCGACTCATTTAAGAACTGATCGCCCAGACCGGTATTATAGGCAAACCCTTCCGGCGTCAGGGTGATCGTATGCATATCCGGGCTGACAACCAAGCCCTTGCGCGCCAGAGCCACCCAGACGGCAGGATTTGAAAATCCGCTGGCGTCGCGAGCATGAACGGTAAAGGCACCGACATGCACATGATCACCATGGGCATGGGGAATTCGGGTCAGGGTCACATTTCCCGTTGCCTCATCAGATCTGGAGGAATTCGGATCGCGGGCGATAACCTGTGCCAGGACAAGGGTTCGCGCCTGAAGCTTATTTAGTTTCAAAGGGTTTGGTTTTGACGTCACGCTGTTTCCTTTCTGATGATACGCCATCCAGTACAAACGCAATACAGGCCACCACGCAACCGCCGTATAGACCTTTGCGCAACTGTTTCATGAATATGAAACGTTTTATGCACAAGTTTGCAACGCTGTACCTGTAATCAAGGGCCTGCATCAGGGGCGAAAGCCTGAGCATCCGGAGACGCGCCTTCGTTTAACCATGGTCGACAGCATCACACCGGTCCCAACCGACAGTGACAGATGCAGGGGAAGTTATGCTAGAGATTCAGTCTCTTACAAAGAAATTTGGTGAATTGCACGCTGTTGATGCCGTGAATCTGTCGATTCCAGACAAGGCGATGGTCGGAATTATTGGTCGATCCGGCGCTGGAAAATCCACCATGCTGCGCCTGATCAATCGCCTTGCCGTTCCGACATCCGGGAAAATCCGGTTTCACGGGCGCGATATTTCAAACCTTTCAGGCAAGGCCCTGCGCGACTGGCAGGCCGACTGTGCCATGATCTTCCAGCAATTCAATCTGGTGCCGCGCTTGGACGTGCTGACCAATGTCATGCTGGGCCGCCTGAACCATATTGGAACCCTGCGCAGCGTCTTCCGGCTGTTCACCGATAAGGAACGCATGGAAGGCCTGTTGGCGCTGGAACGCCTGGGGATTGAACAAACCGCCCTGCAACAGGCTGGTACTTTATCTGGCGGACAACAGCAGCGTGTCGCCATCGCCCGGGCCCTGGTGCAGAAGCCGAAACTTATTCTGGCGGACGAACCCATCGCCTCCCTGGATCCGATGAATGCGAAACTGGTCATGGATGCCCTGCAGCGCATCAATCAGGAAGACGGCATAACCGTCGTGTGCAACCTGCACACCCTGGATACCGCGCGGACCTATTGTGAGCACATCGTTGGCATGGCCCATGGCAAGATCGTCTTTTCCGGTGGGCCTGATGACCTGACCACCGCCCAGGCGCGGGAGATTTATGGCGCTGGTGAGGAATTCAACGAGGCTGCCACATCGACATCGATTTCGCATGAGCGCGAAGTCTTAAAAACACCCGATACCGAACAGGATGACCTGATCGCATCGGGGAAGGTCGTCAACCTGTGAGGACAAGGTAGGCGAGCTTAATCAAAACCGAGGTGATGGAATACCGATCACCTGGTCCTGCAAGTGCCCTTTACCAGACGTTAAACTTACCACAGCAAGAAAGAGAGATATCATGCAGATCAAATCCATCGCGGCCGCCGTTGCCACCGCCGCCATTATGAGCATTTCCAGCGCCGCCAGCGCACAGGAAATCACAGAGTTTCGCATCGGCATTCTGGGCGGTGAAAACGCCAATGACCGTTTGAAGTCTCATGAATGCCTGAAAGACCGAACCGAAGCATTGCTGGGTGTTGAAACCAAAATCTTCGCCCCGGCTGATTACAGCGGCGTGATCGAAGGCCTGATCGGTGGCAACCTGGATATGGCCTGGCTTGGAGCCTCTGCTTATGCGGCAGTTTACATGGCAGACCCGGAAGCGGTTGAGCCGGTTCTGGTGAAAATCAACACAGACGGGTCTTACGGCTACTATTCTGTCGGCTTTGCCCGCGTTGATTCAGGCATCAAATCGCTGGATGATATGAAGGGCAAAGTTTTTGCCTTCGGTGATCCGAACTCCACCTCTGGCTATCTGATCCCTTCCGTTGAAATTCCTGAAGGCGGCTATTCCATGAAATCCGGCGATTACTTCTCGGAAGTGAAATTCGTTGGTGGTCATGAACAAACCATCGTTGCCGTTGCCAATGGCGATGTTGATGCCGGTGTGACCTGGGCAGACGGCCTGGGCAACTGGGAGGAAGGGTACAATTCCGGCGCACTGCGCAAGGCAACCGATGCCGGTCTGGTCGACATGACCGAAATCCAGGAAATCTGGCGCTCTAAAGTTATCCCGGAAGGCCCGATCGTTCTGCGCAAGGCCCTGCCAGAGCGCGTGAAACTGCAAATGACCGGTCTGATGGCCAGCCTGGAATCGATGGACCCGGAATGCGCCTACAGCGTTATGGCCGGTGAAGTCAAAGGCATCGCCCCAATCGGTCACGACGCCTATATCAGCGTGATCGAAGCCCGTAAGGCTTCCATGAAGAACTAATCAGCGGATTGGTTTTGTGCGGCGCCGATGCCATTAAACGCATCGGCGCCGCAGTCCGTTTACTGTGGAGCTTCGATAAAATGAACACCCCCCTGACCATCGGCCAGTTACAAAGCCATTTCAATGGCATGGAACAAAGACGGCGGCTCTATACAGCCGTGTTTCTTGGCGCATCGCTGATCGTCTTCTTTGGGGGCTTTTCTATTGCGGAAGACCTGAATTCCGGCGGTTTCTGGCAGGGACTTGCCAAATTCTTCGATTTCCCGTCCCAAATCATTCAAGACACTTTTGCTGCCGATGACTGGCTTATCACCGTCCTTGAATATTCGCCCGCCATGTTGGAAACGATCAACATGGCCATGGTTGGAACCCTGTTTGGCGCAGTGATGGCAATGATCCTGGCCTTCTGTTCCTCGCGCAATCTAGGCATCATACCGGGCATTGTCCCCATTGCGCGGCGATTGATGGACATCACCCGCGCCTTCCCAGAGCTGATTTTGGCGCTTTTCCTGATCTATTTACTGGGTGCGACCCCGATACCGGCAATCATCGCCGTGATGCTGCATACAGCCGGTGCCTTGGGCAAACTGTTCTCAGAAGTGAATGAGAATATCGACAGGAAACCGCTGGAAGGGCTGCAGGCGACCGGTGCCAGCTGGCTGCAGCGCATGCGCTTTGGCGTCCTGCCGCAGGTTCTGCCAAATTATTGCAGCTATGCGCTGTTGCGGTTTGAAATCAATATTCGCGCCTCAGCCATTTTAGGCTTTGTTGGCGCTGGCGGGATCGGCCAGGAATTTCGTACCGCCATCAGTTGGGGCGCAGGCGACAAGATTTCGGCGCTGTTTCTACTGCTATTCCTGACCATCGTCGTCATTGACCAGATTTCCAGCCGTATCCGGCGGAATTTGGTCGGCGGCACGTATCAAATGGCCTGACCTGTCACGCGCTTTACGATTAAGGACACGACCCCATGACGACGATGACACTCGACAGCCAGGCGAACCGCCTTCGCCGCACCCATGGCGAGGTGATCCGGAAGTCCCGTCTGGCGGCCTTCTGGCCCCTGACGTCCCTGGGCATCGTTCTGGCTTATCTGGTCTATGCCTGGGTTGCCTTCGATGTTTCAGGCGTGTTTGGGGCGGCAGATTGGAACCGGGGCGTGCTGCTGTCGCGTGACAGCTTTCACCACAAATATCAGGTCAGCTATTCCGCACGTCAGGATGAAGTATCGGTCACGGTCGAAGGCGACCGGAACACCGAACAGGACCCCCTGCCCAGCTGGGTCACAACAGATGGTGACAGGTATCGTGTCTCGCTAGGGGGACGCCATATCGTCACATTCGCAACAGGACGGCTGGACTATACCGCGCCGGACGGATCGACCTATGCCGCGCGCGTGACCAAGGACGGCGTGCATGTGAATGGCTATCGCGCCTTCCTGGATGACGATAACCAATACCGTTATGTCCCTGAGGAACAGTCCGGAAATGCAAACGCCCTTGATATGGCCGAAATGGTCAAACGCGGCATCCTGCCGGAAGGGTCGTCCTTTGCACCGACAAAGTTTGAATATGCACCGGACTTTTACAAGACAATGCGCGTTACCCGCGCGCAGATTCTTGTTCAACGCTATTTCTTTGGTTGGGAATATTTCTGGTTTGGCCCGAACTCGCAATTGCATGGTCTGAGCACGGCTGCATTGTGGGATCTCGCCTGGTCTGAGGAGCGGATTGATCCGGCGCTATCCAATGCCGAATTTATCTTCCTGGAATTCTGGCGCAACCCGGACTGGCAACACAACGAAATGTTTATTGCCTTGCTGGAAACACTGTTGATGGCGCTGCTGGGAACCTTTGTAGCCGCTGGTGTTGGCCTGCCCCTTGGTTTTCTGGCAGCGGCAAATTTCAATCCGATCTTTGCCAGCCGCATGGTACTGCGCCGCCTGTTCGACTTTCTGCGCGGAATCGACCAGATCATCTGGTCCTTGATTTTCATCCGCGCATTCGGCCTTGGACCCCTGACCGGTTCCCTTGCGATTGCTTTCACCGATACCGGCACTTTGGGGAAATTGTTTTCTGAAGCAATTGAAAATATTGACTCAAAGCAGGTGGAAGGCGTTCGGTCCACCGGGGCAACGGCGATCCAGCGCTATCGCTTTGGTGTGATACCGCAAATCCTGCCGATCTTTGTTTCCCAGACTCTGTATTATCTGGAATCCAACATTCGATCCGCCACCGTGATTGGGGCGCTGGGTGCTGGGGGTATCGGCCTGAAACTGGTGCAATCGATGCAGACACAGCAGGATTGGGAAAATGTGATGTATCTGATCGTCATGACCCTGATCGTTGTTGTATCCATGGATATCGCGTCGGGCTGGCTGCGCCGTAAGCTGATCAATGATCGGGGATAAAAACAGGTCCCCCATTTGATCGCATCTGGAATCTCTGGCATAATCGCAGGATCGGTGTCGGCGTATCGCCAGAACCATGGACCAAAGCAGATTATAGGGTTCTTTACAGGCCCTTGGCGCGACACCTGGTCCGAATGATTGACCCGAAAGGTCGACTCTCAATGAAGCTCAATACCAGCCAGCAGGCTGCTGTGAAACAGCAGACCGGCGCCGATCCCGTTGAAGAAGGAAGCACCCCCCACACTGCCCTGACGGAGGCTTTTGGGGACCACACATTTTATGTCAGCGAAGCAGGACTTCTGGTTCCAGAACCTGTTGAGGCCGAAGGAACAGACCCGATGGAGCTGATCCTGGTTGCCGAATGGACCGATGAAAAGCGCGAGGCGATGCAACGGGTCGAACCTAAGCAGACAGGCTTTGTTCTGGACGCCGCCCCGGCAAACGACTCCGCTGCCAGCTGAGTACCACCCGCGCCCTTAGCGTACCTGCCCCGCTGGGGTCGATTGAATACGGGACGGTGTTTCTGATAATCCCTATGGCGCGGTCGAAAGATATGATCTCTTCGCCGCGCCATTTGGGCTTTCCGAATTCAGTAAAAAATATCCCTGAAATCCCACCTGACGTTTAGCGCAATGCCTGCGCGAACGGGATCGTGTGCGCCGCCGTATCTGCTGAAAAAACATGTGGGGAAAGCATCCTGTATGAGCTCATGCAAGGGCATGATCCTCTTGAAGACATTCGCACGCTGACACGAACCGTCGATTTATGACGGCGACGGCGGATTGTCGATTTCACTGGAAACGGGGCGGTATCAGGATTATTCCGCCGCGTTAATAGACGCGCCGGATTTGCTGCTTTTTATTTGGTCGAAGCTGTCCTTATCCAAATAGCCGATACACCGATTCCGCCCCTGGCGTTTAGCTTCATACAAGGCCTTGTCCGCCTTGTGCAGGACTTCTTCACCAGTGTCATTGTCAAAATCAAACAGCGCCACGCCGACGGAAATGGAAATATCGAGGCCACCATCGGGACCGCCACGGGCATGTATCGGCGCGGAACATATGCTCTTGCGCAGCCGTTCGGCCACGACACCAGCAACACTGTAATCTGCGTCCGGCATCAGGACGACGAATTCTTCACCGCCAAAGCGGGCAATTGTGTCAATCGACCGGACATTCTGACCAACACGACGGCTCAATTCGATCAGAACCTCGTCCCCGGCCGCATGACCATACGTGTCATTGACCTGCTTAAAGTAATCGATATCGAACATCATGACCGCCAATGGTTTGCCACTGGCCCGAACACGGTCAACAAGGCCGCTTAGATGCGCGGTCAGATATCGGCGATTATACAGCCCCGTCAGACTGTCCGTCAGCGCCATGGCAAGGCTTCGTTCGTAATTTTCGCGCAGGCGGTCCTGATACCGCTGACGGCGAATCTGGGTGCGAACCCGCGCCTGCAATTCCTGCTTATCAATCGGTTTGATCAGATAATCGTTAATCCCGATATCCAGGGCTTTGGCCAGGCGCTCCGTATCATCTTCTTCAACGGTCAGTAACATCGGGGTGTGGCGGGTTGCATCAGCGGCGCGCACATGGCTGCAAAACCGTAACGCATCGCCGTTCTTTAAACGCAAGCTGACAACCAGCAACTCGTACGCTGCCATTTTCAGGCGTTCATTGGCTTCGGCGACAGAGGCAACAATATCACTGCTGGCATTGTCCCGATCCAGTGCATCAACGATCTTCTGCGCATCAATCCGATTGTCTTCTACCACCAGAACCTTGGCATTGGACGCATCAACGGCATGAATGGGCTTGTCTTCGCGCATGACGCCCAATTGCCCGGATGTCTGTTCGCGCATGCGCCATTCATCCATCAACATTTTCAGGCGCACAAGCGAGCGTACGCGCGCAAATAGAGCTGCATCATTGACAGGTTTCGTCAGAAAATCATCTGCGCCTGCTTCCAGGCCCCGCACGCGATCTGCCGAATCAGATAAGGCCGTGACCATGACGACCGGAATATGCATGGTAACAGGATCTTGCTTCAGCTTTTCACAAACCTCGAACCCATCCATTCCGGGCATCATAACATCCAGAAGGATAATATCGGGCTGGTCATGCTTCGCCATTTCAAGGCCTGTCAGCCCGTCACGGGCTGTTATGACCTCAAAATACTCACTGGTCAGCTTTGCCTCCAACAGTTTGACGTTGGGGCGTAAATCATCGACCACGAGCACTCTTGCGGTCATCCGCTTCACATCCTTACATTCACGCGCCTAAAATCAGGCGAGAAACTTCTCTATCGTGGACAAGAAATTTGCCACAGAAATTGGTTTGGCAATATACGCCTCACAACCACCTTCCAGGATTTTTTCCTCATCCCCTTTCATGGCAAATGCCGTCACGGCGATAACCGGAATATGTTTCAGATCGTCGTCTTCTTTTATCCATTTGGTCACCTCCAATCCCGAAACTTCCGGCAATTGTATGTCCATCAGGATCAGATCAGGCTTCTCACTGCGGGCAATTTTCAAGGCCTCCATGCCATCCCTCGTTTGAAGGATGGTATAGCCTTTTGAATCCAGCAAATCATGAAACAGCTTCATGTTGAGTTCATTATCCTCAACGATCAAAACCGTCTTGGCCATATTGCCCCCTATCCGAACATAACCGATCTCTGTATCGGTTCAAATCAACACTGTGTACACTACCCGCTTACACATTGAAATCAACTGACCAATGGAATGCTGTCTATTAAGTGTTCTATAACATAATCGCTGAGGTGGCGATGCTTTTCACGCATCGACAAAGATAGGACAAAGGTAATGCGCATTGGTCTGGACCTGGGTGGTACAAAGACATCTGGCATACTAATGAACCAGAATGGTGAGATTCTGGCACGTCATCGGGTTGAAAGCCCGCGCGGTGACTATAACGCGACCTTAACCATGCTTCGGGATATGGTAACGCACCTTGCCGGTTCCAAGGGCGACGATATCCATGTTGGGATTGGCATACCGGGAAGCATTTCTCCCGCGACGGGATTGGTAAAGAATGCCAATTCCACCTGGTTGATCGGCAAACCATTACTGCAGGATGTAACGCAGGTTCTGGGCCGACCGGTGCGCATCGCCAATGATGCCGATTGCTTTGCATTATCTGAGGCTGTTGATGGTGCGGGGGCCGGGTACCGCACAGTTTTTGGCGTCATTTTGGGAACGGGCGTTGGGGCTGGTATTGTCAGCAACGGGGCCTTGCTGAATGGTCCAAACGCCATCGCCGGTGAATGGGGGCATAACCCATTGCCGTGGGCCACTGCGGGATCAGACCCCGCCCTGCCCTGCTATTGCGGGAAATCCGGCTGTATCGAAACCTATCTCAGCGGTCCCGGCCTGGCGAAACACCATGCCAAAACATCTGAAGAAATCGTACCAGCAGATACAATCGCCCTGGCCGATTCACCCAAACGTAAGGCCAGCCTGATGCTTTATGCCAGCCGCTTGGCCCGCGCCCTATCCCATGTGATCAATATTTTGGACCCCGATGCGATTGTGCTGGGCGGCGGCCTGTCTGGCATACACAGCCTGTATCAAGACGTCCCGGCCTTGTGGGGAAAATACGTCTTTTCTGATTCGGTCAGTACCCCCTTGCTGCGTCACATGCACGGCCCGGACAGCGGCGTTCGGGGTGCTGCATGGTTATGGCCTGCGTAATGACTGATATGCAGCCCCCCCTGTTTCTGTGCCGGGAATGCCTGCATCAGATGACACGCCCAACGCTGGAGGAAATGCCAAAGCGGTGCCCGCACTGTCACTCCCCCCGCGTGATCGCGCATGCCGAACTGGCCAGCCTATCAATTGCCCATATTGATTGCGACGCCTTCTACGCCTCTGTTGAAAAGCGGGATGATCCCAGCCTGGCCGACAAACCTGTCCTTGTCGGCGGGGGAAAGCGCGGCGTGGTATCTGCGGCCTGTTACGTTGCCAGGCTGTATGGTGTGCGATCCGCCATGCCGATGTTCAAGGCGCTGAAGGCCTGTCCCAATGCTGTCGTCATACGTCCGAATATGGAGAAATATGCGTCTGTTGGCCGGGAAATCCGCGCCATGATGCTGGAGATGACCCCACAGGTTGAGCCGATCTCTATTGATGAGGCATTCCTGGACCTGACCGGCACAACCCGCCTGCACGGCCGTCCCCCCGCTGCGACACTGGCATATCTGGTGAAGCGCATTGAAAAGGAAATCGGGGTCACGGCGTCCATTGGGCTCAGCTATAATAAATTCCTGGCGAAAATCGCCTCTGATCTGGACAAGCCCCGTGGCTTTGCCGTGATTGGGCAGCAGGAAGCAGTCTCCTTCCTGAAATCAAAACCGGTTGGCATTATCTGGGGGGTGGGCAAAACCTTGCGCGCCACCTTGGAAGCAGACGGAATCCATACCATTGGCGATCTGATGGCCTATGAAAAATTTGACCTGATTGGGCGGTATGGCGCGATGGGCAATCGGCTGTATCATTTTGCCAGGGCAGAAGATGGTCGCAGCGTAGAGCCGGAAGGCGAAACCAAAAGCATCTCTGCCGAGACAACCTTTAACGACGACATTTCCACTGCGGCTAAACTGAAAGACGCCCTGTGGCCCTTATGCGAAAAGGTTGCCCGCCGGATGAAATCAAAAGGATATGCCGGGCGCACAGTGACGGTGAAACTGAAAACCAATGGATTCAAGACGGTCACCCGATCCCGCACCTTAACGGACCCCAGTCAACTGGCCGAAACCCTGTATCGCACGGCAGCGCCCATATTGGACAAGGAAGCCGATGGCCGGGCCTTTCGCCTGATTGGCATCGGCATGTCGGAACTGACAGACCCGGCCGGTGCGGACCCAATTGACTTGGGCGACCCCGATGCCGGCAAGCGCGCCAAAATCGAACGCGCCATGGATGCGGTGCGCAAAAAGCTGGGCGACAGTGCGGTAAAGAAAGGACGCGGCTGGACCTAACCCAAAATCAGCTTCAAACCCAAGCCAAAGACGGCACAAATACTCAATGTCGCAATCACGCCCAGCCTGTATCGAAACACGGCCATCAGCGCCAAAGCCGTCACCAATACCGCCGATAGGTCCAGACTGGTCAGCACCGGCATGTCCACCGAGAACGGCCCGAACTGAAAAGCCGATACCTGTGTGAACAGGATGCGAAGACCAAACCAACAGGCCAGATTGGCGATGACCCCGACAACAGCCGCCGTGATTGCCGATAAAGCACCGGCAAGACGAGGGTTTTGTTGCAATCGCTCAATCGCGGGCGCGCCCAAAAAGACGAAGGCGAAACACGGCGCAAAGGTCACCCACAGCGTGACACAGGCGGCCAGAACGCCGGCCCACAAAGTCCCTTGGGCCGCATAACCTGCCAGAAAACCAACAAATTCCAGCACCAGTATCAAGGGGCCCGGTGTGGTCTCCGCAAGCCCCAAACCGGTCAACATCTGATCCGGGGTCAACCAGCCATAGCTTTCCACGGCCTGTTGCGCGACATAGGTCAGAACGGCATAGGCACCGCCGAATGTAACGACGGCCATCTTGGAAAAGAACAAGGCGACATCTGCATAAAATCCACCCACCAACACCAATGCCAGAACCGGCGCACCCCAGGCAAAAAGCGACAGCAACCCTGCGCGGCGCGCCGCTTTCGCCCGCATCGCCATAAATCCTGGATTTTGCGCGATCACATGATCCAAAAGCGCCGGGGTCTCGCCACCTCCTGCGTCATGCTTCCCCCCCTGAAACCGCCCTGGCAAGAGGAAACCGATCAATGCAGCGGAAATCACGACGATGGGAAATGGAACCGACAGAAAGAAAAGGGCGACAAAGGAAATGCTGGCCAACCCCCACGCAATCGCTCCATGCAGGGCCCGTTTGGCTACCTTATACAGGGCATTAAGGACAATCGCGACAACCGCACAGGACAAGCCAAAGAAAACCGCAGAGACAGCAGGCACCTCCCCCGCGGTCACATACAGAATCGATAGGCCCAACATCACGATTGCGCCCGGAATGATGAACAGCAGACCGGCAATCAAGCCGCCGACCGCGCCATGCATCAGCCATCCCAGATAGGTCGCCAATTGCTGCGCTTCCGGCCCCGGTAACAGGGAACAAAAATTTAAAGCGTGCAGAAACCGCCGGTCGCCGATCCAGTTATGATCTTCAACTACTTCGCGATGCATCAACGCAATCTGTCCCGCGGGGCCGCCAAAGGACAGGCACCCAATGCGAAACCAGACTTTCGTGGCTTCTGCCAGGCTTGGCATTGTTTGTGGGGACGTCGCTGTATCCGTCATGCTGCACCTGCTGTGTTGGGCCAATCATGTGTTTCTGAAGTCGCATCCCTGCACCATCGATACAGCGCATCATAAACGCCCATCGCAGCACCAAGCTGTTCTAAATCATCCTTATATTGCCGCGACAAGCCCAGCGAGATTGCCAATAGTCCAGCAGCCTCTGGTGCCAAATCCAGGCGCGCTGTATCGGCACCGCGCACAATCGTTGCCAATCGCGCCAGAGGTTCTGTGGTCAACCCAAATTCCATCAGCATGGTATCAAACGTACAGGTCTCACCGCGGTGACTCCAAAAGACATCATCGATATCAAATGGTGTCGCCCCAAAACGATCCGCAACATTCAGGACTTCACCGGGGGAGACGAATAAGAAAACGGCATTGCGATCAATAAAGCGCCGAATGAGCCAGGGGCAGGCCAGTCGATCAATTTTCGGGCGCGCGCGCGTCACCCAAAGCGTCTGCCCCTTGCGATCAGGCTCAGGCAGGGATGTGAATGGAACAAGGGGCAATTGCGCGTCAAGCCATCCCAAATACCCCCCTTCCAATGTCTGTGCGTCGGTCCCGTGGTGTCGCAACAAGGCGGCAACGCCCTGGCTGAGTTTGAGGCCCTTATGGCAAGAGATCACAACCGATTGACCTAGATAGTCTGGTGCCCAATCCGATACGGAATTATAATTGTGCCGCCTGGATCCGGGAATAAGGTTGGGATGCAGCGAAAAATCTTCATCGATGCGAACGTCCAGAATGATGGGACAGGTCGGTGTGCCAATAAGGCGATTGAGCTGTTGTGATGTGATTTCAGTGGGTGACGTCATAATGCGCCCTTTCCAGATAAGTGGCTTTAGGACGCGATCCTTGGGCTGACGCCTCACGGGGTGTTCGCAAACCCCATGAATTGAACGTTAGTGACAACGTTCACATTGGTCAAGTTACGATCCTCAGACACATCATGACGGGGCGTGACGGGTCGCGATAGTTCTCTTAAGCTGTCGTCCTCTCATGATAAAGGAGTGGCGTAGCCTATGTCCGATCTGCCCAAAGTATTTGCGACCCGCTTAATGCCTGAAGATGTTGAGGCCCGCTTTCGGTCAGAGTTTGATGCCCAACCCAACGAGACCGATGCGCCTTTAGACAGCGCTGCCATTGTTGCGCGCGCTCAGGGCTGTCGCGCGATTATTTGCAGTCCAACCGAAAAAATGGATGCCGAAACAATCGCCACATTGCCCAAATCCGTTGAGATTCTGGCGACCTTTTCCGTGGGCTGCGATCATATTGATTTGAAGGCGGCCAAAGCCCGCGGCCTGATCGTCACCAATACGCCAGACGTGCTGACAGATGCGACAGCCGACACGACCATCCTGTGCCTCTTGGGCGCCGCCAGAATGGCGCAAGAGTCAGAAGCCACTCTGCGGGCAGGGAAATGGGGCCGATGGGCCCCCCGGGACATGCTGGGCGTTCATATGAGCGGTAAGCGTTTGGGCATTGTTGGCATGGGCCGGATTGGTCAAGCCGTCGCGCGGCGCGCCAAGGGTTTTGATATGACCATAATGTATCACAATCGCCGACAACTGGAAGGCAGTGACGATCAGGGCGCGACCTTCTATGCCAGGGCGGAAGACATGTTGCCCCTGTGTGATTTCCTGGCGCTGACCTGTCCCCTGACCGAAGACACGAAGCATTGGCTAAATGCAGAGCGGATCGCACTGCTGCCTGACCGAGCGGTTGTCGCCAATACGGCGCGCGGTCCCGTTGTCGTTGACGATGCGCTGATTGACGCCTTGAAGTCCGGCAAGGTCTTTGCTGCGGGGCTGGATGTGTTTACGGGGGAGCCGAAATTGGACCCCCGCTACCTGGACCTTCCCAACGCCTTCCTATTGCCCCATGTGGGATCGGCAACGGTAGAGACGCGCAACGATATGGGCTTTCGCTGTCTGGATAACCTTGCCGCCCATTTCGCAGGTCAGCCTTTGCCCAGCCGGGTCATCTAGGCACACCCCAACTGCTGTGCCAGGGCTTGCAGATCATTCCAAGTTGGCTCTGGAATCGCCACCGCGTTTGATTTCGCTTTCGCTGCGCGTTCCCGCTCGCCGGGGACTTGCACCAAGTCGAAGCCAGGCGCTGGCGGGCAGGTGCGTATCTCTGCCAGAATTTCCTCAGCCGTTGCATGCAATGCGCTTTGTTCTTTGAACATTTTCGTGTCCAGACACAAAATCAGCCAGTTCATTTCAGTTGTGGATGGCCCCAACATGGCCTCCCCGATCAGCTCTGCAATCAGACCCAGCGCGTAGCCTTTCGGGCCCCCCATGGGCAGGATGGCACCGCCATTGAAGTAAGCGTCCGGATCACGGCTGGGATGTCCATCCCGATCAATCAGACACCCCTCTGGCAACAAAGCACCCGCATTTTTCGCCGCATATATCCAACCGCCGGCAATAATGGAGGTTGCGAAATCAAGAACGACCGGTCCGTGATTGCCACCCGGCATAGCAAGCGCATAGGGGTTGGTTGGCAAAATCGCCCGACTGCCGCCATAAGGCGCAACCTGACGCCAGTTATGTCTGCCCCCGCCGCCAACACAAATCGTCAGGCAGCCGGCGTCCGCACCGCGTTCAACATAGGCGCCAATGCGTCCCGTATGCCCGCAATGCCTTACCGCAACAGCAACCAACCCTGATTGTCGCGTTGCCAGGACTGCTTTCTCTATCGCCAGTTCCATTGCCGGGATGCCGATACCACCACCCCCGTCTATTTCCCAAACGCCGCTGCGCGTTTCCATCGCAGTCGGCACAGCGCCAGCAGACATATACCCTGATCTAAATTGATCGACATATTGCAACAGGCGCATCACACCATGGGATTCGACGCCCGCCAGGCTCGTCTCCACCAAATGGTTGCTGACGCTGGCCGCTGTTTCTGGCGTACAGCCGATTTCGCGCAAGACCTTCCGTCCCAAATCCCGAAGGATACCGGCATCCACATCCACGCGCGTGCCATCAAAATCCAGTTTGCTCATGCTTCCCCCAATTTATGAGTATATTATTACTTTTAAGAGGTATCCTGTCGGCTGCCGTCCGGTCCTGGTGGGCAGGGTCGCGACCCTAACTATTCTGAAAAATCCTTTGGAGGAAATAAACGTGGCACTAGCACAGGAAACCGCTCTTATCGTTGGCGCAGGATCCGGCCTTAGTGCCGCGCTGGCCCGCCTGTGTCATGAACAGGGGATGGCAGTCCATCTTGCCGCGCGCACACCATCAAAACTGGACGAACTGTGCCAGGAAACAGGGGCGGTTGCCCATGCCTGCGATGCGTCCCAGGCGGATCAGGTGGAGGCCTTGTTCAACGCCCTGCCCTGCGTGCCCGATCTGGTAGTCTTCAATGCCTCAAAACGGGTGCGCGGCCCGATTCAGGATCTGGACCCGGCCGCTGTGAAAGAAGCGATAGAGACAACATGCTTTGGGGGCTTTCTGGTTGGACAGGCTGCGGCCAAGCGCATGATTCCCCGCGGCACTGGGTCGATCCTGTTTACCGGGGCATCTGCCAGCGTAAAAGGCTATCCAAATTCCTCCACCTTCGCGATGGGGAAGTTTGCCCTGCGGGGGTTGTGTCAATCTATGGCGCGGGAACTGCAACCCCTGGGTATTCATATTGGGCATTTCATCATTGATGGCAGCATTGCCACAGGCCCCTGCCCGGAAGATGACAAACTGGACCCGACGACTATCGCGCACAGTTATCTGGATTTGCACCGCCAACATCGCAGCGCCTGGACCTGGGAAGTTGAATTGCGCCCCTGGCTGGAGCGTTTCTAACCCTGCACAAGATAGACACTACATCTTGATTCCCCACCACTAGGAATCCGATTCCGGGCAACTGGGCAGGAAAATCCTCCCTTCATCTGCATGCTAAAGCCAATTTGATGACAGGGCTGCGCAAAAGCCCGGACTGTAGAGCGTTTTCTGGGCAAGCTTCCCTTTGGCATGCGATTTGCCCTGTTTCCCACAGATTGGGATTTGGGAACGGGAGAGAGCATAATGGTCCAAGCAGTTGAAAAATTACGTCTGGTCAGTGATACACAAGGGATTGTATCCCCCGATGGGCAGGGGATTGTATCCCCCGATGGGCATGACCAATCCGGCCTGAACGACCGTCCAACCGATTGGGCGGAAATACGCAATTACCGTCGATTGCTGCGCGATGCCCTGACCCTGGCGCAGGAAGCGCGTCAGAATCTGACCGATGCACAACGCCGGATCGCGACATTGGAGCATCTGTCGCGCACGGATGAGACAACCGGCCTGCTGAACCGGCGCGGCTTTGAACTGGCGCTGGAAACAGCCCTTGCGCGGGTCAAACGGCATGGCGAAAAGGGTGTGCTTGTCATGATCGATTTGGATGGATTCAAGGCAATCAATGATCGCCATGGGCACCCCGTTGGTGACCTGGTGCTGGCCACGGTTGGCACAATCCTGAACCGGCATACCCGCTTTACTGACAGTGCTGCGCGTATTGGCGGGGATGAATTCGCCCTGATCCTGACGGACACGGATGACAAAGGGGCCAAACTGCGTGTTCGCAAATTGGATCAAATTCTGAACTGCAGCGATGTTCCCTGGAATGGCATGCGTATCCCCATTCGCGCATCGTTTGGATATGCCCCTTATGGACCAAGGGACGAGGCCGACAATCTGTTCGCCAAGGCCGATGCCGCCATGTATGACCGTAAACGCGATCGGGCGGTAACGCCCCAGCCAATATTAACGCAATAGCGATCAGGCGGGATCGCCCCAGCCAATATTAACGCAATAGCGTCGCAATCAGGAAACTGCCGCTGTCAATCTGGACCCAAGCTGCTGTCTTAGGTGTTCGCATATCGCGACGCTGGCAAGGCAGAAGTGTGAGCGCAGCAATGGGCCTGAACGCAATCGACGCCGTCAAAAAGGCACCCCGCCAACACGGCGCAATGGAATATTCCGAAGCCCCAACCGACCTGAATGTGGTTCGGGGTTATCGTCTAAAAAGATTACGCGATGCCCTGAAGGCTGGTGATTATGCCGGTGGCCTGTTCTTTAACCAGTTGAACACGCGCTATGCGACCGACGCCACCAACATGCAGGTCTGGTGCGCACATTATGAAACCCGCTGCGTCTTCGTGTGTACCGATGGGCCGGTCATTCTATTTGATTACGCCAACCACCCGCATCTGGCCACAGACCTGCCGGGCGTTGATGAATATCGCGCCATTCCCTCTTTCTATTTCTTTTCCGTCGGGCCAAGGGGCGAAGAACGTGTGAAGATGTTTGCCGACCAAATCTCAGATCTGGTCAAAACCTATGGTGGGGGCAACAATCGTATCGCGGTGGATCATGTCTCCATCATGGCCGCCAGCGCGCTGCAGGACCAGCAAATCAGCTTGCATGACGGTGAAGGTCTGGCAGAAATGGCCCGCGCCATCAAATCGCCGGAAGAACTGATCCTGATGCAGGCATCCATGAATGCCTGTGAACAGGGTATCCGCGAAATGCGCGCCATCCTGGAACCGGGCATCACCGAAAATGCGCTATGGGCGAAGTTGCATGAGGTCAATATCCGATTGGGCGGGGAATGGATCGAAACCCGCCTGCTTTCCGCCGGGCCACGCACCAATCCCTGGTTCCGGGAATGCTCCATGCGTCCCATCGAATTGGGTGATATGGTCAGCTTCGACACGGATCTGATCGGCCCCTATGGATATTGCTCCGATATCTCACGCGCCTGGGTCTGTGGCGTGGATCAGGGGGATATCAAACCAACCGATGAACAACGACGCCTCTATGCCAAGGCGTATGAGCAGATCCAATACAATATCGGCACATTGGGCCCTGGCAAATCCTTCCGGGAAGTGACAGAATCCACCTGGACCATCCCTGATGAATTTCTGTCAAACCGCTATACCAGTTGCATGCATGGCATTGGTTTGGCGGATGAATACCCGTCGATCAAACACAAGGCGGATTTTAATGCGAAAGGCTATGACGGCGTATTCGTGCCGGGCATGGTGATGTGCGTGGAAAGCTTCATCGGGGTCGAAGGCGGACGCGAAGGCGTGAAGCTGGAAGAACAGGTTGTCATTACGGAAACCGGCGTCGAACGCATGTCCACCTATCCCTATGAAACCAATTGGCTGTAATTCAGGCATATCGCGCCTGAGATTGTCTAAAACCGGGCCGACAAAAAAGTTGGCCCGGTTCAGCACCCCTGCCGCGGGGCCTGACCCGAAACCAATGTCCGTGCCATAAAGGGCGTTGTGCTGTCGGGCTGAACCGTGACTTTTACCGCGTCGATAACGGCATAGTCCCCCGCAGAATTCAGGCGCCACAGGTTCGGGGCCTGATCTCCCCCAAATTCCTGATCCAGACAATAGGGGTCGGAATCCCCGTGGATCAACAGAACCGGTCCCCTAAACTGCTGAGCGGCCAGCCTCACTTGATCTCTCAACATAGCGAAGGCATCGCATTTTATCCGCGTGGTGCCCTCACAGGACCCGCTGCCCCAAGGTTCCGTTACATCGGCCTGCATCGCAATGACCAGCGCCTTTGCCTGGGCCTCCCTGGCCTGTTCCACCGCCCCCTCAAGCCAGACCCGATTGGCCTGTTCACGCGCGCTGACCTGGGCCAGGGCGAAATCGACATCATCCAGCAGGATCTGCGCACGTCCATTATTGGTGCCGACAACATGCAAGGTCACATATGTTACACCATCATCGACCCAGCGCGCATTTTCAGGATATCCATCCTGGCGCATCACATGCATTTCCTCTGGGCTTTCCGGCGCGGGCTCAAAGAAAATCTGGCGCAGGCGCGACAGGCGATCATATTCCCGCATCGCCAGTCCAGTGGAATCCCGGTCGCAATCGGTCCAGTCATTATCCCCTGGTGTCAGGAAAACCCGCCCTGGCTTCAAACCATACAGCGTGTCCCGAACGGCCAGAAACAGGCCGTCACTGCACACCTCTTTGCTGCCTTTGAAATCACCAACATGAATAACAAAAGGGGCCAAGTCCGCCTTAATCGCCGGAATAATCTGATCTTCAAAAACCCGCTGTTGATCCTCAGTATAGGGCAAATCGCTTAAAACGATGAAATCCCCGGCTTTTGCCTCCACCCCGACCATCAGGATCAATCCTATGAATGCAAATGACCATGACCCAACAGACATCAATGCCTCCTGCCCGACTCCTCAATGCAAGCATTATAGCATCCCTGTCTGACGAAACCGTGACGGATCACGCGTCCTTGGAATAGAGGTAGTCTCGTGTCAGGGGCACGGTTTCCAACCGCTTGGAGAGTTGGATTTGCCAGACCATCAGCGTGTCATAGCGGAAGCTCATCTCAGACACGGCCAGATAAAACTCCCACATCCGACAAAAGCGCGCGTCATAAATCTGCTCCGCCCGGTCCCAATTCTCCAGGAAGCGATAGCGCCAGTGCTTTAATGTTTCCGCATAATGCAGACGCAGAATTTCAATATCCGTCATCCACAGGCGCGTCTTTTCAATGCGTGTGATAACCTCCGAAAGGGCGGGAATATATCCACCTGGAAAGATATACTTTCGAATAAAAGGGCTTGTAATGCCCGGTCCCTCATTGCGCCCGATCGCATGGATCAACGCCACGCCATCATCGGTCAACAAGGACTGAACCTTATCAAAGAACGCCTGGTAATTCGGGACGCCAACATGTTCGAACATGCCCACAGACACGATGCGATCAAACTGTCCCTCAACAAAGCGATAGTCGATCAGTTCGAACTTCACGCGGTCGGCCAGACCTTCCTCGTCCGCGCGTTTGCGCGCAATCGCCAATTGTTCAGTCGACAATGTAACGCCCAGCACATGGACGCCCTCAACCTGTTTGGCGATGCTCAACGCCATACCACCCCAACCACAGCCGATATCCAGCACCCGCATACCGGACTTCAGCAGTAGTTTGTTTGCGATATGGCGTTTCTTTGCGGTTTGTGCCGTTTCCAGGCCTGCCTCTGATGTCGGAAAATATGCACAGGAATACTGATGATCCTTGTCCAGGAACAGGTCATACAGTTCACCCGACAAGTCATAGTGATGCGCGACGTTCTGACGGGAAAGCCCGGCGGGATTCAATTGATGCACTTTGCGCATCATAAAGCCCAAAGCGCGGCCAATGCTGGCAGGCATGCTTGCCCCGGAGCCGCTGGTTATATTTCGACCAACAAGTTCAAGAAAATCCCATATGCGCCCCCCCGTGAAGGACAGGCGCCCATCCATATAGGCCTCTGCAAAGGCGGGGTCCGGGTTCAGCGCAATGGTCCAGGCAACTGTTTTATCGTGCAAATGCATGGTAAGCGGCTCTGTCCCGTCGGACTGATCCTCGGTTTCACCCGCATTACCATATTCTTTTTTTGCACCCTTCGCGTCGACGACGACCAAACGACCGTACCGGATCAAACGCTTCAATACTTGATCTAACATCACGTCCAGAATTCCCCCCGGACACACCAAAACATACCGTCGAACAAACCAGGTGAAACCTTAGCATATGAATTCTACCGAAATCGAGTAATTCTCTCATTCGATTTTATGCATTTACTCAACGGCATCTCTGATCTTGCGCCACTTGGCGACATTTCTGTTATGTTGGGTCAAGGTTTCAGCAAATGCATGCCCCCCTGTGCCATCCGCGACAAAGTAAATATCCTTTGTCTTCATTGGCTGCATGGCAGCGATCAGCGCGTCCCGGCCGGGATTTGCAATCGGGCCGGGTGGTAATCCTGTGATCAGATAGGTGTTATAAGGATTTTCCAGTTTCCAGTCCTGCCGGGTCAAAGCGCGACCCAACGGCCCGTCACCCTGCGTCAGACCATAGACAATTGTCGGGTCCGATTGCAGGCGCATGCCCTTGCGCAGACGATTGACAAAAACGCCGGCAATATGGGCGCGTTCCGATGCAATACCGGTTTCCTTTTCCACAATCGACGCCAGGATCACCGCCTCTTCGGGGGTGCTGTAAGGCAGGTTTTCAGCACGGGATTGCCATAATTCCTGGACCGTTGCCGCCATTTTCGACTGCAGACGGTCAACGATGGAGGCGCGACTGTCGCCCCGACGATATTGATACGTTTCCGGGAACAGCGTGCCTTCCGGTGACTTTGGCGGCAGCCCCCCGGTTAAACCGTCGGTCTGCTCAATAATTCCGAAAATCTCGGAAACGGTCAGCCCTTCTGGAATTGTGATACGATGTTCTATCACATGATGGGCGATCAACGTCTGCGCCACTTCCGCTTGGGACTGGCCGGGCAGGAAGCGATACTCCCCCGCCTTCAATTGGGTATGCTGGTTTTGATATCGCAGCATAGCGATAAAAACCTTAGGATATTCAATGACGCCTGCCCGCTGTAAATTCGCCGCGATGCGCTGCAGGCTGGCCCCAGGCTCGATCACCACTTCGACTTCTTGCTGCAGTGGCCCTGATGCGTGATAGGTATCCTGTGCCCAGAACACCACGCAAATGGCCGCCCCCGCCAGCACAACACCGACAACAAGACATAAAATCAGAGTCCGGCGCAGGGCCCGGCCCAATCCGCCGCGTTTGGGGGAAGGTGGTGTGCCGGCAGGTTCATTATCTGTTGGGTCTTCAGACGGCTCTGACACGCATGCTCCTATCGGCTAAAGATCTGATCAGGCCAGGCTTTTTTTCCGGGTCGCCGCATGCGCACTGCCCACGGCTGCAATGATTGCACCCATGAAATATACAGCAAGTCCCACAGAGGTCGAATTGGAATAATCAACCCGCCCTTCCAGAACCTGCAAGCCAAAGACAATCAGGGGCGCAATCGCCGCGACGGAGCTGATCGTCAGGGATGTTGTCAGGGAAACTGCCTTCTGGACCGCATAGATGGGGAAAGCCAGCACCACCATGCCGATGGCAACCGCATATAGAAGGTCTGTGAACGGAACAGCTGCCTTGGCATCAATACCGGAGGCATAGCCTATAGCAGTCAGAACCAGATAAATTGGAAACCGGAACCCGAATTGCGGCACCGGTTCCAATCCGCGAAGATCCAAACGCTTGCTGTATAACAGCATCATGGCGATCAGGATGCCTGCAATCGCGGAAAAAACCAGTCCCAGAAGGCCCGTTCCAATGCCGCCCCGCACAAATCCAGACCAGCCCAACAGAGTGAATGCCGCCAGTAAGAGCATCCCCAGGGTCAAGACACCGTTGCCAAGAGCCTCTACGCCATTGCGCGATGATTGCGCCTCTGCAAAGCCCATCCGCTTCGCAACAATCGTTGTCAGGGGAATTACGCCAGAAAAGATCGTGAAGGCGACGGCTGGTTCAATGACCTGAATGGCGATGAAATACGCCATCCAGCCGCCCGCCGCAGAAAGATTAACCCCTAGAACAGACGGCCTGTTGTCAAAGACGACCTGAAGCTGCTGCGGGCGCCTGAACACTGTCCACAGAATGCATCCGATTGACGACAATCCAAACACCAGACCGCCCATCAGAAATCCATCCAGGCGCTGCAGAATTCCGCCAAAATACACAGCCTGGGCGGCGTCCAACACAACAAATATCAGACACCAGATCAGCCCTTGCTGCCCCAGCGATAGCCGTCCCATCGCCCCCCCTATACCCTGTATCCCACAGAACGGTTGCTGCGACAGGGATCTGACTGAATTTTTCCGTTAAGGGGCCGGACCAAAGATGATGCTGGCATTGGTGCCCCCGAAGCCGAAACTGTTGGAAAGTGCATAGTCGACCTTCCGTTCCTGCGCTGTATGGGCGACCAGATTGATGTCACAGCTGTCCGACGGATTGTCCAGATTAAGTGTTGGCGGAACGATTCCGGTCTGAATCGACTTGACCGAGAAAATTGCTTCCACCGCCCCGGCGGCGCCCAACAAATGCCCGATTGCGGATTTTGTAGAAGACATGGCGATCTGATACGCGTGATCGCCAAAAAGCCGCTTCACAGCGCCCAATTCAATCTCATCCCCCAACGGGGTAGAGGTTCCATGGGCATTCACATAATCGATCTTATCAACACCGATACCGGCATTGCGGAAGGCGCCTTGCATCGCACGGAAGCCGCCTGATCCATCTTCTGATGGCGCCGTGATATGGTAGGCATCGCCCGACAGACCATATCCCAGGACCTCGGCATAAATTTTCGCACCCCGTGCCTTGGCATGTTCCAGTTCTTCCAGAACGACAACGCCCGCCCCTTCGCCCATGACGAAGCCATCGCGATCCTTATCCCAGGGGCGAGATGCACGTTCCGGGGTATCATTGAAATTGGTCGATAAGGCCCGGGAAGCAGCGAAGCCCGCCATGCCAATGCGGCACACTGCGGCTTCCGTGCCGCCTGCCAACATAACATCGGCATCGCCAAACATGATCAGGCGCGCGGCGTCCCCAATCGCATGGGTTCCCGTCGCGCATGCCGTCACAACCGCATGGTTAGGTCCACGGAATCCATAGACAATGGACACATAGCCACTGGCCAGATTGATCAGACTGGCTGGAATGAAAAACGGGCTCATCCGGCGCGGACCGCGGGTTTCCAGAATGACAGAGCCTTCGGAAATCCCGGCAAGACCGCCAATACCAGACCCGATCATCACACCGGTGCGATCCAGATCTTCTTCTGCGTCAGGACGCCAACCGGAATCCTCAACCGCCTGCGCAGCCGCTGCCAGCGCGAAGGCGATAAAGGTGTCCATTTTCTTGAGTTCTTTTTTCTCGACCCATTCTTCCGGGTCGAAGGCACCATCGTCTTTTGTACCGCGAGGAACCATGCCAGCGATCTTGGCAGGCAAATCTGATACATCGAATGTGGAAACCGGCGTAATGCCCGATTTTCCATCAATCAAACGATCCCAAACATTCTGAACACCCACCCCAAGCGGGGTTACGGCACCGAGGCCTGTGACGACAACACGCTTCATTATTGCCCCATCCTAACCTTGTCCGACCAATGCATCGTAAAATAAGACACTCCGCGAGACATGAAGGATACCAAAAAGTATCAGTCTATCGCCCCGAGGAGAGGATTCAAACGCACTGTTTTCCAGGAGAGGCCATACTGCCTCAACCGGCCAAAGACGCATTGTTATCGAAGTGAACAGTCAATCGGTATAAACCAGTCAAAGTCAGTGTCGGGCGGCCGAAGAATCGACCACCCGATCCCGCAAATGACTTACTTGTGTGCTTCGATAAACGTAATCGCATCCTGGACGGTGGCGATTTTTTCGGCCTCGTCGTCAGGGATTTCGCAATTAAATTCTTCTTCGAAGGCCATCACGAGTTCAACAGTGTCCAAGCTGTCAGCGCCCAGATCATCAATGAAACTGGCCGACTCTACAACCTTGTCGGCATCCACGCCCAGATGCTCAACAACAATGCTTTTTACACGTTCCGCAACGTCGCTCATATCATTCTTTCCCTTGTTTGTCGCGGCCCAGGAGAACCGGCCGACCTTAGTGCCTAACTTACTGATTAACCCTTTGCCAGCGCCGCTTTCTCAGCGCGACGGCGCCTGCCTATCACACTTAAACTGGAAGGACCAGCCCATCGTGTCAACTGAATGACAGAATGCAAGATACCCCGAGTCGCGCCCGGAAACCCCTTCTGTCACGAACACCCTCAGATCATTGCCATACCGCCATTTACATGCAGGGTCTGACCGGTCACATAGGAAGCCTCGACTGAAGCAAGATACAATGTCGCTGCCGCAATTTCCTGCGCAGATCCCATACGCCCTGCGGGAATCGCGCCCATCAGCTTTTCCTTCTGTGCATCGGATAATTCATCTGTCATAGCCGTTTCAATGAAACCCGGCGCCACACAATTGACCGTGATCCCCCGGCTGGCGACTTCCTGTGCCAGGGATTTTGACATGCCGATCAGCCCGGCCTTGGACGCCGCATAATTCGCCTGACCAGGATTGCCTGTAACGCCAACGATGGATGTTATGCCAATGATTCGGCCAAAGCGGCGCTTCATCATGCCCCGCAAACAGGCCCGTGACAGGCGAAAGGCCGCCGTCAGATTGACCGCGATCACCTGATCCCATTCTTCGTCCTTCATGCGCATCGCCAGATTATCGCGGGTCAGCCCTGCATTATTGACTACGATATCGATACTGCCCATGGCAGCCTCTGCCGCCTTTGCCAGGTCTTCCGGCCCTTGCGGGTCGGACAGATTGGCGGGCAGGACAAAACAGCGATCGCCCAGCGTATCGGCCAGGGTCTGCAAACGCTCTGCCCGCGTGCCACTTAGCCCGACCGTCGCACCAGCCGCGTGCAGAGCGACCGCAATTTCGCCACCAATGCCGCCTGTCGCGCCTGTCACCAAGGCTGTTTTGCCTGTTAAATCAAACATTCCAACTCCCTTTCCAAATGGATTCCTTAAAGACGTTACCGATCAGTCCAGGATTACAGGCTCTTTAAGAAAGCCTCAACATCCGCAGGACCATTAACCGCAACGCCGGTCAAATCCTTATCGATGCGCCGCGCCAGTCCCGATAGTACTTTACCCGCACCCACTTCGACCAGCGTATCGACGCCCAGATCCTTCATCGTCAAAACACATTCGCGCCAGCGCACGCGCCCGCAAACCTGTTCCACCAATTGGGTACGCAGGGCTTCCGGATCAATACAACGTGCTGCCGTGACATTGGCGATAATCGGCACCGCTGGTGGCTGAATAACAGTTTCCGCCAGCGCACGCGCCATCGCATCCGCTGCCGGGGCCATCAGGTCGCAGTGGAAGGGGGCGGAAACCGGCAACAGCATGGCGCGTTTTGCGCCCTTTTCCTTGGCAATTTCAATCGCCCGCTCTACGGCAGCCCTGGTCCCGGAAATCACAACCTGTCCCGGCGCATTATCATTGGCAGCCGCACAAATATCGCCCTGGGCCGCCTGTGCGGCAACCGCTTCCGCCTGCTCCAGATCCAACCCCAGAATGGCAGCCATCGCCCCCTCGCCTACGGGAACAGCAGCCTGCATCGCCTTGCCGCGCAGCTTCAGCAGCCGCGCCGTATCGGCCAGTTCCAAGGCACGTGCCGCCGCCAAGGCCGAATATTCCCCCAAACTGTGCCCGGCGACGCATTCAACCATATCAGAAAGGGATCGCCCGCCCTCTGATTCCAGCACCCGGACAACCGCCAGACTGACCGCCATCAAGGCCGGTTGCGCATTTTCTGTCAGCGTAAGATCGCTGTCCGGGCCATCCTGCATCAGCTTGAACAGCTTCTGGTTCAGCGCGTCATCGACCTCTTCGAATACACTGCGCGCGACAGGAAAAGCATCGGCAAGATCCTTACCCATTCCAATGGCTTGACTGCCCTGACCTGGAAATACAAATGCCCGCGTCATTCTTGCCCCCTCCTGCCCGCTCTATCGGGCATTGTTCGTGCCAAACGCGCCAAAACCGCGCGGTAAACCGGGCTCAGTCATAGACGGAGACGGTTTTCTGTCAAGCCATCAACACACAACCCCACAAAGCCGCACATAAAAGCAAAGCGCCCCGGACGCAATCATCCGGGACGCTTTACCCCTGCCAGGGTGAAACTCTCATGTAAATCAGAGGTCAAACTCCAGATTTACTTAATTCTTACTCAGCGGCGGCGGCGAATTGGTCGGAAAACTCCGAATCATCATTCACACCGCCCTGCAGAACGGCCGAACGGACCCAGCGGTCTTCCGAGACATATTGCGGGAATTCATCCCAAAACCCGTCAAAGTCACCAACCTGACCATGTACGAATCGGCCATCGCGAATCTGGATCAGTATTTTCTTGGCGCTGAAAGCATCGCCCTCCCGCCGGCACAAATACCAAAGCGCCACCCCCTCAAAGGCAAAGTCGATATCCAACTGGATGGACTCCCCCAACTCCTCACGATCCAACAATGAGAAATCCAAGGGTTCATCGGGCATTTCAGGGTCATACAATGTGTAAACCACGATATCTGACAGTGTCGCCAGGCGCTTTAACTCACGCGCGATCAAATCTGCCATCACGGTTTTCATCTCTTGCGGATCTTGCATCTTGTCTCTCCTTGTTAACAAAGAGAATCGGCCGATTCGGATAAGCATTCAAATAAAAAATGACCTGAATACCTATTTTTATGAAGTTTACATATCAAGATTATATTTAATACATAAAAATATTGGAAATATCGCTCCGTTACCTAATCCACAAAGTAAAAATAACCAAAGTAGAATCATCAATATCGCGTGCGTTTCCGAATCATATTCATCGCTTGATGCGTAGCCACAGAAGGTCTTTTCAGTCAAATTCCACACCTGAAGGAATGTTCTGAAATGCCAAAGGAATCCCAATGAAATTAGAAACAAACCCCTTGCGCCTGGCACAAGGCTGCGAGGTATTTTTAAACCATTGCCGCGTGGGAAAGAGCCTGTCCCCCCACAGCCTGCGAGCCTATGCCATTGATTTAGCGGAGTTTCAGAGATATTTGGGCGTGGATATGGAAGCGCAAAATGTCGATAGAGAGACACTGCGTGGATATCTCTCCTATCTTATGGGGCCGCGAAGATTGAGCCCGGCATCGGTAAAACGCCGTATCGCCTGTCTGAAAGCGTTCTTTCGATGGCTGGAGTTAGAGGACAGAGTCCCCGTCACCCCTTTTCACCGCATGGATCTGCGCATACGACTGCCACAGCGCCTTCCAAGAGGCTTAAGCCGGGAAGAAATTGCAGCCTTGTTAAGTGCCGCTCGCCGTCCCTTTTTGCATCACAGCGGTTCCCTATCTTTTGACGGGTGCCAACACAGGCCAGATCGCTTCAATGCCCTTACCAGTCTTCTGGCGCTTGAATTACTCTATGCCTCGGCAGTGCGCGTTTCAGAACTTTGTGCACTCACAGCAGGCGATGTCCTGGCCAATGATGCCAATGGCTTGCGTGTTCACGGCAAGGGCAATCGTGAACGCTGGGTACCGATAACCGATGATCTTTTGAAGGATCAGTTACGCCACTATCTGACAGTCCGGGACGCGTGGCAGCCAACAGGCTATCCCCCTATCAAACGGTTGCTTATAAACAGCAAGGGCATGCCGCTCACCCCCACCATCATCCGCAAACGCCTCGCCGCCCTAACCCGCAGCGCGCCACTTAGCCGCCACGTCACCCCGCATATGATCCGCCATACAACCGCCACCCACCTGTTGCAAAACGGCCTAGACCTCCGCCACACCCAACGCCTTCTCGGCCACAGCTCAATCTCCACCACCGAAATCTACACCGCCGTCAGCGACCGCAGCCTAGAGGAGGCCATGAAACGCATCCAGGGATGATAACTAGGAATTATGGTGCATCCTATTCCACGCATTGTTGCCCAGTTGATTGAACTGGCTAAAGACAAAGGTGCAGAGACCCGTTTCTCTCTGGTGGCGCATGTATCCGGCTCTGAACGTGCCGAATACTGGCAGGAGCATCCCATTGTTACGGAGTTCTTTTCAGACGGTGAGGTCAGCGATTTACTGTGGGCTTTGCGAAGTGTCGTTGCTTATTGCGAACTGTTTCAAAGCGAGGCTGATTTCTTCAATTTTATCAGCGAAACAGTTAATATTGATTTGAAACAGACAAATCATATCGCCTATAGCACCGTATCGCCCATTCAGGCGCGGGCCGCTTCCGCTATTGTTCCACTTTTTTGTGCAGCGCATGACATAGCAACCTGCACAATGGATCCTTATGGACTGGCTTTGACGGAAAACAAATTTCATGTTGTCACTCTATTGCGCCAGTTTGGGCTTCCGGTTCCCGAAAGTTGGCTCTTTTCCCCCAATCTTGGTTGGACCAGTAATCTCAAACCACCTATCGGCCAAAAAGTTATTGCAAAACCGGTTTATGAATCCGCGTCGATTGGTATCGACGAGCATTCAGTGTTTTGTTGGAGCGAAGAGAAAGAATCTTTCCTGAAAAATCGCTCAAATGAATTGGATCAGCCTTTAATGGTTCAAGTCTTTATTCCTGGGCAAGAAGTGGAAGTGCCTGTCATCGGCGGCTTGGATGCGGTCAGCCTGCCCCCTTGCAGTGTAATCCTGGATGGGAACTTCAACCTTGGAGATCAGTACCTTACTTTTGAAACGGTTTTCAACGATGCTTATGAATACTGGGATTTCAGCCAATTCGAACCAGTGCTCGCAAAGAAGGTATGCAGTGCCGCCTCAACCGCCCATAGTTTGCTTACTTTAGATGGGATCAGCCGGGTTGATTTCAGGATCGCTGATACTGGTCTCTATTATATCACGGATCTTAATGCCATTCCCCATTTAACACGCAATGGCGCCGTTGCTCATTCCTTCCAGTTCATGGATTTAACTTATGAAGCCATGGCAGCTTGCCTGATAGGTATCGGCCTTACGCGTGTAAACAAATTTGTACCTACATAAGCGACCAGATTTCGATGGACGTAAATAAAGGCAAGCGGCCAAAAAACGACCAGCTAGGGCCGACCTTTCCTTGTTGCTCAGCCATATCCGTCAGAAGGCTGTTTTGTTCCAACAATGTTAATTTGGGGTTAGATTCCCAGATTGCACGTACGTAGAGGTGCCGCTGAATCAGATAACTTGTACAATCTGGAAGAAGATCACCTTCCCTCTCACGTGCTTCATCAAGTAAAGCCATCGCACGCTCCGTTGCCCCTGCTAAATACTCCGACAAGGCAAGGTTTTGCGTTGTGAAATAGAAGAAGTAACCATCGCAATGCGGTGTATTCTTCATGGATAGATAATCCTCTGTCAACAACGCGTTGGCTTGCTCCAGTCGTCCGGCTGCAATCAGGATTCCAGCCTGATTGTTCCGAAACAGTATGCTATCCTCATCTTCAGGCCTTAACTCAAATGTGTGTTCGTATATCGACACGAGGTTCTCTACTTGAGATGGATGTGCAAGGGCATGAGCAACTAGGAGATTGCTCAACGCGGGCGCAAAGGACTGGAACCTTCTAGAGGGGGCGTTGCCTCGCAGGGTTAATGCGCGTTCTGCATAGTCGACCGATTTTTGATAGTTACCAGCGGCTAGTTCAAGTCCTGATGCATTAGACAGAGCAACGAAGTGAGTGTTGCTTTCCAGATAACCCTCACCAGGCGGCAGCTTTTCTAGCTCTTCGATGAGGCGCTCCGTTCTGCGTATGGCAATTTCGCTTGCATGCAGCATACAACTGGCCGCTTGAAACCTGTTGAGCAGATGCCGAACGCCTTCGTCACGACGGCGAAACCTCTCAAGGCGCCTCAAAACCTCACGTTCTAACTGCCTGGCTTCTGTGAACAGCCCTAACTGAACCTGGGCAAACATTAGCGACATCATCAGCCGCACCCAAGTATCACTTGCGTCCTGTAACTGGTCCCGCCAAGGTTCTAGTAGGGCCGCAGCCGCAGTTCGATCCTCTTGTACTAAACTTTGCAGCAAACACATAGCCATCAGACCGTCGCGCTCTGCCAATATCTCGTCTGGCACAGCCTCAACGATTGCTGAAAGGTGTTTGTATGCGATTTCATATTGCCCTTCCCGATAAATATCGATCGCTTTCAAGACATCGTTCAGGGCACTGCCAAGGTACTCTACCTCGTGCCAGGGAGGTGATGACCAATCCAATGTTGGAAGGTCCATTGTGGCGTGCATTACCGCAGCACGGATTGCCCAAAGGCAATAGGCGGTGCCAGCTTCATGGATTAGACCGGCTTTTTTCAGGTGTGTAAAATGCAGACCGAACTCTGCAGGCCTCATCTTTTGAAGGCATTTGGCATAGGTTCCGTGCAAGCCCGACCGTTCCGAGCGCCGACTGTTTTCAAAATAGTGACGTGTGATTTCGTGACGGAAACGAGGCACTCCCATCTCTTCTTCCAACAACTTCCACCGCATCGCTGCTGCAATACTGCGCTTAACCTCAGATAGTTCTGCACCGGTAATGCAGACCACCTCCTCCTCTACGATGTTTTGTCCGCAAATCGCGGCAGCGGCTAAGATTACTTCGGCCCCACTACCGTAAAATCCAGTCTCGGTGAGATAGCGGTGCAATAGCGTTACCAAGGCCTCTGTTTGCCCGGCAAATAATGCCTTTGAAGAGATTCCCTGAAGATTGGCATCCTCAACAAAGGTGCGAACTATTTCCAAATGTGCTCCTGAACAATCGAAGAGCATCTTTAAGTCTTGCGACGCAATAGGTCCCTGCAGGCCAAAAGCATTCAGTAATGCCCCAAACTGGCTCTGGCGACACTTGTGTACGTGAGTTACCGGCGACAAAAACCCGATCAGTTTAGCTTGTTGTTCAGAAAGAGGGTTGCGCTCTATCGCCGTGTTATTCAGCGTCGCGAGAATTTTGATTGGGTGAGGCCAATCACGCCCTTTTTTCATTAGCTTAAGTAACAATCTTGATGATGGCGCATCAAGATATTGGATATCGTCTATAAAAAGTAATAGCGGTCGCGACTTTGTCATGGCTGAAAAAAGGTCGATAACCCCTTCTGAAACATGATCAGATTCTGTCGCGATTACCCTCAGTGTTTCCTGATTATGCAAAGAGCTGATAAGATTGACAAGTGACTGAAACGGCTTAGCAAATGGGATTTCTTCATATACAAATTCACGGCCAATCTCGAGTGCCTGATTCAAGCGCTGAGCATTTTGATCGTTGCGTCTCAACTGATGGAAGACATAGTAAGACTGTGATTGGCGTTCTTCGTCAGCGCAAAGTGTCAGAACGTGATGAGTATGGGCTAGGCGCGAAACAATGCTGGCGGCGATGCTGGTTTTCCCGCAGCCACTTTCCCCAGCCAACAATAGTTTAGTCGCTTTGGCTAACAGGGTTTCTGATCCCGCCGCCACGATCTTATCATGCCCCAGTATTTGAGCGACTTGCTCAATCACCATAATTCCTAGTTATCATTCAGAAATTGCATGAAAATCAACCAAACCAAGTCGTGTTACAACGCGTTCAACACTTATTACTAGTACACTGAAACAGTATCACAAAACGTGCAAGTTATATTCTTCTTCAACCCGACGGAACATAGACCGATATCCCCCTTGCATCCCCCCCTCTCTTCCCCTATAAGCCGCTCGTTCTGGGATCAGGGTTGATCCTGGGCGACACTCCTTGCTGGTCTTTGAGGCGTTTTCGTCTTGCTGATAGGAGGCCGGCTAGGGCCGGGCGGCAGAGGTGGTTTGAGGTTTTGCTTCATTCGACCCACTGCGCCGGACCGTGAAACAGCCATAGGGAGTCACATTGATGGCGCATTATGAAACCGTGCTGATCGCACGGCAGGACGTTTCGGCTGCACAGGTCGAAACCATTGCAGACATGGCTCAGGAAATCCTGACCGAAGCCGGTGGGTCCATTGCCCGCCGTGAATATTGGGGCCTTCGCAGCCTCGCCTTCCGCATGAACAAGAATCGCAAGGGACATTACGTCCTGATGAATTACGATGTCGGCTCGGATGCCGTTGTCGAAATGGAACGTCGCCTGCGTTTGCATGATGACGTATTGCGGTTCATGACCGTTCGCACCGAAGACCTGCCGACCGAACCTTCCGTGGTTCTGGCCCGTCGTGACGAGCGTGATCGCCCGGAACGCAGCGATCGTGGAGATCGCCCGGATCGGGGTGACCGTGGAGATCGCGGCGACCGGGGTGGTGATCGCCCACGGGGTCCGCGTCGCGAATTTGGCGACGATACCGGGATGGAGCGCAGCGAGCGCCGTCCGCGTCGTGAATATAATGATCGGGAGGAAAATTGATGGGTATGCGACCAGCAGCAACACGGCGGCCTTTCTTCCGCCGCAAGAAAACCTGCCCTTTCTCCGGCCCAAACGCGCCGGCGATTGATTACAAGGATGTGAAAACCCTGCAGCGCTTCATTTCTGAACGCGGCAAGATCGTTCCGTCCCGCATCACCGCGGTGAGCGCCAAGAAACAACGGGCCTTGTCCACAGCGATCAAGCGCTCCCGTTTCCTGGGTCTCATCCCCTATGTGATCCGATAGGAGGATACAGCCATGCAGATTATCCTTCTCGAACGTGTCGAGAAACTGGGCCAAATGGGTGACGAAGTCGCCGTTAAGCCCGGCTATGCTCGTAACTTCCTGCTGCCGCAAGGCAAGGCCGTGCGCGCAACCAAGTCGAACCGGGAGCGTTTCGAATCCCAACGGATCGAACTGGAAGCCCGCAACCTGGAACGCAAGAGCGAAGCCGAACGTGTCGCCAATGATTTGAACGGCCTGTCGGTCATCCTGATCCGCGCTGCGTCCGATACCGGCCAGTTATACGGTTCCGTTACCGCCCGCGATATTGCGGACTCTATTGTCGAAGCGGGTATCCAGGTCGGTCGTGGTCAGGTGATGATGGAACGCCCGGTGAAAACCATCGGGATCTTCGACTTCCGCATCAAACTGCACCCGGAAGTGATTGTGACTGTCCAGGTCAACGTCGCCCAGTCGCAAGAAGAAGCGGAAGCCCAGGCCGAACGCAAGGCACGCGGCGAGGACGTCGTTGTGACCGAAGCCGAACGCGCCAATATCGACATGGCCGAAGAAGCCGAACGCCAGGCAGCACAGGTTGCAGCAGCGGCGGCGGAACTGGTCGATGAAGAAACCGCAGAACGCATCCTGGACGCCGCCCATCAGGACGACGACGAGGGTGAAGAAGACAAGTAAAAGCGACTTCTGCTTTTGCCGTTAAAGGAAAACGCGACGCTGGAAACGGTGTCGCGTTTTCTCTTTTGGGGCCATGTTATTGAAACGGGCGCCGGATCTAGTCGTCCGCCAGATTATCCCCGCCGGGTTCCAGGGCGACTTCCTGATCGCGATACCGTGCAGCGGTCAGGTGGACGATTAATGTTCCGAAATCCGTATCAACCTCGACCCGCACTGGGATGGGCAGCGTGTCTGGGAAAGGACTGGCGACCCAGACCATCCGATTATGGGCGGTCTTTGTGTATTTATTGGATGTCTGTTCCCGGAATCCACCAATGCGATCAAATTCCAGTCGACAGGCCATCGCTTCACCTGAAAACACGGTGTAATCATTCCGCTCAAACGTTCGCATCCCATCCGGCGTGACGGACATGTCATAGCGCCTGCGACCATCATAGACCGGGACGGTCCCCTGGCACTGCTCCCCCTGTTGGATCAGGCCAGACAGGGACAGAATGGCGGTAATCGGATCAATGCTGCCTGGAATACTGTCCTTTGGCACCGGGGTGATGATTTCATCCTCATCGGGGGCGTCCCGCGTGACATCCACGGTGCCATCGGGATTGAAGGTCAGGCTGTTGCGCCGTTCCTTACCGCGCCAGACCCCGTCATTGACATGGGTGCTGGGTTCAACCTTCAGCCCCTCTTCCACCTGCCCGCGAGAGGATACTTGCCCTTTCCAATCGCTGTACCAGTCCAGCAGTCCCCGGGCACGGGCCTTCCCTTCGATATGATACGTGGTTGCGTCACGATAAATCTGTGTTCGCGCGGAGGCGACATGCATCCCCCCGAAATAGGCTTCATATTCAAGCGTCAGGTCGATAGGAACATCGGCCCTGACGGGCGACGCACCGCTGATGCACAAACAGATGAAACCAAAAACCAGACCACCGGGTCGCCGCATATTTCTACCCCTGAGACTAATAATGAGAAAGATATGGAGTGAAACAAAACGGTTTCCACCCGGATCCCGTCAGAACAGCCGTTTGCAGTGCAAAAAACTCCAGTGGGCCACAAACAGCCCGACCGGTCCTGCTTGACAGACAATGACCCAGACTGTACCTCAGCCTCCCAATCAAGATGGGCGATTAGCTCAGCGGGAGAGCACTCGCTTCACACGCGAGGGGTCACTGGTTCAATCCCAGTATCGCCCACCATCTTTATATCCTTGATGTCGCGCACCGCCGCTCGCGAAGCCCGCGCTTGGGTCGGCACACTCTTGTCCTGTTTAAAATCCTGAATGAGCCGCCTACATCCCACCATCCGGTGTGCCAATTTCTGAGGCATTCTGGACTGGAACAATTCGATAATTCGGTAAATGGATTGAGACGGTCGTCCCTTTTTCATATTGGGAGGTGATGGTCAGTCCGCCGCCATGCAGTTCTGTTAATGCACGGCTGATATTCAGCCCCAGGCCGGTCCCCTGATTCTCGCGGATATGAGCATCTCGCACCTGGCCAAAGGGAAGCAATGCCCTTTCCATGTCCTCATCCGTCATGCCGATTCCCTGATCTTGAATGCTGATAACGAAATCTTCCTCCCCCTGATGAATATCGATTTTGATACGCGTATGTGGTTGGGAAAACTTAATGGCATTGGTAACCAGATTGATGAGGACTTGTTTCATCGCCCGCGTGTCGCACAAGATGGAAATGGACGTTTCCGTCCAACGCACCGCAATGCCTTTTTCTTCGGCGGCGCGACTGACAAGCTTTAAGCATTGCTGGATCAAGTCATCCAGGGGCACGACTTCTTCAAGCAGCTCAAATCGTTTGGATTCGATCTTGGACATGTCCAGGATGTCGTTAATGAGGGTCAGGAGATAGTGACCGCTGTTGAAGATATCATTTGCGTAATCCTTTGTTTTTTCAGGACCCAGAATTTGGTTTGGGGGCTCGCGTATAATATCGGAAAACCCGATAATTGCATTCAGGGGTGTCCTTAGTTCATGGCTCATCGTGGCCAGAAACTGGGACTTGCTGCGATTCGCAGCCTCGGCCAGGTTGCGGGCCTTTAGAAGCTCCTGCGCCTGAGATTCTAGCCATTTATAATAATTTTCGACCAGTCTGGCCGCACGAAATGTTCGCCAAACGATATAGCCCACCGTGCAGAGCATCAGAACAGAAATAACTGTCATTGGGACAATCAAATTCCGCAGCATGTTCGTGCCTGCTTCCTGAACGCGCCACTGTAACTTTCCTAAAATTGTTCCATCGACCGCTTTCAGGGGTAATTGGTTCAAGGTTGCAGGGCTTGCATCTGTTTTCAGTTCCAGCCCCTTTAGCAGAAACTGGGCTTCGATCTCCTTCAGCACCGGACCGTCTATCGCTTTAAAGAAAATCAGAACACCCGGCACCCCCTGATCCAAGGACGCGCCGCGTTCATCTTCCCACATGATGACCGCAGCAGAGGCCAGATACAGGCCGTGATCGTCCCTGAAGAACCCCGATATGGCAGGACTAACCTCTCCCAGTGTTTGCGGTTGTGCTCGGGCGGCGTCAATCAAGCTTGTCAGTCCTGCTGGGAAAAAGGCGGGGTCTGATAGTCTTTGTGTCCCGTTGCGGTGGGCCCGCGCAATCACCCTGTTTTTATGTCCCACAGCCAGGACGCCATCCATCTCCAGCCCATCAATGATCCAAGATTCTATGTTGTCCGATACCCATTCTTCGTTGAAATCCTCAATCGTATTCTGAGCCGTGTCATTCCAATAGGCATAGTCACTGACAAACTTCGTCAGATTGTTGCGTAACACCATAATGCTTGATCGCGCCAAATGCTGCGCGGCCTGCTCTGCAATCACGTTATGTTGTCTTACGGAAAGATGCAGCAACGCGCCGGACACAAGAACGAATCCCACTACCAGGACCATGACCGGCAGAAGCTCTCGTGTTACGATGTAGGGCTTAACTTGTCTTGGTTCTGGATTTTGGGATCGATTTTCATTCATTACGTGAAGATTTCCACTTAATACTGAAATTGCGCTTTATCGTTGAACAAGACAGAAGGCCCTGAAGGTTCATTGTCCGTCCGCATCATTCATATGACCAGTTAAATTCGAAAAACGGAATAATTAATATTCATAGTTTTTCTTACCTTTTCCTTACTGAAATATCGGATCAAGAACATTATTGAACCAAGGCACGGCGAGTCTGACGATGGGGCCTGCAGATTGCAGTTCACGACCGCATGCCACAACGCCACACCACACGCCTGGTCCATGGCCGACGGAAAGCCAGAAAAATACCAGCAATAGAAGGAAAATGGTTTCCGCGCCGACCCTAAACAGTCTTGCCTATTCTATGGGCGGCACGTTGTAAGGCCGGCAGGTATTGCGTTACCATATCGTCACGCCCAATCCGCCCTGCATGGGCGCTGATATTGATCGCAGCAATCGTACCCCCCGACAAATCCAGTAAAGGCAACGACAGTGAAATCAGACCGGTTTCCAGTTCCTGTTCAACAAGGGCATATCCCCGCCCCCGGATTTCCTGAAGGCGGCTTCGGATCTGGCCCGGTGTGGTCAATGTCCTGTCCGTGAACCGCACCAATTGTGCTGTTGCCAGATAGGCGTTCAAGGCCTGGTCCGACCCATAGGCCAGCAGAACCTGCCCCAGTGATGTCGCATGGGCTGGCAGGCGCACCCCGACATAAATGGCATCCGACAGAATGCGATGGGGTGCGCTGGAACGGGCGACATACACAACCTCTCCCTTATCCAGAATGGCGATGCTGCAGGATTGCTTTGTTTCGCGCGTCACTTCTTCCAGATAAATACGCGCCCCTTCCCAGAAGCTCAGGCCCGACAGATAGGCCTGCCCCAGGGTCAGAACCAAGGGGGTCAGTTCAAAATATTTGCCGTCGCTGGTCGCATATCCCAATTCCACCAGGGTCAACAGAAACCGCCGTGCCGTGGCGCGGGACGTGCCGGTGCGGTCGGCGACTTCCGTCAGGGTCATGCGCGGATTGTCCGGCCCAAAGGACCGAATGACCGCCAACCCCTTTGCAAAGGAGCCGACAAAGCTGGAAGTATCGGCGCGCACGGATCCTACCTTCTTAATTGTTCGTAATATGAACATTATTCTATAATGCGAACATATTCCTTGCGTCAAGGAACAACCCGGCCCTATCGTCCTGTCCCTACTTCATCGTATTGTATATTCCATGACCAATCGGCGAGGCACAGCATGGCGGCCATAACGACGCTTAAAGACGCGATCCAGGAAAATGTGAAATCCGGAGATACCGTTGCTTTTGAAGGATTTACCCACTTAATTCCCTTTGCCGCAGCCCATGAAGTCATCCGCCAGGGCATCACAGACCTGACCCTGATCCGCATGACGCCCGATGTTATCTATGACCAGTTGATCGGCATGGGGCGGGTGAAAAAGGTCGTCTTTTCCTATGCGGGTAATCCAGGTGTCGGCCTGTTGCGCCGGATGCGCGATGCGGTGGAAAACCAATGGCCGCGTGCGCTGGAGATGGAGGAACATTCCCATTCCGCCATGGCGCAAGCCTATGAAGCGGGCGCGTCAGGCCTGCCCTGTGCAGTCTTTCGTGGATATCTGGGCGCGGATTTGAAGCGGGTTAATCCCAATATCAAATCCGTGACCTGTCCCTTTACGGGTGAAATTCTGGCAGCCGTCCCTTCCCTGCGTCCGGACGTCACCGTGATCCATGCGCAGAAGGCCAATCGCAAAGGCGATGTGCTGATCGAAGGCATTATCGGCGTTCAAAAAGAAGCCGCCCTGGCCGCCCGGCGCGTTGTGGTGACGGTTGAGGAAATCGTCGATGATTTTGGCGGTCTGCACCCCAATCTGTGCATCCTGCCGAACTGGACCGTAACCGCGCTGGCCCAGGTTCCAGGCGGCGCGACGCCCTCCTATGCCCATGGCTATTATGATCGCGACAACAGCGCCTATCTGGAATGGGACAAGGTATCGGCGGACCGGGACCTGTTCACCACCTGGATGCAGGAAAATGTCCTGGATGCCACACCAGACGCCTTTGCCGACCGCATTGCCCGCCTGAAGGAGACCGCAGCATGAGCAGCTTCTCAGCCACAGAAATGATGACCATTGCCGCAGCCCGCGCGTTGAAAAATGACGATGTGGTCTTTGTCGGGATCGGCGCGCCCTCTGCCGCGTGCAATCTGGCACGCCTGACCCATGCGCCCGATATCACGCTGATTTATGAAAGCGGCACCATCGGCACCAAACCGGATGTTTTGCCCCTCTCCATCGGGGATGGGGAATTGTGCGAAACTGCGGTGACCACCGTCTCCGTGCCGGAAATGTTTCGCTATTGGCTGCAGGGGGGCCGGATTTCCGTTGGCTTCTTGGGCGGCGCACAGATTGATCGCTTCGGCAATATCAACACCACGGTGATTGGCGATTATCACACTCCGAAAATCCGACTGCCGGGTGGCGGCGGTGCCCCGGAAATCGCCTCTTCCTGCCAGAAGGTCTTCATCACCATGAAGCAATCCTTGCGGGGATTTGTGGACAAAATCGACTTTTACACCTCGTTCGGACATGGCGAAGGCGGGGATCATCGCAAGCGATTGGGCATCACGACACAGGGTCCGATGCTGCTGGTTACCGACCTTGCCGTCTGGGAACCAGATCCGATCCGCAAAGAATTCACAGTCACATCATTGCATCCGGGCGTGACACGAGACGCCGTGCAGGCAACAGTCGGCTGGACTGTTGCTTTCGCCGACAGCGTGACTGAAACTCCGCCCCCCACGACGGAAGAACTGGACGTCCTGCGCGCGCTTCATGCCCGCACCGATGCCGCCCATGGTAAAAAAGAGAAGGCTGCCTGACATGACTGATGCCTATATTTGTGACTATATCCGCACCCCCATTGGCCGTTTTGGCGGCAGCCTGTCTGCCGTGCGCGCCGATGATCTGGGCGCTGTTCCGATCAAAGCGCTGATGGCGCGCAACGACAAGGTGGATTGGGCCGCTGTAGAGGAAGTCTATTTCGGCTGTGCCAATCAGGCCGGCGAAGACAACCGCAATGTCGCCCGGATGAGCAGCCTTCTGGCAGGTCTGCCGGTATCTGTCCCCGGAACGACAATGAACCGTCTGTGCGGCTCTGGCATGGATGCGATCATCACGGCCGCCCGGGCGATCAAGGCAGGCGAAATTTCCCTGGCCATTGCAGGTGGCGTGGAAAGCATGTCCCGTGCGCCCTTCGTCATGCCAAAGGCTGATACGGCCTTTTCCCGGAATGCCGAAATCTATGACACGACCATTGGCTGGCGCTTTGTGAATCCGCTGATGAAACAGCAATATGGCATCGATTCCATGCCGGAGACCGGCGAGAATGTGGCTGAAGATTTCAAGGTCAGCCGTGAAGATCAGGACGCCTTTGCCCTCGCCAGCCAGGAAAAGGCCAGCACCGCCCAGGGCAATGGTCGTCTGACAAAAGAAATCACGCCCGTCACCATCCCCCAGCGCAAGGGCGATCCACTTGTCGTGGATACCGATGAACATCCCCGCCGCACCTCTCTGGAAAAACTGGCAGCACTTGGCACGCCGTTTCGCAAGGGTGGAACTGTGACCGCGGGCAATGCGTCTGGCGTCAATGACGGGGCCGCAGCCTTGATCATCGCATCCGAAGCGGCTGCCAAGGCCCATGGCTTAACCCCGATTGCCCGCATTCTGGGCGGTGCGACGGCCGGTGTTGAGCCCCGCATCATGGGAATGGGCCCAGCGCCCGCCACCAAAAAGCTGTGTACCTTGCTGGGTTTGGCGCCATCCGATTTCGACGTGATTGAACTGAACGAAGCTTTTGCCTCTCAGGGAATTGCGGTCTTGCGGGACCTTGGTCTGGACCCGGCTGCGCCCCATATCAACCCCAATGGCGGCGCTATCGCATTGGGCCACCCGCTGGGCATGTCCGGCGCCCGGATCACCGGCACCGCCGCGCTGGAACTCAGCCTGACCGGCGGCAAGCGCTCCCTCTCAACCATGTGTATCGGCGTCGGCCAAGGCATCGCAATCGGCCTGGAGCGGGTGTAAAACAGCCCCATCGCACCCGCCGCCCTGGACCCCGGATCACGTCCGGGGTGACGATGTATCAGACAAATGCACCCTCACCCTGAGGAGCGCAGCGTCTCGAAGGGGGAGCCCGCTGGAAGCACCGCATTTCCAGCCCCTCCTTCGAGACGGCGCTACCGCGCCTCCTCAGGATGAGAATGGCTCCCCACCCCCCGTCATACCCGCGCAGGCGGGTATCCAGGGCCACACGCACAAATCGCGCCTGCTGCCCTGGACCCCGGATCGGGTCCGGGGTGACGATGTATCAGACAAAAGCACCCTCTCCCTGAGGAGTGCAGCGTCTCGAAGGGTGACCTTCCTGAAAGCACCGCCCTTACAGCCCCTCCTTCGAGACGGCGCTATCGCGCCTCCTCAGGATGAGAATGGGGCCTCCCACCCCCCGTCATACTCGCGCAGGCGGGTATCCGGGGCCACACGCACCAATCGAGCCTGCCGCTCTGGACCCCGGATCACGTCCGGGGTGACGATGTATCAACAAATGTACCTTCACCCTGAGGAGTGCAGCGTTTCGAATGGTGAAATGCGCGGTCTTACTCCGCCGGCGATATCCTAAGGCCGTTGGGTCTGGGGTCTATCCTGGCGGCATAAGATAGGTCTGCGAAAACCTCCATCAGTCGGTCGACGAGCCACCAGCTGGGGGCCTGGGTTTCATAGGTCAGAACAAAACGTCCAGGCTCATCGCGGTCGATGGTTGATGCCAGATAGTAAGGGAATTCTATCTGCAGGGCGTCCACGGCATCCGCGCGAATGTCGTCTGGGACATCGCGGAAATCGACACGATAGCGTATCGCATCGACCAGCCAGGCAGGTGGCACATCGCCATAGCCACGGGGCGGCGCCGGGCCCAGAAGCTGAAGGATCTGGTCGGCAGAATTCGAAAAAAACGGCATCAGGGATTCAACCACGCCTGTAGCCCGACAGACCGGATTTTCACTGCATCCATCCTGGAACGCAATATTGACTGGGTCTGAGGCATAGCGCGCCCGAACGTCGCCACGCGTTACGTCAACAAGATCCAGCCACGCAGCCGCCGTTGCGGTCCCATCGGGCTGGTCCCGTACCATCAGGCGTAAAAACAGTATAGTGGCAGGCACCGGGCGCGAGGCATCGCTGGACCGGGCCTGTTTATACAATGCCCGCTGACTGTCGCGATCCATGCCAATGGTCAAACGTTCCCCCTGATTCCAGGCCAGGGTGCGACCATATTCCACTGGGATGCGATAGGCGTCACTTTCCAGCAGATTGGCCAACCCGTTCAATGCGGCCCGTGCGACAGGGTCATCCTGTGGCACGCTGCGACGGGACACATCGTCAATGGCGATAATGAATCCTTCCTGCACCGAATACCGATACGGAATTTCCGCGCGGGCGGGTATCGCCGAAAGACCGACCAAAATGGATATCAACAGCAAAGCCAAGCGGTGCATCAAATCATCCTTAATTGCATTTCAGCGTTATCCCGCCATCGACCAGCATTTCCAGCCCCGTGACATATTTTGATTCATCAGACGCCAGAAACAAGGCAGCATAGGCTACATCCCAGGCATCGCCCATATGGCCCATAGGACATTGCGCATTGCGCACCGCCCACATTTTATCGACATCGCCGCCTGCATATTCCTTCGCCAATCCTGCGGATTTCTCAACCATCGGGGTCTTCATCAGCCCCGGCAGGATCGCATTCACCCGAATGCCTTTTGGCGCGTATTGCACCGCCAGCGCCTTGGTCATCTGATTCATTGCAGCCTTGGTCGTGTAATAGGTCGTGTAGGCAAAACCCAGATAGCGAATGGAGGCGATAGAGGAGATATTAATGATAGACCCGCTGCCCTGTGCCTCCATCAACGGAATGACGTGCTTTAATGTCAAAAAGCAGCCCTTCAGATTGATATCATGCATGCGGTCCCAGTCTTCTTCTGACAGTTCCACAACGCCACCAACATGGGCCAGCCCGACATTGTAATCCAGCACATCGATCCGCCCGAAACGCGCAACGGTGGCTTCAACCATCGCCTGGATATCGGCATGGCTGGAAACATCCGCCGCCACCGCTTCGGCCACGCCGCCTTCGTCGCGGATCAATTGCGCGGTTTCTTCTGCTGCGGTCAGATTGACATCCGCACACATGACAGACGCCCCTTCCCGCGCGAACAAGGTTGCCGTCGCCTTACCATTGCCCCAGCCCGGTCCGATAGACCCGGCCCCGACGATCAACGCGATTTTGCCCTCCAGACGACCCGCCATAAAATACCCTCTCCCTGATTTTGTTTGATTAAACTTATATTCGATTAACCGCTAGGAACCCAGAACCCGATCCGCGACATAGGGATTGGATTGGCGTTCCTCGCCAAATGTTGAATACGGACCGTGACCGGGCACAAAGACCGTGTCATTGCCCAACGGCCATAGCTTGTCCACGATGGATTGGATCAATTGCGGGCCGTCGCCGCGCGGAAAGTCGCTGCGCCCGACAGAGCCGTTAAACAGAACATCCCCCACCCAGGCAATACCGCCTTCCTTGTCATGGAACACGATATGTCCCGGCGTGTGACCTGGACAGTGATAGACATCCAGCACGCAGTCGCCAACGGTCACTGTTTCCCCTTCTTCCAGCCAGCGGTCGGGAACAAACGGCGTGGTTGGTGGGAAATTATACTTGGCACAATCTTCCGCCAGCCGATCAATCCAGAACGCGTCTTCCTTATGGGGACCTTCCAGCGGCACATCCAAACGGTCGGCCAGAACGCGCGCAGCGCTGCAATGATCCAGATGTCCATGGGTCAGCAGAATCTTCTCAATCTCCACACCCTGACTTTGGGCAGCAGCCAGGATGCGATCAACCTCTCCACCAGGATCGACGACCGCGCCTTTCATGGTCTTTTCACACCAGATGACGGAACAATTCTGTTGAAACGGGGTGACGGGAACAATGACGGCTTTCATGGAACTCACTTTCTACTGCGCCCTGGGGCAAGCGGATAGCTGTCAAAAGCGCCCAGACGCTCTGCCAGACTTTCCCCGAACATATGATGATTTTCACCGATCAAATGACTGGCGGGGCCCAGGATGCGCGGATCAGGGGTCTGCACAATCTCCATCGATTTATCTGTATAGGGCAACTGGTGCAAAAAATGCTGCATGGTCGCCAGCCGCGCCCGCCTTTTGTCATCGGATTTAACCACCGTCCAGGGGGCATCGGCGGTGTCTGTGTAAAAGAACATCGCCTCTTTCGCCTCGGTATACTGATCCCATTTCGTCACCGCGACCTTATCAATGGGGGACAGTTTCCAGCGCTTCAGCGGATCCTTTTCGCGCGCCTTAAACCGGGCCAATTGTTCTTCCTGGGTGACAGCGAACCAATATTTGAACAGGTGGATACCGCTATTGGCCAGCATCCGCTCCAATTGCGGGACCTGGCGCATGAATTCCAGATACTCCATTGGGGTGCAAAAGCCCATGACATGCTCAACACCAGCCCTGTTATACCAGGACCGATCAAACATCACGATTTCGCCCGCTGTGGGTAAATGTTTAATATAGCGCTGGAAATACCATTGTCCGCGTTCTTCCTCGGTAGGCTTTTCCAACGCGACCGCACGCGCGCCACGGGGATTGAGATGCTGCATGAACCGTTTGATCGTGCCCCCTTTGCCCGCCGCATCGCGTCCTTCGAACAGGATCAGAATACGCTGTCCCGTATCCCTGGCCCAACGCTGTACTTTCAATAATTCAATCTGCAGGTCTTCCTTGCGCTGTTGATAGTCCTTCTTGGGCAGGGTCTTGGCATAGGGAAATTCTTCGCTGCGAAAACTTTCAATTTCCGGTCCCAAATCCTCCACAGCAGCACCATGAAACGAACGCTCATGCAGCATTGCCGCCCCATCCGCCGTGTGTTCAGGCGGGTGATACTGGGCGTCTGGAATATCCGACATGACCGTTGATTTGGCTTTTGGGCTTTTCTTGCGGGCCATCTGTTATCCTTCAGCGCTGTGCATCCGCCTGGCGCAGTTCCGTTTTCAGCACCTTGCCGTAATTGTTCTTCGGCAGACTTTCCAGATAGATATAGTCTTTCGGTCGCTTAAAGCGCGCGATTTTTTCCAGACACAGCGCATCCAGATCCTTTGGTGGCGCTGTACCCACCACATAAGCGACAACGATTTCACCCCATTCATCATCCCGACGGCCAATCACGGAGACCTCCTGAACATCCGGATGGTTCAACAGAACCTCCTCAATCTCTCTGGGATAGATATTGGTGCCGCCGGAAATCACCACATCCTTGGACCGGTCCATCAGGCTGAGATACCCATCGGCATCAAACCGCCCGATATCTCCCGTATGTAACCAGCCGCCCCGCAGCGTTTCCGCCGTTGCTTCGGGATTGTCCCAATAGCCAACCATGACGCTGTCGCTGCGCGTTATGATCTCGCCAGTCTCTCCTTGCGGGACGGGCACATCGTTTTCATCCACGACCAGAACCTCAACATTCGGATAGGGCTGTCCAGCAGATCCCAGACGCTCCAGATACCGCGGCTGGGTGGTATCGGCTATGGTCTCCCGCTCCAGACAGGTGATGTTCATCGGGCTTTCACCCTGACCATAAATCTGCACCAGCTTTGGTCCCAACCGCTCAAGGGCGGCCTGAGCATCTTCAACATACATAGGCGCCCCGCCATAGATCAGCGCCCGCAGATTATCCGTTGGGCACGGGCCGGTATGGCGGGTCAAGCGATTGACCATCGTGGGCGCGGCAAACATGGATGTACCGGGCCAGGCCGCAATGGTGTCAAAAATCTCCGCCGGGTCAAAGCCGCCACTTTCCGGTGTCACCTGACAGCATCCCCGGGCCAGATGGGGCAGGATATACAGACCCGATCCATGGCTCATTGGGGCAGCATGCAGCACCGCGCCGCCTGGTTGCAGGCGATCAATACAGCTAAGATACCCCCATGTCATCGCCATCAGATTGCGATGTGTCAGCATCGCCCCTTTCGGCCGCCCGGTCGTGCCGGATGTATAGAACAGCCAGGCCAGATCATCAGGCGCAGCTTCCTGCAACGGTCGCCCTTCCGCGTGCAGAAGAGCCTGATGCTGGGCGCTGCCAAAGGAAATCAATGGCACCGCGTCAGGCAATCCCTGCGCCGTCGTTTCCGCAACATCGTCAGAGGTGAAAACCAGCCTAGCCCCGGAATGTTCCAGGATATACTGAACCTCACTGCGATGCAGTTTCGCATTGACCGGCACGGCGGTCAGACCGGCCCACCAGATTGCGTATAATGTCTCTGCATAGTCCGGGCCGTTTTTTGCAAAGACGGCCACACGATCCCCCGGTTTTAGATTCAATCCATCCCGCATGGCTCCGGCCAGGGTCATCACCCGCACGGCGCTGTCACGAAAGGTACGAATGGTGCGATTGCCGACACCGATCGAAGGCAGATGCCCCTGCGCGGCTGCCGCACGCTCTAGCCAGAGTGCGAGATTCACGATATTGCCTCCCTGCAATTGTAATCTGTGGTTCGTTATGATCTTTGACGGGGAGTCTATCGCCCCAAACGAGAAAGCCAATAGATTTCACCGATCCGAATGCAGGGAAGAGTTATGCTGAAAATTCGCAAAGCCACGCTGCAGGACGTGGATACCCTGGCAGAAATGGCAACCGCCCTGAATGCGCATTTCGGCATCGATGATCCACCCTATTCCGGTAAGGCCATCCTGCCGTCGATGCAGGGGGGTGACCCGCTGGTCTTTGGATATCTGGCCGAAGACGCGGAGGGTAAGCCTGTTGGATACGCCCTGTGTCAGCGGTTTTTTGATACCGATACCGGCACCCAGGCGACCTGGTTGCTGGACATCTTCATTGTCGAAGACCATCGTGGCGGCGGTTTGGGACGGCGAATGCTGGCCCGTATCGCAGCGGATGCAAAGCAAAAGGGACAACGCTGCATCGGCCTTGCGGTCTATCAAAACAACCCCGCCCGCCATTTATATGACCGCATCGGCGCAGCCCTGCCTGAAAATGCCCTGGTCTATGAATTGCGCGACGAGAAACTGGACAGATTGGCCCAAGAGGCCCAAATATGACCCTATGAACACGCCCTTTACGCCCATCCCGCCCGAGCACCGCACCCCTGCCTTCAATGCACCAAAAGTCGTGTTGTGGCTGATCGGGATTACAGCCGCTGCCTTTCTGTTTCAGTTGTTTGGCCCGCGAAGTTGGGTCAATACACTGATGTTCTTTTCCGTCTTCAATCCTGCGGATCTGAAATACTTTGATCAGGACCCATTGGTTCTGACCACAAGATGGATTGGCTATGGCCTGGTCCATGGCGGGTGGATGCACCTGTTGGTCAATATGGCCTTCCTTTTGGCCTTTGGCACGCCACTGGCCCGCCAGATTCCAACACTCAGTTTCATCGCGCTATACCTTTTGGGAACAGCCGGTGGGGCGCTGGCGGTTACACTGATCTATGGCGATACACAGCTATATCTGATCGGGGCATCGGGTGGCGTTTCCGCGCTGGTCGGGGCCCTATCGCGCATGGTGTTCCTGCGCCGGGGACAGGAAATTGTCCCCCACCCTTTCAGCAACCGCAAAGCCGGGTTGATCTTTGTTGGCATCTTCTTTGCCATGAACTTGTTGTATTATGTCCTGCCCGGCCCGGGGGGAGAGACCGTCTCAGGAGAGGCCCATATCGGCGGGTTTATCTCCGGATTCGTCTTATCCCTGATCCTGCCCTGGCGGGCGCGGGGCAAGGGGAGACCTGCCAATGACTGATACACGCAACCCGCTGACCACCCGGTATGGCGTTGGCACGCTGGACCTGGACTCTGAATTGGATACGCTGGCAGATATGCAGGCACGGGGATCCTGCCGGGTCTATAAGGCGGAGCCTGTGTCAGATGCCGTGCTGAACAGTCTGGCGGCGACCGCCCTGGCCAGTCCCACGAAAAGCGACCTGCAACAGCGCGATATCCTGTTTATCGAAGACCCTGCCCTGCGGTCGTGGATCAACAGCCTGTTCCCGGACATGCCCTGGATCGTGAACGCACCGCATTTTGTGATCTTTCTGGGCAATAACCGCCGTCTGCGCCAGATCCATCAGATGCGGGGGCATGATTTTGCAAATGACCACCTGGATGCATTTTTCAATTGTGCGGTGGATGCTGCCATTGCGATGTCGGCCTTCATCACGGCAGCAGAGCGATTGGGCCTGGGCACCTGCCCGATTAGCGCCTTGCGCAACCACGCACAGGCCGTTTCTCAGCGGATCAATCTGCCCGATTATGTCTTCCCGATTTGTGGCATGACACTGGGCCACCCAGTCTATCCCCCACGCATCAGCCCGCGCCTGGGCCTGTCGCATACTGTTCATCGCGACCGGTTTCAGGATGATACGATTCTGGATGGAATTTCCGAGTATGACCTGCGGCGCAACAAGACGCGCCCCTTTACCAGCCAGCGTAATACTGAGCGGTTTGGGAAGCAGGAACCCTATACTTGGTCCGAAGACAAGGCCCGGCAATATGCCGAGCCGGAGCGTTCGGATTTTGGAGACTTCATCCGGAAAATTGGGTTTAATCTGAGTTGATGCCTTGACCTTTATGATTTCAATGCCATCTAGTTTGTTGCGAACGATTCTTAACTGGAGTGTATCTTGACCGACCCGACCGCTCTTCTGGACTTTCTTTCCAACCGCCGTTCCGTCAAAGCACAGATGCTGGTTGACCCCGCACCGGATGATGCGGCCCTGACCGCACTGTTGCAAACGGGGATGAGCGCACCCGATCATGGGGCAATCCGACCCTGGCGTTTTAAGGTTATTCGGGGCGATGATCGTGCGAAATTATCAGATCTGTTTGAAGCCGCGATGCGAAAGCGGGACCCGGCTGTTGATGATGAGATGATCGAAACGATCCGGTCCAAGCCCCTGCGGTCCCCGCTGATCGTCGCCATCGGGGTCAGTGTCGTGGAAGGTCACCCGAAAGTTCCAGTCATCGAACAAGTGGTCGCCACCGCCTGCGCGACGGAACATTTCCTGCTGGCAGCCCATGCGGCCGGATATGGGGCGGTTTTGTTGACCGGCTGGCCCGCCTTCGATGAAACCGTGCGCTTGGGTCTGGGATTTGAAAAGAAGGACAAGATGATCGGCTTTGTCTATCTGGGAACACCCGCCGAAGACCCTCGCAGCATCGCCAGACCTGATGTGCGGCAATTCATGAAAAGCTGGAACGGTCCCGCATAAAATTGAGATATTCTATAGGTCGGCATCCGCATGCTGATACAGTCCACGCATATCGGGGATTGCCTTGAATTCCTCAGAAACACCCATAACAGTCTCAGACAGGCCCAGATACAGCACGCCATCTTTTGCCAGCACGTCAGCGATATGCGACAAGGTCTTCGCCTTGGTAGGCTGATCAAAATATGTCAGCACATTCCGACACAAGATCACATCGAACCGACCCAAGGCTCGTGGATGCTCCAGCAGATTGAACGGCTTGAAGTCGACCATGGACCGTACACCGGAATCCATGTGCCATTTATCACCATTCTGTCGAAAGTATTTGATCAGCATCCGGATGGGCAATCCGCGCTGAACTTCAAACTGGGAATAAATCCCGGCCTTCGCCTTTGCCAGAATTCCTTCAGACAAATCTGTCGCCAAGATCTCAAACTGCCATCCCTGCAACTGCTCTTGCTGTTCTTTGAGAAGCATCGCCAGAGAATACGCTTCCTGGCCGCTGGAACAGCCCGCGCACCAAAAACGGATTTTCCTGGACTCATCACGTGCTGCCATTAGCTGCGGCAGAACCACCGTGCTGAACAGATCAAAAGGCTTCTTGTCCCGAAAAAACTGTGTGCCACACGACATCATGGATTCGGTGATATCTGCTATCATTGCAGACTCCTGACGGGTGCGCACCGCATCGCAAACCTGATCCAGGTTCGCTAAATTATGTTTACGGGCAACCGGCATCAGGCGAGTCTCTAAAAGATACGCCTTCTCTTTCGTCAGAACCAAGCCAGACTGTTGCTTTAACAGAGTAGAGAGCAATTCAAAATTCTCAATTCTCATAATTGCTCCTTCTCATCAACACAGGCTTGAACCCAAATCTCTCCCTCAAAGCAAACCAACTTGTATGAACTTAGAGCGCACAATCTCGCTGTCGAAGGGTTTCATGATATATTCATCCGCGCCGTTTGCGATGGCTTCACGGATACGCCCAACATCGGATTCCGTCGAACAGAAGACGACCTTTGTCTCGGATCCCCCTGGCAGCGCGCGCATCCGCTTCATAAACTCCAACCCGTCCATCACCGGCATGACCCAATCCAACAAAACACCGTCGGGCAAGGATTTCTGGCAAATGTCCAATGCGATCTGGCCATTTTCTGCCTCTGTGACGTCAAAGCCCAAATCTTCCAGAATCTTTCGTGCGACCATGCGAATGACGCGGGAGTCATCAACGACGAGACAGGTTTTCATGGCAATACTCCGCAAGACGGCGACAATGCTGTGTGACACTACCCTCGGCGCCAACCCACTGCAACAAAACACTTAATGCAGATCCCCGTCGCCACAACCCCTAATCAATGGATAACCCAACAGAAAGCTGTACAGACCCATCATTAGCCTGCAACGCAATTTGACCGCCAATGGCATGAATGAACGACCATGCCAGGGCGCCATGCACCGTTTGCGGGGTAAGGCTTTCCAGAGATGCTGTGCCTGTCACAGCCAGCCCCAATGCGTCTGGCATCTGGGCCACGTCCCCCTGACTGTTAGCCTGGGCGATGACAGTCGCCGTGCCACCATCGACAGAAACGCGCACCAGGCCGCCGCGAGGCAGACAATCCTTTGCAATCTCGATCAGGATCAACATAACCCGCCCCATCCCCTCTGACAGGCTGGGAAGGGCCGGGGGTAAAGGCCAGGATAAATCATGGCGCGGCTGATCTGCCATAAAAGCCACGGCCACGGCACGCAATTCTGCGATGCTGGTGATCTCGACCCCTGAGCGGCCATAGGCTATTCGGTAGAATTTCAACCGATTGGTGGCATTCATCGCACTGCTGGAAACCAGGGTCATCGCGTCGTCTCCCGCGTCTGCCCCCAATTCCTCCATCAGTTCCAACCCATTGGATATCACCCCGATGGGACCAACAATTTCATGGATCAGTCGGGATGCCGTCAGATCAGCCAATTGGACAGAATGATGAAACGGGTCGGAATGTGACATTTTTAATGCCCCTACTTGCGAATCACGATATAAAATGCTGCACTGCACAATCCGTAGGCGGATTAAAGATAGGACCATACAATGCTATCAAGTTACGCAGACAACAATACGCTGGTGCCAGGCGACCTGGTTCCCGGTGTGTATGTACGCCACCCGGACGCCCCCGATTGGGGCATTGGTCAGGTTCAATCCTGCGTTGGAACACGGGTCACAGTCAATTTTGAAGAACGCGGCAAGGTTCTGATCGACACATCCGTCATCGGACTGGTCGCGGCGGATGCAGATATTGACGCCCAGTGACCAGAATGGTGTGGTGACTATCCGGTAAACAGTCATCGTCCCTTGTGGCGTTGTTCCTTATGCCACAAGTTTCGAAGATGTTTTCAGCGACCGGTTAGGAGAGTCCAATGTCGGATGGCGACACCAGCGTCCATCAATTTCGCAGCCCTGGATTTGGCCGCAGAAAGACGACCCCGCATTCCAAGGGGCGACAACTGGATCCAACCGCGTTGGAGGAAATACAGGCCCTGCTGTCGGGGCGGACGCTTCAACGTGATGAGCTGATTGAATATCTGCATTTAATTCAAGATACTTACGGCCATCTGCACGCACGCCACCTTAATGCGTTAGCATCGGAAATGAAGCTGAGCATGGCAGAGGTTTTTGAGGTTGCCAGCTTCTATGCCCATTTCGATCTGGTGATGGAAGGGGAAGTTCCCCCACCGGCCCTGACGATCCGGGTCTGCGATTCCTTAAGCTGCGAGTTGATGGGTGCCCAGAAGATTCTGGCGGATCTGCCGGGTCAGGTGAACAAGGATGTTCGGGTCTTGCGCGCGCCCTGCATGGGGCGTTGTCACGAAGCGCCAGTCGCCGAAGTAGGCCACAAGCATCATACCCAGACCAGCGTTGCGGCCCTTGCCGCGGCGGCTGACGCCCATGACAGCCATCCAGAAATTCCAGATTATCAGGATCTGGCCGCCTATCGCACGGCGGGGGGATACCGACATCTGAACAGTTGCCTGAATGGCAGCATTTCTGTTGAACAGGTCATCGAAGTGCTGGAAGGGGCAAATCTGCGCGGATTGGGCGGGGCAGGTTTTCCCACGGGTCGCAAATGGAAGTTTGTGCGCATGGCCCCCAAGCCCCGTTTGATGGCAGTCAATGGGGATGAAGGCGAACCCGGCACGATCAAAGATCATCACTATCTGACACGCACACCCCATCAATTCCTGGAAGGCATGCTGATCGGTGCCTGGGCGGTGGAGGCAGAAGCGGTCTACATCTATATGCGCGACGAGTATCCAGAGGTCATCGCCCTGCTAAAGACAGAGATTGCGAAACTGGAAGCGGCCGGCCTGAGCAACCACACGAAGATTGTCCTGCGCCGGGGTGCCGGGGCTTATATCTGTGGCGAAGAAAGCGCGATGATCGAATCAATCGAGGGCAAACGCGGCCTGCCCCGTCATCGCCCCCCCTATGTTGCCCAGGAAGGGCTGTTTGGTCGCCCCACTCTGGTCAATAATGTGGAAAGCCTGCATTGGGTACCGGAAATTCTGGAAAATGGTGCAGACTGGTTCTCCAGCCAAGGTGCCAATGAACGCAAGGGATTGCGCAGCTTTTCCGTATCCGGTCGCGTCAAGAATCCTGGAGTCAAACTGGCCCCCGCCGGCATCACGATCCGTCAATTGATCGATGACTATTGCGATGGCATGCAAGACGGTCACGCGTTCAAGGGATACCTGCCCGGCGGCGCGTCCGGTGGTATCCTGCCAGCCAGCCTGGGCGATATCCCGCTGGATTTTGATACGCTGCAACCTTATGGCAGTTTCATCGGGTCCGCCGCCGTGGTTGTCCTGTCCGATCAGGACAATATTGCAGATGTCGCCCTGAACCTGATGAAGTTCTTTGAGGATGAAAGCTGTGGCCAATGTACGCCCTGTCGCGTTGGCACGGAAAAGGCCGTGAAACTGATGCAGAAGGATGCCTGGAATGTGCCGCTGCTTGAGCAATTGTCCAAGACGATGATGGATGCGTCCATCTGTGGTCTGGGTCAGGCGGCCCCCAATCCGATCCTGACCTTGTTCAAATACTTTCCAGAAGACGTGCCACGTTAAAGAGTGGGCGGAAAAGCTGTTAGGCTTTCTGATCACGGCACAGGGGCTGGTTTTCTGTCCGGTCCTTGGCTAAACATGGCATAGTCAAGACTCACAGTTCTGCATAATCGCACTTCTGCACCATGCCTATTGGTCGGATCAATCATGCGCTGTGATGATATCCGGCATGGCGTTTCGCCGCTCGATTTGCCCAAGTGAAAGAATTTGTATGATCGCGATAAACCCGAGAAATCTCGGCAGGATCGCCCTGGCGATGGGACTGGGCGCCTGTGGTGGCTTTGTTGCAAACTGGCTGACATTACCGCTGCCCTGGATGCTGGGATCGATGATCACGTGCACGGCAGCATCAATCATCGGACTACCGATCCAGGGGCCGATGCCACTGCGCCAGCCCATGGTTATGGTTCTGGGCGTGATGCTGGGCGCGGGGTTTTCGCCTGATATGGCGGATCGTGCGGGGGAATGGTTTATCAGTCTGTCCTTTCTGGCGGGCTTTGTCGGACTGGCGAGCCTGTGCGCCTATCCGTTCTTTCGAAAAGTTGGCGGATATGATCGCCCTACGGCCTATTTCGCAGCCATGCCGGGCGGTTTGAATGAAATGATGATTGTTGGCGGCGCAATGGGCGGGGACGAACGACGAATAGTTCTGACCCATGCCAGCCGCATTCTGTTGACCGTCCTGATTGTCCCGATCGCCTTCCGGTTTGTCAGTGATATCGACATGACGGATCGATCGCGCTTTGGCGTCGCCTTAAGCGCGGTCGCCTGGCAGGACTATTTGATCCTGGGGGCCTGTGGCCTGGTTGGCTATCCAATCGCGAAGGTATTGCGCATCCCGGCCCCGATGCTGGTCGGCCCCATGTTGGCCAGCGCCAGCTTGCACCTGGCAGGTATGACCGCCGCAACGCCTCCGCTGTTGATCGTGAATTGCGCCCAGTGGATCATGGGGACGATCATTGGCTGTCGCTTTATCGGCGTCGCCCGGTCAGAGGTATTCCGCACCATCGCCCTGGGTATGGGATCGACCGTTATCATTCTGACGACAACAGTCGCATTCGCCTTGTTGGTCTATGAGATCGGGAGCGTTCCCTTCCAAAGCGCGATTCTGGCATATTCACCAGGCGGTCTGGCGGAGATGAGCCTGGTCGCGCTGGCCTTGGGCATCGATGTCGCCTTCGTCGCAACCCATCACATTGTCCGCATCGTTTATGTCGTGGTGGCCGCGCCCATATTCTATAAATTGTTCCTGCACAAGGAACCGCAGGAAACAGACCTACCCGCGCAGTAGGGATCGGGCTGCCTCTTCCAAAAGGATCAGGCTGTCTTCGACGGAACTGCCGCTGGTATCCACGCTGGCATCTGCCTGACAATAGGCGGATTCCCGCGCCGCCAGAATGGCCTTCAAATCCTCCATCGCCTCATCATTGCGTGCCATGGGCCTGAAATCCCCTTGGGCGATGACGCGGTTCATATGCTCTTCGGGTTGCGCCTGAATCCAGATTGTATGACAGCGATCCAGCAACAACTGAAATGTTGCCGGTTCTGAAACAATCCCCCCCCCCGTCGCGATGATAGCCGTGTCACTGTCAGCGATTGTCGATTCCAATGCCCGGCGTTCCAATCGCCGAAAGGCTGGCTGACCACTCAGCGCAAGGATTTCACCAATACTGCCGCCATAGTCCCGCTCAACCAACCGATTGAGCTCGACAAAGGGGGCCTTCAGTCGCATCGCCAGATGACGGCCCAATGTGGACTTGCCAGCCCCCCGCAGCCCGATCAGGGCGATCCGCTTGGCCTTCGCCGCTTCGACATCCCCAACAGCACCCTTACCATTGCCAATTCGATCCAGCGCCAGCTTGGCCTGTGTCAGTTGTTCGGGTCCAAACCCCCGCAGCCGTGCGATCAGGGGTACAAGTTCTGACGCCGTTTCCGGTACGCCATCGCCTGTCACCAGTTCTGTTAGAGGATAGTCCACAGCCTCTGCAATTTGTCGCAGGACCGCAACAGTCGGATTGCCGGATCCGCCCTCCAATTGCGCCAAATATCGCTCTGACACACCAGAGTCCCGGGCCAGAATACGCCGTGCCATACCCCGTTTGGCCCGCGCCTGGCGCACACGCTCACCCAGACCGGATAAATATTCCCGAAGCGCTGGATCTTCGGTCTGCTTTTCACTCATCGCGTCCCCCCAAAAAGAACACTGCACCCTGAAAGAAGATCACAAAATGCACTATGGTTCTTTTCACTTTCTATAACATGCACTATAGTTCCTAAAAGCAGCGCCAAGCAAGGGCCTGAATGGTTGGGATAAACAGAAGCGATAGGGCAGCGAATGAGCAACGAGGTCAAGATACTCGTCGGTACAATGACCGGCACGGCAGAATTGGTGGCGGATGAAATCGTCGATGTCTTAACAGATAAAGGCGCAGACCCGGAAATCCTGCTAATGGACGACCTGGACCCCACAGCCTTAGCTGCAGGGCCGCTGTACATCATTTGCACGTCGACCTATGGTCAGGGCGAAGTGCCCGACAATGCGCGCAAGTTCTTTGACGCGCTGGAATCACAGTCACCGGACCTGACAGGCGTGCAATACGGCGTCTTCGCGCTGGGCGACATGACCTATATGCAGACATTCTGTTTCGGTGGGCGTAAATTTGATGACCTGCTGACCAAGCTAGGGGCAACCCGATTGGGCGACCGTGTTGAACATGACGCTTCTTCCGGCGATCTGCCGGAAGACATGGCCGCCGAATGGGCTGAAGGCTGGTTCGAACAGGCCCTGGAAGCGGCCTGACCTGACAAAACCTCATTTGACCGGAGGATCCATGACGCAAGACGACTTCAATTCATTGATGCACGACGTCGCGACCACGATTGGCACCCGCCCGTTGAACGCGAAATTGGGCGCCTTTCTGAATGAGACATTTCCCCATGATGGGTCTGTTGTAAAAGAGATCCAGACCGCCTGTAAGACCGGAATTGCCGAAGGCTGGCTGTGTGAGAATGAAAACCGGGGCATTCATTACAGTCGCCCGATCAAGCCCAGCCTGGGGAACCATGATTTTTCTGTCGATGTCGTCGTCATGGATGACTGTCGCGGGCCCCACCACGCCCATCCGGGTGGCGAAATCGACCTGATTCTGCCGGAAGATCCGAATGCTGAATTCGATGAGCACGGCAAGGGATGGCTGGTTTACGAACCCGGATCCGCCCATTACCCAACCGTAACGGGCGGCAAGGCCGTGGTGCTTTATCTGCTACCAAATGGCGCAATTGAGTTCACAAGAGCCAAAAAAGAATAATAACTAGGCTCACCAATCAAATACCTATGGGAGGGAACGACATGGCCGTGCACTCTGCGACGGACGATTTATACAATGCTGCCGATGATCTGATCGGGCGAAACCTGAAAGCGGGGCGCGGCGACAAGGCGGCCTTTATTGATATATCCGGGCCCACGACTTATGCACAGTTGGATGCGCGGGTGAATCAATTCGCGAATGTCCTGGCCGCCCATAACGTGCGGATAGAAGAACGTGTCCTGATGTGCCTGCTGGACACGATTGATTGGCCGACCTGTTTTTTGGGTGCCATTCGCGCTGGCGCTGTCCCGATCCCCGTCAACACGCGCCTGACCGCAGAAGATTACAAATTCATGCTGGATGACAGCCGCGCGCGAGTGTTGGTTGTGTCTGAAGTCCTGTTGGATGCCTTCCTGCCGCATCTGTCGGATCACCCGTTTCTGGACACAATCATTGTGTCGGGTGCCGATGGCAAGGGCTATGCCCTGCTGAAAGACGAACTGAACGGCAAATCCACAGATTATGAAACCGCCCCGACCCGGGCGTCCGATATGTGTTTCTGGCTTTATACCTCCGGCACAACAGGAAAGCCCAAAGGCGCGGTTCACCTGCAGACACACTTAATCGATACTGCCAATCTGTATGCCATCCCCGTCCTGGGTATTCATGAAAAAGATACCTGCTTTTCAGCAGCAAAACTGTTTTTTGCCTATGGTCTGGGCAATGGGCTGACCTTCCCCATGTCCGTTGGGGCGACATCTGTCCTGTTGGCCGGACCGCCGGATGCCAAATCTGTCGCCAGAATTCTGCGCGAAGAAAAGCCGACCATTTTCTATGGCGTTCCAACCCTGTATGGCATGCTGTTGGCCAGCGGTGAATTGCCGAAGAAGGGCGAACATGCGGTGCGCCTTGCCACATCCGCTGGCGAAGCCCTGCCCGCAGACCTGTTGCGTCGTTTCAAGGAGGCGACCGGCGTCGATATTCTGGACGGGCTCGGTTCAACGGAAATGCTGCATATTTTTCTCAGCAACACCCTGGACAATATCATTCCGGGATCGTCCGGGAAGCCTGTCCCGGGTTACGACCTGCGCCTTGTGGATGATGATGGAACGATCCTGGCGGGTGCCGGGGAAATGGGCATGCTTGAAGTATCCGGCCCAACCTCTGCAATTCTGTACTGGAACCAGCGTGACAAGAGCCGCGAAACCTTCCAGGGAATGTGGACACGCACAGGTGACAAATATGTGCGCGATGAAAACGGCGTCTATACCCATGCCGGTCGATCTGATGACATGCTGAAAGTCGGCGGTATCTATGTGTCGCCTGTGGAAGTCGAAAGCGCGATTGTCCGACATGAAAAGGTGCTGGAAGTCGCTGTTGTCGGTCATGCCGACAAGGACGGCCTGATCAAGCCAAAGGCCTTCATCGTCCTGCGCGAAGGCATCCGGCCCGATGACGCCCTGTCTGATGAAATCAAGGCCTTCGTGAAAGCGGAACTGGCAAGCTACAAATATCCGCGCTGGATTGAATTTCTGGATGAACTGCCCAAAACCGCGACCGGCAAGATTCAGCGATTCAAGCTTCGGGATGCAACCTGATGGCAGGGCCAGATGCGTTCTTTGTGGACGTGACGGGCCATCAACTGGAATGCGTCTTATATCCAGGCAAGACCCCGACCATCATTGTCCTGCATGAGGGATTGGGTTCCGTTGCCATGTGGCGGGATTTTCCAGAGAAGCTGGCCCAGGAAACCGGTCACGCGGTACTGGTCTATTCCCGCTATGGCTATGGTCGGTCGACGCCCTGCACCACGCATCCTGTCGGGGATCGCTATATGCACCGGGAGGCTTTGGAAGCCCTGCCCGCCCTGCTGGACAGCCTGAAGATCGACAAGCCCTTCCTGTTGGGGCATTCCGATGGCGGGTCCATCGCGCTAATTCATGCCGGTGGCTCAGGTCGACCGGTTTCGGGCGTGATCACCCTGGCGGCCCATGTCTTTAACGAGGATATATGCGTCGCTGCCATCGAACAGGCGAAAATCGCCTTCGACTCTACGGATATGAAGGACCGACTGGGGCGATATCATGATGACCCGGAAGGGGCCTTCTGGATGTGGAACCAGGCCTGGCTTGCCCCCAGCTTCCGGGATTGGACTATCGAAGAATATCTACCACACATTTTCTGTCCCGTGCTTGCCATTCAGGGACAACAGGATGAATACGGGACAGATGCTCAGGTTCATGCCATTGGAAATGGCGTTGCCGGACCCGCAAAAGTCCGTATTCTGCCCAATTGTCGCCATTCGGCCCATAAGGATCAATCACAGGAAGTTCTGGCATTGGTCCGGGGATTTGTCGCGGCCGCGACCGCAACACAGTAAGGTATTCTAATGCCCGCATTTCCTGCTCTGAAGCCCGATCCGATTCATCACCCCTGGACAGAGGCCCCACCCGCCGGGGAGATGACAGAGGTCGCGCCGGGGGTGCATTGGTTGCGCATGGCGCTGCCAATTTCCCTGGACCACATCAATCTGTGGCTGATTGAAGATGGCGACGAATGGGTCATTGTCGATACGGGATTTGGCACATCAGAAACATGCGATGTCTGGCAGTCGGTCTTTGACGGCCCAGCCAAGGGCAGGAAGCCCGGTCGCCTGATCTGCACCCATCATCACCCCGATCATTTTGGTCTGGCAGGATGGCTGACGCGCACCTATTCAATCCCCTGCCTGATGTCTGAAAAGGAATGGCTGGTCGGCACCCTGCTGGAAAAAATGGGTGATGAAGCCTTTGTCACGGGCCAGACTGATTTCTATCAGCGCAATGGGGTCCCGGCGGATATGTGCGGTCCCCTGAATGCCATTGGCAATGCGTATCGAACCTGCATCTTTGATCCACCCCAGGCCTTCACGCGCCTGCGCGATAAGGACACCTTGATGATCGGGGCCCATGCCTGGCAAGTCATGATGCTGGAAGGACACAGCGATGAGCTGGCCGGCCTGTATTGCCCGGATTTGCGTGTTTTTATCCCTGGTGATCAGGTTCTGCCCAAAATCACCCCAAATATCTCTGTTCATTGGTTCAAGGACGGCAGCGAACCCTTAAGTGATTTCCTGGGTAGCCTGGAGCGTATCGCAGAAACACTACCCACCGATACGCTGGTCCTGCCCTCCCATAAACTGCCCTTCTATGGCCTACACACGCGCGTTGCAGATCTTCAGGATCATCATCGTGACCGGCTGCAGGATATCAAGAACGCGCTTAAGGATGGCGGGGCTCAGGATGCCTGGACCCTGGTTCCAGCAATTTTTCCGCGCGCGATCGGGGACGAACATGTCATGTTCGCATTGGGGGAAAGCATTGCCCATCTGGCTTATCTGGTCGCCCAAGGCCAGGTTGATACGACCGTCAGCGATGGGCGCGTTCTTTATAAACTGAAGGTATAGATCACATGACCGGGCGTTACGTTGAAGACTATACGGTCGGGGAAGTCATTGTTGCCCCCGCCGTCGAATTTACGGAAGATTTCATTATTGATTTTGCCAAGGTCTATGACCCTCAGGCGATTCATATCGACAAAGACTATGCCGTAAATGAAGGGTCCTTTGGCGGCTTGATCGCCAGCGGCTTCCAGACGCTGGCCGCCAGTTTCTCGTCCTTTATCCAGATGGGTTACTTCAAGGATGTCTCCCTGGGCGGCCCCGGCATGGATGAAATCCGCTGGGTCAAACCTGTGCGCCCCGGCGACACTTTGACCCCCAGCTTCACCGTCGCAGAAGCGCGGAAATCAAAGACAAAGCCCGACCGTGGCATTGTGCATTTCAATGTCGAAGTCCGTAATCAGGACGGCGACACAGTGCTGACCTTCACCTCAATGACGATGATCAAGACCCGCAATGGCTGAAGCCTATCCTCATATTTTTACCCCCATTCAAATTGGCACGCAAACGCTACCCAACCGGTTGATCATGGGGTCCATGCATACCGGGCTGGAAGAGCGCGACGGCGGCATTGACCGTATGTCGGCGTTTTACGGGGAACGCGCCAAACATGGCTGTGCCCTGATCATAACCGGTGGTTTTTCTGTAAATGCTGCGGGTCAGTTGGACCGGAAATCTGCCAGTTTCAACACACCAGAAATCGCCCAGGCCCATAAACCGATCCCCCAGGCCGTGCACGATCACGGCGGGCGCATCCTGTTGCAGATTCTGCATGCGGGACGCTATGGCTATCATGGCGATATCGTTGCCCCCTCCCCCATACGCGCGCCGATCAACAAAACCGTACCCCGGGAAATGACGGAGGCGGAGATTGAGCAAACCATAGTGGATTTCGCGCAGGCCGCCGTCTATGCCAAAGAGGCGGGCTATGATGGCGTCGAAGTGATGGGCAGTGAAGGATACCTGATCAACGAATTCACCGCGCCCTGCACCAATCATCGCACCGATCAATGGGGCGGCAGTTTTGAAAACCGCATCCGCTTCCCCTTGCGCATTATTCAGGCCGTGCGCGCCGCAACCGGACCTGATTTTATCCTGATGTACCGTCTATCGGTGCTGGATATTGTCGAAGGCGGCAGTCCCCTATCAGAAGTGCGCGACATGGCACAGCGGGTTGAAGCCGCAGGGGCCGATGTCATCAATTCCGGCATCGGCTGGCATGAAGCACGCACCCCGACCATCGCCCAGGCGGTTCCCCGCGCCGGGTTTGCCTGGGCTACCGCGCGGGTCAAAGATGCCTTGTCACATATCCCCATCGCGGCAGTCAATCGCATCAACATGCCCGAAACGGCCGAAGAAATCCTCAGCAGCGGCCAGGCGGATATGGTCAGCATGGCCCGCCCCTTCCTGGCGGACGCCGCCTTTGTTGAAAAGGCACAGGCCGGAAAGCCACAGCAAATCAACACCTGCATTGCCTGCAACCAGGCCTGCCTGGATCATTACTTTGTAGGGGAGATTTCAAGCTGTCTGGTCAATCCCCGCGCCTGCCATGAAACGCTGTTGACCTGGACTCCTGCGACTGCAGCTAAAACGGTCGCAGTCGTCGGCGCCGGTCCGGCGGGACTATCCTGTGCAGAAGTGCTGGCAGAGCGGGGCCATCATGTGACCGTGTTTGAAGCAGCAGATCAGATCGGCGGGCAATTCCGACTGGCCAGTGCAATTCCAGGAAAGCAGGAGTTTGAAGAGACCCTGCGTTACTATACAACGCGCATCGCGGAACTGGGGATCACCCTAAAACTGTCCACCCCCGCAACGCTTGAAGACTTAACTGCGTTTGACGAGGTCATTCTTGCCAGTGGCGTTGCGCCGCGCATCCCAGATATTGACGGCATCACGCATCCAAGCGTCATAACCTATGCCGACCTGTTATCGGGAAAACGTCAGGCAGGTGACCGTGTTGCCGTGATTGGCGCTGGGGGAATCGGCATTGATGTCAGTGTTTATCTGACCGAAGGCGACAGCGACTCGCACCTGAATCCCGATGCCTTCCGGCGGCACTGGGGCGTCGATCAACCCGCAGACAATCCCCCGCCCGCCCGAGAGGTGACGCTGTTACAGCGCCGATCCGGAAAAATGGGGATCGGCCCCGGCAAGACAACCGGCTGGGTCCATCGCCTGAGCCTGCTGAAGGCCAAGGTCGAGATGATCCCCGATGTCGTCTATCAGCGCATCGACGATCACGGGTTGACCATTCTGGCAGGCCCGGAACAGAGGACCCTTCCCTGCGATACCATTGTCCTCTGCGCCGGGCAGACCTCCCAAACCGCCCTGCTGGAGCCATTGCAAGCGGCTGGAATTCCCACCCATCTGATCGGCGGCGCAAAACTGGCCACCGAAGTCGACGCCAAACGCGCCATCGCCGAAGGCATCGCGGTCGCGGCCAGCCTGTGACGCTGATCAGACTTGCGTGAACCGTCATCCCAAGCGTAATCCAACTCCGAGGGCGGCACGTCCCATTTGTGCCTATGGCCCTCTATATCAGCATGGAACCAACAATCCCACAAACCGAACCATTCTCATCCTGAGGAGCGGCATCGCCGCGTCTCGAAGGAGGGGCTGTAAGGGCGGTGCTTACAGAATAATCACCCTTCGAGACGCTGCGCTCCTCAGGGTGAGCCGTTAATTTATCGATCCGGAATCCAGGGCGGCAGGCGCAATTGGAGCCTGTGGCCCTGGACTCCCGCCTGCGCGGGAGAGACGAATCTATGATTTCCTTTGCGACCTCTCCGTTTCTCCGCGTCCTCTGCGTTCCCCACAGCCGTCATCCCGGACCTGATCCGGGATCCAGGGCAGCGCGTGCGAATGGTGCTTGATAGCGGCATGGAACCAACAATCCCACAAACCGAACCATTCTCATCCTGAGGAGCGGCATCGCCGCGTCTCGAAGGAGGGGCTGTAAGTACGGTGCTTACAGAATAATCACCCTTCGAGACGCTGCGCTCCTCAGGGTGAGCCGTTAATTTATCGATCCGGGATCCAGGGCAGCCGGTGCAATTGGTACGCTAATGCCTCTGCCCGGGGTATCCATCGCCAATACAAGAAAGGCGCGGAGACCGAAATCTCCGCGCCCTTATCTTTCAATGAGTCCGGTTCTTAGTGAACGTGGACGTATTCGTAATCCACCGGCTGGCTGTTGATGCCACGATCTGGCGGGGCGATCCAGCCGGCGACTTTACCGGGTTCCATGACGGCCTTCATCTGGCTTTTCACGAAAGCACGATCCGCTTCAGTTGGCAGGAATTCACCTTTGCGGCGTTCATATTCTTCAGCCGAGATCAACTTACCGGTTGGTTCCATGGTCATGTTTGCCCAAGGACCGATGGACCGACGGAAGCGTTCGCTGGGCAGTGTGATTTCAAAGTCGAACCCTGCCTTCTTGATCAAACGATTCCAGCGGGTCAGGCCGACCATGCAATCCTTGATATAGGCCTGACGGACAACTTCGTTCATTGCATTGCGCATTGGCACGTCTTCGATGGTTGGCTTGCCATTCGCATCCGGAATTTCAAGCTCGAAGATGGAGTCAGCAACAATATGATCTTCATAGCGTGCTTCATCCGGGCGGCCCTTCACACCCGACGCGAAATAGCTGGCCGCGTTGGAAGATTTTTCAGACCCGAACAGATCCAGGCAAGACGAGAACCAGAAATTCACATAGCGCTGGATCAGGTGCAGATCAAAGGCACCTGCCTTGCGGATGGTTTCTGGATCATCAGTGCCGGTTTCCTGCATCACTTCCAAGGCCCGCTTGATGATGCGACCGATCCCGGTTTCCCCCACGAACATATGGTGGGCTTCTTCCGTCAGCATGAACTGACAGGTCCGTGACAGCGGATCAAAGGCGCTTTCGGCCAGGCATTTCAGCTGAAACTTACCATCGCGATCGGTGAAATAGGTGAACATAAAGAAGCTCAACCAGTCATCGATGGGCTCGTTGAAGGTGCTGAGAATGCGGGGATTGTCGATGTCACCGGAATGGCGCATCAGCAATTCTTCCGCCTGCTCGCGACCGTCACGACCAAAATGGGCATGCAGCAGATAGACCATCGCCCAAAGGTGGCGGCCTTCCTCCACATTGACCTGAAACAGGTTGCGCAGGTCATACAGCGACGGGCAGGTCTGGCCCAACAGGCGTTGCTGCTCAACAGATGCCGGCTCCGTATCGCCCTGGGTTACAATCAGGTTGCGCAGCACAGCGCGATGTTCCCCAGGGACATCCTGCCAGACGGGCTTACCGAATTCATCGCCAAAGCCGATGGTGCGGTTTTCTTCACGGTCCGCCAGGAAGATACCCCAGCGATATTCCGGCATCTTCACATGGCCGAAATGGGCCCAGCCTTTGGCATCCACCGATGTGGCGGTGCGCAGATAGACATCGGACGCCATGAATCCTTCCGGGCCCATCTCCGTCCACCAGTTCAGGAAACGGGGCTGCCAATGTTCCAGCGCACGCTGCAAACGGCGATCCGTGCTCAATTCCACGTTATTGGGGATACGTTCTTGATAGTCGATCGAAGCCATTTTTCTTTCCTCTCAGATTAGAATTTAGGTACTTCGGCCTTCCCCAACCGAGCCCCTGTGGTCGTTAGTTCAGATCAGACACGTTTCCAGTCGAAATCCGCCTTTGTGCCACTGCCGAACTGTTTCAATGCACCCTTTTCCCCCACTGCATTGGGTCGAATGAAGATCCAGTTCTGCCAGGCAGACAGACGCCCGAAGACCTTGGTCGCCATATTTTCCTGACCACCAAAGCGCAGATTGGCTTCCATCCCGGTCAAGGCATCGGGCGACAGCGCAGCGCGTTCCTCAATGGCAATGCGCAACTCGTCATCCCAATCCAGATCATCCGGGGCAAAGGTCACCAGACCCGCCTCATCCGCTGCGGCCGCATCGAACGGTTTCCCGATTTCTTTCTTCAAGCGGTCGTGAATATCAGGCTCCGCCATGAAGCGGGTCTGCAGACGGCTGAGGCCATTGACCTCTTCCAGGATACCAAAATTCATCTCCCCCAGGATCAGCTTGGGTTCGTCATCGGGCTGATCCGGCAAGGCCAGCATGTAAGACCGGTCGGCACACAGGGCCAGTTCCAAAAGGGAGCCTGCAAAGCAGCTTCCTTCTTCGATTACTGCGAACATGCTGCGGGATGTGACATCCAACCGGCCGAAAGTCCGGCGCATCATGCCCAGCACTTCGGTCACGAACCAGTTATCCGCATTGTCCAACACAGCCTTATCCGCCGCCAGAACCTTGTCAGCGTCGCCCTGAGTCTTCAGCAGCCACAGGCCAACTTCTTCGTGATTGGTACGCAGCATCAGGATGGCATCATCCAATTCACGCGCCATCGCCAAGGGCCACCAGTCCATACCCTGCTTCAGGATTGTATCGATATCCGACGGTACGTCTTCAGCCGGCGCCTTGACCGTCAAGGATACGGTGCGCCCTTCTGCGTCCAGCGTCACATCGACATTGGGATAGCTGTAGCCGTCATCCCGAATTTCACGGGCGACCGGGGTCATCTTAATGCCTTCGGCCTTGCTGGGTCGTTTGCTGTCCTTCGCCAGTTCAGCGGCGCGGGCATTCACCTTTTCCATAAAGCTTTGCTTGGGCGCGATATGATCGACCAGGTTCCATTCCTTGGCGCGTTGACCGCGAACGCCTTCAGTAGACGTGCAGAAAACATCTGCCAGATCGCGGCGCATTTTACGCTTTTCGGTCAGACGGGTCAGGCCACCTGTACCAGGCAATACGCCCAACAGGGGCACCTCTGGCAGGCTGACTGCGCTGGAACGATCATCAATCAGGAAAATTTCATCACAGGCCAGCGCCATTTCATAGCCGCCCCCTGCCGTCACGCCATTACAGGCCGCAACGAATTTCAGGCCAGAATGTTTCGAGCTGTCTTCAATGGAGTTACGGGTCTCATTGGTGAACTTACAGAAATTCACTTTCCAGCCATGGGTGGACTGGCCCAGCATGTAGATATTCGCGCCCGCACAGAACATGCGATCCAGGCCGGACGTCACAACAACCGTTTTAACGGTTGGATGTTCAAACCGCACGCGCTGTAAAGCGTCATGCAATTCCATGTCCACACCCAGATCATAGGAGTTCAGCTTCAGCGTATAGCCGGGGCGAATGCCGCCATCCTCATCCACTGTCAGGGTCAGGGTCGCGATATCACCATCGACATCCAGCGACCAGTGTTTATAGCTTTCCGGATCGCGGTCATAGATAACCAGATTTTCGTAAGGCATTTGAATCCCTTCCTACCGAACCCTCAGTGGCCCGGCTCTTTTTGATTGGCTAAACTGCACTATAATGCATTTTCAGAAGATAACAAGGAACTATAGTGCTTGTTTTTGAAAAAGACAGACCCTCCCCAACCATGACCAGTCGAGTTTCAAGGGTGTTTAAACATAGGAATGAGGCTAAAGACGGGCACCGGATACTGTGTCAAACAGACGCAATTTGTCAGCATCAGCCGTCAGCGTCAGGCAATCTCCGTCCGGTAACTGTGACTCACCCGGATAACGAAGGGTAAAGGTTGGTCCCCCCTCTTCCGGTCGGGTATGGATCAACGTATCCGCCCCCAGATGTTCGATCAGATCGATCTTCACTGACAGGCTCAACGCATCAGGAGCACCGCCCTCCCCGTGCGCCAAACGCAAATGTTCCGGTCGCAAACCCAATGTGACCTCAGGCATATCTGCCTTGTCGAGCAACCCTTGAGGCAAGGCCAAATGCCCCCCGTCCTTGAAGGAAATACCATTATTCTCCAGACGGCCCGGCAGCAGGTTCATCGCCGGTGTTCCGATGAATCCAGCAACGAATAACGTAGCCGGATCGGAATAGAGTTCCATCGGCGTGCCAATCTGTTCGGCTTGTCCCTTATTGAGAACGATCAACCGGTCAGCCAGGGTCATGGCCTCCACCTGATCATGGGTAACATACAGGCTGGTCACGCCCAGTCGACGCTGCAGGCGTTTGATTTCAACACGCATATGAACCCGCAGCTTGGCATCCAGATTGGACAGGGGCTCATCGAAAAGGAACGCCTTGGGTTCGCGCACAATCGCCCGGCCCATCGCAACACGCTGGCGCTGTCCACCCGACAATTGGTTCGGGCGACGATCCAGATAGTCACCGATCTCAAGTATCTTTGCGGCTGCCTGAACCCGGCGCTCAATATCCGCCTTCGGTACACCCCTGTTCCGCAATCCATAGGCCAGATTGTTATAAACACTCATATGCGGATACAGCGCGTAGTTCTGAAAAACCATCGCGATATCTCGCTCAGAAGGGGAGATATCATTAATCCGCGTGCCGTCGATCTGGACTGCACCCTCGGTTATGGTCTCAAGCCCGGCGACCATGCGCAACAGGGTGGACTTACCACAGCCCGACGGACCCAACAGAACCAAAAGTTCCCCATCCTGAACATCAATGGACACGCCCCGCACGGCGTGGGCCCCATTATCATACCGTTTTTCAACATTTCGGATGGATACAGTTGCCATGCTATTTCTCACTTTCCAGAAGGCCACGGATGAACCAGCGTTGGAAGATCAGGACAACCAAGACGGGCGGAATAACAGCCAGAATGGCCAGGGCGAAGGCTTCCTGCACCTGGGGTATCTCTCCCCCCTCATAGAGCATCTGAAACGCCTGTTTGATGCCAATGACGATGGTGTAGAGTTGATCATCCGTGGTCATCAGTAAGGGCCAGAGATATTGATTCCATCCCACAACGAACATGATGATAAAGATGGCCGCGATCATCGTTTTGGACAGCGGCAGCAGAATATCGATGAAGAACCGAATTGGTCCCGCCCCATCCAAACGTGCTGCCTCCAGCAATTCATCCGGCACTGATTTGTAAAACTGGCGAAAGAAGAATGTCCCCGTCGCCGATGCGATCAGAGGCAGGATCAACCCGGTATAGGTATTCAACAGACCAAGATGCGCCACCACCGCATAGGACGGCACGATACGCACCTCCAGCGGCAGCAACAGGGTCAGGAAAATCAGCCAGAACATCGGCTGCGCCAGACGGAACCGGAAATAGACGATGGCATAGGCCGCCAGCATGGAGATCACGATCTTACCCACCGCAAAACCAAGCCCCAGCACCAGACTGTTCATCAACATGCGCGCCGCATTCGACGTCTTTGTCACGCCGCCTGTTTCAAACAGAACTGTCTTATAGGTGGCCCAGAACTGATCCCCGAACCAGACCTGTAGCCCATGACGCAACAATGTTTCTGGCGTATGGGTCGAACTGGCAAAGGCGACCCACAGCGGCAGGATCAGAAACAAACAGCCCAGAATGAGAATGACGTGGTTGAGGATCGTGCGCATCAGTAATGCACCCGTCTTTCAATATAGCGGAATTGGAATAGCGTCAGCACCAGCACCATCAACAGCAAGATGACCGATTGTGCGGAACTGCCCCCCAGATCCGCCCCCAGGAACCCATCCGTATACACTTTATAGACCAGCGTGTTCGTGGCCCCGCCAGGACCACCCTTTGTGGTGACATCAATGATTCCAAAGGTTTCAAAAAAGGCGTAGGTGATGTTGATCACCAGCAGGAAGAAAGTGGTTGGCGCCAACAGCGGAAAAGTGATCGTCCAGAAGCGCTTCTCCGCGCTGCGGCAATCCAACATTGCCGCCTCTTGGACGCCTTTCGGGATGCTCTGCAAACCAGCCAGGAAGAAGATGAAATCAACAGACACCTGCTTCCAGATGGCGATCAGTATGACCATGAAACCAGCGTCAAAACCGTCAGTCGCCTTATCGAAATCCCATCCCGTGGCATTCAGAAACTTGTACAAGTCTCCGACCAGTGGATTGAACAACAGATTGCCAATCAAACCGGCAACCGGCGCAGCAACAGCATAGACCCAGATCAGGAGTGTCTTATAGGTGCTTGCACCCCGAATAACCTCATTCGCGCGGGTCGCCAGTAACAGCGCTATGGCCAGGGAACCCAACGATACAATAATGGAAAACAGCATGGTAAACCCAGCGGAATGAACCCAATCCGCATCGAAAACCATATCTTCATAATTCCGAAACCAAACAAACCGGCTGGATAATCCGAACGCATCTTCTAACAAAAAGGATTGATAAACAGCCTGTGCTGCAGGCCACAGAAAAAAGACGCAAATGATGCCGATCTGCGGCAGCAGCAACAGATAAGGCAACGAGGATTTCTCAAATTGGACGCGCTTCATGTCGCGACTCTCTAATTGTATCGACCGGGGAGGAATGACCCATAACGGGCGACACGCAAAACTGCGCATCGCCCGCCACGGACCAAATCATACCGATTAGTTATAGGTATCTTTGAAACGGACCAGCAGCTCGTTGCTGTCCTTTTCAATGGCATCGAAACCTTGATCGACCGTTTCCTGGCCGTTCAGGATTTGCTCAAAATTCTTGTACAGCACTTCGCGAATTTGGACGTAGTAGCCAAGGCGATAGCCCTTGGTCCATTCGCCACCGGGCTGGCTCAACTGCAGAATGCCGATTTCAGCATCCGGTGCTTCCTTGTAATAGCCAGAGGTTTTCGCCAATTCATAAGCATCATTGGTGATCGGCACATAGCCGGTTTCCTTGTGCCAGAAGAATTGGGTTTCCGGCTTGGTCAGATACTCAAAGAACTTCGCGGTCGCTTCGTATTCCTTGTCGCTGTGACCGGACATGACGAACAAAGCAGCCCCACCGATAAAGGTGCTCTTGGGCTCTTCAATCAGGCCCTTCCAATAAGGCAGATAGTTCGTGCTGAAATCAAAAGTCGCAGACTTGCGCAGGCCACCAAAGGAGCCTGACGACCCCAGCCACATCGCAACCTTGCCCTGGACGAAGGCATCCTGGTTTTCACCCCAGCCACGACCGTAGTAACCATACCAGCCCTTATCCAGCCATTCTTTCATCTTCGCCCAATGCATTTTCAGATCCTTGTTGTTGTAAAGGATCTTCACATCGGTTGAATCGAAACCGTTATTGGCGGTTGCCATTTGGATGTTGTGACGGGAATGAAAATTCTCTGCAAAAATCCAGGGGCTATGGCTCTGAGCCATCGGGACATATCCCGCTTCCACCAGTTTCGGGGCGATGGCTTCAAACTCTTCCCAGGTTGTCGGTGCCGACACGCCCGCTTTCGCCAGCGCTTCCTTGTTGGCATACAGCAACGGCGTGGAGGAGTTGAACGGCATCCCGATCATCTTGCCATCGCTATCAGCATAGAAGTAACGAACACCGGAGATATACTTGTTCACATCAAAGCCGACGCCATGTTCTTTCAACAGATCGGCCACAGGATAAACAGCGCCCGGCGCATTGATGATGGTCGCCGCCCCAGCGTCAAACACCTGAATAATGTCTGGCTGTTGACCCGCGCGGAACGCAGCAATGCCTGCTGTCATCGTGTCTTCGTAGCCGCCCTTATAGATGGAGGTCAGCTTCACGTCGCTCTGGCTGGCGTTGAATTCTGCTGTGATTTGATCAACCACTTCACCAAGGCGCCCGCCCATGGCGTGCCAGAAAGTGATTTCCGTTGGCTCTGCCTGGGCGCTGCCCGACAGGCCCATAACCGCTGCCACTGCTGCGGCAAACAAACTACTGCGTCGCATCCGCTGTCTCTCCTCAAAAAGGTCGCTGGTAGGAACTTCATTTTCAGAGCGGACGGATTTCGAACGCCCCCCAATTCATTCCGTATGGAACAGAGACCCTTTAAAGGGGTTAGAAGACACTTCCATGTAGCGATCGTGACGGCCACGTTAATCCTGTATTGCAGAAATATGGTACGGCACGTTCAAGCGCACCGGACTTCGGGGTTAGTAAATCCGTGCGCCACATGGGAACCATGTCGCAAGAATTTCTGAAATTGGTGATTTTGCGATACCTTACCCAGGATAATTATGGGACAATCATCCAAGTTTTAAGCCACACCGATCCAACACTTGGGTGAACAGATAAAATGTCGACATTGCCCGCAGAAGAAATGCAATCCGCCGCCAAATTTTATCGTGAACACGGTTATGCCATCATTAAAGGGTTTGTCAGCGGCGATGACCTTATGGATATGCAACGAGAAGCGGCTTCAGTTTATGCCGAGGGTCTGACGCATCATATGACCTATTATAATAGCAACCTCGCTTTTGACATTCTGCCGGAAAAGCATTTCGGAAAACGCTATGTCCAGCATGCTTATTGGTTTTCCTGGGTGAATGACTGGTTTGCACAGCACCGCCGCAGTGAGCGCATGCGCGCCCTGCTGGAACCCATTATCGGCTGTGATGTGAAACAACTGGTGGAACAACTGCACTGGAAACCACCAGGCGCCAGCAAAACAGGCTATCGCTTTCACCAGGACTATCGGTTCCGCCCAAATCCGGAACAATATCAGGATATCGTCGGCAACAGCGTCAATGTCGGCATCGCAATCGACCCTTGCCGGAAAGAAAACGGCTGTTTGCGCGTATTTCCAGACAGCCACAAGCTTGGGTATCTGGGCCTAGCCGATGATGGCGACGGCACCATAATGAATGGCCTGTCGACCGATGAAGAATTAATCCGCAAGGGTTTGGATCCCAACGACATGCTGTATGTCGAATTGGAACCCGGCGACGCCGTAATCTGGAGCCTGCTGACCGTCCATGGATCGATGCCAAACATGTCAGACCGTGATCGAGCCTTCGCGATTTCCAGTTATGTCCGCGCCAGCGCGTCCCCAAATCGCGGGGAATGGACGTTTCGGGATGGCCAGTCGATTCCCCTTGGCGCCGTGCCCCAACCTTGCAAGGATGGGCTCAATCGACCTCTCGGCGGCGTTTATGAAGACAGCGAATGGTATTTAAACGACAAAGCCTAGCAGCCCTTCTTGCGCTTGGGGGTTTCATGACCCCTGCCGTCCCTTCGGCGGCGCAAGCCATTGACTATGTCCTGGCCATCAGTTGGCAACCCGGCTTTTGCGAAATGCGGCCCGCCGTGCCTGAATGCCAAAGTCAAACCGCCGATAGATTTGATGCGACCTATTTCACCCTGCATGGCCTGTGGCCGGAACCACGAGGGAACGTCTATTGCGGGGTCCCTCCCCATGATCAGGAACTGGATCGGCGCGCGCAATGGCAGGCCCTTCCCGTTCTTCCGTTAAGTGCAGAAATAAGGCAGCAGTTGGATCAATCAATGCCGGGTACGCAATCCGGGCTGCACAGGCATGAATGGATCAAACATGGCACCTGCTCAGAGATGCCGACGCCGGAAGCCTACTTTCAGGAATCCTTAAGGCTGTTAGCTGCCCTCAATAACTCTCCGCTGCAGGCCTTGTTTCAAGACGCGATCGGTTCGACTTTATCTGGCGACGCAATCCGCGCGGCCATTGATAACGCCTTTGGCGAGGGTGTGGGGGAGAAAGTACAAATCATCTGCAAGTCAGTCGGCCCCCGAGACTTGATCGTAGAATTGCGGTTCAATCTAAAAGGTCCGCTGAAGGATCGTGATTTCAAAGCAGCCCTTCAAAGCGCCACCTCACGCGATCCCGGTTGTCCCGGTGGTGAGGTGGACGCCGTCGACTAAATACCCACACGTTCCTGCCTTCAATGACATCTAGAACATCCGGTGCATACAAGTTACGGATGGGTGAAAATTCCCCGGATTGCGGGCATTCACAATTCGTCTTAAGAACGACAGATCAACATTCCTTGCTTGGAAAGTGGCGCGCTATGGGCCTTATCAGTGTATCGCATGATGATTGCTATCTGACACTGGATTGGGACGAAAATCGGCAAACCAAACATGCCTTGATCTGGATGCGGGATAATGATCCCAGTGGCTTTCACCCCACAACGGGAGAGCGCGTGTTAGATCTGCTTTCAGTGCCGGAGAACCCCCAATTGGTTGCCGGCGCGGTGGAGGCCAATGAATTGAACCTGACATGGTCAGATGGGCATACAAGCCGCTTCACCGAAGCCGATCTCGTCACCCGGATCAGCGCCCCGGCAGGTAGCCGCACAGACACCCCGGTGCGCGCCGAAAGTTGGGATGGGTCCTTTGCAAATCAGATCCCCAGACATTCTGCGGACTCCATCTTAAAGGACGATAAAGGCCTATTGTCCTGGCTGGAGGATTTGACGAAATGGGGCCTGACCATCGTCGAGGAAGTGGCCTGTGAAACAGGCGCGATGGAATCGGTTTGTCGCCGCGTGGCGCATTTAAGGGAGACGAATTTCGGCTTGACCTTTGATGTGCGCTCCATCCCTAAACCCAATAACCAAGCCTATACCGCCGACGCCCTGCCGCTGCATACCGATTTGACGAACCAGGAAACACCCCCTGGCTTCCAATTCCTGCATACCCTGCAAAACGATGCGCAGGGCGGCGAGTCCCTCTTTGCCGACGGCATTCGTATGGCGGAGGATTTGCGTAAGGCAGACCCAGAGGCTTACCGGATGCTCACAGAAATTTCGATACCCTGCCGTTTTCATGATGACAGTTTCGATATCCGCTATCGCCGCCCCATCATTCGGGAAGATCGCAATGGGCAGCCGGTTGAGGTCAATTACAATGCCCATTTAGCCGACTATCTGGATTTGGAGCCAGAAGAAACCATCGCCTTCTACCATGCCTATCGCGCCTTCATGCGGCTAACCCGCGATGCGCACTATCGCATAGAAATGAAAAGCAGGTCCGGTGACATGGTGGCCTTTAACAACCGGCGCACCTTGCATGGGCGCAACGCCTTTGACCCCAATACAGGCGCGCGCCATCTGCGCGGATGCTATCTGGACTGGACCGATGTCATGAGCCGCATTCGGGTGCTTCAGCGTTAGCGCTGGATGTTAGCCGTTTGCCAGATACTGGCGCAGAACCGTTCTGGTCACTTGCTCAATGGCGGGATCAATCCCCGTTAGACCGGCCACCCAATTGCAGCTGCCAGCATGGAAGACTTTCCCCGTTCCCTTCGAAAACTCCACGATCATGCCATTGCCCCGCAGGGTATCCGCACAGGCCTGCGCGCTGTCGGTGCCATAGCGCAGTTGGGCAATAAATTTCGTTTCCATATCCCCGATGAAGGCAGGATAGTCCAGCTCTTCCGGTCCAGGCACCTCCCCCGTCGTAGCCAGGCCCAGCGCCAAAATGGTCAAATCTTCTGGGACCGATATGCCCTCTGCCGGTTCTGGCAGGCCGTGCCGAATGATGTAATCCAGCCCATCGGTTTCATAACCAAAGGCACCGCTGGGCTCCCCCAACAGATCGCCATAGCCAAGGCCTGTGCCTTCAAACGCCCAATGGTCCGGCCGATAGAGGGGAAAGCCCCGGACACCCCGCACACCGCATTTGCCCCAACCCGCATAGATGCCCCAACTGCCTTCCAGCCCGAAGGTCAGGGCACCGGGTCGCCCAACAATCGGGGCCTCCCAGGCCGTTGTGGTCAAATGGGGTGTGTCGGATCGGACCATAAGGTCTGTCTGCGCCGCCTCATATTTATGGCAGGTCTGTTGGCGGGCTGCGCTGTCTAATCGGCATTGCCACAGGAAATTCCCGGCAAAGCGAGCGATCCGGCCACCCCTTTCAACATAATCGTCGACCGCGTCCCGCATGTCCCAGGTCCAGTATTCATCATGACCGACAAAGGCACAGCATCCATACTGAGGCAGAATTTCTGGATGATCGACCAAATCACTCTGGGCAATCAGATCAACGGCCAGACCATCCCGTTCTGCCCAGCGCCAGAAATGACTTTCATAGCTGGCCCAGCCCGCGGAGGCATATTTTCGACTGTGGCCCGTCTGATAGGCCCATTCCATATGAGGATAACGCAGCGGCGCACCATAGGCGGGCGGTTCCGGCAATCGCACACGCGGTGCATCCGCTGGCAGCGACACGAACCCCTTATCAAAGGGACGGTTCAGGCTGACCACCGGGGCATAGTGGTCGCCGTTTGGCCCGCAAATACCATCATAATGATTGGAACCACCCCAGGAGTTATAGGCCCACCATGTGCAGGTAGAGGCCACCAATAACAGCCGCCCCTGCCCCCTTGCCTGCTGCTGAACTTCAGCGCTTGGGCGCACCAGCAACAGCCCCTCGCTTTCAACAGCAACCGATCCATCTCCAGAAAGTCCCCGTGCCACCAGTCGATAGGCACCCGACGGCCAATCCTCCGCCACGAATAATACCCCTGTATCAGTCCAATCACAGCCCTGAACAGAACAGTCGACGGGTGCTGCCTGCCACAGACCGTCTTGTTTGCCGGATTTCCAGACGACCGTCGGTGTCACGCCGTCGCGCAGGGCAATCACGTCATAATGGGGCTGATTGGTGGACACGAACAGGCGCACGTGATCGCCGGGGGCGGCACTAGTCTGATCGCAATAGATCCAGACTTGTGGCGATGCATCCGCCGAATCCGCTGTCTGATAGCGTGATTGCAACACGGCGACGCGCCGCGATGCCGCATCCATGTCCAGATCCATCATCCCCCCGGACAGAATGTGTTTATGAAGGCAGCCTCACCCGATTTGGTAAAGGCCACGATGCGGCTTCCAGCAGGTCGGGAGGCCCATCCCGTTTCAAACACATGGTCCAGGACCGCTTTGCCCAAACCGCCCGCCAAATGCGTGCGCCGCATGCTCCAATCCAGACAGGATTTGCACAGGGGACGCTTTGACTTCTGCAAGGGCTGAAAATCTATTCCAACGGATTGATAGAAATCAGTGCCTGCCTGGGTGATATCCAGCGCGTCCTCCGTCTCAATCAGGAAACCCTGTGCTGTCGCATAATCCAACATCTGCACACCCAATGCGCCTGCCAAATGGTCATAGCATACGCGGGCTTGACGCAATTCCGGGTCTTTCGGGCCGGTCCGGGTGCGCAAGAAACCATTCTTAGCCGCAAGGCCCATCAGCCCTTCCAGCACCAGGCCGACATCATGGTCTGCTAACGAAAAATAGCGATGACGCCCCTGTTTGCGTTGCCGCAACAGGCCCCCCGCCTCCAGTTTCGATAGATGACCACTGGCGGTCTGGGCGGTGATCCCGGCCTCTTGCGCCAATTCGGTTGCAGTCAGGGCCATACCACTCATCAACGCGGTCAGCATATTTGCCCGCGCCGGGTCGCCAATCAGGGCGGCAATTTGGGTGAAGTCAGGTCCATCTTTCATACTTCGATCCTAACCGAAGCATTCTCGTCTGTCAGTATGCAAAAACAGGGCTCACAGAAAGGGAGCCCAACCATGATTACCTGTTTCATCCGCTATCACATCGACCCGACGAAGAAAGCACAATTTGTCCAATATGCCCAAAATTGGGGACAAGCCATTCCAAGGTGCGGCGCTGATCTGATTGGCTATTTCGCGCCGCATGAAGGGTCCAGCACGCTGGCTTACGGGGTATACACAATTGAAAACCTGGCCGCCTATGAAGCCTATCGCGCACGCCTGAATGCTGATCCATTGGGCAAAGAAAATTACGCGTTCGCTCAGAAAGAAAAGTTTCTGCTTCGGGAAGACCGCACCTTCCTGACACTGGCTTCAAGCCCGCACGGATCAAAGGTGGTTCATGACAAAGGATAGGGCAATACGGCACTGATAGAATACACCACTCCCTTTCATGACTTCGCTACAAGTCTTGCCACTGCCGCCCGTTTCGCCTAAGTCCTGTGGCTCGCTTTAAGCTTTAGAGGATATAGGGTTATGCGCGCGGAAACGCAGGCTGTGGTGGATGAACTCAAGCAGTCATTGGAACTGCTGAGGAGGCATCTTTGACTGGGATGTTTCAACAAAACGCCTGGAAGAATTAAACGCGCGCGTCGAAGACCCGACCTTGTGGGATGACCCCACCGCCGCGCAAAAGGTGATGCGCGAGCGTTCCTCTCTGGAAACCCGGATTTCCGGCTTTCTGGATCTGGAATCCGGCCTGAATGACAATGTAGAGATGATCGAGCTGGCCGAGGCTGAAGGCGATGAAGGCCTGATCACCGAAGCGGAAAATGCGCTGAGCGGCCTGCGCGATGTCGCCGCCAAACAGCAGTTGCAAAGCATGCTGTCTGGCGAAGCAGACGGTAATGACTGCTTCCTGGAAGTCCATGCCGGTGCGGGCGGGACCGAATCCCAGGATTGGGCGGAAATGCTGCAACGGATGTATCTGCGCTGGGCCGACAAGCGCGGCTTCAAGACCGAGATGCTGGAAGAAAGCCCCGGTGAAGAGGCAGGTATCAAATCCACCACGATCCGCATTCAGGGCGAAAACGCCTATGGATGGCTGAAGACCGAAACGGGCGTGCATCGGCTGGTGCGAATCTCCCCCTATGATTCCAATGCCAGGCGGCATACCAGCTTTTCATCCGTGAAGGTCTATCCCGAGATTGACGATTCAATTGATGTGGAAATCAATGATGGTGACCTGCGCATCGATACCTATCGCGCGTCCGGCGCGGGGGGTCAGCACGTCAACCGAACTGATTCCGCCGTGCGTATCACCCACATCCCCAGCGGCATCGTGGTTCAGTGTCAGAATGACCGATCACAGCATAAGAACCGCGCCCAGGCCATGAAAATGCTGACATCGCGCCTGTACGAGGCGGAACTTAAACGCCGCGAAGCCGCCGCCCAGGACGATTTCCAGGCGGAAACCGAAATCGGCTGGGGACGGCAGATCCGCTCCTATGTGCTGCAACCCTATCAGATGGTCAAAGACCTGCGCACCGGCGTGGAGACCAGCAATACCGGCGGCGTTCTGGATGGCGATATCGATGCCTTCCTGGAAGCGTCCCTGGCCTCGAAACTTGAAGGCGGCACCACATCCGTCGAAGACCTGGATTGATAATGATGACCGATATGGTTGAGACAGTGACAAGCGAAGAAGACGACCGCCATGACTTTATTCGCGACAAGGTCCGCAGCGATCTTGCCAATGGCATTGTCAAACAGGTCGTCACCCGCTTTCCCCCGGAACCCAATGGCTATCTGCATATCGGTCACGCCAAATCGATCTGCCTGAATTTTGGCATTGCCCAGGAATTTGGTGGTCGCTGTAACCTGCGCTTTGATGACACCAATCCGATCAAGGAAGAACAGGAATATATCGACGCGATTGAAGAGGATGTGCGCTGGCTAGGATTCAAATGGGATGGACAGCCCTGCTTTGCCTCCGACTATTTTGAAACCTTCTATGGCTATGCCGTCCACCTGATCAACAACGGCAAGGCCTATGTCGATGACCTGAGTCCCGATGAAATCCGCGAATATCGGGGCACACTGACGGCACCGGGCAAGCCCAGCCCCCATCGGGACCGCAGCGTCGCAGAAAATCTCGATCTGTTTGCAAAAATGCGCGACGGCGCCTTCAAGAATGGCGAGAAATCCCTGCGCGCGAAAATTGATATGGCGTCCGGCAATATCAATCTGCGCGACCCGGTCCTGTATCGCATTCTAAACGCCAAGCATCCGCGCACGGGTGACACCTGGTGTATCTATCCCATGTATGATTTTGCCCATGGTCAAGGCGATGCGATCGAAGGCGTGACCCATTCCCTGTGTACCCTGGAATTCCAGGATCACCGCCCGCTGTATGATTGGTTCATCGAAAACCTGCCGGTGCCATCGCGCCCGCGCCAGACCGAATTTGCCCGCCTGAATGTCACCTATATGGTGCTGTCCAAGCGCAAGCTGATCCAATTGGTGAAGGAAAACCATGTATCGGGATGGAGCGATCCCCGCATGCCGACCATTCGCGGCCTGCGCCGCCGGGGTGTGCCCGCTGCGGCGCTGCGCAATTTCTGCAAACTGATCGGCATGACCAAATCCGACAAGGTCATCGAATATCAGATGCTGGAATTCTGCATCCGGGAAGAATTGAACAAATCCGCCCAGCGCCGCATGGCCGTGCTGGAGCCATTGAAGGTCACCCTGACGAATTACCCGGAAGGCGAAACCGAATGGCTGGACGCGGTCAACAATCCAGAAGATCCAGACGGCGGCAGCCGCCAGGTCCCCTTCTCGCGCACGCTGTATATTGAGCAAGCCGATTTTATGGAGGATGCGCCCAAGAAATTCTTCCGCCTGAGCATCGGCCGCGAAGTGCGCCTGCGCTGGGCCTATTTCATCACCTGCACTGATATGGTCAAGGATGCCGATGGCAATGTCATAGAACTGCTGTGCACCTATGATCCCGCCACCAAGGGCGGCGATGCACCAGACGGCCGCAAGGTGAAGGGCACGCTGCATTGGGTTTCGGCGGATCACGCAGTCGACGCAGAAATCCGCAACTACGATCACCTCTATACCCGCCCCGATCCAGGCGCAGAGGGTGATCCGATGGACGACCTGAACCCCGACTCGCTTTCCATCGCAACGGCCAAGCTGGAACCCAGCCTGACCGAAATCCCGGTCGGCGAAACCGTCCAGTTCGAACGCCAGGGCTATTACTGCGTCGATCCCGACAGCACCACCGACAAACCCGTCTTCAACAAAACCACCGGCCTGCGCGACAGCTGGGCCAAGGCCCAGAAGACGGGGTAAGGTCGCACTATCGGGGGGTACCATTGTCACCCCTCTCATCTTTTACCCCCCTTGAGAGGTGGGAATCTCCATCTTTTACTCCTCCCACCTTGAGGGGGGAGCGTCATCTTTAACTCCTCCCTCCTTGAAGGGGGAGCCTCATCTTTAACTCCTCCCCCCTTGAGGCAGGGCTATCGCATATGAGCGAAGAGCTTTGTGAGGAAGGCATCATCCCATCCGGCGCGTTTGATTTTGCCCTTGATGGAGCCTTTGTCGTCATTGGCTTTGATGATGTTGAGGGC
>NZ_JBLZHU010000009.1:0-194928 GCF_048892425.1 Hwanghaeella sp. 1Z406
CTCAACATCATCAAAGCCAATGACGACAAAGGCTCCATCAAGGGCAAAATCAAACGCGCCGGATGGGATGATGCCTTCCTCACAAAGCTCTTCGCTCATATGCGATAGCCCTGCCCCTTGAGGGGGGAGGGTTGGGGTGGGGGTGACAAGGCCGCAAGGCCTTTCCCTGCAGTAGGGTTGATTGCGGAGGAGAGAGCACCCCCCTCCCAACCTCCCCCCCTCAAGGGGGGAGGGGTAAAAGATGGGGCTCCCCCCTCAAGGGGCAGGGGTATAATTCAGACTTTTTCGTCATACTCGCGCAGGCGGGTATCTCAGGGCTACAAGCACCCATCGTGCGTGCCGCTCTGGACCCCGGATCAAGTCCGGGGTGACGCTAACTTAGCCAAATGAGCCCTCACCCTGAGGAGCGTAGCGTCTCGAAGGGGGAGCCCTCTGCAAGCACCGCACTTACAGCCCCTCCTTCGAGACAGCGCTATCGCGCCTCCTCAGGATGAGAATGGGACCCTGCATCCCCGTCATACTCGCGCAGGCGGGTATCCAGGGCTACAAGCACCAATCGCGCCTGCCGCCCTGGACCCCGGATCACGTCCGGGGTGACGATGTATCACACAAACGCGCCCTCACCCTGAGGAGCGTAGCGTCTCGAAGGGGGAGCCCTCTGCAAGCACCGGACTTACAGCCCCTCCTTCGAGACGGCGCTATCGCGCCTCCTCAGGATGAGAATGGGACCCTACATCCCCGTCATACTCGCGCAGGCTGGTATCCAGGGCTACAAGCACCCATCGTGCGTGCCGCTCTGGACCCCGGATCAGGTCCGGGGTGACGATATCCGCAGAATTAGAGGTCGTTTGGATGAGAAGGAATTTGCAGAGAGGGGAAGACGGGGCGGCTCTATTTCCCGACTTTATGCTCAATCGGGGGGATTGATTTAAGGTAAGTTGCGATGGCATTCAAATCTTCGTCGGTCAGGTATTTCAGACCATCGTCAATCGCTTCGGCCATACTGCCCTGAACATTGTCGTAATTGGGTTTCAGGCCTTCTTTGAGCAGATAGGCGATGTCGGTCTCGCTCCAGTCTGCAATGCCGGACTCGGCTGGTGTGATATTGGGGACTTTCTCCCCTTCCGGGCCATCGGCGGTGCCGGCCAGATACAGATCCTGATCCAATCCGCCGGTCAGTGTTCTGGGCGTATGGCATTCACTGCAATGGGCCAGGGCTTCGACCAGATAGCGCCCGCGATTCCAGGCCTCGCTTTGGGCAGGATCATCCGCGATTGGGCCGGATTCAAAATTCAGCACTTTCCAGCCATTCAGCAAGAAACGCCATCCCAGCGGAAAATTCGGTTCCTGAGTTTTGTTTTCCTGTTGCACCGGCGGTTGCGCGAACAGATAGGCCTTGATTGCCAGCATGTCCTCGTCGCGCATCTTGGTATAGCTGCTATAGGGAAAAACGGGATAGAGCAGATGGCCTTCTGGAGATCGTCCTTCCCGCAGGGCGGTGATGAAATCTGCGTCGCTCCAATTCCCAATCCCGGTTTCTGGATCAGGCGTAATGTTCGAGGAATAGAAAGTGCCAAACGGCGTTGGCAGGGCGCGACCACCGGCAAACTGTGCACCGCCGGATTTCTCGTCAGTGTGACAGGCAATACAGCCCGCCGCCCGCACCAGATACTCACCCCGCGCCACACTGTCTTGTGCCGCAGCGGAGGCTGTGGCTGCGATCAACCCAATCAAAGCCACAGCCATCCGCGCAACAAATCGGTTCAATTCTTCAAACAACAGAATGGCCCCGTCTGGTCAGATTACTTTTCAGGTCCACGATAAGGCTTGTGACAGCCACCGCAAGCCTTGCCAACATCACCCAAAGCGGCCCCTATTGCGGCGGGATCGCCACCCTTTGCAGCCTCAACCACTGCAGCGGTCGCCATGGACAGATCGTCGGCGGCCTTGCTGAATCCCGCCCAGTCGGACCAGATTTCAGGCTTGGCGCGGCTTTTGTCGGAAATAAGTTCCTGCGCGAAGAGCAGTTTCACTGTGTGGGACATCGCAGCCAGGCTTTCTGCATGCACGACAGTGCCGGCATCCGGTGCCATCTCACCCTTGGCGACCGCTCCCAATGCTTTCAAATGACCACCGATCGCCTTCATGGCCCCTTCGCGGGTTTCGTGCGCTTCCTCGGCGGATACGGTCATCATATCTGCTGCCGTGACAGATGTATTCACCGCAAAACTCTGGTAGGCGAAAAACGCCATGCCGCCCAAGGCAAGGCCAGCTAGTCCTTTGAAATATTTAGAACGCATAAGTCACAGTCCTTTCCTGTTCCACAGTCTCTTAGAGCGATCATATTCAATCCAAGCGATGCAACCACTAAATAGGAAAAGCCCATTGAGGGCCAATCGCAATATTGTGATCAATGTTGAAGGTGGCCAAGCCTGCCCAAAAGCGCATGCTAGAAAACTTAGGGAGTCCCTGTGATGGTGCAACCCCAGCCCGGCGAAAAGGGGGATCGAAAATAATCCAAGGATCAGAAGATTGTCGCTGCAAGCCATGCGAAGCAATGCCATAAATCGTGTCTGAAACCACAGGCAGTCGTTCAAAAGGTGTTAAGTTCCATGGCAGAGTTTCCGCAGCAGGCAGAGGTGGTCATCATTGGTGGTGGCATTGCCGGATGTTCTATCGCCTATCACCTGACCAAGATCGGTATTACCGATGTCGTGCTTTGTGAGCGCAAGCAGCTGACCTGTGGCACGACCTGGCATGCAGCGGGGCTGGTCGGGCAATTGCGCGCCACCCGCAACATGACCGAACTGGCAAAATACACATCTGAACTGTTTGCCGGGCTTGAAGCGGAAACGGGCCAGGCCACGGGCTTTAAACAAAATGGCTCCATTGGCGTTGCAAAGACACAGGCGCGGTTTGAAGAATTCAAACGCGGCGCGTCGATGGGAAAAAGCTTCGGCTTGGAAGTAAATCTTCTGACGGCAGAGGAGATCAGCTCGCTGTATCCTCTTATTGATACGTCAGATGTGGTCGGCGGTGTATTTCTGCCAAAGGATGGACAAACCAATCCCATCGACACGACCCAGGCCTTTGCCAAAGGTGCGCGGATGCGGGGCGCGAAGATCTTTGAACAGACAAAGGTGGAGCGCATTCTGGTTGAAGGCGGGCGCGCCGTTGGTGTTTTGACCGATAAGGGGGAAATTCGGGCTAAAACCGTCGTTCTGACCGGCGGCATGTGGTCCCGCGATTTAGGCGCAGCAATCGGCGTTAATCTGCCGCTTCATGCAGCGGAGCATTTTTATATTGTAACAGAGCCGATGTCCGAGGTTCCCGCAAACCTTCCTGTGCTGCGCATCCCTGATGAATATGCCTATTACAAGGAAGATGCCGGAAAGATATTATTGGGCGCATTCGAACCCAATGCCAAACCCTGGGGCATGGGCGGCATTCCTGACAGTTTTGAATTCGACACGCTGCCGGAAGACATTGAGCATTTCGAGCCGGTGCTGGAATTTGCCATGGAGCGCATGCCGATCTTACAAAAGGCCGGGATTCAATTGTTCTTTAATGGTCCGGAAAGCTTCACGCCGGATGATCGCTATCTGTTGGGTGAAACGCCGGAGGTCAAAGACCTGTTCGTTGCCTGTGGCTTTAATTCCATTGGTATTCAGTCTTCGGGTGGGGTCGGGCGCGTGTTGGCCGATTGGATTCGCGACCGTCATCCGCCAATGGATCTGGCTGATGTTGATGTTCGTCGTATGGCGGCTTTTCAGAACAACAAGACCTATCTAAGGGACCGCACAACGGAAACACTTGGTCTTCTATATGCCATGCACTGGCCGAATTATCAGGTCACCACGTCCCGTGGCATACGCAAGACCCCGTTTCATGATCGCCTGGAAAAGGCCGGGGCTGTCTGGGGGGAGACGGCGGGCTGGGAACGGCCGATGTTTTTTGCCAGTAAGGCGGAAGACCGGGTTTTCGATTATTCCTATGGGCGGCCTGGATGGTTTGATGCCGTTGGCGCAGAATGCCGGGCGACACGGGATGGTGTTGTGCTGTACGACCAGTCCAGCTTTGCTAAGTTCCGGGTGGAGGGGAGGGATGCCTGCGCAGTCTTAAATCGCATCTGCGCCAATCAGGTCGATGTGCCGATTGGCAAGATGGTCTATACGCAATGGCTGAACGAGCGCGGCGGGATAGAGGCCGACCTGACCGTCACCCGCCTTTCGGAAACCGCCTATCTGGTTGTTACAGCAGGCGGCGCCCAGGTCCGCGATTTCGCCTGGCTGCAACGTCATATCCCGGAAGATGCCCGATGCGTTGCAATGGATATCACATCCGGTCTGCCGATGCTGGGCCTGATGGGGCCGGGCAGCCGTGCGCTGTTGCAGGCTGCAACCGGGGCGGATTTATCCAATGACGCCTTCCCCTTTGGAACGATGCAACAGCTTGAATTGGGCTATGCAAAGGTTCAGGCCGGGCGCATCACCTATGTTGGGGAATTGGGGTGGGAAATATACATCCCCGCCGAATTTGCCCTGCATGTATATGATCATCTGACACAAATTGGCGCGGATCATGGGCTGACCCATGCGGGATATTTCGCCCTGAATGCCTGTCGCACGGAAAAGGGATTCCGGCATTGGGGGCATGATATTGCAGAAGAGGATTCTCCGCTTCAGGCAGGTCTTGGCTTTGCCGTTGACTGGGATAAGCCTGATTTTATCGGGCGAGATGTCCTGTTGCGGCAGAAGCAGGCGGGCATTCCGGCGCGGCGCCTGGTGCAATTGGTGCTGGACCAGGATGATATCGATGCGCCCATGATGTTTCATGAAGAACCGATCCTGCGGAATGGCAGGATCGTTGGCAGCACGACCAGCGGTGCCTGGGGGCATCGCCTGAACAAGTCCATTGCTATGGGCTATATTACCTGTCCGGACGAAGATGGCGGCCATGTTACAAAAGACTGGATCGCTGCGGGGACATATGAAGTTGAGATTGCTTGGAAACGCTACAAGGCAACCGCTCAGTTAGGTGCACTCTATGACCCAAGGGCAGAGCGTGTGAAGGCTTAACTGATTTGTTCCTTTTAATGCGACCAGGGGATTTCCATGACCGAGACACGGCTTTCAAATGACCCGAACTGGCGTTATCTGTTGCGTGAATACTATGAGCTGTATCGATTTCTGCCATCGGGCGGCAGCGCGCCGATACGCGCCCATCAACGGGTGGTGCGGGAAGCGATCAGTCGAACGATCCAGGATAATCCAGAGATTAAACTACGGGATCCAAATACAGTGCCAGTGGTACAGCATCTGCGTCGATCACTGGATCAGGGAAAGTCTGAAAAATTTGCGGGTTTAATTCGATCACTGGAAGCCGTCAGCCCGTCTCTGACATGGCAATATGGCTATGAGAAAGTACCAAAAGGGCTGGAGCGTAGCTATGGTTTTACGGAAATAGCAGGGCCAAATGGCCCAGTCATCACCCGGAAGGTGATCCTGGGATTGGTGCTATTTGCCCCTGGATGTACCTATCCCGCCCATGCCCATGATGGCATTTCAGAAAGCTATGTTTGCCTGTCTGGGGCGGTTTCGGAAAACAATCATGGTGTCTTTGCCCCGGGCTCCCTGATCTTCAATCCTCCGAACCATCTCCATCGAATCACTGTTTCGGATCGAAACCCTTCGCTTCTGGCTTGGGCATGGATCGGGGATGAAGAGAAACTTGCCGGGCAGAAGATGGTTTTTAGCAGAAAATCAAAGATCTGACCTTAGGACTCAAGGGTTACGCAGGGCACAGCTAAGCCCGGCGTAGTATTCCGCATAGGCATCCAGATAGGGCCTATGGCCGTCAAAGAACATGATACCTGCCAGACGGTGATATCGCTTCGGGCCAGCATGCTCATGTGCCTGGCTTTCCCATAATTGCTGTATTTGTTGCTTCAGATAGGTTTCATCCTGCCCCGCCAGATAGGGCGTATCCTGCCAGGGGTTACTGCTGTCTTTGCCGCCATGGCATGTAACGCAATGATCGACCCCACGCGGGGGCGCACTCTCAGTCTGTTTGGATGATTGGTCGATACAGGGTAGGTGCTCATAATAGGCCGCGATCTGTCGGATCTGCCAGGGGGAGAGCGTGTTCAAAATTTCTGTCATCACGGGATGATAGCGATGGATCAGGAGCTTCCCGTCCTTATCGTTAATGGTTTCAAGTCGCATATGCATCATGGTCCGCACCAGAAAGGCGGCTTTCTGTCCGGTCAGATTCGGGACGCCGGGTTTAAGGACCGCACCGTCTGATGAATGGCATTGGGCGCATCCATAAGCGGAAACGATTTTTTCCCCAACAGCGGGATTGCCTGTGGTCTGGGTGGTTTGCGCATAGCTTGCATCGCCCCAAAACAGGATCAGACTCATGCAAGCCAGACCTGCTAAGGGCCTGAGAAAGGTCCTAACAGTGAATGGAGTTTTGTCTTTTAACATAACGATAATCTTCTCTGCCCGTTTCTATACTCAATTACTAACGCAGAGAATTTGCCGTTGCTTTGATCCAGGGCAACAGAATCGCTTTTCTGCTGCCGGGTTGGTTACATTTTCGCGCGGTCTTGATTTGAAAACAGGGATGTATATCCAGCGCTGAAATCAGGGGGCAGTTCAATCATTCCCGCCTCCAGTCTCGCGAAGCGGGCGGGTTCGCCACGCACCATGCGGTTGCGATGGCGGCTGTCAATCACGGGCGCGGTATAGGCAAAGGCATCTGCCGCTGCGAATTGAATTGTCAGCGTGATACAGGTGTCTTGCGTATTGTTGGCGGGGGATCCATGCACTGTGAGCCCATGATGAGCCAGCACATCACAAGGTTCACATGGCACGACAGTCGCATCCCGCAAGACCTGTGGATCGACATCATGTTCGCAGGTGAACACGTATTTCCCGTCTTTCCAAATACTTAACGGTCCATTCTTGTGGCTGCCGGGGACAAAGGCAATGGCACCATTTTCAACGGTCCGTGGCGTCATGGGTAGGCTGATTGCCGCGAGATTACTGTTGGTATGCGGGAAATGCGTCCAATCCTGATGCCATTGCACGATCGCGCTATCGGTGCTTGGAAATTTGAAATTAATTTTCGCGTGATAGAATTTGACCGGGCAGCCCATAAGCTCTGCGACCACATCGCCCACCGGGGATTCGAAGATCGCCTCTTCAAAAACCGGATCCAACTCGGTAGGGCTGGAAATGCGTCGCAGGGCAGGATGGGTCGCACTGTGCTCCGGTCCCAGATCGAAATGGCGATCAGATTTGGTCAGGGTTTTGGCCTGATCCATCAGCCCGTGAGTTGCCTTTGTTAGGCGATCCAGCAGATCATTTGACAGGGCCTTGCGGGCCAGAACAAAGCCTTCGCGCCAATAAGTGTCAATCTGGTCCTGTGTCAGAACACTTGATGACAGTTGCGCATTAGATGCACCGGTTTGCATGGTTTCTTCCTCCCTAAAATCTGTTTTGGAAAGAAGGCTAACGCAAATTGGCTGATGTGAACAGAAGGTCAATCCCGCGGCAGCGAGGGACCTATTTCGGGTCCAATTCCTGAAACATTTCCGCTGCTTCCTTCGAGCGTCCCTGGGACATCGCGATTCCCGCCGAAAATGCCGTCAGCATCGATCCCACACCAACTTTTGTCGGGGTTGGTTCCGATTTTGTTTTTGACTCTGGTGACTGTGTGAACACCAAGACAAAGATTAAGGGCAGGAAAAACCAAAGCCCACCCGCTATGGCAAAGGCCGCAGCCGGGTTTAATTCCGTCGATAGCCACAGGACTAAAGCGACGGTCGCCAGGGCCAGTCCCACCAGACTGGTTACGGCAACGACGCCCCACAGGGCGCCGTTGCGCAGTTTATTGCGAAAAAGTGCCATGATCAGGCTCATTTAACGCCGGTCCAGGATTTTGCCGGCGACGAGCCCGATCCCGAAAGCGATGGCGATTGCGCTCATTGGATTTTCAGCGACTTTCGCATCCGCAACTGTTTTTGCGGCGGTAAGTCTTTCGCCAGCTTGATGAGATGCAGCAGAAAGGCGTTCTTTTAACTGTTCAGTTCTTGATTCAGAACTATCGCCAAAATGATTCAGCAGTTGCTTCATGTCATTTCGTAAATTGTTCAAGTCCGCGCGAAGTTCTTCAATATCAGCGGCACTATTTTCTTTTGCAGTAGCCATTAGGTTTTTCTCCTAGGTCGGTTGTTAATGCGTTTTACTCTTCACCAGACCTAGGAATGCGACTCGTTTTATTCAACCACATTTTCATTTTGTTGTATTAGGCGAAAGCGGCTGGTGTCGTTCAGCACGACAGACGCGAACAGGCGAACATCCTTGGATGTGCCCAAAGAACTGAGGCGGACATGCAGCGGGAATCCTGGAGAATCGACAATCTCTGAAAGCTGCCAACGCAACCGCCAACTGCCAACGCTTTCATAGATTGAGCCAATTTGAAGAGGGGCACGGGCCATAGTAAATTTGTTCCTTCTGGTTTCGTCATCGCCACCTGAAATTCCGCTTAACAGGGGGCATAAGTCATATTCTGTTTTGACATGGACTCCGCGTCGATCACGTTCTAACTGCGGCAAAGCCGGGTATTACGTTTCTGGATCGGATAATCCTTTGGTTCAAAATCGTGCCTTCCAGTCCGGGGCTATATTTGAACCGCTGCACTGTTCGTCAGCACGGACAGTAGTGCGCCTTTCCACGGAAATAGGCAACATGGATTGCGGGATAATTTTAACATTCTATGCGGTTTGCACGCTTTGAGTTTTCGGTGCAGCGGTGACACAATTCAGGTACTATCGGATTCTGGGTGAACGCGAGGCATTGATCGTTCACGATTTTGATCTATCCCTAACATGTGTAACCACTGTCACAGTAAATGTAAGGAGAATTCCATGGCTGCATCCAGCGATAATCTACATGCCCCTCGCGAAAGACTGAGCAAGGAAACAATCCATCTTCACCACGCGATTGTATCGCTGATGGAGGAATTGGAAGCGGTTGATTGGTATCGTCAACGGTCTGATGACTGTGATGACGAGGTGTTGAAAGAGATTCTGTTGCATAATATGCGCGAAGAGATGGAGCACGCTGCCATGGTGCTGGAATGGATTCGCCGAAACAGCACCGATTTCGATGGGTTTTTGAAAGAATTCCTGTTCAAGGACGGCCCGATTTCTGATCATTGAGGCGTTTGAACATCTTGCAGAAACAGTGAAACCGGCCACCCCGTTTGGATGGCCGGTTTCTTTATCATCTTAAAAGGGTGATAGATTGCCATCTCTTACATTGGTGGCATGATCACCTTGTCGATGACATGGATAACACCATTGTCGGCCTTCACATCGGCGCTGATGATTTTCGCATCATTCACCATAGGCCCCATATCCAGATCAATGGTCACGTCAGATCCTTCAACCGTTTTGGCCATCATGCCATCTTTCAGGTCTGCCGCCATGACGCTGCCGGGCACAACATGATAGGTCAGGATCTTAACCAGACTTGCCTTATTTTCCGGCTTTAACAGATCGTCAACAGTTCCAGCGGGCAGGGCGGCAAAGGCCTCATCTGTCGGGGCGAATACGGTCAAGGGACCAGGCCCTTTCAGCGTATCTACCAGACCTGCGGCTGTGGCGGCGGCCAGTAAGGTATTGAAGCTTCCGGCGCTTTTCGCAGTGTCCACAATATCTGCGGCCATGGCCTGGGCTGACAGGCCCAGCGAAAGGACGGCTGCGGTGACGAATTTCGTGATTTTCATTTCAGTAATCCCTTTGTCGTTCATTGAACCCCCAAAGGGATACGCATGTGATTTCCGGCTGGTTTTGTAAAATTAGAGGTATAAAATTATTGTGAACGAGTGATCCAAAAATAATAAGCATCGTAATCACAGACTTTTTTTAAATAATATTAAAAATTGAAGTCCTTATATTTTATAGGGAAAATTTTATAGTTATTTTATATTAAATGTTAAGGGTTTGAAGGTCTCGTTCATAGAATATCAGGTCTTTTGGGGGATTGTCATAATAGGCGTCTCGTCTTTGGAAACCCAGCTGTTTGTACAATGCCTGTGCCTCGCGCATGCGTTCGACCATCGTGTCCAATCGAACGGCGCTATAATTTTGTGATTTTGCATAGCGCAGGACCGTCTTGGTCAATCGACTGCCCAATCGATGTCCGCGATAGCCGGGCCGGACATACAGGCGTTTCATCTCAGCAGTTCCGCCTTCATGGGCGCGCATGGCGACACATCCGGCAATCGACCCATCGACGCGCGCCAGCCACATATTGCCCGCCGGGCGGCTGTAATACCCAGGCAGAGCCTCCAATTCCTGATCAAAGGCCGCAAAACAGATATGGAAGCTTAAGGTTTCAGCATATTCGACAAACAATGTCTTGATGAAGGCGAGATCATCCCCGTCCTCGTTGGCTTCGCGGATATCCACCAATGGCTCAGACATAAATTTCGCCTTTCATATACAGCAAAGCGCGCCCCGCGATGCGGATGCGATCCCCTGCGGCTTCGCAATACAGGGACCCGCCACGGGCCGAAACCTGGCGACAATGCAATTGCATCTTGCCCAGACGCTCGACCCAATAGGGGACGATTGTGCAATGGGCAGAGCCAGTAACCGGATCTTCCGGAATTCCGGCATGGGGCGCGAAGTAACGGGAGGCGACATCACACTCATCGCCCTTGGCGGTGACGATCAGCCCATCCTCTTCCATCCCGGCGATAAAATTCAGGTCAGGAACGACGGCGCGCACCTCTTCCTCATTCATCAGAATGGCCATGTTCTTATGGGCGCGCAAAAATCCGACGGGCTCTATGCCACCCAGGGCGGCTGCCAATCCATCTGGTACCCGTGTTGCCGTGCCGGGGCGACTTGGGAAATCCAACTCAACGCGGTTGCCCTGAGCGGTTGCGGTCAGCACGCCAGACAGAGTCTGAAAACGCACAACATCGCGGTCATAGTCCAGATGATCAAACAAAAGGGCAGCACTGGCCAGGGTGGCGTGACCACACAGGTCCACTTCAATCTCTGGCGTAAACCAGCGCAGGTGAAAATCAGCATTTCTGGTGTCGGCCAACGGGACATAGAAGGCGGTTTCGGAAAGATTGTTTTCCATCGCGATGGCTTGCAGGGTTTCGTCTGGCAGCCAGGTATCCAAAGGCATAACGGCAGCCGGGTTGCCGGTGAAGACACGGTCCGTAAAGGCATCCAATTGATAGATGGGGTAGGTCATTCTGTCTCCTGTCGGCGCGCCGAAAATGTCCGGGCTGTAGTGTGCATCGCGTTTGTCACACGGTCGAGGTCTTCTTGCACCGTCATCCAATTGGAGAATGCCGCGCGAATACCGGTTTTTCCAGCGTAGGCGCCAGGTGTCATGAAAACATCACCGGTTTCGTTCAGCGCTTTCAGAAAGCCCCGGTTCCAGGCATCACCATCTTCTTGCTCAGCAGGTGGAATGGCCCGGAAACACACAACGTTCAGGGTTGTGGGTGCTAACAATTCAAAAGCCGGGCTGGCTTCGATCCAGTCGGCCAAAGATTTAGCCTGCTGGCAATTGCGCCGGACAATATCGCGCACGCCCGCCGCGCCATAGGCCGCCAGTGTCATCCAGATCGGCAGCGCCCGAAACCGTTGGGAGCTTTCCAGCGCGCGATTGACGTAATGGGGCAATCCCTTTCCTTCCACATCCAGATAGGCGGGCAGGGCGCCTGTTGCGCGCTCAATCAGGTCGACGCGCCGGGTGAAGTAAAAACCACTGTCATAGGGCACATTCAGCCATTTATGCGCGTCCACGGTGATCGAATCGGCGCGTTCAATCCCGGATGTGCGATCTGCCAGTTCCGGTACTGTGCGGGCGAACAGTCCGAACGCGCCATCGACATGCAGCCAGGCATTATGCCGCTTACAAATGCTCGACAGGGCTACCAGATCATCAAAAGCGTTTGTCGTGACCGTACCGGCGCTGGCACAGACAATCTTTTGTTCGCCAGAAGGGGCCGCGCTTAGCAGTTTTTCCAACGATGTCGGATCCATGGCCTCGGTCTCTGCCAGCCGGGCCACGGGGCGAATGGCATTCTCTCCCAGGCCAAGATATCGGGTCACTTTGACAAAGCTGGAATGCGGGCAGGCGCTGTAAATTGCAATTGGGGGCGCGCCTGCCATACCGCGTTTGGCGATATCATAGCCGACCTGTTCCCCGGCCCATTCGCGCGCGATCAGCAGGCTGGCAAAATTTGCGCCCGTGGCCCCCGTCGTAAAGGCCCCATCAAAGGCATCGACAGGCAAATTGAACAATTGTTTCAGCCAGTCCAGCGTTTGTACCGCAACGGCGACAGCCGCAGAATCACCGGGAGAGGCCGCATTCTGATCCACCGCAGCGGCCAGCCAGTCCCCGGCCATCGCGGCAGGTGTTGTTCCCCCGGTGACATAACCCAGAAATCGAGGGCCGACGCTGCCCGAAAGATTTGCCCCATGACGGGCCAGAAACTCGCGCAATGCTTCGCTGCTGCCCACACCTTGGGCAGGAAGTTCGATATCAGATACGACATCCCATTTGCGCGCGCCAACGGGGCGGTCGGACAGGCTTTTGTGAAAATCACCTGTTGCCGTGACAACCTGATTCAGCAGTTCTGTTAGATTGGCGTAATCGTCAGACATGCGGGTCATGTTAAATCCTATCGTCAGCATCAACCTCATTCAGAATTCTGGTGTATAGCGTGCGATCTATGTTGCCGCCTGTCAGAATGACGGCAACTTTCCGTCCGGCCTGTTTCTCTCGTTCCTGCCACAGGGCTGCCAGGGGGGCAGCACCGGCCCCTTCAGCAATGTTATGGGTGTCGTGATAATACCAGCGCATGGCTGCTGCGATTTCTGCGTCGCTGACCCGCAAGATGCGGTCTGCGCCGCCAAGGATGATTTCCAGGGCAGCATCCACGGGAACGCGGCAGGCCATGCCATCGGCCAGGGTATCGGCGCTGTTGGTTGATAGGGCGTGACCCGCCTCGAAACTCAGGGCATAGCTGGCGGCCCCTTGGGCGACGACACCGACCACTTTTGTATTCAGGCCCAGGGCATTGCGGGCAGAAATAACGCCGCAAATGCCAGAACCCAGGCCGATTGGCACATAGACTGTTTCCAGATCCGGGGCGGCCTGGAACAGTTCCATGGCATAGCTGCCGACGCCACGGACCAGCAATTCATGGAAGCTGGGCAGCATCTCCAACCCTTCCGCGTGCGCCAGTTCTTGCGCATATTCCGCTGAAGCCTGAAAATCGTGCCCCTTTTCTATCAAGCGTCCGCCCTGCGCGCGCATCGCGGCATTTTTCTCGACGCTGTTACCTTCTGGCACAACGATGGTGCAGGGGGTATTGAAGCGACGACAGGCTGTGGCGATGGATTGTCCATGATTGCCTCGCGTCGCGGTGATCATGCCGCCTTTCTGGCCCCGTGCCGCGCGATCACTGATATAGACCAGGCCGCCACGAATTTTGAAGGCACCGATGGGGGTATGATTTTCGTGCTTTACCCATAGTTCACATCCCAATCTTTCCGCCAACAGGGGCCACACATATTGCGCCGTTCCCGGAAACACGGAATGCACCAGGTCAAATGCTTCGGTCATCTCAGCTTTTGTCGGGGCAATCATCGGAACCTCCTGAATATCGTATCGCAGGGACGGTAACAGAACATTCTGTAAAAGGGCAGTCGGGCGGCCTGCCTTCCGCGCTTCCAGCGGGCCACCCGATGCCGATTCCGGCGAACTCTAGGGGAAAAGTCGCCAGAATGACTTGTTCGCTTCTTTCTGCGCCTGTTGAGCCGTGATGCCGATATCGCGCAACTGATGGGCATCCATCATCAACAATTCGTGGCGCATCCGGCAATGTCGGTTCCAGCGGATCAGAACGGACCAAACAATGCCAAGCACAGACATTTTCCGGTTTCGGCGCATTTTGCCAAATTCTGTGTCAGCCTTGAAATGTGGCGTATCCGTCTGTTGCCCAGAACGCTCCGATCCCGCCGGGAAGGTGCCCGTTGAGAACCTGATCGATCCGGGCGTAAGTTGAATTGTACCCATACAATTTCTCCTTTTCGCCCAGATGAGACGACATTGTCTCGATTAATGTCATAAAGTCTTTTCATTGATACCGTCAAATGATACATTGTCACCATGACAATAAAGCAAGACATTTGGGTTCCTGACCTGAAAGACCATCCCGGCCCGAAATATCGCGCCGTCGCAGATGCCATGATGGGCGATATCAAATCGGGCAGGCTGAAGCCGGGCGACCGTTTGCCGCCACACAGGGATCTGGCCTGGGCCTTGGGTATGACGGTTGGCACCATCACGCGCGCCTATCAGGAAGTGGAAAGCTTTGGCTTTGTCGCCGGCGAAGTGGGGCGGGGCACCTTTGTGCGCCCCCCTGCGGAGCATAATCGTGGACGGCATGTGTCGACCTTGCCAGGGGACTGGTACAGTCCTGAGACGGTGAATGCCGAAGATGATTCCATGCCGATTTCCATGCAATTCAACTATCCCCCCGGGAATGTCGGATCGGACGTCTTTCGGTCAGGCTTGTTGGAATTGTCGCAGGACCCCCAGATTGAACGCCTTCTGGGCTATCAACGCCCTACCGGGATGCCCCTGCATCTGGACGCTGCCAGAATGTGGCTGAAGTATCGTGGTATATCGGCATCGGATGATGAATTGGTTATTTCGTCTGGGGCCCATAATGCGATTTTGGCCTGTCTGACCACCCTGTGCCGCAGCGGCGGTCGGGTTGCGACCGAAAGCCTTGTTTATCCCGGCCTGCGGGCAATTTCCCGGATGCTGAATTTTGAGCTGGTGCCGGTGGAGCTGGATGAGGAAGGGATGTGCCCCGACTCCTTGCGCGCTGTTTTGGCCATTGGGGGCATTGATGCGGTCTATACCGTGCCAACCCTGCAAAACCCGACCAATGCGACACAGTCGGAGGAACGGCGGGATGCTTTGGCGGCGGTGCTGAGAGAATTCGACACACCGATGGTAGAGGATGATCTGTTCGGCCTGTTGCCGCGTCACGCGCCCAGCCCTTTGAGCGCGCGTCTGCCGACATTGGGATATTATGTCACGTCGCTGTCAAAGACGATGGCACCTGGCTTGCGGGTCGGTTTTGTGAAATGCCCGGTAAAGGCCCGGGACCAAGTTGCGGCGGCTGTGCGCGCCAGTACCTGGATGGCGGTGCCGTTGATGGTGGAACTTGCCTCTCGCTGGATTCTGGATGGCACGGCAAAGGCGGTGCTGGATCGTCGGCGGGCGGTGGATCAGACACGCCGGGATATCGCACAACGGCATTTCCAGGGATTGGATTATTCCATGCCGGATGGGGCATTGCATGTCTGGCTGCAATTGCCGGACCCCTGGCATGCCAGCCAGTTTGTTTCCCACGCAAAAGAGGATGGCGTGATCCTGTCTGCGGCGCATTCCTTCTCTATCGGACGTGCCAGGCCCCCTTTTGCGGTCCGGGTCTGTCTGGGCCCCCCCGGCACGGAAGCACGGCTTGAACAGGGTTTGAAAATTCTGCGTCATGTGATTGATGAGCATGACCCGACGGAAGATGCCCGTATCATGTGACGGATTTCCAAAATTCGGGCGCTTTGCCCTTGTCAGAGTACAGTCCAATCCTCACTTATGGCGGCATGATAGATACAACAAATGATGTTGCTGCCGATAAGCAGCCACCGCGTTCCGCCGACAGTATTCTGTCGCGTCTTCCCTTTATCGGTCGCAAAGGACCTGTCGTGGCCGTGATACGCCTGTCCGGTGTGATCGGGCAGGGGGGCGTTGGCCGTCGCGGCTTGACGCTGGAGGCGTTGGAGCGCCCGATTGAGCGCGCCTTTTCGATCAAGCAATGTGCCGCAGTCGTGCTGGAAATCAATTCTCCGGGCGGGTCGCCGGTACAAAGTGACCTGATCGCCGGTCGTATCCGTGACATGGCGGATGAGAAGAAAATCCCGGTCTATGCCTTTTGTGAGGATGCCGCTGCATCCGGGGGCTATTGGCTGGCCTGTGCTGCGGACAAGATTTACGCCATGCCGGGCTCTATTGTCGGGTCAATTGGCGTTGTTTCCTCTGGTTTTGGTTTCGTGGAAGCGATTGCGAAGCTGGGCGTGGAACGCAGGGTGCATACGGCCGGTAAGGAGAAGGCCATTCTGGATCCCTTCCAACCGGAAAAGCCAGAAGACATTACGATCCTGAAACGCATTCAGGCAGATTTGCATGACCAGTTCACCGGTTGGGTGAAACAGCGTCGCGGCGACCGCTTGGATGCCAAGAAGGATCTGTTCACGGGCGCATTCTGGACCGGGCGCGAAGCTAAGGATCTGGGGCTTGTGGACGAATTGGGCAATCGCCGTGCGGTGATGCGGGCGCAATTTGGGGACAAGGTCCGGTTTGTCCAAACCGTGCGACCCAAAAGCCGATTACAACGTCTTCTGGGTATGGAAGCTTCTATCGGTGCGGGGGTTGCGGATGCAGCGCTGGATCGGTTGGAAGATCAGATGCACTGGCAACGGCTGGGCTTGTAAGCCGGGGACAGTGATGGGGCGCGCTGATACTGTCAGGCTTGACCGTCTGGTAAACGCTGCTTAGACAGAACCATGTTCTTAAAAACCGTACTTCTTGTCGTCATTGTCGCCGTGATTTGGTTCGGCTTCCGCCATTTTGAGCGGCGTGACCGCGTTGCAAAGGGAAACCGCCGCACGGGGGAGCGCAGCTTTGGCGAAAGGCTGGCGAAGTCTGTGCGTGAAAAGACCGGCGGCACGTCCAAAGACACGGGCGCGATAGAAGACACCGAACCATGCCCGACCTGTGGGTCATTTGTCTCTGTAACCGGTGTCTCAAATTGCGGAAAGCCCAACTGTCCTTATTAGACAATTGGGCTTTGCATAGTCTCACACTGATTTAAAAAGGCTTATTCCAGGCCTTCCCAGCCGCCGGCATCCGGATCGTCGGTGACCGGCTCCATGATCGGCTGATCCAGCGGCTTGCGACCGGCGCGAATTGCCTTGTCGATTTCCACTGCCAAATCATGCTGAGAGCACAGGCCGATTTCGACGGGGGACCGGGGACGAATGTTTGATGAATTCCAATGGCTGCGATCCCGCACGGCTGCCACGGTGGGCTTTGTCGTGCCGATGAGGCGATTGATCTGGGCGTCTGCCAATTCGGGATGATGCTTCACCAGCCAGGCAATGCCGTCTGGCTTGTCCGCGCGCTTCGATACGGGCGTATAGCGGGGGCCTTTGTGGCGAATAACCGGCTGGGGGATATCGCTTTTGGCGACCTGTAGGCGGGCATCTGGGTCCGCTTCACAGCGCTTCAGTTCTTCTGCATCCAACTGGCCGCTTTGCACCGGGTTGATACCGTGCATGCCAGGTGCGACTTCGCCATCAGCGATCGCTTGCACTTCCAATTCGTGCAGGCCACAGAAATCGCCAATCTGTTCAAAGGTTAAACCGCTGTTATCAATCAGCCAGACCGCAGTGGCCTTGGGCATCAAAAGCTTCACCATATCGTTTGTATGCTCCATGGTCTTTAGACGGCGGGGCCGTGTTATTGCCAAGTCTCGGTAACCTAAGACCGAGAACCAGATACCCCACGCGTGTCAGGAATTCACCGGGCTTATAACAATCGTGCCGCTGTGACGCAAAGGAAATTCCGCGCATTCCCTGAAACGGGGTCTGGGCCCATTTCAATGGTGAAATAGAAACGGGGCAACTCGATTTGAGCTACCCCGTCTCTTAAACCACAGACCTGGCTTTTCAGCAGGTATGCCGATCAATGCGCCTTAAGCGGCGATTGGCTTCATCATCTTCTCAACGACGACGGTGAACTGTGCCTGGATCGGCTCAACGGTTTCGTTGGCAACCTTCAGGCTCATTTCAGAAACCTTGGTGCTTTCAGCAACGAAGGCGTCGAACTGAGAACGGGCCAGATCAGACTGAATTTCAACAACATCATTCAGTGTCTTGGCAGTCATCATCGCCTTGGCGGCGCTGACATTGGATTCAGCCTGGCTTTGGGCGAAGGCGAACAGTGTCTTGCCCAGGTCTTCCATGCCTTTGGTCATCACGTTGCCAGCCTTAACATAGGCATCGACGGCTTCTTTGTTGTAAACGGCAAAGTCGTCATAGCTCTTCAGGGCAGCGTTTGAAGCCTTTTCGACCTGTTCCTTGGTCGCGGCAACGGCCTGTTCAACAGACTGTTTGCCAGCGGCAACAGCATCGTCCATCGGCTTGGTGTCAATGGTCGGGGTGGTTTTCTTAGCGGTCGTCATAATACTCTCCTTCAGGTGTTTCCAGTGGCCAATAGGCCAATCCGGGGATCAACGGGAAGCCCCGGACCCTCCGGCGCTTCTATCGGCAGTGAATCACGCTGTCGTTCAGCGGGATTTGTGCACTGCAACAATTTCTATACACGCTATATGAGAAACATGGTTTAAAAGGTCAAGAGAATTTTTTGTGCACTGCAACATAAATTTTTTAAAATTGGTAATTCTTTGTTAATTAACAGGTGTTTAAATGATTATGAAACTATCCTGACAAGGCTCATTTCCTGATATTTTTGATCACCAGCCTTGTTGGTTTGGCATAGAGTTTCCATTGGACCGATGCGAAAGAGTCAGCGTAATCTAGCCGATTGGCGCGCTCCTGTGATCCAGATTATAAGATGTATAGAACGAGGTTACGATGACATATTGCTTGGCGATTAAAGTACAAGAAGGGTTGGTCTGCCTGGCAGATGGTCGCATAACGGCTGGCACACAGGTCACAACGGCGCGGAAAGTGGAATTCATTGGGCCGCGATCCGCCTCTGTCTTGACCATGACATCTGGTCTGCGGTCCCTGCGCGATAAAACACTGGCCTATCAGAAGCGCGCAATTCGTCGTGATAATGGCAAGGCCTATGCCACAATGCTGGACGCGGTTGAGGCATATTGTGATTGCCTGCGCCAAGTCTATGACGAAGATGCGGAAGACTTGGAGCGGTCAAAGCTGAGTTTCAATCTGCACAGCATTATCGCTGGAAAAATGTCTGAGGATGAAGAGCCAACGGCCTTTATGGTCTATCCAGAGGGCAATTGGATCGAGGTGGATACCCGCACCCCCTATCTTTCAATCGGTGAGACCAGTTACGGAAAGCCTATTCTGGATCGGGCATTGACCAGCAAGACGGATTTGAAAACCGCGACCAATCTGGCCTATCTGTCTTTTGACTCAACCCGGATCAGTGCGGCCGACGTTGGGTTCCCTATCGATTTGATCACCTATGCAAATTCGGACCATATCTGGCGCGAAACCCAGTATGACTATGACGATGTTCTGGAAGTGCGTCGCTGGTGGAACGAAAATTTGCGCCAGATGGCAATCAAAATGCCGGACGGTCCCTGGGCACAGACACTTCTACCACCGGCATCGCTGTCAAACACCCTGACCCTGATCAAAGACGAGGATCGGCGCTAGCCGCTCCTGTTCTCCTCAATGTGATACGGAAACACCGTTCGCATTGACCCGCATATTATAGATGTTACCACCCTCATCGGCTGCGGATCTGCCGCCGATCGCTTGATTTGGCGTCAGTGTCCGGCGTTCCCCGTCCGTTGGGGGTTGACGCACATCGATGTCGTTCTGGTCAACCTCATACAGGATTTCCGGGAAGGTGAGGGCTTGAAAATCCGCATCGGGATATTCGTAGGCCTGAAAAGAAAATTCGCCATTCCGGCACCCTGCGACCAGCCAGGCATAAGAGGTTGAGGCGATTTTCTTGCCAACCGGTGCAGGCTGTGTGGACCAACCAGATGCAAGCAGATCCTGTCGAATCGCCTCTAATTTATCGGCGGGTAATGTCTCCACCTTGTCAAAAGGGCGGAACGGTCGGCTGGGATCGGATAAAAACTCCCAGGGGAACCAGTTGCTGGCGGCCACGGTCATGATGCGGCTGCGCAATTGCGCAACAGGTGTCACATCGGCATCAATGTCATAAATGCGGACCTGCACATTCCTGTCGGCGATATAGGTCAGCCGATACCGTTCGCGCCCATCGACGCGACATGCGGTCGCAATGTCTTCGCCGCTGATAAAGGAAAACCATGTGGCGCGACGATTCAGGGGATTGTCGATCTCCCCAGTACTGGTGCAGCCTGTTAAGATTATGATTAGACTCAATAATCCAATGGGGGCTGATCGTAACTTGGTCATTCCTGAATCCTGTTCTGTGGTGTTATTTCGTAAACCCAGTCATGCAGTGCATATGGTCGTTGTGACTCTGGCACGCAAATAGATTTTCACAAAATCAACTTTTGTAATAGACACAGGGTGTTACTTGAAGTATTAAAGATTCGAGGTCAACTGGGGGTTTGTCGAAAGTCACCCCTTAGGACATAGGAAGAATTCCGAAAGACTAAGGTGACATCGTGAAAGTCATAGCAGCATTTCTCTTGGGCTTAGCCCTTGTTTATTCAACTGTTCCTGTGAATCAGGCAGAAGCACGTTATGCATCCATAGTGATTGATGCTGATTCTGGCCGCGTTCTACATGCGACAAATGAAGATGACCGCAATTACCCGGCATCTTTAACCAAAATCATGACCCTTTACATGGCTTTTGATGCCTTGAAACAGGGGAAGATTTCACTGAAAAGCCGGTTGCAGGTTTCCAAGCGCGCATCCGGCATGGCGCCATCGAAACTGGGCCTTAAGCCAGGCCAGACCATCACTCTGGAAGACGCAATATTGGCGCTGGTCACGAAATCCGCCAATGACGTTGCGGTTGTTGTGGCGGAAGCCCTGGGGGGCACTGAAATCAATTTCGCGATTCAAATGACAGAACGCGCCCGCCAATTGGGGATGAGCCGCACCACCTTTAAAAATGCCAGTGGCCTGCCCAATCGGCGCCAGCTGTCCACAGCGCGCGATATGGCCATGCTGGGCCTGCGCATCCGACAGGATTTTCCAGACTATTATGCTTATTTCGCGACGACCCATTTCAAACATGCCGGTCGGACCTTCAAGAACCACAATACCTTGCTGTCATCCTATGAAGGGACGGACGGGATTAAGACCGGCTACATCCGGGCCAGCGGTTTTAATCTGGTCGCGTCGGTACAGCGCAATGGTCATCGGTTGATTGGCGTTGTTTTCGGCGGCAAGTCCGGCGCATCGCGTGATCAGCATATGCGGAAATTACTGGATGCCGGTTTCCGGCAGATTTTGGATGAATCCCTGCCGCGCAATGACATGGTCGCGGTAAACATGCCCACGAATCAAAAGGTGCAGATCGCCGAAGATCAGGTGCCCCAAGGGGATGCCGCATCGGATGTGGACCTGACGGAATTACAAACCACACGCTGGACGATCCAAGTCGGCGCCTTTAGTCGGTCGGATGCTGCCCGGACTGTCGCACAGCAGGCGGTCACCCGTCTGGGTGATCTGGGCGAAGGGTCGGTTGTGGTGGTGGACACGTCCGGAAAGCTTCATCGCTCCCGCGTGGCTGGCTTTGATAAGCGCAGCGCCTTTGCTGCCTGCAAGATGCTCAAGGCGAAGAAAATGGATTGCATCGTTTTCGCCCCGCAAGGCTGAGCAGAGCGCTGAATGAAGCTTTCGGACATTCCTTTTGGCATTACGACCTGGGCTGATATTCCTGAAACCCGACATCCGGGGGAAACCGGATACGCCACCTGGCGGACCCAGAATTTTGGGGATATCCGCGTTCGAATGGTGACCTACAGCCCCAATTATCTCGCCGACCATTGGTGCCAGAAGGGGCATATCCTCCTGTGTCTGGAAGGCGAATTGCACACGGAACTGGAAGACGGTCGTACCTTTGTCCTGACGCCCGGTATCAGCTATCAAGTTGCCGATCAGGCAGAGCCCCATCGATCCTCCACCGGTGACCGTGGCGCAACGCTGTTTATCGTGGATTAGGGCTTCTCTTGCCCTTTAAAGCCGTTACAAGAAAACAGGCTCATCGCACAGACTCCAAAAAGGGCGTAACGCGGAATGGTGATTGATATCGCGGTCATTCTCGCCGTCATTCTGGCGGGGCTGATGCTTTGGATGCCCCGTGTTCGCCTCTCTAAGACTTGGCGGGCGATGACCACCCCGCTGGCATCCATCATTGGCAGCGGCTTTCTGGTTTTGGGGCCCATTCTGGTCGCGTCCTATGGGATGTATGCGCCGCTGGTAATGGCTGTGTTATGTGCCGGGGCGTATCTTTATGGGGCGGCTATCCGCTATAATATCGGTGTTATTGAGACACTGGGCGTCGACCGTGGGCGTGGTATCGATACACTGGAAACTGTCGCATCCGGCGCGCTTGGTTTCGCCTATATCATTTCTGTGGCCTATTACTTAAATCTGTTTGGTGCCTTCGCCGTCAGCCTGACGCCATTGAATGCGCCCTTCTACGCCAAGCTTGTGACAACGGCGGTTTATCTGTTGATCGTCACGGTCGGATGGACCCGTGGTTTCAAGTCCCTTGAGCAGATGGAGTATGTCTCCGTTTCGGTAAAACTGGCGATAATCGCAGGATTGCTGATTGGCTTGGCGATTTTTTTTGAAGACAAGGCGACCCATTCGGGACTGATCTTTAATCCTCTGGTGGAAACCGGATGGGCAGGGATCACGATAGCTTTTGGCTTGATTGTTACGGTTCAGGGTTTCGAGACATCACGGTATCTGGGGGCGGAATACAACAGTCAGATCCGCGCGACATCCATGCGATGGGCCCAATGGGTGTCGACCGGAATTTATGTGATTTATATCGCATTGCTGGCGTATGTGTTCGAACAGGATGCGCTGGTGCTTACAGAGACGGCCATTGTCGACATGATGAAGGTTGTCGCCCCGATCCTGCCATTTCTGCTGGTGGCGGCGGCTCTGGCAGCGCAGTTCAGTGCGGCTGTTGCCGATACCAGCGGATCGGGCGGGCTGATTTCCGAAGTGTCGCACCATCGCATCACCCCCGGTAAAGCCTATGCGCTGTTGACCGGGATAGGCGTGTCGTTGACCTGGACTTCTGGCGTGTTTGATATCATCAGCTACGCTTCCCGCGCCTTTGCCGTCTATTATGCGCTTCAGGCTGGAATTGCCGCTATCAGTGCCGCGAGGGAACGATCCTGGTTCAGGGCTGTAGTTTTCGCGTCTCTGGCAGCTTTGGGCATGCTCATTGTGGTATTTGGGCAATCAGCGGAAGGATAACGGGGTCTTGGATGGCCCTCTGTGATATTTGTTAGTGGCCCTTTTGTTCGCCGGGAACGCGCTGTATCGCTGTCGGCAATAAGACAGTCTGTGTTGAAAGGGTAAAGAATGAAACCGGTTGTGAATGAATTGGGCCAACTCATCGGGCCCGCCGTTCCGAATTTTACACCCCCCCAGCCGCCTACCATTTCAGTCATGACCGGACGGACAGGACGGCTGGAGCGGATTGATCCAGACCGCCATGCCGCAGATCTCCATGCGGCCAATTGCAAGGCGGACGATGCGCGCTATTGGACCTATCTTCCTTATGGTCCCTTTGCGTCAGTGGCAGACTATCGTGCCTGGATGGAAAAGGCATGTCTGGGCACGGATCCCCTGTTCTATGCGGTGATAGATCAGGCGACAGACAAAGCCGTTGGCGTTGCCAGTTATCTGCGCATTGATCCAAAAGTGTCTTCCATAGAAGTCGGGCATATCAATTTTTCCCCCGTGATGCAGCGCAGTGTGCTGTCCACAGAAGCGATGTTTTTGATGATGTCCCATGTATTTGATGACCTGGGATACCGTCGCTATGAATGGAAATGCAATGCCCTGAACGACGCGTCCAAGGCCGCAGCGTTACGCCTGGGCTTCAGCTATGAAGGCACGTTCCGTCAGATGTCGGTTGTTAAGGGTCACAACCGCGACACGGCCTGGTTCTCGCTGTTGGACCGTGAATGGCCTGCGGTGAAGAAGGCATTTCAGGCCTGGCTGGATCCAAAGAATTTTGATGATAAGGGCACACAAAATCAATCGCTTAGCACATTAACGGCAGCAGCGATTGAACAGGTCCAGGCGTCCGACTGATTTTCGGAAGTTGGGTTAGGACTCCGCCTCGGTGGTCGGCGGCTCCTCCGGCATGTTCTTTTGGATCAAATCCAGGATTTTCACCGCCAACTCGTAAGGCATTTCCATTTGGATATTGACCTTCAAGGACGTTGGAAGGGTCGCGCTGCCATTAAATTCCAGAATTTTCTCTGCCATGGGTCTCTCTCATCTCGGGGACTGATCTGGGGAAGATTGTAATTGTCTTATCAGGCCTTGGCTGCGTCGTCGCTGCTGCCTTTGGCGGCGCCGGATTTCTTTGCTTTCGCCGCTTCCGTCTTGGCGGCCTTGCGGGCTTCCGCCTCTGCCTTGCGGCGCTCCGCTTCGTCTCGGCGCATCTTGGCAGCTTCTTCTTTTTGCTTCTGATCCTTATAATCATGAACAGTTTGAAGTATCTGCATCGCCTGATCGTGCGGCAATTCCAAATCAATACGGATACGAATGTGACCGTTGGGGCTGTCTGACCCAATTAATTCAATAATTTCATCACTCATACAGGAATGCCTCCCAGGCGGTTTTTTTATCCCGATCAGTTTATACGGATTTCCCGGACTTCACCACATTATGATTTTATCTATATTTATCAATATGTTATATATTAATTAAAAATTAAGGAAATAGCGGGTGCTATATCAGTAATCGTTTTAGGTGCTCATAAGGCTATTTAAGTAACATAATTCGAAAAAAAGATAGAGCATGGAAACTCTTGCAATAGTAAGTGACTTTCATTTAACTTGTCTTGCGAATCATGGCGCGGAAGCCGATTCGAATTTGGGGTATCCGGCGATGTGCGCCGCAAAGGTTTAAACTGGCAGCTTTCAAAAGCTGAAGTCGTTAGCAGAGTGTCTGGTTAATCGCCCGGATGGGGCGAAGACCGGGCGGTCCGATGAAGGGGGACATCGATGTCCGATAGTATTCAGCACAAGATCAGTCGGGTCCGCCCGCCGCGCGTTCAGATCACCTATGATGTGGAAATCGGCAATGCGATCCAGATGAAGGAATTGCCTTTCGTCATGGGGATCATCTCTGATCTGTCCGGCAAGCCGTCAGAGCCTTTGCCGAAGATGAAAGAGCGCAAATTCGTCGAAATTGATCGCGATAACTTCAACGATATTCTGGCCAGCATCAAGCCGCGCCTTGCCTTCCAGGTCGATAATAAAATGGCTGAGGAAGACAGCAAAGACGGTGGCAAGATGAATGTCGAGCTAAACTTTCGCTCGCTGGAAGATTTTGAACCCGTACAGGTCGTCAAGCAGATCGAGCCACTGCGCAAGCTGTATGAGGCCCGTCAGCGGTTAAGCGACCTTCTGACCAAGCTGGATGGCAATGACGATCTGGAAGCGCTGTTGCGTGAAATGGTCGGGAATGCGGACAAGCAAAAGGAAGTTAAGAAGCTTCTGGAAGATTCTAAGGGCAAGTAAGCTCGTAAGCTGGGTTTAACGCCACAATATGGCGGCATGGATATATCCGGACCCGAAAAGGGGACCCGATAAAGGGGAATTAGGATGGCGGACAAGACCGAGGAACTCAACGCACTCGAACAGATTATGGTCGAGGGGAAGCTGGCGCGGGACGAGGGGCAAAAGGCTTATGCCCAGGACCTGATCGGGGAGTTCATAGATTCTGTTGTTGAGTCGGGCACGGATGTGTCCAGTGACACGGTCGCGTCGATCAATCAGAAGATCGCGGAAATCGATGCGCTGATCACTGAACAGTTGAACGAAGTCATGCATCAGCCGGACTTCCAAAAGCTGGAAGCAAGCTGGCGTGGCCTGCATTTCCTGGTCATGGGAACGGAAACCGGTACCCAGCTTAAGCTGCGTGTGCTGAACACCTCTTCCAAGGACTTGCTGGCAGATCTGGAAAAGGCGGTTGAATTTGACCAGTCCGCCTTGTTCAAAATGATCTACGAAGAAGAATATGGCACATTTGGCGGCCATCCTTATAGCTGCCTGATGGCAGATTTTGAATTCGGTCGTCACCCTCAGCAATTCGCACTGATGGAAAAGCTGGCGGAAGTCGCGGCGGCAGCGCATGCGCCAATGATCGCCTCGGCGTCACCGCGCATGTTCGATATGGACAGCTTTACCGATCTGGGCACGCCGCGCGATCTCTCTAAGATCTTTGAGAGTGCCGAAATGATCAAATGGCGCAGCTTCCGCGACAGCGAAGACAGCCGCTATATGGTGCTGACGCTGCCCCATACGCTGATGCGTTTGCCCTATGGCCCCAATACGGTACCGGTTGAAGGCATCGATTTCGCAGAAGATGTCGACGGGCGCGATCATTCCAAATATCTGTGGGGCAGTGCCGCCTGGGCGATGGCTCAGCGTATCACCAATGCGTTCTCGCTGTATGGCTGGACGGCGGCAATTCGCGGTGTTGAAGGCGGTGGTGTGGTCAAGGGCCTGCCGACCCATACCTTCAAGACTGATGAGGGCGATATTGCCCTGAAATGTCCGACGGAAATTGCCATTACCGATCGCCGTGAAAAGGAATTGTCGGATCTTGGCTTTATTGCCCTATGTCACTGTAAGGGAACGGACTATGCCGCATTCTTTGGTGGTCAGACAGTTCAGAAACCCAAGAAGTACAATCTGGACTCCGCCAATGCCAATGCGGCCCTGTCGGCACGCCTGCCTTACATCATGGCGGCCTCTCGCTTCGCCCATTACATGAAGGCGATTATGCGCGACAAGGTCGGCAGCTTCCTGACCGCAGCCAATGTTGAAGAATATCTGAACACCTGGATCGCGAACTACGTGCTGCTGACCGATGATGCGCCCCAGAATACCAAGGCACGGTTCCCCTTGCGGGAAGCGCGGGTTGATGTTCGCGAAATTCCGGGCAAGCCGGGGGCGTACAATGCGACGGTATTCCTGAAGCCGCATTTCCAGTTGGAAGAACTGACCGCATCGGTTCGCCTGGTCGCGGAACTGCCGCCGCCTGCTGCTTAATTGAATGATCGGGTTGTTTGGCCCGGGACACGCGGCGGCGGATGCCACCGCATCGACACGATGAGATAAGGAAAAGGCGCAATGGACGTATTGGTCATTAAAATCGACGGGGTCGAAGGTGAGGCGACCTTAGAAGGCTTTGAAAAGCAAATCATGTGCCTGGCCTTCAGTCATTCGGTGCACAATCACCTGCATACCGATGTATCCAATGTTGGGCGCGCCCGTGGTCGTGTGGAACACAGTGATTTCACGATCACCAAATATGCCGACAAGTCTTCTCCCCTGCTGAATTACAAATGCTGCATCGGCGCGAATTTGGGCCAGGTGACATTCACGGTGCTGCGCGCCTCTGGTGAGAAGGCGCATGTCCCTCAAATGATCTATACGCTGGAAAACACCATGGTCTCCAATGTCTCCATCGGGGGCGGCGGCGATGACACGCCGGTTGAAACTGTCAGCCTGAACTATACCAAGATCAAATGGGAAGTGAAGGTTCAGTCGGAAGACATGAAGGAACCAGGGTCCATCGCGTCCGAATGGGATGTGACCGTAAACAAGGGTGCGGATGCGTAACGCCCACCAGAGCAAATCCCGAGACAACGGAATCGTTTGCGAGGACGTATTTGCTGAAAAAATAAATGGTTAGAGTGTCATGTGTGAGCTTATGCGAACGCATGATGCTCTAGCCGATCAGGCACGGATGGGACTGGGTAATGGGCGCTGCCTTAAATGAAAATGTCGAGTGGAGAAATGTTCCAGCCAATGTGCGCAGAACCTTCAAGGGGAAAAAAGCGCGGCGTATCCTGTTGAAGGCGAACACCACCGTTTTCACCCTGTCCAAGCATGCAAACTTCCATCATGGCGCACAGTATGGTGTGCCGGTATTGTGGTCCCCGTATAAGCCGCTGAAGTCTGATCCAGGCTTTGATGCGCGCCACAAACTGGCATCGGCATCGGGCGGTCAGTCGCGCCGGGATATCTTCAGGGGCATTTCGGCCTATTCTGGTTCGAAGGTTGGTGATCGCTATGCCGTGGCCATAAAGCTGCGGGTACCGGTTTGGGGCTTTATAGGGGAAATTGAGCCTGTCGGCCTGGGGGCGGCTGCGATCAAGCAGCCTGGGTCCATGGCGGGAGGTGGCGGGATTGGCGGCGCTGCATCTCTGTCAGCCGGATTGATGTCCTTTGGCGCGATGGGTGGTTCTTCGGCGAACGCGTCCAGTAATTCCGGTTCTGCGCACAGCTTCTTGCAAATATACATTCCGGGTCTTGATCCGGGGGTGTCGATGAAGCGCATTAAAGCGCACGACCTTATCGTAGCCTGACGTCTGGAAAGGGGGAGAGCATGCGATCCCTCCGCACGAAAAAGGGGGCCTTGGCCCCACTGTTTGACCGTCTGACAGACGATGATCCAGGTGTTCCCAATGAACCTGTGCCCCGGCGATATCTTGACCTGGATGGGCTTGCAGACTCCGTGCGCGGCGAGATTCACACCCTGTTGAACACGCGCTGTGGTTGGAGCGAATCAGAGATAGATTATGATAATCGGGGCGTGCCAGATTATGGCCTGATTGATCTTGCTCATCTGTTCACAGCAAACCCTCGGGATCGTGACAAGGTCGCGCGCCATGTGGCCCGCACCATCGCCGCCTATGAACCCAGGATGACCCGTGTGAATGTTGTTGTCGAAGCTATTCAAAAAGAAACCGGCCAACTGAGCCTGCGCATCGAAGGGGGGCTGAAATTTGGTGATGTGATCGAACCGATTTCCTTCCCCTTGAAGATCGATGGCGGTGGGCATGACGGGAGTGGGTATTGATGGCCGGTAAGTCCACACGCGATGCCCTGTTAGGGCATTATCAGCGGGAATTAGGATATCTGCGCCGCATGGGCAATGCGTTTGCAGAGACCTATCCCAAGATTGCCGGTCGATTGGAATTTGGCGGCTCTGAATCCGCTGACCCCCATGTCGAGCGCTTGATTGAGAGTTTCGCGTTTCTGACCGGACGCATTCAGCAGAACATTGATGCCGAATTTCCGCAGATCCCCCAGGCCTTGTTGGGCATTCTGTATCCACAATTTGTTGATCCGATTCCGTCCATGACCATTGCGCGTTTCAATGTCGATAGCGCGCGGGGCAAGATGACCAGCGGCTATAATGTGCCCAAAGGCAGTGATCTCTATGCGACTGCGCCAAATGGGATGAGCTGTCGCTTCAGAACGGTTTATCCGGTCGAACTGTGGCCCATTTCAGTTACTCAGGCCGGAATAGAATCAACAGATCGCTATGACTTTCTGGATGCGCAGACGGATGTGAATGCCGTGTTGCGATTGCGGATTACGGCAGAGGCCGACCCGCTGCGCGCGTTGGAAATGGATCGGTTGCGGTTCCATATCCATGCCGACCGGGTATTGGCCGACAGTTTGTATGAATTATTGTTCGTGAATGCAAAAGGCGTCGCACTGATCGCAGATGGGGAAACGAAGAAGCCTGTCATGCTAGGGCCTGCGGCGATCAGCCCTGTCGGGTTCGAACGCGATGAAGCCGTAATCGATGTACCCGGTCACGGACAACCAGCTTATCATTTGTTGCGGGAGTATTTCACCTTCTCAGAGAAATTCCTGTATTTCGATATCGATGGTCTGGCCTCGGCGCAGGCGGATCAGGTATTGGATATCTTGATTTTGCTGGATGTGCCGCCGCCGCGCAGCGTAACGGTGGAGCCGGGGAATTTTCAGCTATTCACAACGCCCATCGTCAATCTGTTCAGCAAGACGTCAGAGCCGATCCGCATTGATGGGCGGGAGTCTGAATATCGACTTGTCGGGGATCGTCGGCGCGAACTGACGACGGAAATCCACTCTATCCGCTCTGTCACTGCCAGCAATCAGGAACAGGCGGATGCGTTCCGGGTGGAACCGTTCTTTTCCTTCAATCATGCCGCATACAGCCGCAATTCCCGTGCCTTCTGGTATGCAAGGCGGGATATGACCGGCCAGTCTGATATGCCCGGCACCGATATCTATCTAAGTTTTGTCGATCTGGACTATCGCCCGACGATGCCCGCGACGACGACCCTGTTTGCCCATACCTGGTGCACCAATCGTGGATTGGCTGAGCAATTGCGCCCCGGTGCGATTTTGCAGACAGAAATGGGGGCCCCGGTCTCTGGCATCACGGCATTGTACAAACCAACGCCCCAGATTGAGCCACCGATTGGGGGAGAGACCCTGTGGCGCCTGGTGTCGCATCTGTCCCTGAACTATCTGTCCCTCAGTCAGTTTGAAGGATCGCTGACGGCGTTACAGGAAATATTGCGTTTATATGCCAATGACAGAACGGCGGGTACGGAACAACAGATCAACGGCATTGTGGATATGCAATGTCGTCGCGCTGTCGCCCGCATGGGACCGGATGCCTGGCGCGGCTTTGCCCGGGGGGTTGAGGTCATCCTGACGGTTGATGAACGTGCCTATGTCGGGTCCAGCGCGATCCTGCTGGCCTCGGTTCTGGACAGGTTTTTGGGGCTGTATGCCTCGGTCAATTCATTCTCTAAATTATCCGTGCAATCCGTTCAACGAGAAGGGGTCTGGAAGGAATGGCCAGCAAGAGCCGGCGATCAGTTCCTCCTCTGATCGAGGAATTGCGCGACCGTCCCTATCGCTTTGATTTCTATCAGGCGGTGCGGACGACAGAATTGATGCGCGGTGTCGGGATTGATCCCGACAGCGAATTCGTTCCCGTGGGGGAGGGGTCGGACCCCCGCAGGGAAGCGGTGCATTTCAATGCCGACCCCTCGCTGGCTTTTCCACCCAGTTCTATTAAATCCTACCATCCGCAATCGCTGGACAAGCCTGATGAAATGATGATCCGGTTCATGGGGCTGGCCGGGGCGATGGGACCCTTGCCGCGCCCTCTGACAGAACGGTTGATCCAGCGCGTTTCAAAGAAAGATACGGCCTGGCGGGCATTTCTGGATATCTTCAACCATCGTCTGGCCTCCCTGATGGTGCGGGTGCGCAAGGCGCATCGGATTGGGCTGGACACGCGCCCCCCCCATCGAACCCTGATCGCAAAATTCCTGCGCAGCTTTATCGGCCTTGGCACTGATGGTCTGGACGAGCGGATGTCGGTCAGCGATCGCTCCTTGTTGCGCTATGCCGGTCTATTGGTGCATCGCCCCCGCACCGCGTTGGGGCTGCAAAGCATGGTGGCGGATTATTATGGGCTGCCGGTCAAGGTGAAACAGTTCGTTGGTGATTGGGTGCGCCTGGAACCCGGTCAGGAAACTGTCATAGGGGGGCGTCTGGGCGGTCTGTCCGGGCGCAACAATGCGTTGGGGACAGCGGCGTTTCTGGGCAGTCGCTATTGGGACCAGCAATCCGGATTGGAGTTGCAAATCGGCCCGCTGGACCGTGAAACTTTTGAAAGCTTCCTTCCCGGCGGGGCCTGTCATCGACCGCTTTTGTCCATGGTCATGTTCTATGTTTCGCCGGAATACAATTTTTCCGCTCGCCTGATCGCCCAACAGGATGCGGTGCCAGCCAGCCGCCTGGGCGGGGATTTACGACTGGGATGGACCAGTTGGCTGCGCAGCACGCCCTCAGAAGCCCCGGATTCCCAGGTCATGATTAAGGTCCGCGGCCATGAGGCATTGCGGAGTGTCTAGCACTTAAAGAATTTTTCAAACGCCGCCAGGGTGTCGGTCGGATTTTCTTCTGCCAGGAAATGGCCGGATTCGATTGCATGACCTTCGGGGACGACAGCACGGTCGCGCCAAGTTTCCAGGACATCATAATGCGTGTGCATCGGGGCTTTCGCACCCCATAGGACCAGCAGGGGGCAGGTGATTTTCTGGTCCAGATCCGCTTCGTCATGGATCAAGTCAATTCCGGCCCCGGCGCGGTAATCCTCGCAACTGGCATGGATGACGGCAGGGTTGGAAAAGGCGGCTTCGTATTCCGCCTGGGCGGTGGGGTCAAAAAAGCTCAGGCCACTTTGGCTCAATCCGCCCGCCTTATGGCGGAAATAATAGACCGGATCCGCACCGATCAGGGTTTCCGGATAGGGTGCAGGCTGGGCCAGAAAATACCAGTGATAATAGGCCTGGGCGACGGCCTGGGTCGCGGTCTTAAACAGGGTGCGCGTCGGGATAATATCCAGCACCGCTGCACGGATCACAGCATCAGGATGGTCCAGGCACAGCCGGTGCGTCACGCGCCCCCCGCGATCATGCCCCGCGACCTGAAACTGGTCATGACCCAGTTGCGCCATCAGGGCCACCATATCCGCCGCAACCGCCCGTTTGGAATAGGGCAGGTGATCGGCATCTGTTTCTGGGGTGTCGGATGCACCATAACCGCGCAGATCCGGACAGATGACGGTGAAATTGCGCGCCAGGGGACCGGCAATCTTGTGCCACATCGCGCCTGTCTGGGGATAGCCATGCAGCAGCAGTAAGGGGGGGCCATTGCCCCCAATGCGGCAATTCAAGGTCACGTTATCTGCAAGACTGTGTGAAACAGTTATCCGGTCTTCACGAAAGCCAGGGAACAGATCTGTCATTATTCATCCCTTTCCAGATCACAATTTGGCAGGTTTCGCGCGCCCGCTATTGGCCAGCATCAGGCCGGGTAAAACAAAGGCGGCCCCGATCCAATGATAGATCTGGGGTACTTCACCCAGCAACAGCCATGCAAGACCTGCGCTGTATAGCGGCATCATGTACAAAAACAGACTTGTGCGGCTGGCCCCCAATGTCCGCTGAACAAATCCATGCAGCTGATAGGCCCCAAAGGAGGCGAAGACCGCCAGTATCGCAACCCATCCAAAGACATCCCAACCCCAGTCGGGAGATTGACCCTGCATTGTTTCCCAGACCGTGAAGGGGGCCAGGATAATGATCCCGGCCAGGACGATGGCACCAAGGCGTGTTGTCAGACCCATTTCACTGGGGCGGTGGCGCAGCAGAACTGAATACAGCGCCCAACTGATCATGGAGGCCAGAATCCAGATGTCGCCTTCTGTAAACGATAGGGACAGGAGGACATTTAAATCCGCACGGGTAATAATAATCATGACCCCGGTCAGGCTCAGAATCATCCCCACAATGCCCAGGCGGCGGACCTGTTCCTTATAAATCAAGGCCGATAGCAATGTGATCAGAACGGGAGAGGCGGAATAGATCAGGCCGATATTAACCGCTGATGTGGTATCCGCTGCGATGTAAACAAAGGCCCCGCATATCCCCATACCAAGGCCACCCAGAACCAGCAGGTCTTTCCATTCCCGCATAATGGCACCCCGTCGCACCCATAACCGCCCCCCAACAAGGGGCAGCAACAGCAGGAAGGTTGCCACCCAGCGCAGGAAGGCGAGATGCACCGGCGGGATGAAATCCGCCGTCGCCTTTGCAACCAGGATATTGGTGGCAAAGAAGATGGGAACGACAAATAACAGGATGGTTGCCAGACGTTCGTCAGAAAGGCCCGGAATGATACCTGTGGGGGGATGGATTCTATCGGTCATTGCATCTGTTTACAGGCATTTACCGCGATGCAAAAGCGCCGATGGTTCCTTGGATTTGTGTGCGCCGGGAACACATCGCGCCCCGGCTCAAGCAAATCGATCTGGGTAATCCGTGAAGATCGTCTCGCATCCCAGGGCGAACAGACGCTCCGCGTCGGCTGGGTCATTGACGGTATAGACGCGAAATGGGACGCCAGCATCCCGGAATGCAGCGGCTTGGCGGTCACTTAACTTCTTGGCGCTGACATGGGCAGCGGACGCGCCTAAACGCATGTGATGGTCGTGCCAGTCTTCGGGAATGTTCCACCACAGGATGGCCCGGTCTACCTGTGGGGCGATCTTCATTGCTTCCTCCAGGGCGTCAAGAGAGAAGGAGGAGAGCAGGGCTGGCGGCAGGCTGGCTGGCCACAATTGGGCTGTTTGGGCCGCAACGACCTGTCCGGTGCGGCGTTCATGACCGGTGACGGGCTTGATTTCCACATTCGCCCCCAGCCCCAGCGATGTCAGTTCTGCGATGGTCTGATCAAAACTGGGAATAGCGGTCCCTTTAAATTCTGGCCCAAACCATGCCCCCGCATCCAACCGACGCAATTCGACGAAGGATTTTTCTGACACCAGCCCTGTGCCGTTTGTAGTCCTGTCCAGCGTATCGTCGTGATGCAGCACGACCACCTCGTCCATTGACAGCATGCAGTCGAATTCAACCCAGCGCGCGCCAAGCTCTTTGGCCTTCTTTAATCCCGGAATTGTATTTTCGGGGGCATGGGCTGCGGCCCCGCGATGACCAATCATGCGGGGAACATCCGTGCGGGGGGCTGTGGAATTAGATGTCATTTAAGAACCTTACTGTTATGGCTGCTTACAGAAGATCAGCATAGCGATCATCTGGCAATTCATAGGCACCATTTTCAATGTGGAAATAGGATAAGTCCCGGTCTTCTGTCTGCATGCGCCAGGTGATAAGGCGCTGGGCCATGTCCAGCATTGCCGCCTGATAGGCAGGATCAGCCGCGCGATTGACCAATTGATATGGGTCTTCTTGAAGGTCATAGAACAAGGGCGGTAAGGCGGCGAAGTGGACATATTTATATCGATCCGATCGGATCACCGTCAGGCTGCATTCGTCTGTTCTAAGGCCCAGGGCCTGTTCCGCAGTTCGCGCGACAGGATCGCCAAAATCAAATTCAATATGGGCTTCTGTCCGCCAGTTTTCGGGTGTTTGCCCTGCCAGCCATGATGATAGGGGTTTGCCGTCAACCTGGCGCGGGATGGGGGCACCAAGGGCGTGTAGAATGGTTGGTGTCACATCAACGGATTCTGTAAAGGCCTGAACCTTGCGCCCTCGCCCGGCCTTCGCTTCCGGTCTTGGGTCCCGGATGATCAGTGGCACGCGATAACTTTCGTCAAAAAAACCGGTCTTGGAAAACAGCCAATGATCGCCGGATTGTTCCCCATGATCGGATGTGAGGACGATCAGGGTCTGATCATACTCGCCACTTTCCTTCAGGCGATCCAGGATGCGGGTGAAATTATCCTCCACCTCATTGATCATGCCGTAATAGGTCGCGCGCAATTGACGGATTTCGGCGTCTGACAGGGCGGTTGCGGCGGTTCTCTGACCCACCACCATTTTTTCCACCAGGGCGGAATTCGTGTCATAGGTCGCCAGGTGATGTTTCAACCACGGATGAACATCCCCTTCCTTTTCCGGGCTGACGGCACGGTTGGGCATTGGGACAGCATCGGCATCATACCGCGCATTGTAAGGGGCGGGCGCGATGAAGGGGGGATGCGGGCTGATATAGGTCACATGGGCAAAAAATGGCTTTCCCTGGCGTGCATCCAGATAGTCCAGAACCGCATTGGTCAGGAAGGCCGTGTTGCTGTCTTCCGCCTTGAACCGCGCGGGGGCAAAGCTGGCAGGTTTATCGTCATATCCTTCTGAGGGTCGGAATATGTCCCAAGGCCGCTGCGGCAGGGTGTATCCCTTTTTCTTGAGGTCCGCGAACCAGGGGCCGAAGTCTTCATCCAGCCGGCATAGTCGGGTCATCCCTGGCAGAACACCTTCGTAGGAATTGAACACGGGGTCGCGGTGATCCGCCCCCCGTGGATCGGGTGAGATGTCGGTGTAGCCAAACAGGACAGGATCAAAATTCAGCTTGCGGGCTTCCAGCGCGACATTGGTGAAACGTCGGTCCAGTGGTGTGCCGTTGCGCAAGGCGCGGTTCTTGTGCTGATAGGTGCCGGTTAACAGAGCACTGCGCCCCGGCCCACAGGGGCAAGTGACCGACCAGTGGTTCGCGAAATGGGTCGCATCCTGGCAGAAGGCATCCAGATTCGGCGTACGCAAAACCGGATGATCAATCGCCGACAGACAATCCCATCGCCATTGATCGAAGGTCACGAATAGGACGTTTTTGACAGCGCTCATAGGGGCTCAATTCACATATGGGTTACGAAAGCCAGGCCACCCCATCATGATTTGATTGCCATCCTATGACGATTTCTAAGATTTACATCACTCTTGGCGCCAGGCTGGCAATATAGGCGACATAGGCCAGTATCAATACCGCCCCTGTGGCGCGACCGATTTTACAATTCTTCAACAACATAACAGTGACGAAAAGCGTCGCCGCCAGCATCACCCAAAGATCGATGTTCCGGATATCCGGCTCCACGACAAGGGTGGAAACCATAGAAGTAATCCCCAATATCGAGAGAACATTAAAGACACAAGAGCCCAAAACATTCGCAATCGCCACATCGGTATGTTTACGATAGGCCGCAACGGCGGTTGCTGCCAGTTCGGGCAAAGACGTCCCCAGGGCAACGATTGTCAGGCCGATGACGGTTTCTGGAACACCGAAACTCTCCGCGATTCCAATGGCACCTTTGACCATCAAATCGGCACCAACGACTAGGCCAACCAGGCCCAGCGCTGTGAACAGAAAGATCAAAGGCACCGATGTCGGGGCGCTTTCCAACTCTTCCAGTTCCTCAACTTCTCGCTCATGCAGCTTTCGTGAGGCCTGATCTTTCTTATCATTAAAATAGGTCGCGCCCAGATAAATCAGCAACAAGCCAACCATTATGATGCCATGCCACCATTCAATCTGGCCATACATCCCAAGGGCAACCAGAATAACGGCGGAAAAAACCATCATGCCAGCATCCCGCTTGGCCGCGGCAAGCCCACAGGTCAGCGGCCACATGACAGCGCCAACACCCAGTATCAGCAGCAGATTTGAAATATTGGAGCCAACGACATTCCCAATCGCCAGGCCACTTTTACCGGCAAGGGCTGCTTGGACTGTGACCACCAGTTCAGGTGCTGATGTTCCAAACCCCACCACAGTCAAGCCAATCACTGCGGGAGAGACACCCAGAAACCTGGCCAGTCCCACCGCGCCGCGCACCGTCAATTCGCCCCCAACGAAAAGTATGGCGAGACCGGCGACCAGAAATATTATGTCCATAAAAGATCAAGACCTCGTGTAATGTTTGCAGATGGGGCTTCTCCCCCGCCATCTGGTACCGCTGTCTCCCTCACATCACGGCACTTCCCCTGTGCATATGGGTATTCCGAGCAGGTAGTCAAATACAAGATGTAAAACGGTTGAACGGCGCGTTTACTTGAATAAAATCTGCGGTAGCCACAGGGCGATTTCCGGCCAGATGGTGATAATCGCGACAGCGGCTCCCATCAGAATGAAGAAAGGCAAGGCGGCAATTGCGACACGATTGACCGGTATCCCCGTTAAGCCCTGCAAGACGAACAGGTTAAAACCGACAGGCGGCGTCATCTGACCCAGTTCCACCATCAGCACCAGAAACACACCAAACCAGATGGGGTCGAATCCCATCGCGATGATCGGGGGCAGGGTTATGGGCAGGCTCATCACCACAATCGATATGCCATCCAGGAACAGCCCAAGGACGATGTAGAAAACCGCCAATATCATGATCAGGCCATAGGGTCCGATATCCAGGGCCGCAATCGCGGTCGCGACATCCTGGGGCACATGCATATAGCCCATTGCAGTGGACAGGAAGGCTGCGGCAACCAGAATGGAACAGACCATGGCAGACGACCGCACTGCCCCCATCAGGCTTTCCGTGATCATTTTCCAGGACATCTGACCCGTGCCGATAACCAGAACCAGGGTTCCCAGCACACCAACAGCGGCGGCTTCCGATGGGGTTGCCAGGCCGGAATAGATAGCCCCTAGAACAATGATGATCAGACCCAATACTGGGCTTAGATCCTTGAATGACTGAAACACAGTGGTTGCGTCATCTGTATTTTTGGGCGCAAGGGCCGGGTTGATTTTGCATCTAAGTGCAATATACGCGGAATATAGGAAGGCAACCAGAAGCCCGGGCAAAACGCCTGCAGCGAACAGTTGGGAAATTGATACTTCTGCCAGGACACCATAGATGATCATGACGATCGATGGCGGGATTAACAGGCCCAGACTGCCCGCGCCAGCCAGCGACCCAATGGACAGTTTTTCGTCATAGCCGCGACGTTTCAGTTCCACGGATGTGATCTTGCCCACGGTTGCCGTGGTTGCGGCTGATGATCCAGAGACAGCGGCAAACAAAGTCGACCCAACAACATTTGTATGGATCAGGCCGCCGGGAATATGGCGCACCAGCGGCGCCAGGCCCCGAAACAGTTTGGAAGATATGTCCGTGCGCAGAATCATCTCCCCCATCCAGATGAACAGAGGGATGGCCGCCAATTCCCATGAACTGGCGCTGCGGAACAGGATCTTCCCCAGAATCGCGCCAATGCGATGCGCCGGGAAATCCAGAACCAGGAACAAACCGCTGGTCGATACCAACAGCAGCCCGATGAAAACCCAAACGCCGCTGCCCAGGAAGAGAAGAATCAGGAGCAGAACGGTCAAGCCTGCGACTATCGCATCCATTATTCGGTTCCTTCGCTGTCAATCGGGTTGCCGCCCGCCGCAACGCGCAGGAAATATGCGAATAGTTGGAGCATAAGAAAGATCAAACCCAGCCATACCGCCCCGACGGGGATCCATAATGGGACTTCTGCTATGCTTTCTGACACCGATCCCCGGGTCCAGTTGCGCAAGGCATCACGACCGACCCACCAGGCGCAGAATCCGGCCATTCCAAAGCTGCTGGAGATACAGAAGAGTTCAACCCACCGACGCAGACGGCCCTTTAGACGGGTGATTGCAAGATCGACCCGGATCAAAGAGCCGGTTTCCAGCGCATAGCCAAGGGAAAGGAACGTCATCGCCGCAACGGCGTATCCGACAAATTCATCCAGCACGAAGGTTGATGTCGAAAACAGCGTGCGCAGGATAATCTCATAAATGATGTGAACGAGTACATAAAACAGCAGAAGGGCGGCTATGGCCCCGGCGATCCGATTGATCGTCGACACCACACGATTGATCATTGCGATCATCAGGCCGCCCCCCCGGTCGTTAGCTTACTGTGTCAAACCTAGTCTTACTTAAGGTAGGCGTCGAGAATTGCCTGACCTTTGGCCCCCGTTTTCTCGAGCCATTCCGAGCGCGCCTTTTCGCCCGCTTTGTTCAGCGCCTCAAGGTAGCCCGCATCAACGCCGGTTACGACGGTCAAACCATTGGCCTTCATTTCGGCATAGTTCTGTTCCACACGCTTTTCAAGGGCAGCCCAGACATGGTCTTCCGCTGCCTTTGCTGCGGTTAGGACTGCTTCTTTATTGGCGTCCGACAGGTCATTCCAGACATCCAGATTAATGTGGATCATGTTCAGGGGCATGGCATAATTCACTTCCGTGAAATGGCTCAGTTGCTCCCAGAACTTTGCATTCGTGCCCCCTTCTGCAGAAGTCAGAACTGCGTCGATCCCACCAGTGGAAAGCTGCGGTACAACATCCGCCCAGCTGAGCTGGATTGGGGCTGCGCCTGCTTCCTGAAGGGTAATCGTGCCGTTGGCATCATAGGTGCGGATTTTCAGGTTCGCCAGAGCATCCAGGCTATCAACTGGCTTCTTTGCCCAGATGCCTGATGGGGGCCATGGAGAGGCCCACAGCAGTTTTTGGTTATTCGCTGCAAATACTGCGTCATAGTCCGCCTTTGCTGTCAGGTACAGCTTACGCGAATCAGCAGGCGTCTTTGCCAGGAAAGGCAATGATGGCAGCAGAAACATTGGGTCAATGCCGCCCAGGGGGCCGACATATGTGTCTGCAATAGGCAATGCACCATCGGCAACGGCATCCAACTGGTCTTTCGACTTAAAGCCAATGGAACCGCCGAAATGGTGCGTGATTTCAATCGCACCATTGGTCAGTTCATTTAATTTTTGAGAGAAGACCTTATCGCCTTCTGCGTGGATTGACGTATCGTTATATTCGTTCGCCATGTCCCAGGTGATTTCAGCGGCCTGTGCAATGACCGGGCTGAAAGCCAGCGCTGCCGCGGCCAATACGGTGGTTAGTTTGCTCATAATAATGATCCCTATTCTGTCTGAAGTCACCGGTCTGCCCAGTTCATCCGGGTCAAGTCCGCGACTGATGGTCCCCAAAGGGCACAGTCTATTGACCAATCTTAGCTGGTCAGGTCTGTGCCGCCAACATCTTCCCGTCCGCAATTATGCTGATATCGGTGAAGGCGTAACAACAATCACGATTTATCAATAAATTGTCAACGTTCAATTTTGTATCACTGGTTTTTGCAATTTTATACAAGCCTGTGCTTGGATTCGGTGATAGGAAAACGCCATTATGTCGATGATAACGCAAGAAGCCGCCGTAAATCAGGACAGCTTGTCCAAGCGCGATCAGGTCAATTTTTGGCGTGACCCGCGATGGGAGGACCTGGAATGCCTGCATGCGACTTTTGTTAATCACAGCTATTCACCCCATACCCATGATACCTATGTCATGGGCGTTATAGAACAGGGTGTTGAGTGTTATCGCCTCAACGGGGTGAATCGTCGCGCGGTTGCGGGCGATGTGTGTATCGTTAATCCTGGTGAAGTGCATGATGGAAGCCCAGGTGAAAACGGATATCGCTATCGCATGTTCTATCCCTCTGTCTCTTTGATATCGGGAATAAGTGAGCAGGTGACGGAACGCCCGAGTGGTCAGGTGCATTTCAGGAATGCCCTGTTTCAGGACAATGAGGTTTGGCGGCTTTTGGCCGGGGCCCATTATGCCCTGCAGACCGCCCCACAATCACTGGAGCGGGATTCCGCCTTGACTGAGGCCGCGACACTGTTGGTCAAACGCCATGGTGAATTGCGCGGACCCGTCATCGGGATCGGGCGGGAGGCCTCTGCGATTCGGCGCGTTTGTGAGTATATTCAGGATAATCTGGATCAGGATTTGGATCTTTCCATTTTGGCCCAACTGGTCGGGTTCAGCCCCTATCGATTGATCCGCAGTTTTCGATTGGCGCTTGGAGTGACACCCCATGCCTGGGTTATCGGGTGTCGGGTGAAACGGGCCAAAGAGTTTCTGGCACAAGGTCACATGCCGGTCGATGTTGCCGTATCCTGTGGCTTTTATGATCAGGCGCACATGACTCGACTCTTCAAAGGCGCCATCGGTGTCACGCCCGGTAAGTACCGCACGGCCTTTTTGCAATAATCTACAATAATGACCGGGTCGGTCCTGATAGACCCCTTCTCATCAATGAGATGGGGAGTGTGTTATGGACCGACCTGGTTTCTGGCCCGAATTGCGGCGGGGGTTTTTGGATATTCTGCCCCTGATGGCGGGGGTTGTCCCCTTTGGCTTGCTGTTTGGGACATTGGCCGTCCAAAAGGGCCTCAGCCCGCTGGAGGTCATTTTGATGTGTGCCACGACCTATGCCGGGGGCGCGCAATTCGTGTCGATTGATGTCTGGGCAACACCGGTGCCGGTCTTTGCCGTTGTGCTGGCCACCGCCCTTGCCAATACGCGCTATTTCCTGATGGGGGCGGCGCTGCGCCCGCATGTCCGGCACTTGCCTGTCGCGACCAAGGCCTGGTTTGTTGCAATCCATTCTGATGAGACCTGGGCATTGGCGATCAAGCGCGGTGGCAGTGCCCAATTGACGCCGGGTTATGTCATCGGTTTGACGGTGTTGTTTTATCTGAACTGGCCCATTTCCTGCGCGATTGGCGCCTGGCTGGGCAGCGCGATTGAAAACCCCGCGCGGTTTGGCGCGGATTTTATGTTCGTTGCCATGTTTCTGTGTCTGATCCGGGGGATGTGGCGGGGGCGCACGTCCTTGGTCGCAGTGCTTGGGTCAGCGCTGTGCGCGCTGGTGGCGCATCTCTGGTTGCCCGGATACTGGTACATATTTCTCGGTGCATTAGGAGGGATGGCCACTGTCGCCCTGTTGTATCGTAACACTGTGACTGCAGGGGCATCGGCATGACACTTGATCCTGTTCATCTGCTGACCTTGTTGGGTATGGCGGCAGTAACGCTGTTGTTTCGGGTCGGTGGGTATATCCTGGTGCGCTATGTAACACCGGTTGGTCGTGTGAAGGTGGCAATGGAAGCAATGCCTGCCGCCGTATTGACGGCCCTGGTCGTCCCGATGACCCTGACGACCGGCCTGGCGGAGAGTGTGGCCGCATTGGTTACCGTTCTGGCGGCGTTGCGATTGCCCCTGATCGTCGCGGTTTGCCTGGGCACAGCGACAGTAGTGGCACTGCGCATATTTATTTGAGTGAAATGTCTGCACCATCGTTGACAATTTATTGATAAATTATCATTGTTGCTGTGTTCGGATATAAGGAAAGACAGCATCATGACCAACACGGCGCAAGAAAATCAGGATCAACGGGACGGCTGGCAGTTCTGGATTGACCGGGGTGGCACGTTCACTGATGTGGTGGGGCGCAAGCCGGATGGTACGCTGTTGACCCACAAGCTGCTGTCGGAAAATCCTGAAGCCTATTCTGATGCGGCGGTTCAGGGCATTCGTGACCTGTTGGGCCTGAAGAAGGGCGACCCTATTCCGTCTGACAAGATCGATGCTGTGAAGATGGGAACGACCGTTGCCACCAATGCGCTGTTGGAGCGCAAGGGCGACCGCACTTTGTTGGTGGTCACGAAAGGCTTCCGCGATCAATTACGCATTGCTTATCAGGCGCGCCCGCGTCTGTTCGACCGCAATATCATCCTACCGGAATTGCTGTATGACCGGGTTGAGGAAGTGGTGGAGCGGATTGATGCCAGGGATGCTGTTCTCACGCCTCTGGATTTAGACGATCTGCGCCCGAAGCTACAGGCTGCCTTTGATGATGGCATTCGCTCTGTCGCCATCGTGCTGATGCATGCCTATCGCGTGCCGGATCATGAAATTAAAATCGCCGATCTGGCGCGGGAAATCGGGTTTACTCAGGTTTCGACCAGCCATGAAACCAGTCCGCTGATTAAATTTGTCGGGCGCGGCGATACCACTGTGGTGGATGCCTATCTGTCGCCCATTCTGGGGCGCTATGTGCGTCAGGTTGCTGGTGAATTGGGCGATGTGCGCCTGCAATTCATGCAATCCAATGGCGGATTGACCGATGCGAAATTGTTCCAGGGTAAGGACGCCATCCTGTCCGGCCCTGCGGGCGGTATCGTCGGATCGGTGAAGACAGCGGAACAGGCTGGCTTCGATCAGGTCATCACCTTCGATATGGGGGGCACCTCGACCGATGTCGCCCATTACAATGGCGAATACGAGCGGGCGTTTGAAACACTGGTCGCGGGTGTGCGGATGCGCGCGCCGATGATGCTGATCCATACTGTGGCTGCAGGTGGGGGATCGATCTGTCAGTTTGATGGCGCGCGATTCCGCGTTGGACCCGAAAGCGCAGGTGCGAATCCAGGACCGGCTGCCTATCGGCGCGGTGGTCCTTTGGCGGTGACTGATTGCAATGTGATGCTGGGGAAATTACAGCCGCAATTCTTCCCGCCCGTCTTTGGCCCCAACCAGAATGAGCCGCTGGATGCCGATGCGGTGCATAAGAAATTCGCCGCCCTGGCGAAAGAGGTTGAGGCCGCGACGGGTGAGGCGCGCAGCCCGGAAGAGATTGCTGAAGGTTTCCTGAAAATCGCAGTCGAAAACATGGCCAATGCGATTAAGAAAATCTCCGTCCAGCGCGGCTATGATGTGACCGAATACGCGCTGCAATGCTTTGGTGGGGCCGGGGGGCAGCATGCCTGTCTGATCGCCGATACATTGGGCATGACAAAGGTTCTGATCCATCCCTTTGCGGGGGTTCTGTCGGCCTATGGCATGGGCCTGGCTGATATCCGCGCGATGCGGGAACGCTCTGTCGAACAGCCCTTGGATGAGGGCTTGTTGAGCCGGTTGAGCTCGGAATTGGATGGCATGGCCGGAGAGGCGGAGAAAGAACTGATCCGCCAGGACGTGCCAAACGATCGCACGGAAATCCTGCGCAAGGTTCATATCCGCTATGATGGGTCTGATACAGCGCTGGAAGTACTTTTTGGCTCCCTGGACGCTATGTCCGAGGCCTTTAAGGAAGCGTATCGTTCGCGGTTTGGCTTCTTGATGGGCAGCAAGGGGCTGGTTGCCTCCGCCCTGTCCGTCGAAGCAATTGGCCGGACTTTTGACCTGTCGGTGGATGATCTGGCGACCCGTCAGGCAACGCCGGAACCAATGGAGACCATCACCGCCTATATGGCTGGGAAATCGGTTCAGGCGCCCGCTTATGACCGCGATAAAATGGCCCCAGGCCAGAAGATCAAAGGCCCCGCAATCGTTGTGGAGCGGACCGGCACCAATATTGTCGAGCCCGGCTGGGAAGCGGAAATGACCGCGATTGGCAACTTAATCCTGACCCGCGTGGAGGCCCTGCCGCGCCAGGTTGCCATTGGTACGACCAGCGACCCGGTGATGCTGGAAGTCTTCAACAATCTGTTCATGTCGATTGCCGAACAGATGGGCTATACGCTGCAAAACACGGCCTATTCGGTCAATATCAAGGAGCGTCTGGATTTCTCCTGCGCCGTCTTCGATTCCTCGGGTAATCTGATCGCCAATGCCCCCCATATGCCGGTACATCTGGGGTCCATGGGGGAAAGTGTCCGTGCCGTTGTTCGCAATAATGAAGGCGCTATCAAGCCGGGCGACGCCTATGTCCTGAACAATCCCTATAATGGCGGGACCCATTTGCCAGACGTTACCGTTGTAACCCCTGTTTTTGATGACGCAGGCAGTCGCATTCTGTTCTTTGTCGCCAGCCGCGGGCACCATTCTGATATCGGTGGCCGCACACCAGGCTCCGCACCGCCGGATTCAAAGCATATCGACGAAGAAGGTGTGTTGATCGACAATTTCAAACTGGTCGATCAGGGCCGCTATCGGGAAGAAGATTTCCGCAAGGTCCTGTTGGGCGCAAAATATCCCGCCCGCAACCCGGATCAGAACCTGGCCGACCTGCGTGCCCAATTGGCCGCCAATGAAAAGGGCGTTCAGGAATTGGGCAAGATGGTCGATCATTTCGGATTGGACACGGTTGAGGCCTATATGGGCCATGTGCAGGATAATGCCGAAGAATCGGTGCGCCGCGTGATTGATGTCCTGAAGGATGGCAGTTTCGACTATCCCATGGATAATGGTCAGACCGTTCGCGTCAAGATCACCATCGACAAACCCAATCGCGGTGCGACGGTGGACTTCACCGGCACCAGCCCTCAGGGTCAGAATAATTTCAATGCCCCGGCGGCGGTGTGTAAGGCGGCGGTATTGTACGTCTTCCGCACATTAGTCGAAGATGATATTCCGATGAATGAGGGGTGCTTGAAACCCATCGACATCATTCTGCCGGAAGATTGCATGCTGAACGCCCGCTATCCCGGTGCTGTGATTGCCGGGAATGTGGAAACGTCCCAGATCGTCACCGATGCGCTGTATGGCGCGCTGGGCGTGATGGCTGCAGCCCAGGGGACGATGAATAACTTCGTCTGGGGCAATGATCGGTATCAGTATTACGAAACCGTCTGTGGTGGATCAGGGGCCGGACCGGATTTCGACGGCACCGATGCTGTGCACACCCATATGACCAACAGCCGCCTGACCGATCCGGAAATCCTGGAATGGCGTCTGCCAGTATTGCTGGAAAGCTTTGAAATCCGTAAGGGCTCTGGCGGTGTCGGGCGTCATCATGGGGGCGATGGAGTGCGCCGGCGCGTGCGCTTCCTGGAGGCGATGGATGTCGTTATTCTGGCCAATCACCGCATCGTGCCACCCTATGGCATGGCAGGCGGGGGAGACGCCGCTGTTGGCCGCAACTGGATCGAGCGCACGGACGGCAGCATTGAGATGATGACCGCAACCGACATGCGGGCAGTTGAAGCAGGCGATGTCTTCGTATTGGAAACCCCGGGCGGCGGCGGCTATGGCAAGGCCGATGAAACAGCCCAGGCGGTGGAGTAGGCCAATGACCAAAAGCCGTATCGTCTCTTCCTCGCATCTGGTTTCCGAAAAGGCCGCAGAACTGAGTGAGTATGAATATGGCCTTATGGTCAGTTGGCATGCCTTCCAACGCTGGGTATCGCGCTGCATGGCGGCGGCTGGTTATGCGGATCTGGCGTCACTGGATATTCTGGTGCTGCATTCGGTTAATCACCGCAACAGGGCCAAGCGCCTGGCGGATATTTGCTTTACGCTGAATGTGGAAGATACCCATACGGTCACATACGCGTTGAAGAAGCTGTTAAAGGCGGATCTGGTCACTGCTGAGAAGCGGGGAAAGGAGGTTTTTTACACAACCTCAGACCAGGGCCGGGATGCCTGTCAGAAATATCGTGAGGTCCGGGAGGCGTGTTTGGTGGATGCCTTTCAGGGCCTTGGGGGTGTAGACTCTCAGGAAATTACCGATGCGGCCAGGACCTTGCGGGCGCTCAGTGGCCTGTACGATCAGGCCGCGCGCAGTGCAACCAGCCTGTGATCTGAAGCACGCATCCTAAGAGAATTTCTCTTTTTCAGGGTATTGTGATCAATAATTGCGTCTCTTCGGCGCTGCTTCATGATTTTCGGTCTTTCTTTGAAGACCTGTAGAATCCCCCTTTTTTCCGATCAAAATCAGGCTCATATTTTGGGTAATAATATTTCAACTTCACCAAACAGAGGAGAAGTCCCCATGAGTGTGTTTTCGTCGAAAAGCTTTGATGGTCATGAAACCGTCGCCTTTCACAGTGATGCGAAAACCGGTTTGCAGGCGATTATCGCCCTGCACAGCACGACCCTTGGCCCGGCCCTGGGGGGCTGTCGCATGTGGGACTATGTGGATGATGAAGCTGCGCTGACCGATGTGCTGCGCCTGTCGCGGGGCATGTCTTTCAAGAACGCGCTGGCCGGTCTGCCCTGGGGCGGTGGCAAGTCTGTCATTATGGGGAATGCCAAGACCGATAAGACGCCCGCCATGATGCGCGCAATGGGGCGTTTTGTGGAAAGCCTGGGTGGCCGCTATATCGTGGCGGAAGATGTTGGCACCAGTCCTGAAGATATGTTGGAGGTCTCTAAGGAAACCCCTCATGTGCGCGGTGTGAAAGGGGTCGGTTTTGATCCGTCACCCGGCACCGCCTATGGCGTATTCAAAGGCCTTGAGGCGACTGTGCGCGCCCGGTTGGGTGCAACGGACCTGCAAGGCATCCGTGTCGCCGTTCAGGGTCTGGGGCATGTTGGCTATGATCTGGCGCGCCAGCTTCATGAGGCCGGTGCTGTCCTGACCGTCACCGATATCGATCAGGCAGCCTTGGCGAAGGCAGAGTCAGAATTCAACGCAACCGTGGTCGGTCTGGACGATATCTATGATGCCGATGTTGATGTTTATGCGCCCTGTGCGCTGGGGGCGTCGATCAATGACAAGACTGTGGATCGATTGCGCGCCAGTGTTGTGGCTGGGGCTGCCAACAACCAGTTGGCCGAAGATCGCCACGGGGATCGCCTCGCCCAGCGCGGTATTCTCTATGCGCCCGATTATGTGATTAATGCCGGTGGGGTGATCCACATCTATCACGAAGGTCCGAATTTTGATCGGGAAACGACCTTTGCGCATATCGCGCAGATTGGGGTCACCCTGGAAGAAATCTATCAGCGGGCCAAGAAGGAAGGCATCGCGACCCATATCGCCGCAGACCGATTGGCGCTTGATCGATTGAACCCGGCTGGGCACTCTGCGGGTCTACACGCCGCAGAATAGGGATCCCGTTCCATGACCGCTGAACCGATCATCCTGGCCTATGCTGGGAAGACGCCAAAGATCGATCCCAGCGCCTATATTGCCCCAGGGGCGGTGCTGGTTGGTGATGTCACGATCGGGGCAGGCGTCAGTATCTGGTTTGGCTGTGTCCTGCGCGGTGATGATCAAAGCATCACTGTTGGCGATGGGTCGAATGTTCAGGATGGCACGGTTGTTCATGTCACCCTGGATACAGGGCCCACTGTGATCGGACAGAATGTGACGGTTGGGCATGGGGCCAGGCTGCATGGCTGCACGCTGGAGGATGGATGCCTGGTCGGGATCGGGGCCATCGTGCTGGATGGGGCTGTCGTGGGACAGGGTGCCTTTGTTGCTGCGGGCGCTTTGGTCGCACCAAACAAGAAGATTCCTTCCGGCGAGTTATGGGCAGGCAATCCTGCCCGGAAATTGCGCGATCTTCGCCCTGAAGATACCGACTTTCTGGTCTTTGATGCACAGCATTACCAGCGTCTTACCCGGCAATATCGTGATGGGTCGCAATAGCGGCGTTAGTGCAAATGGCACGGTTCTAGCATTGGCTGGGCGAGATGCTTGCGCGGTCTAAAAGCTGCGCTACGGTACTTTCTGCTAAATGCCCTGCGGCCCTATCAAGTGAATTGGCGAATGATGGATAGATCGACTATAATTATGCGCATGAAACGTGGAACCAAACTTCTCCTTGCGGCGGGATTTGCCGGTGTCGTTGCGGTTGCCTGTGTCGTGGGCGGCGGTATCTCCGCACCGGACGCGCGCGATACGGCCGCAAAAATGGATCAGTTTATCAGCGCCTATCGCGGGGGGCGGATCGGTCCAGAAGATCCCCATCGCGCCGACAGTCGCCTTTTCGCTCAGGCCTATCAGCGCGTCCGATATGCTTATGTTCGACCGACAGAGGATGTCGATTTGATGAAATCGGCAGAGGAGGGGATGCGGGAAAGCTTCCCAGACCCGACGGTGGCGTCGGACTCCGATTTGGTCGAGGCCGCGATCAACGGGATGATGCATTCGCTGGACGATTATTCTGTCTATATGGACCGAGATGCCTTTCAGAAATTGAATCAGGAGATCAATGGGGCATTTGGCGGTTTGGGGATTGAGATTAAGAAGGACCCCAAAGGGCTGGCGGTAATTTCCCCCATCGATGGGACGCCAGCGATGCGCGCGGGCGTGAAGTCTGGCGATGTCTTAACCCATGCCGACGGCGTTTCGCTGGCGGAAATGGATTTGCGCGATTCTGTTGAACTGCTGCGCGGCCCGCCTGGATCGGTGATTACCGTCACCATCGCACGGGAAGGCCAGGCGGATTTCGATCTGCCACTGACCCGGGAGGTTATTCGCATTCAGCGTGTGCGATATAGAATTGAAGACGATGGGATTGCCTATCTGCGCATTACCCATTTCGTGCGCGATACAGGCAGCGCGCTGCGCCGCGCCATGTCGGAGTTGAAACAACAGGCCGGGCCGAACGGCTTGAAAGGCTATGTGGTTGACCTGCGCAGCAATCCGGGCGGCCTGTTGGATGAAAGTATCGATGTCGCGGGAGCCTTTCTCAGAGGGGGGCTGGTTGTTTCCACGCGCAGCCGGACAGATAGTCAGGAATTTGATGCCGATTATGCAGATCCCAGCGAAGGCCTGCCGGTCGTCGTTTTGATCAATAAAGGCTCGGCCAGTGCATCAGAGATTGTCGCCGGTGCAATCAAATATCGCGACCGCGGTCTGGTGATCGGCGAGCGCAGCTATGGCAAAGGCTCTGTTCAAACGACCTATGAATTCAGCGGCGGCGGCGGTCTAAAACTGACGACGGCGCTGTATTATACGCCCAGTGGCAAGTCGGTTGACGGGGGCATCGAACCCACCATTGCCGTGCTGGATGATCCAGAGACGGAGGAAGTGGATGAGGCCTTGGATAAGGCGTTGAGCCTTGTGAAAGATCTGTCCAGCGGAGCCTTGACCCTGGCACCTTCCGGCGTTGTGCAGAACTAAAGCCTATGACAGCATTTCAGATTGTCCCTGCCGGACCGGGCGATATGGTGAAAATCGGTCCTTTGGTCGCCGAAATGCTGGCTTTCTATAAAACACCAATGCCTGTTGAAGAGGCTGAACTTGCGACCATTCTGGAACAGGATGGCCCGGCAGGGGCGGGTGCCTATGACTGTCTTATTGCCTGGACCCAGCCAGGAGAGCAATCGAAGCCCCTCGGCTTTGCAATGTATTCGACCGTCTATGAAGCGGCCTTTGTGGGAAATGGGATTTTCCTGCGGGACCTCTATGTGACAGAGGAAGCGCGTGGCAAACGGGTTGGAAAGGCCCTGATGACGCATCTGGCGCAAATTTGTCTGGACCAGGGATATCGCCGTATCGACTGGCATGCTGATAGACTGGATCTGCATGCCCGCGCATTTTACGAGTTGATTGCGCCGGACAGTTTCAAACTCAATCGGTTAAGCTATCGCGTTGAAGGGGATGCGCTCACTGCGCTGGCCTCCATTCCTATTGAATAAAAATGACAAAAGTCTTTCCATTTTATTAAGAAGACGCACTGTAAGATACGGTACATCGTCGCACGTGATGGAAAAGAATGCACAGGTTTAAGGCTCATGACAGCATCTGCACCAATACTGATAGTTGAAGATAATATCATCAATATGAGGTTGTTCAGCGATCTTCTCGTGGCGCTGGGCTATACCGTCTTTAAGGCCGGTGATGCGGAAAAGGCCCTGGAATTGCTGAAGGAAATTCGCCCTGGTGCGATTATAATGGATATCCAACTGCCGGGTATGTCAGGGGTGGAATGCACGAAGGCCATTCGGGCGAATCCTGACCTTGCAGATATTCCCATCATCGCTGTTACCGCGTTTGCCATGGCAGGGGATGAAGCACGGTTTCTGAAAGCGGGCTGCGATGATTATCTGTCCAAACCTATATCCGTTCCTGTTTTCGTAGAAACGGTCGCCCGGCATTATCGTTAAATCAACTCACAGAGAGTTTTTTAAGAGCCGACTCTAACCAGGTGATGCGCCGGTCGGCCTGTTCAATGTCAATTGCCAGCCAGTCTGCGATGGGATGTTCCCCGAATTCTTTGACCAGCTCTGCGGCACGGGCACGTTCGGTACGGACGATATCACTCAACAGGTCCAATTGGTCTTCCTGTGCCTCTTTTGGCAGATAGGTAAGAAACCGCAGTTTCAGTAGCAGTACCAAACGCCCGACATCATTTATCGGTGCTCTCAGTTGCGCACTCATCAGGTCTTCAAAAAGGCTGCGACCGGACTCCGTAATACGCAAAAGGGCGCGTTCATCATTTTCCGCATGTTCAACTGCGTCGGCCAACCCCTCTATTCGCAACAATTCCAGCGAGGACCCCAACAGATCCAGAGAGGGGCCTACGATACGTTGGGTGAAGAAACGAATTTCAGTCGCCAGATCGCCATAGCGGCAATCCTTTTCCATCAATGCGCCCAGGGCGAGCAGTCGGACCGCTTCGCCAGGGACCAAACTTCTATCGCCATACATCAGCATACTTTCTATTAGTTGCGAGTCGCTCGCAACAGACTTAAGGCCTTCGCCGCAGAAAATCCAGAAATGATTTTCGCAATGCGTCCAATACGATGGAACGCTATCCAAATGCCTTAGGAACAGCAATGCGGATTGCTGACAGTCAGCGCATTTTATGATGCAGTTACTCGGTGCAAATTACCCTGGTGACATGCCCCGCAACCGCTCGGAACGGCGACGTAACAGTTCCAGCGTGCTGAGCAGCAGGATGGATATCGCGATCAGCACGGTTGCAACGGCCAGAATGGTCGGGGATATCTGCTCCCGCAGGCCCGTGAACATCTGCCAGGGTAAGGTTTTCTGTCCTGCCGATCCAACGAATAGCACGACCACAACCTCGTCAAAGGAGGTGATGAAGGCAAACAGGCCACCGGAGATAACACCGGGCAGGATCAGGGGCATCTGAACCTTAACGAAAGTTGTGACCGGATTGGCCCCCAGACTGGCAGCCGCCCGAACCAGACTTCGGTCGAAACCAACCAGCGTGGCCGTGACGGTAATGATAACAAAGGGCGTTCCCAGGGCGGCATGCGCCAGAACCACGCCCCAATAGGTGCCCTGCAGGCCGATGCGGGAATAAAAGAAATACATGCCTGCAGCAGAGATAATCAGCGGCACGATCATCGGCGAAATCAGGATCGCCATGATCGCCCCTTTGAATGGGACATGCTGTTGTGACAGGCCAATTGCAGCCAGGGTGCCAAGACCGGTGGACAGCAATGTCGCCATTGGGGCAATGCGCAAACTGTTCCCCAATGCGCCCTGCCAATCGGAATTGGTGAAGAAGTCATTGTAGTGCTTCAACGAATAGCCGTCTGGATCCAATGCCAGCATTGCTTTGGTAAAGGTGAAAAAGTCTTCAGCGTTAAAGCTGAGCGGTACAATCACCATGATCGGCAACATCAGGAAGATGAAAATCAAGGTACAGATCGTCCGGAACCCGTAGTGCCAGGCAATTTGCGCCGATGATGCGTAGGGAGGAAGAGCAGCCATTGATTTTACCCCAGAGCCACGTTGTCGATGCCCACGATCTTATCGTAGAGCCAATAGAACACGAGAATCAGTGCCAGCAGAATAACGCCAAGCGCTGCAGCCAGTCCCCAGTTCAGCGAAGAAGAAATGTGGTAAGCGATCCGGTTTGAGATAAAGATCCCCGAGGTGCCCCCAACCAGTTCCGGTGTGATGTAGTAACCAATAGACAGGATAAAGACCAGAATAGCCCCCGCCCCGATTCCTGGAATTGAATTGGGGAAGTAAACTTTCCAGAAGGCCGTCCAATCATTTGCCCCCAGAGATTTCGCCGCCCGGACATAGGAGGGAGATATCGTCTTCATGACCGAATAAAGTGGCAAAATCATAAAGGGTAGCAGGATATGGGTCATCGCAATGATCGTCCCGAACTGATTATACATCAGTTCAAGTCGATTCTGATCGTCCAATATTCCAATGGAAACCAACAGATCATTGATAACCCCCTGTTGCTGCAACAGCACGATCCAGGAGGATGTGCGCACCAGCAACGATGTCCAGAACGGCAGCAGGACCAGAATCAACAACATGTTGGATGTGCGCATCGGCAGGTTCGACAGCAAAAAGGCAATTGGATATCCTAACAGAACGCAGGTCAGGGTAATCGTGAAGGACAGGACCAGCGTGCGGACGAACAATGTCAGATATATGCGCTCGTTCTCCGGGACCAGTTCAATGCCGTCTGGCGTCAGTTCCGCATCGGCGGCAGACAGAAAATACCCGGAGGTGTAATTGCCGGAAAAACGATGGATCGTCTGCCAGATTTCTACATTGCCCCAGTCCTTATCGATCGCGAGGAACTGTTCTTTGTAATTGCCAGGTTCCATCCGGTCTACCCGGCGGCCCGTTTTTCGGAACAGGCTGGAAACGCCGGGCGCTTCATAGTTCAGGCGCTGGCCCACACGGGTGTGGATTTTTTGTTCAGCGGCGATAACAAGATCGGCATGCATTGCCGCAAACACGGCTTCGCCTGGCGCTTCATTCGAGGCAGGATCCCACTCCTGAAGGGCGACAACGGTTTTCGGCAGGGTATCTGGTACGATGGAGTTTTCGACAGACCGGAACAACATATCCGCAATCGGCGCAATGAAGCTGATGACAACGAATATCAGCAGCGGGGCGATCAGCATCAGGGCGCGAATTTTCTGGCGCCGCAGCGCACGTGCTAAACTGACTTTCAGCGGCACACCATCTGCGGAAATTACTCCGGCATTACTTGCCTGTGCGTTACTCATCGTCATCCCCCATTCACGCTGAACCGATTACGCCAAACCCAACCAACACTCAGTAAAATCAAAATTTACAAAAAAATAAAAATCATCTGAAAGGAACAAACTGTCGGGGACGGCGCTCCGCCCCCGACAATAGGCATTACTGAGCCAACCATGCCTGGAATTTAGCATCCAGATCATCGCGGTTATCAGCCCACCACTCGTAGTTATACAGCAGTGTGTTCTTGGCGTTGTTCGGATCGGTCGGCATATGCGGGGCCATTTCGATGCCCAGTTCTGCATGCTTACCAACCAACGGTGCCGAAGACTTACGCGCCGGGCCGTAAGAGATATACTTGGCCTGATCCGCAAGACGCTGCGTATCGGTGGCAAAGTAGATATAGTCCATAGCGCGCTTCAGGCGGTCTTCAGGCAGACCAGCCGGAACGATCCAGCCGTCCAGGTCAAATACCTGCCAGTCCCACAGCATTTTAACCGGCTGCTTCTGTTCTTCGATGACAGAGAACAGACGACCGTTATAGGTCGAACCGATTACCGCTTCGCCATCGGCGAGGCGCTGGGGCGTTTCTGCACCGGCAGACCACCAGATCACGTCGTCACGGATCGTGGCGAGTTTAGCCAATGCCTGCTCAACGCCTGCATCGGTGGACAGCACGTCATAGATCTTGTCTGGTGCAACACCGTCACACAGCAGGGCCCATTCGACGTTGTTGATCGGGCGCTTTTCCAGGCTGCGTTTGCCGGGGAAGGTTTTGGTGTCGAAAACGGCACACAGGTCTTCCGGCTCTTTGCCGCCCCATTCGGCGACATCGGTGCGATAGCCAAAGGTCGTCGAATAAACGATCTGTGGGATATAGCAGGGGGAGACCAGCAATTCGCCAAAGTCTTCAGAAGCCGGGGTGCCGTCTGGCGCAGGGGCCAGATCCTTGTCCGGATCGATTTCAATGGCCAGGCCTTCATCGCACAGACGGATTGCATCCGCTGCAACGACGTCAACGACGTCCCAGGTGATGTTTCCCGCTTCCGCCATGGCGCGCATTTTGGCCACGGCTTCGTTAGAGCTTTCATCGTTGATGATGTTCACATCGGGATTAAGCTTCATGTAGGGATCGTGATACGCCGCCTGCTGAGAGGCAGAGTAGGCTCCGCCCCAGGACACAATGGTCATATCTTCTGCTTGTGCAGAAGACATCGCCATCAGTGCCGCGGCTGCGGTAGCAAGGGTATACATGGATTTCATGGATTACTCCCTGGTTTAGCTGTTTCATGTCGTCCGAGTTTCGAGAACTCGAATTCGTCTCGGACGGGACGAATCCGATAACGGTTAAATATTTTACCTAGAGCACATCCAGCGCCCGGCAATCCTCTGTGACCCATCCGATCGGGGTAACTTCTCCGACTTTCAGGGCTGCGTGAGCATGGCTGTTGGCCACTTTCACAATAAATTCACTGCTGTCGCCCACTTCCATCCGGCACCGGATGTGGTCGCCCAGGTAAATCAGTTCGACGACCTTACCTGACATCTTATTGGGGACATCTTCATCGCCCAGAATAACGCGCTCGGGGCGGATCGACAGTTGGCTTTTCTCACCAACGCCACCGCATTTGACCGCCAATGCAGCCACCTTGTCGCCGCCGCCATCCAGCGTGACCTGTGCGATATCACCATCGACGGCGGTCACTTTGCCGGTCAGCTTGTTATTCTCACCAATGAATTGCGCAACAAAGGCATTCTCTGGCTTTTCATACAGGACTTCCGGGGCTGCTAACTGCTGCACCACACCATCGTTGAAAACGGCGATCCGGTTAGACATCGTCAAAGCTTCTGATTGGTCATGCGTTACATAAACCACGGACACACCCAAAGATTCATGGATGTGTTTGATTTCAAACTGCATTTCTTCGCGCAGGTTTTTATCCAGCGCGCCCAGTGGTTCATCCATCAGCACCAGATCCGGCTCGAACACCAAAGCGCGCGCAACCGCGACGCGCTGCTGTTGACCACCAGACAATTGCCCAGGACGGCGACCACCAAAATCATCCAATCGCACCATTCCCAAGGCACGCTTAACCTTTGCGTCTGAATCCGACTTGTTCATCCCGCGTACTTTCAACGGAAAGGCCAGGTTCTCAGCGACGCTCATATGCGGGAAAAGGGCGTAGTTCTGGAACACCATACCAATGCCGCGCTTGTGTGGGGGCACATTGTTGATGGGGCTGCCATTCAGATAGATTTCGCCATTCGTTGCCGGCTCAAACCCCGCCAGCATCATCAGACAGGTCGTCTTTCCGGACCCCGATGGGCCCAGCATTGTAAGAAATTCGCCACGTTCAATATCAATATTGAAGTTTTTTACGACGAGCGTCTCCCCATCATAGCTTTTCTGGACGTTCTCAAACCGAACGATGTAGTCGTCCTTATCCATAGCTGCCCTCACCCCTTCAAAACAAAAATTGGTAGCAGTTGCGCAGAAGCTCAGGCCCGCGCACGACCGACGCGGTCATGTTGATAGTGGTTGAATTGCTGTGTGGTTTGGCAAAGCTCAAACCTACCCCCAAACTGTTGCAAACGTACCGACACTCAAACGCAAACGCATTTGTTGCTATATTTTCCGGTCGTTTTAACCCGTCCTTGGACGGGGTATCCCTGTCGACGAAATGGATCGTGAAAGTTGCCCATTCCTTAACCACTTGAAGCCTAACGCGTTGTGAACCGAATTGAAAAGCCCTAATTTCCCGAACATTGAAACTTTTGCGTCATATATTTTAATAATTCCGTCAAATCTGTGTATATTTATGGTGCGGCGCAAAAAAATGCAATTCGGTTTTGGTTAATTAAGCGGCGCGTTTCAAATCCAACGCACCCCAGACATCGACCAGAGCGTCGGTCAATTTGGCGATAGCAGCGTCATCATGATAGGGCGTTGGTGTCAGTCGAAGACGTTCCGTGCCGCGATCCACTGTTGGATGATTAATGGGTTGTACATACAGGCGGTGTCGTTCCATCAACAGGTCGCTTGCCCGTCGACAGGCGACAGGGTCCCCAACCAGGACCGGAACGATGTGGGTCACAGACGGCATAACCGGCAAGCCAGCTTTTAACAGGGATGCCTTCAGGGCTGCCGCGCGGTCCTGATGCTGATCCCGCAGGTTTTGAGAGGCCCGGACAATCTGAATGCTTTTGCGGGCGGCAGCGGCCACGCTGGGGGGCAGGGCCGTGGTGAAAATGAATCCATTGCCAAAGGACCGGACGAAATCCACCAGGACGGCAGATCCGGCAATGTAACCGCCGATAACGCCAAAGGCCTTGCCTAACGTGCCTTGAATGATGTCCACACGATCCATCACGCCGTCGCGTTCGGCGACACCGGCCCCTGTCGGGCCATACATGCCAACTGCGTGGACCTCGTCCAGAAAGCTCAAAGCATTGTGGCGTTCACAGACATCCAGGATTTCGGCAATGGGGGCAATGTCACCATCCATTGAATAGACGGATTCAAAGGCAACCAATTTGGGGGCGGCCGGGTCGTCCATCAGGATCAGCCGTTCCAGATCCGCGGGGTCATTGTGCTTCCAGACCCGCTTTTCAGCCCTGGAGTGACGAATGCCCTCAATCATGGAATTGTGGTTCTTTGCATCAGAATAGATGATACAGCCAGGAATGCTGCGCGCCAGCGTCGACAAAACCGTCATGTTGGCGACATAGCCTGAGGTGAATATCAGGCCCGCATCCTTGCCGTGCAGCGATGCCAGTTCTTCTTCCAACAATACATGCAGGTGATTGTTGCCAGAGATGTTTCGGGTTCCCCCTGCGCCGGTCCCATGGGTCTGCACTGCTTTCACCATTTCGGCGATCACATCGGGGTGCTGGCCCATGCCCATATAGTCATTTGAACACCAGACGGTGATGTCGTCCCGCGATCCAGACACGTGCTTCAGCGCCGACGGAAAATGACCTGCACGACGTTCCAATTCCGCGAAAATGCGGTAATCACCGCGCGCTTTCAGTGCGTTAAGCTTCTCACTGAAAAATGCATCATAATCCATTGGGTGCCTTTCCCTAATCGCTGACACGGCCGATACCACTGCCATATCGTACCCAGCCTGGGGTCAAATAGTCTCTCCAGGCGCGTTACATAACTGTTACGCCGACAAAAGTCCCTTGGTAAGGGTGTCGCAGGTGCACCGATCTCAGGCAGCCGCCTTTGACAGCGATTGCTCAACTTCATTCAAGGCTGTGCCAAAGCGGCTCAGCATTTCATCGATTTCCGCCTTGCTGATAATCAATGGCGGGGAGAAGGCCAGCGTATCGGTTGGCATGCTGCGCAAGATCAGACCATGCTCTTGGGCCGCCATCATCACCTTTGCGCCAACGGCCAGGCTGGGCTCGAAGCTTTTCTTACTCGCCTTGTCCGCCACAAGCTCAATCGCGCCGATCAGACCGACACCGCGCACTTCGCCGACCAAGGGATGATCGGCAAATTCACGCAAGCGCGCTTGCAGATAGGGACCGACTTCCCGGATATGGGTCAGGATGTCGCGTTCCTCATATATATTCAGGGTTTCCAGCGCGACAGCCACGGCGGCTGGATGTCCTGAATAGGTATAGCCATGACCGAAAGTTCCAATCTTGTTGGAATTCTGTGACACGGCGGACGCAATTTTCTCATTCACCATCAAGGCGGAAATTGGCAGATAGGCAGAGGACAGCGCCTTTGCGACGGTCATCATGTCGGGCTGAATGCCAAATGTTTCGGACCCGAACATATTGCCTGTGCGCCCAAAGCCACAGATCACCTCATCGGCCAACAGCAGAATGTCGTACTTTTTCAGGATCGGCTGAATTTTCTGAAAATAAGTGCGGGGCGGAACAATCACGCCACCTGCCCCCATAACCGGTTCTGCAAAAAAGGCGGCAACGGTTTCCGGGTCTTCTTCCAGAATGCGCTTTTCAAGGTTTTCGGCCAGTCGGGTCGCGAAATCCTCTTCGCTTTCGCCTTCATGGGCGAACCGATAGTGATGCGGGCAATCGACATGCATGATGTTTTCAATCGGCAGGTCGAAATCCCGATGATTGAAAGGCAGGCCGGTCAGGCTGGCGGTTGCGACGGTCACGCCATGATAGCCCTTAAGGCGCGCCAGGATTTTCTTCTTCTTCGGCTTGCCGATGGCATTGTGATAATACCAGATCAGCTTTACAGCCGTATCATTGGCCTCAGAACCGGAATTGGCGAAAAACACCTTGTCCATATTTCCGGGCACCATGCCGCACAGACGCTCTGCCAGATCGATGGCGGGGGTGTGCGTTTTATGGGTGAACAGGTGATAATACGGCAATTCCTGCATCTGCTTCGTTGCGGCATCGACCAGGCGCTGCTCCCCAAAACCAAGCGATGTGCACCACAGGCCAGCCATGCCCTCGATATACTGTTTGCCCGCATCATCTGTGACCCAGACGCCAGACGCCTTCTCAACGATCAACGGCCCGATTTCCTTGTGCTTCTCCATATTTGTATAGGGATGCATCACGTATTTGATGTCACGGGCGGCGGGGGAGTTGACGAGGTCTGACATGGATAAAGTCCCGAGTTTGTCCAGAGTGGCGACAATCATTGCGCAACAGCTCTGGATATGTGATCACAAGGCGCGAATACTATACCCCTGAAAAACCATCGGCAACCCGGCTGAACCAGATCGGGCAATGGAAATCCGCACTCTTCCAAGCTGCGTCAAATTGGCGTAGTAAGGAAGAGATAGATACGGTCGGCGCAGATCGGCAAAACAAAAAGTATGAACAGCGGAAAGGGGTGGAGGCGTGATTGTCGTCTTCGGATCGGTAAATATTGACATAGAAATGCGGGTGCAACGCCTGCCGCGCCCTGGGGAGACCTTGCTGACGCGCGATTATCTGATGACGCCGGGCGGAAAAGGGGCCAATCAGGCGCTGGCAGCAGCCAGAGGCGGCGCAGAGGTCCATCTGATCGGAATGGTTGGAAACGACAATTTCGGATCATTCGCTTTGGATTTATTAAATGAACAGGGCGTGGATGTCGCCAATGTTGGCGAAGCGGTGGATCAGCATACTGGCTGTGCAACAATCTGGGTCGATGATTCCGGCGAAAACAGCATCATCGTCGGCGCCGGCGCCAATATGGCCACAACGGCCTCTCAGGTTCCGGATGCTGTTCTTAATGAGTCCACAGTGCTGTTGATGCAGATGGAAGTTTCGCCGACGGAAAACTGGGCCCTGGTAAAGCGCGCCAAGGCCCAGGGTGCCCGCATTCTATTAAATGTTGCGCCTGCCGCCATGGTGCCAGAGGAAATCCTGAAAGCCGTCGATTATCTGGTGGTCAATGAGCTGGAAGGCCAGACCGTCGCGAAAGAGGTTGGTCTGGGGGTTGAACAGGCGACCCGTGTGCCGCGCGCATTGGCTAGCCGCTATGGGCTGACCTGCATTCTGACACTGGGCGGTGCCGGGCTGTTATGCTTTGGGGCTGACGGGGGCTGGTCAATACCCAGCCTGCCAGTGGCCGCCATCGATACCACAGCCGCGGGCGATGCCTTTGTCGGCAATCTCGCCGTTGCGCTGGATCAGGGCATGGATATAGAACAGGCCCTGCGATGGGGCTCTGTCGGGGCTGGCCTGAGCTGCACCAAAGAGGGCGCACAATCCGCAATGCCGCATCATGATGACGTGCTCGCAAATCTGGATCGTCTGCCCGCCAGTCGCAGATTGAGTTAGCTGGATCAGGGAGCGCTCGAAACAGATTACCCGTGACGTTGACTTAAAGTAGTAGTTCTGGTACATTTCTCCTTGATGGGTGCTGAGGGTTTTCCTTTCGGGGGGCATGATGAAAGAACTTGTTTCCTATCTTTTCGGTGTGGAAAGCACTCTCGCTTTGCTCGCTTTTCTAGTTTTTATGGGCATCTTGTTTTGGTTGTTGCTGAGACGATACGCTAAGATTTCTGGCGATGTTGAGTTGCTTTCATGGTTTAGCATGTTGACCAATGTCTGGACGAAACGGCATTGGTATCTGGGCACATTTTTGGTCTATTTCGCAGCTTATGCGATTTGTTTTCGGTTCATCCTCGAACAATCTGATCTTCTTTACGAAAAAGTCCCATCAGACGAATGGGCCAGTTTTATCGAAAACTTAGGCGTTCCAGGTGGGAAATACTTGGCTTATGCGTTAAGGGTGCCCGAGTTTTTTGGGCCTACAATTGCGTTTGTTGCTGTATTTTCGGTTTTGAAGTTTGGGGGCGGTTTTGACCGTTGGTTGCGCAGTAAGATCCAACAATTTGCCGCTATTCCAAAGAAAGTTCAGGTGTACCGAAAAATTGTAGCGTCATCCAACATCGACCTTGGGTCTGATGTCGACATAGCCGACAGATTGAAGGTGCCTCTTCGTCAACATTTCGGCACGCCAATTGATGAATCCAAGCCACTGGGGAGCGTTTTGCGCCGCTATACGCAGTTTGTTATCATTGTTGAATCCTGGAAAGATTCAGCGAACATTTTCCATGATTTTTGGGAAGCGCACCGAAGCAAGATACAAGAAACATGCTCTGAAGGGTATGATACGACGACGATGGATTTCGCTAATGCGCTAACCAACCACGAACAATTTAACTATCCGCCACCGGATGTTAATGAGTGGGAGGAAAAACTTCAGAACGAAATAAACAAAATAATGCTAATTATTTCAGCGGGTTTAATAAAATTAGTAAATTCCGGTGAGTCAGTATTTAGTATTTTAAGTAAAGTTGGGATTGAAGGGCACATTTTATTAAATCACGTTGTGAGAGTAAAAAAAGAGCGCACCAAGGAAATCGTCTCCTTCTCAATTTTCTTCTCCTATATTGCGTATTATTTTATTTTAGTTGGTGTTATATCGATTCTTAGTCTGTTTGGTGTTGACGCGATCCCTGATGAGGGTATTGGGCCTAAGACAATGATTGTTTGGCCCTCGCTTTTGGTTGCGTTTCTTTTCTCTATCGCATTCTTTCCTGTATATGTCGCGTTACGGCGCATGGAGATAAATGTGGAAACTCAGGACAGCTTGTTTATTGATCGACCGTCCTGGTCGGATTGTGCCGTTTCTCTGGTCCTGTCTAGCGTATCATTTGTACTATTATCTGCTGTAATTTTGGGATTGTCAGCTTTTCTATTGCATGGAGGATTTCTGGAGTTTCGAGAGGAAATGTGGAACCTTCTTCCATTTACACTGATCGTCGGGTCGGTTTCGGCGAGTTTTACTTTTTTACTTGAAAAGAAAACCGAAAGCACTGCGATGACAGTGCCGGAGACCTGCGGATTTGGTGCCCTGCTGATGCTCTCTACCTGCTTGGTACTTACTCTGAAGCGGCTAGCGCTTTCACAAGCTTCATCGCCTGAATTTCAGCAGATTTTTGCAGAATCGGCAGTAATTCGTGAAGTTTTCATTTCCGCAGCATTGTGCATCATCGGTGTTTTTATGGTTATTTGGTCGGTTTTACGGGAATACCGTCGGGGGAATAACGCCCTTCCGGCGCATATTCAGACATAAATTTATAGCGAATTGCGTGTTCTTAGCGATTGGTGAACTTCATTTCGATGCGGCGGTTGCGGCGGAGGGCTTCGTCGCTGTTTCCAGTATCCAGGGGCTGATATTGGGCAAAGCCTGCTGCGGACATCCTGTTCGGGTCGATACCGCGGCTTTCCAGGAATTTCACCACTGAAATCGCCCGGGCTGTCGACAATTCCCAGTTTGACGGGAATTGCGCGGTTCTGATCGGAATCTTATCGGTATGACCATTGACTTGCAGGACCCAGTCAATATCGGACGGGATCCGTGCGGCGATTTCTTTTAGCGTATCGGCAAAGCTGATCAACTGGACCTGACCGGCCGGGCCCAATTCGGCCTGGCCCTGTTCGAACAGGACTTCTGATTGGAAGACAAAGCGGTCCCCAACGATGCGGATGTCGCTGCGATTGCCCAGGATTTCGCGCAGCTTCCCAAAGAATTCAGAACGATAGCGCGCCAGTTCCTGAACCTTTCCGGCCAGGGCGACATTCAGACGTTTGCCCAGATCGACGATCTGTGACTGTTGCGCCGCGTCGCGCGCCTCTGAGACTTCCAGCAGCTTATTCAATTCCGCGATCTGGTCATTCAAGGCCTGAATCTGGTCGTTCAACAGCGCGGTTTCAGCCCGTGCGGCGACCAGATCCTTTTGCTTGTCATCCAGTTTCAGCGCCTCATTGGCCAGTCGCCCCTGCAATTCGTCCCGCAGGGAGATCAGGGCTTCAACTTCGCGCTCAAGCTTGGCCAGATCGCTCAGTTGCGCCTGGATTTTTTCCTTATCGGCGTCGATTATTTTATAGGCGTCTTCCAGTTCTTTTGAGACCTGTTCCCGCTCTGACTCCAGGGATTCAAGCCGGGTTCGCGCCTCATTCAGGTCTTTTTGCACAGCGGCCGTTTCATCATTTTTAACGGTAAGGCGGCTCAGAAGGTCGCGGTTGTTGTTGTTTGCGGCATCCAGTTCTGATGCCAGCGACGCATTCTCGCCGCGCAATTGAAAGATCTGGGATTCCAACGCGTCCTGACGCTGCAGCGATGCGCGCAATTGTTCGGTCACATTGGACAGGTTGGTTCGGATCTCAGCAGAAGACTCCCGCTCCAGAGCCAGCATATCGGCCAATTCCGAAACCCGGTTCTGCAGCCTGTCCAGGGCCTTATCGCGGCCAATGATTTCTTCATTCAGATAAAACTGGGAGACGACAAAGATCATCAAAAGAAAGATGATGACCATCAATAGCGAGGCCAGCGCATCCACAAAGCCGGGCCAGATATCCAGATTGGCGCGTTGTCGACGGGCATATGCCATAGACTATCGGCTCCTCACGCCATCAGATTGTCGGGCAGAATATCGGGAAAACAGTTTGGACGTATTACGCATTACCGCTGTCCTTCAGACCCGCAATCGTGCGGGCCAGAATACGCAACTCACCGCGCAATTCCTGGACCGTTTCGGCACGACCCCGCGCCGTATCTTCCAACAAGCGCGCCAGATGCATATCGATGTTGCGGATATGGCGGCCGGATTCTGCATCAAAGGCGCCTTTGCCAGACGTTTCTGACAGTTTGACAAGCACATCTTTCAGGCCCTTTTGCCCCTCTGCCAGGCGCAGCATCAGGTCATGTTCGGTGCGCATCGTGTCGACCAGGGTCGACAGCTTTTCGTTCAGCAGGCCGAAATCCTGTTGTGATGATTGGCGGTTTTCTTCGGCCCGCGCCATGGTGCGTTGCAGGCTTTCCAGGCTGTCGGCCGTTTGCTCAAGCAGGGCCTGAATGTAAACCGGCACGGATTGATCGCCATCGCCACCGATGGAACCACCCCCGATGCGCGTCAGGCTGGATAACCAATCTTCCAATTCATTGTAGAAACGGTTCTGTGCTTGTCCCGCCTGTAGGGCCAGGAAGCCCAGGATCAAAGATCCGGCCAAGCCGAACAGAGACGAAGAAAACGCCGTGCCCATGCCAGACAGGGGTGTTTGCAAGCCCTGTTTCAAATTCTCAAACGCGCCGGCAACATTGTCAGAGGCAAGATCAAGGCCACTGATAACGCCGCCAACGCTTTGGACTGTGTCCAACAGGCCCCAGAATGTGCCCAACAGGCCCAGGAAGACCAGCAGTCCGACCATATACCGGCCGGTTTCGCGACTTTCATCCAGCCTGGCCCCGACACCATCCAGAATTGTCTGCATCCCGCCTGCGGAAATGTGCAACTGCCCGCGTTCGCTGCGCTTGGTCAGCAGCGTTGCGGCAGACGCCATTAAGCGGGGTGCTGCTTCGGTATGCTGGTAGCCATTTTCAAAGCTCAGCCGAAAGCGCTGGATCCAGTTCGTCTCTGCAAATAATCCGGCCACGGTTCGGAAGGCGTGGACGATACCAATCACCAGAACGCCCAGAATAACCCCATTGATCACGGCATTTGCCAGAAAGGCATCCATCAGGGTTGGATAGATCAGAAAGACACCGATGGCGATGATGATAAGAAAGATGCCCATACGTATAAGAAACGGGGTTGGTGTACTCATTGTTCGCCATCTCGCTTTCTAAAGATACGGTTGGGTCCACTATTCTTGAGTCTGGAATGCCTTAAGCACCCGATACGATCAGGTCTACGCGATTCTTCGGTCGATCGGGACTTTCATCCTTCGTCCCAAGCGCTTGAACCGTCATCCGGCGACTGTCTATGCCCTGTTTCAGCAGATAGGTGCGCACGGCAAGCGCCCGGAACAGCGACAGGCGTCGCGGTTTGCTCTGTGCTTCGCCGATTGGCTCAGAATATCCCAGTAATTTCAATGTCAGGCTTTCGTTGCCTTTCAACTCTTCAGCCAGTTCCGCTAAGGCGGTTTCGGCGGCACTGGGCAGGTCTTGTGAATCCCGGCTGAACAGGACGCTCAGACCATCATTGTTTTTCATGACGCCAGACGAATCCACTGCGGTCAGGTCAACCGATGCCACCTGGGGCTCTTCTGCCGCAGCAGGTTGGGCCGGCGCAGATTGTGCCGGGGCAGGCTCTGGCGTGATTGCGGGGGCAGGCGGTGGGGAAGCTGGCGCTGGCGTGGCGGCCTGTTCTTCGGTCTGGGTCGCAGTGGGGGCCGGCGCAGGGGAGGGTTCAACCGCTGCGGTTTGAGGTGCTTCTATTGTGGAGGCCGGAGGCGCTTCAGGGGCAGGCTGGGGGACCGCGGGTTTCGGCGCAGGTTCTGCGGCGATCTGCGGCTTGGGTGGCGGTGACGCTGGCGTTGGGGCGGGTGTTGCGGCCTTTGCCGGTTTTGGCAAGGGCAGGGACGGCACAGGTGGTGGCGTTGCAGCAACGCTATTCCCGGACCCGGACGGGGCATTTGGAACCAGCAAGGTCGATTGCGGTGCCTGGCTAGGCGGCGGCGCCAGACCGGCGGCCGGGGCTGGTTGTGGTTTTGTCGACATAGGCTTTGGTGGCGCTGTCTGAGAGATCACAGGGGGGGCAGCGGGGGTTGCAAAGCTGGGTGCCTGCAGCGGGGCTGGCCCGCCTTTAAGCTTGTCGATCACAGACAAATTCACGGTCACGGAGTCGTTTGAATTTGCTTCCCCCCGAAAATAAGCCTGCTGTGCCTGTGCCGATGTCAGCATGGTCGACAGCATCAGCGCGGCCAATCCCACAGTCCCGCCGGAAAGTCGCCAAAATTTAGGCTGACGCCAAAAACGGGGCAGGGCGTGCCGGTTCACACAGGGGCTGACATCTTTCATAGGATCGCTCACAGTTGTCGCTCTTGCACAATGATATGGTGCTGTCCCGCTCTTTTTTGAGGGGGCGTCACCTGATCGACAAGACCATAGCGTGAGCCGGGGGCGCGGGACAACCGCCCAAAACAGGCAACCGGCGCTCAGAAACAGATTAAATTGACACCAAAAGCGCGTTAGGCGTCTTCCGCGGGCGATGATTTTTTCAGCATCGACAGCAGTTTGCGCTGTAATTGTTCATTGCTGGCGACGATTTCCGGGCTGTTGAAGGTATAGGCGCGCCCCTTGATATCCGTAACGAAACCGCCCGCTTCCTTGACGATTACAATACCGGCCGCAACGTCCCAGGGGCTCAACCCCCGTTCCCAGAACCCATCAAAGCGCCCTGCTGCGACATAGCACAGATCCAGGGATGCCGTACCCCATCGGCGCACACCAGCCGTCTCACTCATAGCGGTTTGCAGATGGCGTGTGAATTTTATGTGATCGTCGGTTTCTTTCCCGATATGCGGAATACCGGTCCCCAACACGGCGTCATGCAGGTTCTGGCGGGCGGAAACACGAATGCGCCGGTCATTGACATAGGCACCTTTGCCTTTGTCGGCCCAAAACAGCTCATCCTTGATCGGGTCATAGACCACGCCTGCGATCAATTCGCCGTTTTCTTCGTATCCGATGGAAACCGCCCAATGGGGCAATCCATGCAGAAAATTCGTCGTGCCATCCAGGGGATCGATTATGAAACGCTTTGTTGGATCATCCCCGATCTTGCCACCGGATTCTTCCGCCAGGATTCCCGCTTCCGGGCGGGCGCGGGTCAGTTCCTCAATGATCGTCCGCTCTGCTTTTTGATCGGCGGTGGAGACGAAATCGCCCGGTCCCTTGCGGGATACCTGCAATTGCTCCACCTCTCCGAAATCGCGCACCAGCATGCGACCGGCCTTTTCGGCGGCCTTGGTCATTACGTTTAAATGCGCAGAGCGAATTAGCATATCAGATCAAATCCTTAGTCTTTGGCGCGTTCGACGTAAGAACCGTCCAATGTGTTAACAACAATACGTGTGCCGGCATCGATATGCGGCGGCACCAAGGTGCTGACGCCATTCGACAGTTTGGCGGGCTTATAGGAAGAAGACTGTGTCTGGCCTTTTACGACCGGGTCGGCTTCGACCACTTCCAGGGTGACCTTGCCCGGCAGCGTGGCAGAGATTGGGGCCCCTTCATAGGTCTTGATTTGGACCGTCATGTTTTCCTGCAAAAAGGGAACCTGATCGCCCAGCACAGCGTGTTCGACTTCCATTTGTTCGAAGGTTTCGCCATCCATAAAGTGCAGCTTTTCGCCGTCGTCATACAGGAAGGTATAGTCGGTTTCGAACAGGTCGGCGCTTTCCACGGCTTCCTGGGTGCGATACCGCAGGCTGGTCTTGGTGCCGGTGCGCGCGTCGCGGGCTTCGATCTGGGCGACAGATGCGCCCTTGCCCGGCTGGTTGATCTCGTTCTTAATCACGACCAAGAGCTTGCCATCCTGCAGGAAGGCATTACCCGGCCGAAGGTTGATCGCGTTGACTTTCATGATTTCACTTCCTTTGTCATGGAGCGCACTGACGCGCCCCGAATCGCGCGCCTGTCTATCACCAGCGGACGGACTGAGCAACCGCAGAGACGCGCCAGGCAAAACCACGGCGCGGTTGAAAGGCATCCTATGACCGATCCGTGGTGGGCTTCGGCCTCTTTGGCAAAACGGCGAGACAATTTGGCGCTGCGCGGGCGGGCGAAATCGGCTCTGGCCGACTGGTTCCAATCGGCGGGATTCGTAGAAGTGGAAACACCCGCCCTACAAATCTCCCCAGGGCTGGAACCCCACCTGGCTGCGTTTGAAACCCGGCTGTTGGCCGCAGGCCATTACGGCAGCGATGATCCAGGCCAGCCATACTATCTGCATACCAGCCCGGAATTTGCGATGAAGAAGCTGCTGGCAGGCGGGATGGAGAAGATCTGGCAGCTTTGTCCTGTCTATCGCAATGCCGAAGGGTCCCCCACCCACAGCCCGGAATTCAAGATGCTGGAATGGTATCGCACGCAGGCAGGGTATGAGGAGTTGATGTCTGATGCCCAGACACTGATTGGTGCGCTGGCAACGGCCTGTCATGTCTCTGGCCTGCGGCGGGGGAATCGACACAGTGATCCAATGGGGCCCTTTCTCCGGCTGACGGTGGCGGAGGCCTTTACGGAATATTGTGGTCATGACCTGACCGCGACGATCTCAGAAAACCCACAATCTCCACCTGTCGCGCCCCTGATCGAAACCGCCAATCGATTGGGGATTCGGGTGGCTGGGGATGACAGTTTCGATGATGTCTTCTTCCGCCTGATGGACGCCCGGATTGAACCGCATCTGGGGGATGGCGCCCCATGCTTCCTGATCGATTATCCCATCAGCATGGCAGCCCTGGCCCGTCCGAAACCCGACGATCCAATCTGGGCGGAACGGGTAGAGCTTTATGCCTGTGGCGTGGAACTGGCGAATGGCTTTGGCGAATTGACTAATGCGGATGAACAGCGACGAAGATTTCAGGCCGATATGGACCTGAAGGCGCATCTCTATGGTCATCGCTATCCAATCGATGAAGATTTCCTGACCGCTGTCGCCACCATGCCCCCCGCAGCCGGCATGGCACTGGGTTTTGACCGATTGGTCATGCTGTTGGCGGGTGCGGATCGGTTGGATGACGTGCTGTGGGCGCGGGTCTCTTCTTGACCAGACATAGCCTTGCCCTGCATCGCGTTTCCTGCCACAAATTTGCTGCAGTGCGGAACGCTGTTTGGGGGATTTTACAGAATGAAGCAGCATTATGATCTGATCGTCATTGGCAGCGGACCTGCCGGGCGGCGGGCGGCCATTCAGGCAGCGAAGTTCGGGGCGGATGCTCTGGTGGTGGAAAAGGGCCGACGGGTTGGGGGCGTATCGGTCCATACAGGCACCATTCCTTCTAAAACCCTGCGGGAGACGGTGTTAAATCTGTCGGGGTGGAGAGAACGCGGATTCTATGGGCGTGCCTATCGCGTGAAGGAGGAGATTTCAGCGACCGACCTGCGCCATCGTTTGCTGAAAACCCTGGATCACGAAGTTGAAGTGCTGGAACATCAATTTGCCCGCAATAAGGTGACGACAATTCCCGGTCACGCCAAGTTCATTGAGCCCCATAAGATTGAGGTTCAGGGCGAAGATGGAGAAACCCATATTTTCTCTGGGGATCGTTTTCTTCTGGCCGTTGGCACGCGCCCCTTTCGCCCGGATACGATCCCCTTTGACGGTGTCTCCGTTCTGGACAGCGATGAGATTCTTGAAGTGGACCGGGTGCCGCGCAGCCTGACGGTGATCGGGGCCGGTGTGATTGGGGTCGAATACGCGACGATCTTTTCTGCATTGGATGTGCCTGTCACGCTGATTGAAGGGCGCGACACGATGCTGGATTTTGTGGATCGTGAGTTGATTGAGGATTTTACCCACCAATTGCGGGACCGGGGCATGGTTCTGCGGCTGGGCTGTTCTATTGAATCGGTCGCGGTTTCCGGCCCCAGCGTCATCGCGCATTTGAAGGGCGGTCGGGTGGTGAAATCCGACATGCTGTTATTCGCCGCCGGACGGGAAGGGGCGACCGACAGCCTGAATTTGGCCGCCGCCGGTTTGACCGCTGACAGTCGCAAACGCCTGAAAGTTGATCCCATAACCTTCCAGACGCAGGTCGCCCATATCTATGCGGCCGGCGACGTGATCGGTTTTCCCAGCCTGGCCTCAACGTCGATGGAGCAGGGGCGAATCGCGGCCTGTCATGCGTTGGGCAAGCCGATGCAGGACCCGCCTGACTATTTTCCCTATGGTATTTATGCCGTGCCGGAAATCTCAACCGTCGGCATGACCGAAGAGGAAGTGCAGGAACGGGGAATACCCTATGAATGCGGTATCGCCAGATTCCGGGAGACATCGCGCGGCCACATTATGGGGCTGGATGCAGGCATGATGAAGATGATCTTTTCCCTCAAGACCCATCGTCTGCTGGGCGTTCATATCTGTGGGGAGGGGGCGACGGAACTGATCCATATCGGACAGGCCGTGCTGAACCTGAAAGGGACCCTGGAATATTTCGTCGAAAATACGTTCAACTATCCGACCCTGGCCGAAGCCTATAAGATCGCCGCCCTGGATGCCTGGAACCGTATGCCGGATCGAGCTTAATTCTGTATCAGCCGCACGGGTTTATCGAAGGTTTTTAGGGCTTCGGATAACTCCCTGCATCGTTTCAAGGTTTGTCGACCAGACCGGACGATGAATTCGAAATGTTTTCCATTGCGCCGTTTCGCAACGGCAAACAGCGGCGTTTCATGGGTGTGACGAAAAATAGAAAACACGGCGACGGGGCCATTGAAGTCGATGGCATAGTCGCGCCATTCGCCGGTGGAAACCCGGACGGAATACATCGCCAGTAATTGTCGCAATTCGCCTTGATCGAAATAGGTGCGCTGTTTCCCGCCGCCGCGCCGCCGGTATTCGGAAAAATCGATCAGCTCTGTCATCAGCCTCGTATCCGTAACCTCAAGGAACCCTCAGCCTAGCCCATTTTTAACCGGTCACGGAAGTGTCAAATTTCAGAAATGAGAAATCGATGACGGGGTAATGATACCGAATGCTTTTTGAGTTCATGCGTATCCATGGTGCCTGCCGCTCTGGACCCCGGATCAGGGTCCGGGGTAACGATTTGCCCCCATCCGTCGTTATACCCGCGACGGCTGGTAATCAGAGTCATGCGTATCCATGGTGCCTGTCGCTCTAATTAATCTCTTGCTGGTCATAGCCATAGGGGTCGGGCTCTGCGAAGCAGTTTACATTGCCAAGCGTTCGATAGCAGAAAACCGGCGCTTCAATGACTTCTTCCCGGGGCGCCCGGCACAGGGGGCCTTTGTCGCGGCTCTTCCGGATCGTATCGCAATCCTGCCCGGTGACCGCACTGGCGATAAGGTCTGACGGGGTCTTGTCTTCGTTGATGATCACCGCCGTGGTAACCGCCGCAACACCAAATGGCGTCAGCAGGTCGGACCCGCAGGCACCAAGGGCCATTGGCAGAAAAAGCGCGGCTGCAATACCAAAAGGGGCGGACCTGCGATGGGGTTTCAGCGGCGGCCTGATCATCAATCATGACTCCAATACATTTGCGCGATTAATCATGACCTCTGTGAAGCAAGTTTTGGGCCACCTGCGACGAAATGGGCGCAATGATTGCGATTGGGGTTGGATCACCCTATAAAGCGATGGTTTTTGGGGCGCTTTTATTAAAGGGCATGGATAAAATCGTCCGGCTCGCCTAAATAGGGGCAACAACGCGCGCGTTATGTATATGTACAAACCGGAAAGTGGATAGATCGTGGCCGATATTTTTAATGAAATTGACGAAGAACTGCGTCGGGACAAGGCACAGATCTGGTGGAAACAATACGGTAAATATGTTTTGGCCGTCTGTGTCGTTCTGGTTCTGGGGGCGGGCGCCTATACCTGGTATCAGGATCAGCAGAAATCTGAGATGCGGGCCTTGGCCGATCAATACAGCGCTGCGCAACAGACAGCCAGAACCGGCAGTGATGCTGATGCCCTGAAGGCCTTTGAAGATCTTGCTGCCAAGGCGGGCGAAAAGGGCATTGGTCTTGTCGCGCGGTTCCAGGCAGCAGGCTTGCATATCGAAGCGGGGGATCACGCCGCTGCTGCCACCGCTTTTGAAGCAATTGCAAGCGACAGTGCCGTTGAACAATTGTATCGCGACCTGGCAGACGTCATGGCGATCATGCATTCCGGGATTGCTGGGGGGAGTTCCAACGAGCTGTTGGCGCGGATTGAACCTTTGGCTGCGGATGGCGAACCCTGGCGCTATACGGCGCGCATGGTTGGTGCCTCTCTGGCGTTAACGTCTGGTGATATGGCCTTGGCTCAAGACTATCTGACGAAGGTTGCCGATGATGACGGCGCGCCGACCAGTGCCCGTGGGCAGGCGGCAGAGATTCTTCAGGCTATCAAATCCTGAGGCTGACTCCACAGGCCAATTGCGTCCATGATGTGAAAGTTAGGTAGGCATGAAACAGCAAGCAGTAAGAAAAGCGCATCGTCTGGCCGCATGGATCGTCCTTTCTGGGCTGGTATTCGCGGTGGGCGGATGCAGTTGGTTCGGGGATTCCGAAGCACCGCCGCTGCCGGGCAAGCGTATCTCCATCATGGTACAAGACACTGATGCTGAGCCGGATCCGCGCCTATCGGACTTGCGTGTGAAATTGCCGCCCCCTTACATGAATGATTCCTGGCCTCAAGGCGGTGGGTATCCTGATCATGCGATGCATCATCTAAAATCCAGTGATGAACTGAAGGTTGCGTGGCGCGTTGATATTGGGAGCGGGTCCGATGGAAACCGCCGCTTGCTGTCTGGGCCGATTGTCGCAGAAGGCCGGGTCTATACAATGGATGCCGATTTTGAGGTTCGGGCGTTTGATGCTGAAACCGGGAAGCCGATCTGGGAGTATGAGGCAGAAGTGCCGGATCGGGATGGCGATGCGTTCGGTGGGGGTGTTTCTTACGCCGACCACATGATCTTTGTCACCACGGGATATGCGCATGTTTTCGCCCTGAATGCGCAGACCGGGCAACTGATTTGGGATGCCACTGCGCCGGGCCCGATCCGGGCGGCCCCTTCTGTTGGTGAAGGCAAGGTTCTGGCGATTTCCATAGACAACCGTGTTACCGCGTATAATGCGGATACCGGGGAGTCGATCTGGTTCCATGCAGGTTTCGCCGAAACGGCTGGTCTGTTAGGTGGCGCTAGCGCGGCGATCACGGACCGCACGGCCGTCGTCCCCTATTCATCCGGGGAACTGTTTTCCCTGCGTCTTGCCACCGGAAGACCGAACTGGTCCGACAGTCTGGTATCCGCGCGGCGCAGTGATGCCTTGGCATCCTTGGCGGATATTCGTGCCCGCCCGATTGTGGATCGCGGCATTGTTTATGCGATCAGCCACGGTGGGCGCATGGTGGGCTTTGACTTGGCATCGGGATCGCGTATCTGGGATCGCCGCATAGGTGGGGTGCAAACACCCTGGATCGCCGGGGAATTTTTGTATGTCGTCACCCTGGATCAAACCATTCTGTGCATGACGCGTCAGGGCGGTCGGGTGCGCTGGGCAACGCCCTTGCCTAATTTTGAAGATCCAGAAGATTTGGAAGACCCGATAACATGGGCGGGACCGGTCCTGGTGTCTGATCGCCTGCTATTGGGTAATTCGCTTGGGGAATTGTGGTCCGTATCTCCCTATGACGGGAAACCGTTGGGTCGGATTGATCTGGGGGACCCGATTTATGTGCCGCCGATTGTGGCGAACGGCATTGTCTATGTTCAGACGGATGCTGGTAATCTAATCGCGCTGCGCTGATTATGGCGTCGCGGCGAAACTGCAACCTGTAGAAAGTCATCGGCCATGGCCATTGTCGCCATTGTGGGCCGCCCGAATGTCGGCAAATCCACTTTGTTTAATCGTTTGGTTGGGAAGCGTCTGGCGATCGTAGACGATACGCCCGGTGTCACCCGTGATCGGCGCGAAGGCGATGGCAGTCTGGCCGAATTGCGCTTTCGTATCTTTGATACGGCCGGGTTTGAGGACGCAACCGACGACAGCCTGGAAGCGCGCATGCGCCGTCAGACGGAACGCGCCATTGTTGATGCGGATGTCGCCTTGCTGATGGTGGATGCCCGTGCAGGCATAACCCCGCTGGATGAGCGTTTCGCCAATCTGTTGCGCAAGGGCAAGACACCAATAATCCTGATCGCCAATAAATGCGAGGGCCGCGCCGCGCAGTCTGGGCTGATGGAATCCTTCTCATTAGGGCTGGGGGAGCCGATCGCCTTTTCTGCGGAACATGGCGAGGGGTTGTCAGAACTGTATGATGCCTTGAAGCCCTATGTGAAGGACCGCGCCAAATCCTTGCCGGGCCTTCAAATGCCGGACCTGGATGTTGATCTGGACCCCGATGCTGAAGAAACCGCAGAGGACGAGCGACCGGAAGCAGGCTCGCCCGAACGCCCCCTTCAAATCGCGATTGTGGGGCGCCCGAATGTGGGAAAATCGACCCTGATCAACCGCTATCTGGGTGAAGACCGCCTGTTGACCGGTCCGGAAGCCGGGATCACCCGGGATTCGATTGCCGTAGATTGGGTCTGGAAGGATAAGCATCTGCGCATGGTTGATACGGCAGGCCTGCGTAAGCGTGCCCGTGTCTCTGAAAAGGTTGAGCGTCTATCCGCCGCCGATACCCGCCGCACGATTGATTTCGCAGAGGTCGTCGTGCTGGTGTTGGATGCCGATGATATGCTGGAAAAGCAGGATCTGACGATCGCGCGACAGGTGATTGAGGAAGGTCGCGCCTTGATCATTGCGGCCAATAAATGGGATGCGGTGGAAAACCGCCTTGAGCAGTTACAGAAGCTGAAAGACCGGTTGCAGACATCTCTGACCCAGTTGAAGGGCGTCTCTGTGGTAACGATTTCTGCGTTACAGGGCCGGAATCTGGACAAGCTGCTGGCCGAAGCATTCCGTATCCACAAAATCTGGAACAAGCGAATTTCTACCGCCAAGCTGAATACCTGGCTGGAAGGCATGGTTGCGGCCCATCCGCCACCCCTGGCAAAAGGGCGTCGGATTAAGATCCGCTATATGACCCAGGTGAAAATCCGACCGCCGACCTTTGCGATCTTCGCGTCCCAGGCGGAAAACCTGCCGGAAGCGTATATCCGGTATTTAACCAATGGATTGCGCAGTGATTTTGGAATGGATGGCGTGCCGTTGCGGTTGAATCTGCGCCAGGGCAAGAATCCCTTCCAACCGCAGAAACGATAGGGGATCAGGCAAACAATGCTTTCACATCAGTTCCATAGCATCCGCCAGCTTGTGGTCCGAATTATACTTGCCATGGCCCTAATTGGCTTGGCGGCCTGTGATGCGACGCGGCTGTTTACCCCTACATCGACAGAATTTGATGGGGCCTGGGTTGGCCAGTTAAGTGTCTCGCTCCGCACAGAAGATTGCTATATCGCGCGCGGGGGATTGCGGGTGAAGGTCGAGAATGGTCAGCTGTATGGGGAATTGCGCCTGCCCTTGGGGCGAGGCAACTTCACGGGCACTGTCGCAGAAGACGGCACGGTCGCGGGCATCAAGCTGACGGGTGTCCAGGGTGCCACGGATGCTGAATTCACCGGGACATTCCAAAAGAACACTGCCCAAGGAGAGTGGACCCACAAATATTGTCGCGGCGAATGGGAACTCAAGAAACTGCGGTAAGGGTTTCTAACCTGAGTCTGGCATTAGCAGTTTCTGGTGGGCTTCCAACAAGGCACCCACGTCAAGCGGGTCAATCTCTGCAAAAAGATCATCCCAAATCAGGGACAATATCAACGGGGCGATGATCAGGTGGGGAAAATTCCGAACTGCCGATGACAGGGCCTCCCCACGGTTTAAGGCGCGTTCTATAACGGTATTTAGAACGGCTGTGACTTTGGTGATCACTTCCCGGTGGTAGAAGGTTGCTATGGCGGGGAAATTAGCCCCCTCTTTCAGCACGAGACATATGATGTGTTTCTTTTCAGTTTCCAGAATATCGGTCTGGAAGTCTTGATACACCGTTGCGAGCAGGACAGCGGTTGGAACCTCCGGCAGGTCTGTGATTGATTCTATTCTGGTGATGATAGGTGAAACAGCCTCTAGAATGATTTGTTCAAACAGGTCCTGTTTATCTTTGAAGTGCACATAGATGGTTCCTTTTGCTACACCAGCCCTCTGCGCCACAGTATCCAGTTTTGCAGCATTAAATCCCTCTGCGGCAAAGATATCCAGTCCAGCCTTTAAAATGGCTTCACGGCGTTGATCTGTCGTCATGCGCTGTCTTTTTTGGCTGGCTTTAGGGGACGCGCCGTTCAAGAAAACCTCCATTTCATCGAGGGAACCTGACTCCTCCCTTTGATCCTGTCTCTGAACTTGAAAAGTGCGAAGAGTCTATGCTATGACTGACTGGTCAGTCAATATGAATGGAATGAAATTTGAATAGCGTCCGTAATTGGTGATTGGGCCTGGGTGCGTTGACGCTTAGATGTCGCGCTCAAAGGTGCGAGGCCGGGGTACAGATTGGATTTTTGGGGCGTTGTTTATAGGTGGATCGCCTGCAGTCTGCATGATGCTTCATTAAGGAGTTCTTTGATATTATGTCCCTGAAACCGTCGTATTAATGTCCGCATTCGACGCTATGGTGTTTATGTTTGTATTTTAGGAATATCAGTTTGTGATTGGACCTGAAGGGTTGGGATTGGGGGCATGAAAGAGCGCGGATCGAATCCAAATACCCCCGGTGGGCCAGACAAGACGGCGGTATTGTCCCAAAAGGACAGTGGTGATCTGCCATTGCTTGCTGTGGACCGTGCAGCGCAAGATCACGAGAAACCGCGCAGAAGGACCTTCCTGTCAGGCTTGAAAAAATTAAGGTTTATCCCGCTGGTCGTTCTGTTGATTGGTATTGGTGGGTTTATTGGCCTGTATTTCCAGCCACCCGGATTGCAGAAATTCATGCAGATTACAGGCCTTGAGCCGGGGGCGGGTACATCCCATCCCATTGCTCTGCCTGTGGATCGACCGCCAGAATCTCCATCGAAGGACACGCTGCCGGATACGATTGTCGGTCTGGGGAAATTGATTCCGGATGGCGATGTCACAATTGTCGCCATGCCTTCTCAGGCCGGGGATGCGCGTGTTGCACAATTGCATGTGATAGAGGGGGAGCGCGTGACCGCAGGAACCCTGTTGGCCACGTTGGACACGGAAAAGAAGTTAAAGGCGGCGGTCGATGCGGCCGTGGCGACAGTTGAAACCCGTCAAGCGAATTTGGCGGAAATACGTGATACCGTTATGGCAAATCGGGCTGAAGCCAAGGCTGCCCTATCGCGTGCAGAGGCCGCCGTCAGCACAGCGAAAAGTGATTTTGAGCGGTTCCGGGATCTGAAAGAAAAGGGATATGCAACCGCGGCTGTTTTTGAAGCCAAGCGTACGGCCTATGAACAATCGGTTCAGGATGTGGAAAGCGCCCGAGCCAAATTATCCAGGTACGATTTCACCGAATTACAGATGCAGAAAGATGTGGTGGTCGCGACTCGGGAACTGGCCGCAGCACAAGCTGAATTGCGCCGTTCGGAGGCGCAATTGGACGATGCCTACGTCTGGGCCCCCTCATCGGGCACAATTCTTAGTCTGGATGTCAGAGTGGGTGAAAGGCCCGGATCCAAAGGATTGCTGAAACTGGGTAATATTGACCAAATGACAGCAGAGGTTGAGGTCTATCAATCCATGATTGCCGCTGTGGCGGTGGGGGCTTCGGTCACAATTGAGTCGGATGCTTTGCCCAATCCCCTGGAGGGGATCGTCGAGAAAATTGGATATCAGGTGAAGCCGCAAACCGTTACCGATAGTGACCCGGCCGCAAATACGGATGCCCGGGTGGTGACGGTGACGGTTAAACTGTCACCGGACGCGTCGGTTATCGCCCAGCGCTATACAAATCTGCAGGTTACCGCGCGAATTGCGGTCACGGCCGGCGCGGTAAGACCGTGACCGCGCTGCTGACGGCGTTGTTCGGACGATTGCCAATTGGCTGGTTGCAATTGCGCCATAATCGGGCGCGCTTTGCTGCCGCACTTGCCGGTGTCGCCTTTGCCAATGTTCTGGTTTTTATGCAAATCGGCTTCTTTGGAGCGCTGTTGGAAAGCATTCGGATGCCCTATACGGAAATGGATGCAGATCTGCTGATAAGCGCGTCGGACACAAATACTCTGACTGACGGCAGCCCGGTCCCCAGACAGCGGATGTATCAGGCCCTTGGCGTGCCAGGAGTTGCGCAGGCAACAGCCCTTTTACTTGGCAAGATCGATTGGAAACAACCCGATGGAACAGAGCGCGCCTTAAACGTTTTTGGCATTGATCCAACAGCGAACGTATTTCGATCTGATGATATCAACAAGCGGCAGGCGGATCTGATGCTTTCGGATACAGCCTTGATTGATCACAAGACCCGCAATGTTCTGCCGGCTGATCTGTTTGACCGCATTGATAGTGGACACCCCTATGAGTTCGAAACAAAAGGCCGCCGCATCACAGTTTATGGCACTTTTGGCATTGGGGGTGGATTCGGGGCGGATGGACATCTTATTGTCTCTGATCAGACATTCTTGAAACTATTTCCACAGCGTGTTGCCGGGGCACCAAACTTTATACTGGTGCGGGTGGACTCTGGCGTGGTGATTGCTGATATCCTGCCGAAATTGAGGGCGGTGCTGCCTGCATCGGACACACAGGTCCGGACAATTGCACAGGCGGTTCAGAAAGATCAGAATTTTCAAACCACCCAGAAACCGGTTGGCGTTGTGTTTGGGTTCGGCATCATCATTGGAACATTGGTCGGTGTGATCATTGTCTATCAGGTTTTGTCCAGTGATGTCGCCGATCACTTGAGGGAATATGCAACCTTTAAGGCGATCGGATATGGTCCTTGGTTCTTTATCGGTATTGTGTTTGAAGAAGCACTGATTCTGGCCTTGTTTGGCTTTGTTCCCAGCGTATTGATTTCCATGGGATTGTACAAACTGGTGGAGATCGGTACGGGGTTGCCAATCTATATGACCGCGGCCCGACCGATCTATATCCTGATCGGGACCATCGCTATGTGTACGATATCAGGCGCTATCGCGACCAGGCGTCTAGTGCGCGCCGATCCGGCCGATTTGTTTTAGGGGGGCCTATGGCGCAGACGTATCCATCCATTCAGATCAAGGGGTTAAACCATTGGTTCGGGGAGGGAGAGGCCCGTAAGCAGGTTCTGTTTAATATCGACCTGACTATTGAAACAGGCCAGTTGGTTATCCTGATGGGGGCGTCGGGCTCCGGGAAAACCACTTTGCTGACCCTGATCGGGTGTCTGCGTGTAATTCAGGACGGCAGCGCCCTGCTGATGGGGCATGAATTGCAAGGCGCGGATGAAGCGCTAATGATTCAGTCCCGAAAACGGTTGGGCTTTATCTTTCAAGCACATAACCTGCATGAAAGTCTGACGGCCATGCAGAATGTCCGCATGGGATTGGAAGTACATGGTCCGATCGCAATGCGCGATTGGAGGTCGGCAGCCAGCCGCTGCCTTATCTTGATGGGGCTGCAGGATCGGATGGATTATTTGCCGGGCAATCTGTCCGGGGGACAAAAACAACGCGTGGCGGTTGCCCGTGCGCTGGTTGGCAATCCTGATGTGATTCTGGCGGATGAACCAACGGCCGCCCTGGATAAAGACAGTGGCTATGAGGTTGTCGCGCTGCTGAAACGATTGGGAAAAAAACGGGGTACAACCACCCTGATGGTGACCCACGATCCCCGTATTATGGACATGGCAGACCGCATCATCACAATGGAAGACGGACGCATCCTGCCAGAAACATAACGGAACTATTGCAGGCTTGGCGCTGCCGCGTGATCCACGAAAAGATCAGTGATAGCGGGATCATCAGGATAAGGATGGGTCCCTTTTTCCTCACCCGGATAGGCTTCCGCCCTTAGGTTGGTTGTCAGCGGACCCGGGTCAATCAGATGAATGCCAAGCGCGGTCTTCTGAACCTCCAACTGATAACATTTCACCAGGCTTTCCAGGCCTGCCTTGCTGGCTGCATAGACACTCCAGAACGCTTTGGGCTGGCTGGCGACCTGACAGGTGACAAATATTGCGCGACCCGATGGGGACAGGCGCAGCAATGGGTCATAGGCGCGGATCAGCCGCTGATTGACCGTCAGGTTCAGGTGCAGCGTGCGATCCCAGGTCTTCTGGTCCAGATGGTGGGTGGGGGTCAGGACACCCAATTGCGCCGCCGCACTGACCAGGATATCCAACTTGCCGAACCGCTCATGAATGGAAGCTGCCATTCGGTCGATATTGTCTGGCTCAAATAGATCCATCGGCGCCAGAGTGGCTTTTCCGCCGGCCTTGCGGATTTCGTCATCAATTTCTTCCAGGCCTCCGACCGTGCGGGCGGTCAGAATGACATGCGCCCCTTCCGCAGCAAATCGCTTGGCCACCGCAGCACCCAGCCCTCGGCTGGCCCCGGTGATGAGGGCGAGACGTCCTTCAAGGCGTTTTGTCATGTAAACTATCCTGCTTTCTGTTCTCTCAACAACGAGAGCTGCGCTGGCTGACCCCCGCTGTCACCGAAATCCGTCAGGCGGATCGGGTAATCACCAGAAAAGCAGGCGTCGCAATAGGCCGGCTTTGCCGGGTCGCGACCCGTATGGCCCATTGCGCGATACAGGCCATCCATGGTGATAAAGGTCAGTGTGTCACAGCCAATGGCCTGGCGCATTTCTTCATGGCTCATGCGGGCTGCCATCAACTGGCTGCGCTCCGGCGTGTCGACCCCATAGTAACAGCTGTATGTGGTTGGCGGGCTGGCGATGCACATATGAACCGCCGTTGCCCCGGCGGCACGGATCATTTCGACAATCTTGCGCGATGTGGTGCCGCGCACGATGGAATCATCGATCAGCACGACCCGCTTGCCTTCAATCACCGCGCGATTGGCATTGTGTTTCAGCTTCACGCCCAAATGCCGGATTTCATCGGTCGGCTCAATAAAGGTGCGCCCGACATAGTGATTGCGAATGATGCCGTACTCGAACGGGACGCCGCTTTCTTCCGCATATCCGATGGCGCTGGGCACCCCGGAATCCGGGATCGGGACGATCACATCCGCTTCGACTGGATGTTCCCGGGCCAGTTCACGGCCAATCGCCTTGCGCGCGGTATAGACTGAATGGCCTTCCACAATGCTGTCAGGGCGTGAGAAATAGATATATTCAAATACACAGAACCGTTCCGCCATTTTAGGGAAGGGGAATTGGCTGTGGACGCCCTTTTCGTCAATGACGATCAATTCGCCGGGCAGGACATCGCGGACTTTTTCCGCCCCCATAATGTCCAGGCCACAGGTTTCAGACGCCAGAATATAGGCCGTTGAGTCTTTGGATGGCTCGCTTAATTTCCCCAGAACCAGCGGGCGCACGCCCATTGGATCGCGCACGCCGATCAGCTTTTTACGGCTCATGCAGACCAGGGAATAGGCCCCTTCAACGCGACGCAGGGCGGCGACCAGACGTTCGGTCAGGTTGCCCTGGGCATGGGCCATCAAATGGATCAGGGTTTCCGTATCCGTCGTTGATTGGAAAATTGCGCCGTGTTTCACCAATTCCTTACGCAGCCGCAGCGCGTTGGTCAGGTTGCCATTATGGGCAACGGCCAGGCCCCCGAATTCAAAATCCGCAAACAGGGGCTGGATGTTGCGCACCATATCGCCGCCGGTGGTGGAGTATCGGTTATGTCCGATGGCGGCAAAGCCTTTCAGCTTTTCAACAATGCCCCGATTTTTATCAAAGACATCACCGACCTGACCGGTTTCCCGGTGGGCATGAAATTCTTTGCCGTCAAAGGAGACAATGCCCGTCGCCTCCTGTCCGCGATGCTGCAGGGCATGCAGGCCCAGCGCTGTGTGTTTTGAGGCATCTTCGGTGCCGAAGATACCAAAGACGGCACATTCCTCATGGAACTTGTCATCGTCGAAAGGGTTCGTACTGACGTCTAGGGTCATCGTGTCAGGTCCTATTGGTTGGCCGAGCTGTCGATTACATTTTGCAGACTGTCATTCTGGGATGAGGAATAACCAGCCTCCCCCGCTTTTTTGCCGCTATCGACGGGCGGCTGCATGACGCGTTGGACATCTTCCACTGTGTTTACTGTCTGGCGACCTTTTTCCAGCTTTTCCAGAATATAGCCGCCAACGTCTTTTGGCAGCGATTCCAGGATCGTAACACCGCCGACCCGAACCAGGGTATAGGATCGGCTGTCTCTTACGCTTTGCGGGATTGAGGATTCGTTAAAAATCAGGACGGCTCCCAGCAGGATGATGCACGCCAATACATACCCGACCCCAAGCCCCGCGACAAATCCCAAGGCGCGATTGATTGATCCCAACGGGCTTTCTTTTGCCACATGGGACAGGATGGAGCTTAAGATCATCAGGATCACCAGCGACCCGGCAAAAAGCGCCGCACCGGCTGCAATATCGGCGAATAATTCCTGAGAAATCTGTTCCCGCGCGAAGGCCTGTGCATGGGGATAGCCCAGCACCGTGACCGTCAGGGCCCCGACCCAGGCCCCAATGCCGGTGACCAATCCAACGAACCCCCAATAGGCCGCCAGCAAACCAAACAGCGCGATGCTGCCCAGAACCACCATATCGGTCGTGGTGAAGGGAAGGCTGTCCATTCAAGACCTCCGCCCAGTCCCGTCTTTCAAAGCATGAAAGACGGATGGGAAAAAAGTTTCAGGTACCCAGTTAAACAAACACCGTTTGGTACTACCGCCTGGCGTCCGCGTCCAGAATACGAATTGGCCCATCGCTGGACGATTCCAAATCACGGATCAATTGCGACACATCACTGATCGCGTTGATCGCAATATCATCCGCCTTACTTTCTTTCGCAGCCCGGCCTTTCGGCGCGATGGCGCGGGTAAAGCCCAGTTTTCCGGCCTCTTTAAGGCGCGCATCCGGTCGACCGACCGCGCGAACCTCACCAGACAGGCCGACTTCGCCAAAAACGACCGTGCGCATCGGCACTGGAATTCCGGTCAGCGAGGACACAATCGCCGCCGCCACGGCCAAGTCTGCAGCAGGTTCGCCGATTCGCAGGCCGCCTGCGACGTTCAAATAGACATCTCGACCAGATAAATCCAGCCCCCCGCGCGCTTCTAACACAGCCAACAGCATCGCCAGGCGGTTGCTGTCCCATCCAACGACGGCGCGGCGTGGGGTTCCCAAGGCAGATGGAGCCACCAGAGCCTGGATTTCCACCAGCATCGGGCGCGATCCCTCTATCCCCGCAAAGACGGCTGCCCCCGCAACGCCATCCTGTCGATCCGCCAGAAACAGGGCAGAGGGGTTCTTAACCTCTTCCAACCCGCGTTCTGTCATATCAAAGACGCCGATTTCGTCTGTTGGGCCAAAGCGATTCTTAACCCCGCGCAGAATGCGGAAGGGATGGCCGCGCTCCCCTTCAAAATACAGGACCGTATCGACCATATGTTCCAGCACGCGAGGCCCGGCGATTGCCCCTTCTTTGGTCACATGGCCCACCAACAGGATTGCCGTGCCACGACGCTTTGCCACGCGGATCAATTCCTGGGCGCTGGCGCGAACCTGACCAACCGTGCCGGGTGCGGAATCCAGCAGGTCGACATACATGGTCTGAATGGAATCAATGACTGCCACCCGCGCCCCGTCGGGTCGATCCAGGGAGGCCAGGATATCGCGCACAGAGGTCGCCGCTGCCAGTTCCACCTTTGTGTCAGACACATTCAGCCGCTGGGCGCGCATGCGGATCTGTTCAATCGCTTCCTCGCCAGAGATATAGGCGACGCTGGCATGGGCGCTTAACGCTGCGGCGGCCTGCAGCAGTAAGGTGGATTTCCCAATGCCCGGATCTCCGCCAATCAAGGTTGCGGACCCATCAACCAGCCCGCCCCCCAGAACGCGATCTAGTTCATCAATACCGGATTTCAGGCGGGGTCGTTGTTCGCTGTCGCCTTTCAAGCCAACGAAATCCAGGGCCTTACCCGACCCCCCGGACCCGGATCGCTTGCCCCCGCCAATCGGGGTCGCCTCAACGGTTTCCTCTACAATGGAATTCCACGCCTCACAGGCATCGCACTTGCCTGCCCAGCGCGGTGTCACCGCCCCGCATTCCTGACAGACGAATCTTTTCTGCGGTTTAGCCATGAAGCGACCGCCTGACGTCAGGGATCCATGAAATTGGCAACCATTGCTCATGCCCCGTCTCTTTTGAGGAGGGAGGATGCCTCTGTTTTCCCTCCCCCTTGAGGGGGGAGGATGGCTCTGTCTTTCCCTCCCCCTTGAGGGGGGAGGGTCGGGGTGGGGGTGACAAGGCCGCAAGGCCTTTGCCTGTATCAGACTGGATTGCGGAGGAGAGATCACCCCCCTCCCAACCTCCCCCCCTCAAGGGGGGAGGGGTAAAATATGGGGCTCCCCCCCTCAAGGGGGGAGGGGTAAGATATGGGGCTCCCCCCCTCAAGGGGGGAGGGGTAAAATATGGGGCTCCCCCCCTCAAGGGGGGAGGGGTAAGATATGAGGCTCCCCCCTTTAAGGGGAGAGGGATCAACTCTTCAACTCTTGTTGGCATCTCCGCGCAGGCGCGACGCCTTGGCCAATCGCACAAAATGCCACGAGCCGTGATGGACGCCGGATTACCTCCGGGAGCACGGTAGAGGGCGACATCGTTCGCTTTGTGCATCGCTGCCATGGCTATAGTTTTCGCAGTTCCATCTTGATCGGACCTTCGGCGCTGCCGGTGATGAATTGGTCAACATAGGGATTGCCAGAATGGTCGATATTCGCGACCGGGCCGTCCCAGATCACCTTGCCCTGATACAGCATCGCCATGCGGTCGGCGATGCGTCTGGCGCTGGCCATGTCATGGGTGATGGTGATCGCCGTCGCGCCGACCTGTTTCACACATTTAACGATCAGTTCGTCAATCACATGGCCCATGATCGGGTCCAGGCCCGTCGTCGGCTCGTCAAAGAAGATGATATCGGGGTCACCGGCAATGGCGCGCGCCAGCCCGACACGTTTGCGCATCCCGCCAGACAGTTCCGCCGGGGACAGGGCCCCGACATCGGCGGTAAGGCCAACCTGGGCCAGCTTTTCAATCGCAACCTCTTTCGCCGGTCCGCGCCGCATGCCTTTACCCTGGATCAGGCCGAAAGCGACATTTTCCCAGACCGGCAGGCTGTCAAACAGGGCGGCATTCTGAAACAGCATGCCAATCCTGGCATTGACCTTTTCCCGGTCCCCTTTGGACAGATGGGTGACGGGCTGACCATCGATTTCTATTTCCCCCTGTTCCGGCTCCATCAGGCCCAGGATGCATTTCAGCATGACCGACTTTCCCGTCCCGGACCCGCCAATAATCACAACCGATTCCTGGGGCATCACATCCAGCGTGAATCCCTGCAGAATGCGCTTCTGCCCAAAGCTTTTATGCACATCGGTCAATCGGATCTTTGGGGTGGTTTCTGGGGCCTGGGTCATTGTGCGAAGAACATCTCCGTAATCAGGTAATTCGCGATCAGGATCAGGATGGAGGCGCTGACCACAGCATTGGTTGTCGCCGCCCCGACGCCCTGAGCCCCGCCGCGGCTGTTAAAGCCATGATAACAGCCCATCAGCGCCACCAGAAACCCGAACACGGCCGCCTTAACCAGGCCGGAGATAACGTCCTGCGCCTCGATAAAGTTCCAGGTGTTGATCAGATAGGTCTGTTCATTAAAGCCCAGCTTGAACACGCTGACGACATAGCCGCCGAAAATCCCCATGATATCGCCGATCAGCACCAGGAAGGGCAGCATTGTCACCCCGGCCAGAAGGCGCGGCACAATCAGATATTTCATCGGGTTGGTCGACAGGGTTTCCAGCGCATCGACCTGTTCCGTGACGCGCATCGTGCCCAATTCTGCCGCCATGGCCGCCCCGATCCGCCCGGCGATCATCAGGCCCGCCAGAACCGGCGATAATTCCCGCGTAATCGACAGCGCAACAACGGAAGGAATCGCCGCTTCGGCAGAAAACCGGGCAAAGCCGGTATGGCTCTGCAGGGCCAAAACCATGCCGGCAAACAGCGTCGTCAAACCAACCACCGGCAGGGAATAATATCCGATATCAATGATCTGGCGCAGAATCAGGCGCGGATAGAAGGGCGGGCGCACGCAATGGCTTATCCCGGTCAGGGCAAAAACGGTCAACCGCCCGGTCGACGCCAGGAATTTCAGAAAACCGGCGCCCAGCGCCCGGACCGGATTCATGCAGTCTCTCCATCTGATTGGCCAAGATAGTGACGCGCATAGCGCTGGCCCAAAGAGGTTAAGATTTCATAGCCGATCGTGCCCGCTTTGTCTGCAACCGCATCGACATCCTGATGCGGGCCGATCAGGTTCAGGCTGTCGCCCGGGCCGATTTGGGGCGCGGCGGTGATATCGACTGTGATCAGATCCATGGAGACTCGACCGACAATCGGCATTTCGATATCTCCTGTCCAGGCAGAGGCATTGTTGCTGAGGGAGCGCAGAAACCCATCCGCATAGCCGACCGCGAGGGTGGCAATCCGGGTCGGTCCCTGAACCCGATGGCTGGCACCGTATCCGACGCTTTCCGGGGCGTCAATCTGACGGATTTGCAGGATTCTGGCATCCAGAGAGATCGTCGGTTTCAGCGGGTTGGGCGCGACCCTATTGGGGCGCACGCCATACAGGGCAACGCCCGGACGGATCCAGTCGAAATGCCAGTCCGGCCCCAGAAATGAGGCGCTGGACGCCGCCAGCATACCGCCTTCCGCCGCCTTTGGCAGATGTTTCAGGCAGGTGGCGAAGTATTGTTGCTGGCGTCGATTCATCGGGTCGTCTGGCGTATCGGCACAGGCCATGTGGGACATGATAAAGCGCAGATTTATCCCATCGAGTCGCGATGGCTGCTCCATCAGCACCCGGGCTTCCAGCCGGTCCAGCCCGGTGCGGCTCATGCCCGTATCGATATGCAGCACGGCGGGCAGAGCCTTCCCCTGATCCCCACAGAAACGCTGCCAGCCCTCAACCTGTCCCAGGTCGTTCAGGCAGGGCCATATATCATGTTCTGCATAGACCGCCGCCTGACCCGGCATCAGCCCGTTCATCACACAGATGCGGGGCCGCGTTTGCCAGGCTGTGTTTGGCCCCGGTGCCAGAGCGGCTGCCAGCGCAATCCCCTCATCCAGATGCGCAACAAAGAAAGTATCGCATCCCTCTGCCGCCAGACGCCGCGCCACCGGGGCCAGCCCCAGCCCATAGCCATCGGCCTTCACCACCGCCGCACAGTGCTTATGCGCCGTCAGATCCCGCACATACCGCCAATTCGACGCCACCGCGTCCAGATCAATCGTCAACACCGTAGGGCTATGGGGAAATCCAGACGTCATGGGCACTCACCTTGCTTTCTAGGATGCCCTTTCATGACGGGCGAAGCGGGAAAGTGCAAGGGGGAGGGACATTCAACGAGTAAGCCGCTTAGATGTGCGTCGAGATTGTCTTGTAAATAATCAAGTTGCTCGCAGTTTCTCGACAATAGGAGGATGAATCAATCATACTCGATCCAAGTTATCTTTTTGTATCTAGTTTCGTGCACAAGGGAAAAAAAATGAGAAGACCAAAAGCAGTGGATTTATTCGCAGGGGCAGGTGGAATGAGTCTGGGCTTTGAGCAGGCGGGTTATGATATTGTCGCAGCGGTTGAGATAGATCCCATACACGCCGCTACTCACAAGTTTAATTTTCCAGAATGTGCGATTTTGCCAAAATCTGTTTCAGATGTTTCTGGTAACGAAATTCTTCGTGCGGCCGACTTAAGCGTTGGTGATGTTGATTTAGTTTTTGGTGGCGCGCCATGTCAGGGGTTCTCGCTGATTGGGCAACGAGCTATGGATGATCCTAGGAATAGGCTCGTGAAGGATTTTGTTCGATTAGTTGCAGAGCTTGGCGCAACTTACTTTGTATTTGAAAATGTTAAAGGTTTGACATTGGGAAAACACCGGCAATTTCTTGATGAACTTATTTCTGAGTTTGGAGATGCAGGGTATTCAGTTCGACAACCTTGGAAGGTTTTAAATTCCTATAACTATGGTGTTCCACAGGATCGATTTCGATTATTTTTAATTGGAGCGAGATTCGGTGTTCCATTGCCTGAATACCCAGTACCCACTACTCGGTCTTTAAAAGAAAACAGCATTCATTTACCGTTAGTGCCGAATTGCTGGGATGCATTATCTGATCTTGAAGATGCGGACCAATTTCAAGAGCTCCTTGATTCCGATTCTGTTAGATTGAGAAGTTCGAGACCAATTTCTGAATATGCTCGAGAATTAAGGTGTTTATCGAATGATGCTTGGCACTTCGGACATGTACGTGAATGGGATCCTAACAAATTGACATCAAGTGCGAGGACTATACATACCGAGATATCTCGGGGTAGATTTGCGCGAACTGAACCTGGGACTGTAGAGCCAATTTCGCGATTTTATAAGTTATCAAAAAGTGGCGTTAGCAACACGTTAAGAGCCGGCACTGATTCTGCTCGAGGGGCATTCACTAGCCCTAGACCAATTCATTATGAATACAATCGTTGTGTCACAGTAAGAGAAATGGCCCGATTGCATGGCTATCCTGATTGGTTCAGATTTCATTTTACTAAGTGGCATGGTGCAAGGCAGATCGGAAACTCAGTTCCTCCGCCATTAGCACGAGCGGTGGCTAGAGAGGTCCTAAAAGCATCAGGTAATCTGCCTATAAGATCCTCAAAACAGTTTTTTTGTCAGGATGAGAGTTTACTAAGTATGGATATGAAACAATCGTCAAAATACTGGGGAATTGATGTCCCTATCGCAAATCGAAATATGAAAAGTGGGAATAGAAAAAGAAGACAAGTAGATATCGAAAACGAAAAATATTTTTAGGTTGGGGAATAAAATGAGAATTCCAAAGACAGGTCATGTCTCAAGAAAAGGTGATGTCTATAGTACCGTTATTGAGAGAGTTTTTTTAGATCGTTATAATGATGGAGATAGAGAGGTCACATTTTCTAGAGAAGATGTCGCCGAGACAGCAAAGATTTTGGGTCACGCTCTTCCTAAGAACTTAGGAGATGTTATTTATTCATTCCGATATAGACGGGAATTACCGTTTGAAATCCTGAAAACAGCAGAATTTGGCTTTGAATGGATAATTGAAGGAGCTGGCAGAGCTGAGTACAAATTTAAACTCGTAAAAGTTAATAGGATTATTCCCAACGATTCTTTAATGTCTATAAAGATTCCTGATTCTACGCCTGAGTTAATAAGAATTCATTCTTTATCTGATGAGCAGGCGTTGTTAGCAGTTGTTCGATATAATCGTTTAATCGATATCTTTCTTGGGTTAACGACATACTCTTTGCAGAATCATTTAAGAACAACCGTAAAGCAAATTGGTCAAATTGAAATAGACGAGATTTATGTTGGCATAGATAGAAATGGCACTCAGTTTGTGTTGCCTGTTCAGGCGAAGGGTGGGTCAGATCAGTTGTCGGTTGTTCAAACAAAACAAGATATTGAGTGCTGTAAAGAAAAGTTTCCTCAATTAGTTTGCCGCGCAATTTCTGCGCAGTTTATATCGAACGATCATGTCGCCCTATTTGAATTGGCTGTAGACGATGATATGGTAAAGGTTCTAGACGAGCGCCACTATAAGTTAGTTTCCGCCTCTGAAATTGATCCGACTGATTTAGAGCGGTATAGGCATTTATCTAGGTTTTAACCCCCTCACTTCACATCAAAATCCAGTACCACCTCGTCGGTCATAGGGTGGGACTGGCAGGCGAGGACGAAGCCGGCGTCGGTTTCTTGCTTGGTCAGGGCGTAGTTGACGTCCATGGCAACGTCGCCGACCAGGACTTTGCAGCGACAGGTGCAGCACATGCCACCTTTGCAGGAATAGGGGATATCTGCGCTGCGTTCCATGGCGGCGTCCAGGATGGGGATGCCGTCTGAGGCGAGATCCAGTTCGATTTCGATACCGTCATAGATCACCGTGACATGGCGCAGTTTGGCGCGGTCTTCTGTGCTCAGGCGCTCTGCGCGCTGGGCGCGGGCTTTGGCAATGGCGGCACCGCCATCGGCGGGGGTGAAAAGTTCAGTGTGGATTTTCTTTAGCGCAACGCCCGCTTCGGACAGGGCGGCGGTAGCGTCGTCCACCATGCCCTGGGGGCCACAGAGGAACACTTCATCGGCCTGGACCGGGTCTACCGGTGCGGCGGGTCCGGTGAACAGGGCCCGGCACTTTTCCCGGTCAATGCGGCCATTGAACAGCGGGACTTCGCGCGGCTGGCGGCTGAGAATATGGATCAGGCTGAACCGGGTCGGGTAGGTGTCTTTTAACCCCTGCAAGTCTTCCAGAAACAGGATAGAGGCCGCAGATTTATTGCCATAGATCAGGGTAACCTGGCTCTTTGGCTCTGCGTGCAAATAGGTTTTCGCCAGCGACAGGATCGGGGTGATGCCACTGCCCGCGGCGATCATCAGATAGCGCTTGGCCTTCTCCGGTTCGATGGGGGCGGTGAAGCGACCGTCGGGTGTCATGACATCCAGCGTATCGCCGACGGCCAGATGCGCGTTGGCGAAATGGGAGAATTTGCCCTCTGGCACCGTCTTCACCGCGACACGCAATTCATTGTCGTTGATACCGCTGCATATGGAATAGCTGCGGCGGAGTTCCTCGCCCTCAATCCGGGTGCGCAGAGTCAGATATTGGCCCGGCGCAAAGCGATAGGCGTCCCGCAGTGCAGGCGGAACGGAAAACAGGATGGAGACCGCCTCTTCGGTTTCGCGGCGGATATCAATCACGGTAAGAGGGTGAAACGCGACCATTCAAGGGGCTCCTGAGCTAAATGCACTTGAAGTATTCGAAGGGTTCCAGGCAGTCGGTACAGCGATATTGTGCCTTGCAGGCCGTGGAGCCGAATTCACTGACCCGTTGGGTCTGGACGCTGCCGCAATGGGGGCAGGGGACATTAGGGTCTGCACCAAACAGGATGCCGCGCCCAGCGCCTTCGCCCGCAGCGGTTCCAACCGGCGGCGCAATACCATAGGCTCGCAGCTTTTCCTTGCCCGCCGCACTGATCCAATCGCTGGTCCAGGCGGGGGATAGCACGGTCTTGATCTGCACATCCTCATAACCCGCCTGCAACAGCCGGTCGCGGATCGCCATATTGATCGCTGCGGTCGCCGGACAGCCGGAATAGGTTGGCGTCACGTCCAGAGACACCTGGCCCCTATCCCCCACGCTAACCATGCGCACGACGCCCAGGTCCAGAACGGTCAGGGCGGGGACTTCAGGGTCCGGCACCTCCTCAAGCAGATGCCAGATTGCGGCTTCTGCGGGGGAGGGGCGGTGGTCATCCAGGGCGGTAACGCGGGTCATTACCAGGTCATCCCCGGATAGGCGCGCTGCATGAATTGCAGTTCCGCCAGGATATAGCCCAGATATTCGGAATGTTCGCCCTTATGGCCGCCTGAGCGCGGGAAATCGCTGGTCGGGCGGGTCAGTCCAGCCTCTGCAAACACCCGGTCAACCATTGTGTCCCAGGCGGGGCGCAGGCTTTTTACCGACGGGCCGATCCCGGCCTGAATAATGGCGGCATCCACCGCATCTTCTTCGAACAGTTCTTCGACAAAGATCCACAGATGATCAAAGGCCTGCTGAATGCGGTTGTGGCTTTCGTCTGTGCCGTCGCCCAGGCGGATGACCCATTCCCCGGAATGGCGGCGGTGATAGGTCACTTCTTTCAGGCTTTTTGCGGCGATGGCAGCCAGTTGCGCATCACTGCTTTTGCTCAGTGCTGCGAACAGTTCGACATTCAGGCAGTCGATCAGGAATTGCCGTGCCATGGTGACCGCAAAATCGCCATTGGGCTGTTCTACCAGCAGCAGATTGCGCCAATCGGTGACATCGCGGGTAAAGGCCAGCGCATCTTCATCCCGGCCTTCGCCTTCAACCTGTCCGGCATAATCATAGATCAGGCGTGCCTGACCGATCAGGTCCAGCGCGATGTTGGAGAGGGCGATGTCTTCTTCCAGCACCGGGCCATGACCACACCATTCACTCAGGCGGTGGCCCAGGATCAGGCTGGTATCGCCCAAACGCAGTAAATACTCGGTCAGGGTTTTGCGGTCGATTTTGGTATCTGTTGCCATGGCTTACATATTCTCCACGCCGTCTGGCACCGTATAGAAGGTCGGGTGGCGGAAAATCTTGTCATCTGCGGGGTCAAAGAAGGGGCCACGCTCTTCGGGTTGGGAAGCATGGATATCGCTGGATTTCACGACCCAGATGCTCTCCCCCTCGCGGCGGCGGGTATAGACGTCGCGGGCATTCTGGATCGCCATTTCGACATCGACGGCCTGCAGGGAGCCGACATGTTTATGGCTTAAGCCCTGGCGGCTGCGGATGAAGATTTCCCACAAGGGCCAATCTCTTGAAGATGCGGACATGATGTTTCCTCTGTCTTATATTTATTCGGCAGCTTGCGCGGTCTGGGCCCGTTGGCGGCGCTTTTCGGCATGGGCGGTTGCGGCTTCGCGCACCCAGGCCCCATCTTCCCAGGCCTTGCGGCGTGCGGCGATACGTTCTCTGCCAACCGGGCCGCCGCCTTTCAGCACCCGTTTGAATTCGTCCCAATCGATCGGACCAAAATCGTAATGGCCACGGTCCTCATTCCATTTCAAATCCGGGTCTGGGACGCTCAGGCCCAGGATTTCCGCCTGGGGCACGGTCATATCAACAAAGTGCTGGCGCAACTCGTCATTGGAGCGCCGCTTGATCTTCCATTCCGTGCTTTGATTGCCATGGGTCGACTCGCTGTCATGGGGGCCGAACATCATCAACGACGGCCACCACCAGCGGTTCAGTGCATCCTGCACCATCTTCTTTTGAATCGGTGTGCCTTTGGCCATGGTGGTGATGATTTCATAGCCTTGGCGCTGGTGGAAACTCTCTTCCTTACAAATCCGCTCCATCGCGCGGGCATAGGGGCCATAGGAACAGCGGCACAGCATCACCTGATTAACGATGGCGGCCCCATCCACAAGCCAGCCAATGGCACCGATATCGGCCCAGGTCGGGGTCGGATAATTAAAGATGGAAGAATATTTCGCACGCCCGTCGTGCAGCGCCTCAATCGTGTCATCGCGGGGTGTGCCCAGGGTTTCGCAGGCGCTGTAGAGATATAGGGCGTGCCCAGCCTCGTCCTGAATTTTTGCCAGCAGCACGGCCTTGCGCTTCAGCGTCGGCGTGCGGGTCAGCCAGTTTCCTTCCGGCAGCATGCCCACGACTTCGGAATGCGCATGTTGAGAGATTTGACGGACCAGCAATTTGCGATAGCCGTCTGGCATCCAGTCCCGGGGTTCGATCTTTTCTTCGGCGTCCAACAACGCCTGAAACCGCGCCTGCCCACGCTGGTCGTCCGCTGTTAAGCCTTCAATTTGGGGCGCATCTGTCATTGACGTTTCCAGTCCTGCAATTGGCTTGTTTTATTTTATGATACACTAAACATCGAAATTTTCAATTATAATGTATCATGTTTAAGTGTTAAAATAGCAGGTCGGCGTCATCGAATTATAAATATTGTTTTAATTCAAAGGAGTAATCAGTCTGCCATGGCGTCAGGATCGTGCCCAGGCTTCCATTGCGTCGGCCAGGGGGTGCCCAGATCGGTCAATCCAATCGCCAGTTTCTCGACCGTCAGGCGGATTGCCGCATTGCCCGAGAAAGTCAGCATCACAGCATAGTCGTGATAGGCGATGGCCAGCAGGGCGAAGATTTTATCCGCGCTGTCGGGCCCAATGCCGCGCCGTGATACATGGGTTACATGATCGAACCGCAGACCCGCATGGCTGCGGCTATAGGGGGGCGTATCGCCCGCAGATTCCCATTGGAATCGGTTCAGCGCCAGCATAAAGCTGCGCTCTTCCGACAGATATTTCATATCACGACCCGGGACCAGCGCATCCTGCACCATGCTGGAGACAACCCCCAAATCCTCAAGGTCAAACGCCCGCAAGCGGAGTGGCGCGGCGTCAGCGGTGATCATACGAGATACTCCCCCAAGCAAACTGCGATTCATTCCGAACTGTACAAGCTACCACCAGCAGTGTCGAGGGGGGCAAATCATTAGCGACAGAGTGGGTAAGCTACCGTGCAGCAGGGTTTTGCTTTACCGGCAGCGTGGTGAACATCGCAACGCGCGTGGACAGTGCGTCAAGATTGTATTTCTCGGTCCAGTAGGAATCAATGGAATCAGGCAGGGCATCCGGCCCGATATCCAAGGGAATCATTTGCAAAGATAAGCCTGCGTTTTCAAAGATCTGTTCCAAATCCGTCACACGCAGCCCATTGATCAGGTCACTATGCGCCTTGGCAAATTCCGGGAAGGGTCTGTCGTAGAGCCCCTGGAAAGGTTTGTCTTTGGACAAGTGGTTGGAAAAATTAACGATATGGATATGCAGCGTATCGGGTTTGGATAGGGCGGCCATTGTTTTTGCGGCCTCCTCAAACCCCTGAATATGTTCCAGGCAGGAAATCGATAGGCACAAATCTACCTGTTCACCTGTGCTCATCGCCTCCACAATTCCCGCCCTTCGGAAATCACAAATCTGATAGAGTTGATTGAGTGTTTTTATGTCCGGGGAGGGGAGTTGAGGTAGCCCAGTCTGATGTTTTCGCAGGTATTGTGACGATTGCTCAAGTCCTGGCAGGAAATAACCCGTCGCGACCTTGCGGTGTTTCAGAACAGCGGGGTCCAAACCTGGATCAATCCCAATATACCTGGATGCGTTGCACAGTGTCGCAATGGGGGCGAAACCGGCATAGCGTCCACATCCGATTTCCAGAACGGTCCCGCCTGCTGCCTTCTTTAAAACTTCGCTGGGATTGGCCCCGACCTGGTCCATCCAGTGGAACAGAATCTCCGTTGCCTTGGTTGGCCTGCTGGCATCGGGCGCAGATAGAAAGTCGATCCGCCGCAGGGTCGAATTCTGAATGCCCAGTTTACCAAGAATTCGGACAATCGAAACGGCGATCGGCAGCTTGAACAGCAGCTTAATTCGGGTCTGTAAATTTGAAAGCATTACACCATCTTGGGTTGGAAGGGCGCCTGTCTGTAATGCAGGCACAGTCATCTGTTTGCTGTTTGAACACAACCCAAAACAAGATGCTGCCGATACCGGAATTGACGTGTTACTGGGTCAGGACGCGCTCAATCCGCTCCAGCGCCCAATCGACTTCATCGCGAGTGATGGTCAGGGGTGGGGCAAAGCGAATGGTGTGTTCGTGGGTTTCCTTGCACAGGATGCCCAATTCCTTCAATTCAAGACAGTAGCGCCGCGCGCCGCCCGCATCCGGGTGAAATTCCACGGCCAGCATCAGGCCGCGCCCGCGCACATCCCGGATGGCGTTGTTGCGGATTTTCTTAAGCCCTTCCAGAAAATACGCGCCCTGTTTGGCGGAATTTTCAATCATGCCCTCTTCGACCAGAACCTTCAGGGATTCACGGGCAATGGCACAGGCCAGGGGATTGCCGCCAAAGGTGCTGCCATGCTGACCGGGTTTCAATACGCCCAGCACTTCGGAGTTGGAGAGTACGGCAGAGATTGGATAGAACCCCCCAGACAGGGCCTTGCCAACCAGCGTCAGGTCCGCGACCACGCCTTCATGTTCTTCCGCCAACAGCCGGCCGGTGCGGCCCAGCCCGGTCTGGATTTCGTCCAGGATCAGCATGACGTTATGCCGGGTACAAATCTCTCGCACAGCCTGAATATAGCCTTCGGGGGGGATGATGACGCCCGCCTCACCCTGAATGGGTTCGACCAGGAAAGCCACGGTGTTGGGTGTAATGGCGGCCTCTAGCGCAGCGGCGTCTCCGAATGGCACAACCCGAAAGCCGGGCGCGAAGGGGCCAAAATTCTTGCGCGCCGACGGATCGGTGGAAAAGCCAACGATGTTTAAGGTGCGCCCGTGGAAGTTATTGTTACAGACAATGATTTCCGCCTGGTTCTCTGCAACGCCTTTGACCTCATAGCCCCATTTGCGCACACATTTTACGGCGGTTTCGACCGCTTCGGCGCCGCTGTTCATGGGCAGCACCTTGGATGAATTGGTCAGGGCGCAGATTTCTTCATAAAACGGGGCCAGTTGATCATTGCGAAAGGCGCGCGATGTCAGCGTCAATTTGGATGCCTGATCGACCATCGCCTTTAGAATGCGCGGGTGACAATGCCCTTGATTGACGGCGGAATACGCTGCCAGACAATCCAGATATTTCTTGCCATCCACATCCCAGACCCAGACGCCTTCCCCCTTGGTCAGGATGACATCCAGGGGCTTATAGTTATGCGCCCCCAATTCGGATTCGACGGCCAAAAAATCAGTGGTTTCGGCAGCAGCGTTCATTTCAAATCACTCCCAGGAGAATAAAATTATAATGCGGAATCCGTGCGGCTGAGGATCTGCTGTCCAAACAGGCTTTCAACCAGGTCAACCGTCAGGTCCGCTGTGGCATTCTTCACGTCGTAAGCCGGGTTCAGTTCCATCAGGTCCAGGGAGCGCATCAAGCCGCTGTCATGAATCATTTCCATACACAGTTGCGCTTCGCGATAGGTTGGCCCGCCTGGCACCGTCGTCCCAACGCCTGGTGCGATCGATGGATCCAGAAAATCCACATCGAAGCTGACATGAACATGCCCGCCCAGGCTGGCCAGTTTGTCCAGGGCGTCGCTCATCGTCTGGCGCATGCCGTTTTCGTCGATGCGACGCATGTCGTGCACATCCATGCCAGACGCCACAACCAGTTTCTTTTCAATCGAATCCACGGATCGGATGCCGACCTGCACCACGCGCTTTGGATTCAGGAACGGGGTTTTCGGCCCCAGCCCTGTCAGTCCTTCTGGACCGTAGCCCGATGCGACGGCCAGGGGCATGCCATGGATATTGCCGCTGGGGGAGACATCGGCGGTATTGTAATCGGCATGGGCGTCCAGCCACAGGACGGAATAGTCTTCCCCACGCTCCGCACAGTAGGTGGCAATGCCAGACAAGGATCCAATCGCCAAGGCATGATCGCCACCCAGCAGGATCGGCATTCGGCCATCTTTCAGGATGCCATAAACGCCATCGCGCACCGCGGTGCACCATTCAATGGTTTCCGGCAGATGGCGATATCCGTTGACCGGTGGCGTGTCAGGATTGATCGGCCCGTTCAGGTTGCCGCGATCTTCCACATCATAGCCCATGCGGGTCAAGGCCTGCAGCAGTCCTGCAACCCGCAGCGCTTCCGGTCCCATGGACCCCCCACGATGACCGGCCCCGATATCGCTGGGCGCACCAATCAGGGAAATCTTCGGGGGGAATGCGATAGAATCTTTTGCAGCGTTTTTAGCCATATCGTAAGCTCTCCATCCATGAATGAAGGGGATTATGGCAGAGACTGGTCAAAATATCCCATTTATCTGTCGGTCATTTACGGCAGATTCTGCTGTTGCATTGGGTGTTATAGAAAGGAAATTCGGTATGGCTGTGGACGCGACGGACCTGCGGATTGTTACTGAAATTCAGCGCAATGGTCGGATCACGAACCAGGCCCTTGCGGATCGGGTCGGCCTGTCGCCCAGCCCCTGCTTACAGCGGTTTCGCAAGCTGGAAGGCGATGGGGTTATCGGGCCATTCATTGCGCAGGTTGACCTGGATCGTTTGTGCCCGAATGTGATGGTTCTGACGACTGTCAGTCTGGATACTGCCAGCCATCAGGATTACCGCGCCTTTGAGGCGCAGGTTGCGGCAATCCCTGAAATTGTTCAGTGCTTTAAGGTCAGCGGCGATTTTGACTATATGCTGTGGTTCGTCTGTCGCAGCATTGCTGATTATCACCGCATCAGTGAGCGCCAGATCGAAGACGGTTCGGCAAAGGTCCGTATATCCAGCCATGTCGTCCTGGACAGAACCAAAGAATTCGCAGGGTTGCCGCTGGAAACGCTGCTGAAGTGATCGCAGAGAATGGGGGCCGGTCGGTTTTGATCCGTCCCGGCACCCCACTGTGTCTAAGGCTTAGCCGTCTGCGCGCAGGCGGGTGTTATCCGGATCGAAGGGGCTTTCTTCCACAACGGTACAGCGATGAACTTTGCCCAGGATTTCGATTTCCAGTTCCGTGCCGGGCTTGGTCAGGTCCGGGCGGATCATGGCCAGCGCCAGGGATTTTTCCAGCCGGAAGCCATAATTGCCCGATGTGCAACGACCCACGACATCCCCGTTCAAGGTGATCGGGTTTGATCCCAATGCATCGGCGTCTGTTGTGTCATGCACTTCCAGTGTTGTGAAGGCCCATTTGAAGCCCCGGTCTTTCCAGGCTGCCAGGGCATCGCGGCCCAGGAAATCGCCCTTATCCAGGTGAACGAAGCGATCCAGGCCGGATTCCAACGCCGCATATTCAATGGAAAGCTCACGGCCTGGCAGGCGATAGGATTTTTCGATGCGCAGGCAGTCCATGGCGCGGATCCCAAAGGGCTTGATCCCCAGATCGGCACCCGCCGCCATCAGCTTGTCAAAGATATGGACCTGATATTCGATCGGGTGATGCAATTCCCAGCCCAATTCACCGACAAAGTTGACGCGCGCTGCCCGGCAGGGGGCATTGCCGACATCGATATTCTGGCTGGACAGCCAGGGGAAGGCTTTGTTGGAGAAATCCGTGCGCGGGCTGACACGCTGCATCAAGGTGCGGGCCTTGGGACCTGCGATAACCAGAACACCCATGGAATTGGTCAGGCTGTCGAACCGGACCGATCCGTCGGTTGGCATATGCTTCTTGATCCAGTCATGGTCCAGACGCTGATACGCCCCGGCCGACACGATATAGAAGCTGGGGTCGCCGGTCATGTAATCCGGTTCTTCCCGAAGGATCGTGAATTCCGAATGCACGCCACCACGGACGCTCAGTGAATGGGCAAGGCCCAGCCGACCGATCTTTTTGGGCAGCTTATTGGCGACTAGATGGTCCAGGAAGGCTTCGGCACCTGGGCCGGAGATGCGGCATTTTGCAAAACCGGTCATGTCCAGGATGCCGACATTATCCATCACGTTTTTGCATTCCAGGCCAACCGCATCGTGCCATTTAGAGCGCCGGAAGGAATAATGGTCCGTCTGTGGTGTTCCTTCGGGGGCGTAGAAATTGGCACGTTCCCAGCCGAAGCTGGCACCGAATACCGCGCCCAGATCTTTCAGGCGGTCATAGATCGGTGTGCGGCGCAGCGGGCGCGCGGCGGGGCGCTCTTCGTCTGGATAATGGGTGATGAAGACGTGATTATAGGCTTCTTCATTCTTTTCTACCAAATAGGATTTGGTCGCGTAATCGCCGAAGCGACGGGGATCAACGCCCAGCATGTCGATGGTGGGTTCGCCTTCGACAATCCATTCGGCCAATTGCCAGCCCGCGCCACCGGCGGCAGTGATGCCGAAGCTGTGGCCTTCTGACAGCCAGAAATTCGGGCGGTCCCAGGCCGGTCCGATGATGGGATTGCCGTCGGGCGTATAACAGATTGCGCCGTTATAGACTTTCTTGACGCCCACTTCTCCGAAGGCGGGAACTCGGAACATCGCGCCTTCGATATGAGGTTCCAATCGGTCCAAGTCTTCCTGAAACAATTCGTATTCACACTCCGCCGACGGGCCGTCGACATAACAGGCAGGCGCACCTTTCTCATAGGGGCCCAGGATCAGGCCGCCCTTTTCCTGGCGCATATACCACTGATTATCGGAATCCCGCAGTACGCCTAATTCCGGCAGGCCCTGGTCTTTGCGCGCAACCAGATCGGGGTGGTCGTCTGTTACGATATACTGGTGTTCCACCGGAATGACCGGAATGTCCAGGCCAACCATCGCGCCAGTCTGGCGGGCAAAGCTGCCCGTCGCAGAGATGATGTGTTCGCAGGTAATCGTGCCCTTGTCGGTATGGACGCACCATTCGCCAGACGGGGTGCGGGTAATGGCGGTCACCGCAGTGTTCCGGTGGATCGTCGCCCCACGGGATCGTGCGCCCTGTGCCAAAGCCATGGTCAGGTCAGCAGGCTGAATATAACCGTCATCCGGATGCTGGATCGCACCGACCAGGCCATCAATGTTGCATAAGGGCCAGATTTCCTTGACCTGTTTCGGGGTCAGAAATTCGACATTGATACCGATTGTTGCCGCGACACCGGCATATTGGCGGTATTCGTCCATTCGGTCCTGAGTCTGTGCTAGGCGGATATTGGATACCTTGGCAAAGCCGACATCCTGGCCGGTCTCTTTCTGAAGCTCCTGATAAAAGTCTACAGAATATTTGTGAACCTGACCGACGGAATAGCTCATGTTAAACAATGGCAACAAGCCCGCCGCATGCCAGGTGGACCCGGATGTCAGCTCTTTGCGTTCCAACAGCACGACATCGCTCCAGCCCTTTTTGGCCAGATGATACAATGCGGAAACGCCAACTACGCCTCCCCCAATAACGACTACCCGTGCATGGCTTTGCATGATGAAAGCGACCCTTCCCAATGGTCCGAGAGGTCTGACCGACCCCTTCGGTTCGTGTGCTGTTTACGATGCGCAGAATGTTGAATACAGTTGGATATCGCTTTCACGTTTGCGACGTTCACACCAAATCCTACGCCACATCTTTGTAGATTCTTAAATGAATATCACCGAAACAGCGCTGATATTTAGGGCGCGCCCTGTTGGTTCCAGGGTGCCCGACAACCTGTGTCGAAAAAACGATAATTCTATCTTAGGGTGGTGTTGTTTTTCGTGGTTCAGTTGGTGCATAAATTATTGTTCAAGGGCGAAGTTCTGGATGTTTTAGTGAGTTTTTATCCAGAAAAGAATTAAGGTCAATGTATCAGGAATTATACATTATAACATTTAAAGTATAATGCTGGTTGATTCCTGAACACAGTTCGAATACGGTTTTTTGGGGGGGCAAATTCAATCGCCCTGAAATTGTGTTGGACGTGGTTTATCGCATTTCCGCGCGGCCTGCATTGGCTTGCCGAAGCGATCAAACGATTCAATTTTGTTGAGGTGAATTCAATCAATGGTACATGTAAACCAGACAGTGCCAGAAGAGCGTGATGGAAACGACTATTGCGTAGCGCCGGGCGTTCTGAATGCCTTGTTGCAAGGCGACGCTGATGCCGTTTTTTCGCATTTTCAGAGCGATACGCATGAGCCATTAACTCTGACATGGGCACCTGATAAGGATGGCCTGCCAAGCTTGATGATGCAGCGTTTCTACGAGGCATGGTCTGAAATGCCAAGTCCCCAGCCAAATGCTGTACCAAACGTCAATGATTTCGATGTTTTTAAGTTTCGCGCCGCGATGGGGTTCATGATGTATATGGATGTCATCGACGGTGGCGAAGATTTTCAGTTCCGGGTTTTTGGCAGTCGGGTTGCAGATTTTATCGGGTTTGACTGGACTGGGCGTCTCGTGTCCGACCTGCCGGCCAGTCCGTCCTGCCGTGCCTATCTTATGACGTGCTACCGGGCCATACTTCAGAGCAAACAGCCCCTGTATACCAAGCATCGGTTGAGAAGAGCCGAGGCGATTGTGGAGTGGGAGCGTTTTCTTGTGCCGTTGTGTGATGAGTCACAATCCGTTTCTCGCATTCTGGGGCTTAGTGTCCCAATCCTGATTTCGCCGGGATACGGTCAAGGCGAGACCTCAACCTTTTCTTTCTGATCCTTGATTTAAGACTGGTTATGGATCGAATGACGCGGCTTGACGATAAGTAAGTCGCGATTTCGCACGTCTGAACGGACAGGACGCGCAATAACGTCCCCATACGGTTCTGCTGTTGGCGGCAGGGCAATCCTGACACAGCGGCAAGACAGTCGTGGTTGGTCGATAAGTCATCCTTAAGGGTGACGATGAAAGGGATGATGATGGGTGACAATTTGCTCGATACGTCGGCTGGCGCAGGGTCTGCGACAGATGCAGGTACAGAGTCCGGCGCACGGCGTCATGGGCGCGGCGGTGGCAGTGGTCGCGCCGCCCGTCAGGCAGCGCGTGCAACCGGCGACTTAGGGGCGCCCGCCTATATCACCCGCAAGATCGGTTACTTCAATCTGCTGGATGAAGATGGCCTGGATCTGATTGAACGCAACGCAGACACCGTTCTGGAAGAAATCGGCCTGGATTTTCGCGGTGACGAAGAAGTCCTGCAGATGTGGCGCGATCAGGGCTGTGACGTGCAGGGCGAACGGGTGCATTTCCCAAAAGGTCTGTGCAAAAAGCTTGTTCAGGATACGGCCCCGTCGCTGATTACCCAGCATGCACGCAATCCTGCCCGCACGGTTAAAATGGGGGAGGGGAATACAGTTCTAGTCCCGGCCTATGGACCCCCCTTCGTGCGCGACCTGGATAAGGGGCGTCGCTATGGCACGATTGAGGATTTCCGTAATTTCGTGAAGCTGGCCTATATGTCGACCGGCCTGCATCATTCCGGCGGAACGGTGTGTGAGCCTGTCGATATTCCCGTGAACAAGCGTCACCTTGATATGGTCTACAGCCATATGCGCTGGTCCGACAAACCGTTCATGGGGTCGGTCACGGCACCGGAACGGGCGCAAGATACCGTCGATATGTGCAAGATCCTGTTTGGCGCAGACTTCGTCGATCAGAATTGCGTGGTGATCAATCTGATCAATGCGAATTCTCCCATGGTTTGGGATGATACGATGCTGGGCGCTTTGAAGGTCTATGCCCGCAACAATCAGGCAACGGTAATCTCTCCCTTCATTCTGGCAGGCGCGATGAGCCCGGTCACGGTGCTGGGGACATTGACGCAGCTTTATGCTGAGGCTTTGGCCGGGATGGCCCTGACACAGGTGGTTCGGCCCGGCGCACCGACAATCTTTGGTACGTTTGCATCGTCTATTTCCATGCAGTCGGGCGCGCCGACCTTTGGCACACCGGAACCATCGCTGGTGCTGTATGGGGCGGCACAATTGGCGCGGCGTCTGGGTGTTCCGTTCCGCTCGGGCGGTGGTTTCACCGCGTCCAAGATTGCCGATGCGCAGGCGGCGTATGAATCGGCCAACACATTGCAGACTGCGGCTTTGGGGGGCGTGAATTTCATGCTGCATACCGCAGGCTGGCTGGAAGGCGGTCTGTCCATGGGATACGAAAAATTTGTCATGGATGCGGATCAGGCCGCAATGCTGGTGCGTTTGTTGGACGGTGTGGACATGACAGAAAACGGCCAGGCCATGGATGCCATCCGCGAAGTTGGGCCGGGCATGCACTATCTGGGTTGTAACCACACACAGCGGAATTTTGAAACCGCCTTCTATCGCTCCCCACTGGCGGACAACAATTCCTATGAACAATGGGAGGCGGAAGGCAGCCTGGATATGAATCAACGGGCAAATGCGCGCTGGAAGAAGATGTTGAACGACTATATTCCCCCGGCCATTGATCCTGCGGTTGACGAGGCTCTGCTGGACTTCATCAAACAGCGCAAAGAGTCGATGCCCGACGCGAGCTATTAATCCGCCCGCATAGTTACATTCAGTCAAGCTTAAGCCGGATGATGCTGCATATTCTGTTGTGTCATCCGGCTTTTGCTTTTTCGCCATGATGTCAGATTCGGCAAATTTGATTGGTGCTCGTTAAATGCGGTTTAAAAAATTAACCATGTTATCAATGATTAAGCCCAGATTTGTGTCTCAGTTTGCCCGATTTTTAACCCCCTTGAACAGAATCTTGTAATAGGCTTAGATTTCTAAGACTACTCGTCTCTGTGGGTGGATTGGGGCAGAGCATGGTGACTAAGAACGATCAGATTTCAGAAGTCCGTGACAAGCTGTCGTTGGAGCTGGGGCATGAACTGGCCGACAGCCTGGTGCGGGCGGGTCGGTTGCGAGGTGTCTATAGTTTGGACATGCAATTGGCGATCAGTGATGGTCTGGAAGGCTTAAGTTCTGAAAAGCGCCGTAAGGTTCTGGATCTGTTAGACACGTTGATGCCCAAGAAATAATCGGCAGCCCCTGTAAAATATTGTAACAATCCGACATGGCTTGAAACACCTTGTGACTTGGCCCAAGCCTTGGTCTATGGCAGGTATTCTGCCTACACGATGTAGAATCGTTTCCGGAACTTCTGCAAGCTTGGTTTCGCCCTATGTCTGAACATCCGATTGCCGCCGTGATCCTTGCCGCCGGGAAGGGAACACGCATGAAATCCACCCGCCCGAAGGTGCTGCATGAAATTGCGGGAAAATCGCTGGTTGGGCATTTGCTGGCGGCGATAGAACAACTGGGTACGAAACAGTGCGCCGTGGTTGTTGGACCGGATATGGACAGCGTGACCCAGGCCGTAGCTCCGGTTCCAACTGTCCTTCAAAAAGAACAGTTGGGCACTGCGGATGCCCTGAAGGCGGCGCGGCCGGTTTTGGAAACAGTCGAACGCGGCACTGTTCTGGTTGTGTTTGGCGACACGCCTTTCATCGCGCCCCAGACCCTGGCTGCGATGGTAGAGGAGCGCGAGGCTGGCGCGGCAGTTGTCGTACTGGGATTCGAACCCGAAGATCCAGGCGCGTATGGCCGGTTGGTTGTTGATCCTTCAGGCGACCTGCAGGCGATTGTTGAATACAATGATGCCGATGATGCGACCCGCAAGATCGGCCTGTGCAATTCTGGCGTTATGGCGATAGATGCGTCGCGCGTGTTCGATCTGGTGGATCGCATCGGCAATGACAATGTGAAGGGCGAATATTACCTGACCGATATTGTCGCCATCGCCCGTGCACAGGATTTGTCCTGTCGCGTCATTCTGGCGCAAGAGGAAGAGTTACGGGGGATCAATTCCCGCAGTGAATTGGCGACTGCTGAGGCGCAATGGCAGGCCCGCGCCCGGCTGGCCGCGATGGACGCTGGTGTGACATTGCAGGACCCCCAGACGGTTTATTTTTCCTGGGATACCGTGCTGGGACAGGATGTCACCATCGGTCAAAATGTCGTCTTTGGCCCCAAGGTTGTGGTCCAGGGCGATGTGACGATTAAGGCTTTCAGTCATATGGAAGGCTGTGTCATTCGACGGGGCGCGGTGGTCGGCCCCTATGCGCGGCTGCGCCCTGGTGCGGATATCGGCGAAGAGGCGCGGATCGGCAATTTTGTCGAGGTCAAGAATGCGACATTCGCGGCAGGGGCCAAGGCGAACCATCTCAGCTATATCGGCGATGCCACTGTTGGCGAACGCGCCAATATCGGGGCTGGCACCATTACCTGCAACTATGATGGATACCTGAAGCATCAAACCATGATCGGGGCGGAGGCCTTTATCGGCTCCAACAGTGCCCTGGTTGCGCCGGTAACGATTGGAGCGCGCGCAACCATCGGCGCGGGATCCACAATTACCCGCACGGTCGCGCCCGATGCCTTGTCCATTGCCCGGGGTGACCAGCGGGACCTGCCCGGCCTGGCCGCCAAATTGCGCGCCCGCCTGAAGGCGCGTAAAGAGGCGCTGAAGAAAACCTGAACCTTTCATTCTGGAAAGACGATAATTTATGTGCGGTATTATTGGCATTTTAGGGAAATCACAGGTCGCGCCCATCCTGGTCGATGGTTTGAAGCGCCTGGAATATCGCGGCTATGACTCGGCGGGTATCGCAACCCTGGTGGGGGATGCAATCGACCGCCGCCGCGCGCCTGGAAAATTGCACAATCTGGCAAAAGTGCTGGAGGATACCCCGCTGTCTGGCACGACAGGGATCGGTCATACCCGCTGGGCCACCCATGGTGTACCATCAGAGGGGAATGCCCATCCCCATGCGACGGATCGCGTTGCCATCGTCCATAATGGCATTATCGAGAATTATCAGGAATTGCGGGAGGGGCTGGCCGATAAGGATGTCGTCTATACCAGTGAAACCGACACCGAAGTTGTCGCGCATCTGGTCACCGATTTCCTGAATCAGGGCCTCAGCCCGAAAGAGGCCGTGGCGCGCACCGTGCCCATGCTGGAAGGGGCCTTTGGCCTGGTGATGATCTTTGCGGGCCACCCAGACGTGATGATCGGCGCGCGGCGCGGCAGTCCCCTGGCCATTGGCTATGGCGATGGGGAGATGTTTTTTGGCTCCGATGCCCTGGCGCTGGCCCCGATGACCCGGCGTATCAGCTATCTGGAAGAGGGCGATTGGGCCGTCGTGACCCCCAAAGGGGCGGAAGTCTTTGACACCGATGGTGCCCCCGTCACCCGAAAGATCGTTGAAACCGCCGTGTCTGGTGCAATGATCGGCAAGGGTAATTATCAGCACTTCATGCAGAAGGAAATTCATGAACAACCCGCCGTGATCGGCGATACCCTGCATTCCATGCTGAACCCGGCGACCCAGACCATAACCCTGCCGGACCTGCCCTTTGATCTGGCTGGGATTTCCAAAATTACCATTGGGGCCTGTGGCACGGCGTCCTATGCCGGATGCGTCGCGAAATACTGGATTGAGGAATTGGCGCGCCTGCCGGTCGAAGTCGATGTCGGATCCGAATTGCGCTATCGTGAAACCCCATTGCCTAAGGATGGCCTGGCCCTGTTCATCAGCCAATCTGGGGAGACGATGGATACGCTGGAAGCCCTGCGGTATGCCAGGCGCGAAGGGCAACATATCCTGTCCATCATCAATGTGCCGGAATCGACCATTGCGCGCAGTTCCGATGCGGTGCTCCAGACATTGGCCGGTCCCGAAATCGGGGTCGCTTCGACCAAGGCTTTCACCACGCAATTGACGGTTCTGTCCTGTCTGGCGATTGCCATCGCAAAGGCGCGGGGCACCTTGTCGCGGGAGCGGGAGGCTGTTCTGGCCGCTGCGCTGGCGGAAGTGCCTGGTCGTGCTGCCGAAGTTCTGGTGCATGATGAGTATATCCGTGAGATCGCGCAGACGGTTGCCAAGGCGCGGGACGTTTTTTTCATGGGGCGCGGCTCCTCTTTCCCCATCGCCTTGGAAGGGGCCTTGAAGCTGAAAGAAATCTCCTACATCCACGCCGAAGGCTATCCGGCGGGTGAGATGAAACATGGCCCCATCGCGCTGATCGAAGAAAATGTGCCGATCATCATGATCGCGCCTTCTGGCCCGCTGTTTGAGAAGACGGCATCCAATGTGCAGGAAATGGTCAGCCGGGGCGGGCGCGTTATCTTCCTGTCCGATGCCGATGGTATTGCTAAAATGACCCGCATGGCAAAACCCTTTGCCAGTATCGAACTGCCCAAGGTCGACCCCTATGTCGCACCAATCCTGTATACCATCCCGGTGCAATTGCTGGCCTATCACACCGCTGTCATCAAGGGCACGGATGTCGATCAACCCCGCAATCTGGCAAAGGCTGTGACGGTGGAGTAAGGAGGACCAATGGTCCTCCTTCCGGTTCAGGCAGCGTCTTGTCGTTCCCAGATTGGATAGGGATCCGGTAGATTCTGATAGGCTTTGGGATCGAATGTATCTGTGTCGTCAACCAGGCAGGCATCTAAGGCGGTGCGGATTGCCGCTTCGTTCATGCTGCTGCCAATGAAGACCAGTTCCTGCCGTCTGTCACCCCAGACCGGGTCCCAGTTGCTGTCTAGGACTTGCTGCCATTCTGGATGATCTGGCCAATTGGATTTTGGGACGGCAGTCCACCAGATTCCCATTGGGAAAGATCGGGCAATAGCACCGGCCAAAGAGAATTCACCAACCCAGTCTGGGCGTGTCGCTAGCCAGAAATGCCCTTTAGCGCGGATCAGGCCGGGCCAGGTCGCCTTGGTGAAGTCATTAAATTTGGCGGGATGGAAGGGACGGCGGGCGCGATAGACGAAGCTGCTGATCCCATATTCCTCCGTTTCTGGCACATGGCCGTCATAGCCATAGAGTTCCTTGACCCAAAGGGGGTGGGATTGTGCTTTTTCTTCGCTGAACAGACCTGTATTCAGGATTTCCCCTAACGCAACCTTGCTGAAATCAGTCTCGATAATCCGTGCATCGGCATTCAGGGATTTCACAATTGTCAGCACAAGGTCGCGTTGTTCTGGCGTGACCTCTGATTTCTTGTTGATGACGATGACATCGGCAAATTCGATTTGGTCCACCAGCAGATCGACCAGTGTTCGATCATCGCTATCACCGGCGATTTCCCCTCTGTCACTTTGGAAGTCCTGGGACGAATAGTCTTTCAGCAGGTTTACGGCATCAACGACCGTTACCATGGTATCCAGTCGTGCAATGTCGGACAGGCTCAACCCATTCTCATCACGAAAGGAAAAAGTGCTGGCGACGGGCAGCGGCTCGGCAATTCCCGTCCCCTCAATCAATAGATAATCAAAGCGTCCTTCCTGGCTCAATCGTCTAACTTCAGCCAGAAGATCATCGCGCAGGGTGCAGCAGATGCAGCCATTGGTCATCTCCACCAGTTTTTCATCGGTGCGTGACAGGTTTGCCCCGCCTTCCCGGATCAGGCTGGCGTCGATGTTTACCTCGCTCATATCATTCACGATGACGGCCACCCGCTGTCCCTGGCGATTGTTCAGGACATGGTTCAGAAGCGTGGTTTTCCCCGCTCCAAGAAAGCCTGACAAAACAGTGACGGGCAGGCGGGCATCGATTTGTTCAGACATTCGTACATCCTTGATGATATGTTATAAAGTTACATATAAAAAACATCAGCTCTTAGAAATGTCAATGCCCAGCGTATTTGGTCCGCAAATGGGTGGTCTTATCGCCCCTGGCAAAAGAGACAAAACAGATAAACACTGGAAACCGGGGGGGCGGTGTGCCATGTAACGGCCCTGTTTCACCGTTGATCCGGAATTTTCGTTATGACCGCGAATGAACCTTTGGTGCTGGCCCTGCCGAAAGGGCGGATATTGGACGAGTTGCGCCCGGTGCTGGACGGTGTTGGCATTGTGCCGGAACCGGCCTTTGATGATCCGTCGTCCCGGTTGCTGAAATTTGATACCAATGTGCCCAACCTGTCGATTATCCGGGTGCGCAGTTTCGATGTGGCGACCTTTGTCGCCTTTGGTGCGGCGCATCTGGGCATTGCTGGCAATGATGTGTTGATGGAATTCGACTATCCGGAGATCTATGCGCCGGTGGATTTGAATATCGGCTATTGTCGCATTGCCGTGGCAGAGCCGGCTGAGCTGGTTGCCGGCGATGATCCCAGCCGGTGGAGCCATATTCGTGTCGCCACAAAATACCCGAACATCACCCGCAAGCATTTCGCGCGCCGGGGTGTGCAGGCCGAATGTATCAAATTGAATGGGGCAATGGAATTGGCACCGGGCATGGGCCTGTGTCGCCGCATCGTTGATTTGGTCTCCTCTGGCCGGACCTTGAAGGAAAACGGGTTGGTAGAGGTTGAAACCGTGGCGGAGGTCACTTCGCGCCTGATCGTCAATCGGGCCGCCTTGAAAACCCGGTCGGAAGAAGTTGGCGGCTGGGTCAGTCGTTTTCAGGAGGTTGCACAACGTGCCGCATGATTATCCCGTATCTCGCCGGTTGCTTGCTGATGCGCCGGGATTTTATGCTGCCTTCGATGACCTGCTGCACAGCAAGCGGGAGATGGATGAAGATGTGGATCGCACGGTCGCGGCTATCCTGGAGGATGTGCGCAGCCGGGGCGATACGGCGGTGGTGGATTATACCAACCGCTTTGACCGGGTGGCGATCACGGTTGATGATTTGCGCATTCCTCAATCCGCCCTGGATGCGGCAGCGGATGCGTGTGATCCGGAATTGATCAATGCGCTGGAACTGGCGGCACACCGGATTCGGTCTTTCCATGAAAAGACCCTGCCGGCCGGGTTAGATTATACGGACGAGATCGGGGTGCGCCTTGGCGCGCGCTGGACGCCGGTTGCTGCGGCTGGCCTGTATGTGCCGGGGGGTACGGCGGCCTATCCCAGTTCCGTTCTGATGAATGCCCTGCCTGCTAAGGTCGCTGGGGTGAAGCGGCTGGTGATGGTTGTTCCAACCCCTGATAATGTAACCAATCCGCTGGTTCTGGCGGCGGCTAAGCTTGCTGGCGTGGATGAGGTCTATCGCATCGGTGGTGCTCAGGCCGTAGGGGCGCTGGCCTATGGGACAGAGACGATACAGCCGGTCTCTACCATCGTTGGGCCGGGCAATGCCTATGTCGCAGCGGCCAAGCGTCGCGTCTTCGGCACGGTGGGGATTGATATGATCGCGGGCCCGTCAGAAATCCTGGTGGTCGCCGATGCACAGAACGACCCTGATTGGATCGCTGTCGATCTGTTAAGCCAGGCCGAACATGACACATCCGCACAATCCATCCTGATCACGGACAGTGCCGATTTTGCCGATGCGGTCGAAGCCGCCGTGGCGCGGCGTCTGGAAACATTGCCCCGCAAGGCTATCGCCGGGGAAAGCTGGACCCAGCACGGCGCGATCATTGTTGTGCCGGACCTGGGTGCTGCCGTGCCGCTGATCGATGCCATCGCGCCGGAGCATCTGGAACTGGCGGTCGCAGAGCCGGAAGCCCTGTGTGACAAGGTCAGCAATGCCGGTGCGATCTTCCTGGGTCGCTATACGCCAGAAGCCATTGGCGATTACATTGCAGGGCCTAATCATGTCCTGCCAACGGCCCGCAGCGCGCGGTTTTCCAGCGGCTTGGGTGTCGTCGATTTTATGAAGCGGACCTCCATCGTGAAATGCGATGCAGACAGCCTGACTCAGATCGGCCCGGCTGCGGTGCGTCTGGCAGAGGCGGAAGGGCTGGGTGCCCACGGACTTTCCGTGGCGCTGCGCCTGAATATGCCGTCTCGCTAAGCGGTGGCGACTGCATTAAACTCCCGCCCGACAGCCTATTCAAAGGGAGTATCGACGATGAGCGACACTAGTTTCAACGACGCGACCGATAAGATTGTTGCCCTGACGCTGGACGAGAAAAGCGTCGTGCGCCGTGCTGTTGAGGTGGAGCATGAGCGCAAGGTCGCGATGTATGACCTGTTGGACATGAACCGGTTCCGGCCCATTGGCGATTATGTCGGTCCCTATAAGGTGCGCCTGGCGATTGAGGATGGCAAACGGGTGCTGTTCCAGATCGATGACGAGGGTGATGCGCATCTGACTACGGTTTCGCTGCCGCTATCACCGTTTCGCAGCATCGTCAGGGACTATTTCCAGATCTGCGAAAGCTATTATGACGCGATTAAGAAACATTCCCCCAGCCAGATCGAAACCATCGATATGGCGCGGCGCGGGTTACATAATGAGGGCGCGGAGGTTTTGGTCGATGCCCTGAAAGATAAAATTGAGATCGATAAAGCGACCTCTCGGCGGCTGTTTACGCTGGTCTGTGTCCTGCATATTCGCGGTTAACGGATAAAAGGGGCGAGGCGAAACAGAGATCAGGGAAGGGGCGCGCATGATATTCTCAGCCGACGACCTGCCTGATGCGGTGATGTTCTGCTGCACAATGAATTCTATTCGCTCCCCCATGGCCGAAGGATTGTTGAAGAAAATGCATGGCACGAAAATCTATGTCGACAGCGTCGGCGCCCGCAGTGGGGAGCTGGACCCGATGATGGTCGAAGTCATGGCCGAAATTGGCGTTGATATGTCCAAGCACACCGCCAAGACCTTCGATCAATTGGAAGATACCTTCTTTGACGCGATCATTGCCCTGTCCCCGGAAGCCCAGCACCATGCGGTTGAATTGACCCGCACCATGGCCTGTGAGGTCGTGTTCTGGAACACATTCGACCCGTCCATCATTGAAGGCAGTCGTGAACAGAGGCTTGACGCCTATCGCCAAGTGCGCGACCAGATCCATCAACGTCTCTTAAAAACTTTCCCGGTATCCTGATTTGAACGCTAAACCAAAGTTGATCCTGGCTTCTGCCAGCCCCCGCCGTCTTGATTTACTGGCCCAGATCGGGATTGTGCCTGATGCTGTGCATCCGGCGGATATCGACGAATCTGCCCAGCGGGGAGAATTGCCGCGGCCCCATGCCGCCCGCCTGGCATTGGAGAAAGCGCAAGCGGTCGCTGCCGGTCTGGACGACTCCGCCGCCATTCTGGCCGCCGATACGGTGGTGGCACTGGGGCGTCGAATCCTGCCAAAGGCAGAGGATGAAAAGACCGCGCGGGAGTGCCTGCAGCAATTATCTGGTCGCCGTCATACGGTATATGGCGGTATCGTGCTGATCGCCCCGGATGGAACGGTCAAGACGCGGATGGTTGAAACTGCGGTTGTTTTCAAACGTCTGCATAAGACAGAAATTGCCGCCTATCTGGCCTCTGGCGAATGGCAGGGCAAGGCAGGTGGCTATGCCATTCAGGGGCGCGCTGCTGCCTTTATACGCCGGATTAACGGATCTTATTCCAATGTGGTCGGTCTTGGCCTGTTTGAGACCGCAGCGCTCTTAACATCTATCGGATTTGAGGATTAACGACCTATGACGGGCGCAGCAGAAATATACATTGAAGGAAGCCCCGCAGAGCGCCGGGCCGGGCATCTGGATGCCAATGGCCTGGCCCTGGGGCTGGATATTGAGCGTGTGACCCGTCCCCGTCTGATCGGCGCAATCTTCCTGGCGCGGGTGAAGGCTGTTGATAAGCGCCTGGGCGCGGCCTTCCTGGATCTGGGCGCGGCGGGGATTGGCCTGTTGTCCAAGGCAAAGGATATCACCGAGGGGGAGGCCGTCCTGGTCCAGATCACCCGCGATGCCCATGACGATAAGGGGCCAGCGGCCGTACGTCAGCCTGTTCTGTGGGGCCGCTATCTGGGCCTCCAACCGGGTCGCGGCGGCGGCCTGCAATGCGCCAGGGCCCTGGGTCAGGGGAAGCACCGGGCCGAGGCCCTGGCAGCCGCTGAGAGCGGGATAGCCGATCCCACGGACCTGATCCTGCGCGGGCCATCCTGGACCGTCAGCGGTGCGGAATTGAAGGCGGAGGCAGACCGATTGCGCGCAACCTGGGCGGACATTCAGGCCAGGGCAAAGACGGAGAAAGCGCCCGCCCTGTTGCTGCCCACAACCCCGTTTATTGAGACCATGCTGCGCGATGCGGGGCCTGAGGCACGGGTTGCCCTGGATGATCGGTTGGACTTCGCGACGGCGGAAAAGCTGTGTGCGGAATACTTCCCGGACTTGTCTGAGGGATTGGCCTTCCACAATGACCCTGCGCCGATTTTCGATGCGTCGGGGCTCAGCGATATTCTTGAACAAGCGCTGGGGGCAGAGGTCACCTTGACCGGCGGGGGTCGCCTTACCATCGAACAGACCAGGGCCTTAACGTCAATCGATGTTGATATGGGCGCGGGAGAGGCGGGGGCCTCCACCAAGGATGAGGCGATCCACCGCCTGAACCGCCGTGCCTCAGAAGAAATCGCACGCCAGATTATCCTGCGCCGCCTCAGTGGTCTGATCGTGATCGATTTCGCGGGCCTGACCGGGCGTGGCAAGATGAAGACATTCCTGGATATCCTGCGCAGTCGGTTGAAGAATGCGGAGACGCACAGCGATGTTCTGGGAATATCACCCTCGGGCCTGGTAGAAATCACCCGCCAGCGTATGGGACCCAGCCTGGCCGATCTATGTCTATCGCCGGTGGCCTATCCCCCAGCGGCCCCCGATGCACTGGCAGCCGATGCCTTGCGCCGGGCGTTGCGGTTGCAAGGGGCCGGAAAGCCGGTTGTTGCCCTGCCGGACTCAGCGGCTGCCGTGCTGAATGGCAATATGAAGGCGGCACGGGAAGCGTGTGAGAAGCGCCTCGGCCAGCCCTTGATCCTGAAACCCGGTGCCGCCAAATTGGATGTCAGATTGGAGCGTGATCCCGCATGATGGACCCTGACAGACCCCGCATCGACAAGCATAACAAACAGAAATGCCCGATCTGTGGCAAACCCTCGGCCACCGATACCAAGCCGTTTTGTTCCGGGCGCTGTCAGGATGTGGACCTGCACCGCTGGCTGGGCGGCGTCTATCGCATCGAAACGGACGAGGGCCCCAATGACGCGGTCTCCGGCGAGGACCCGGATCGCACCGATCAGGACTGAGAATATCAGGTGCTTAAGGGCGAGGACATTTTCACGCCTTTGCTCCAAACAAGGCTTGTCAGACCGGTGCAATTCTCATAGAACCCTCTGCATTCCGGTGGAACAAGACCGACCCACCAAGCGCGTGCCCGGGTAGCTCAGTCGGTAGAGCAAGCGATTGAAAATCGCTGTGTCGGCAGTTCGATTCTGTCCCCGGGCACCATTTTTTTTAAAATGGTGCCCTTTGTTTAGATGATAGGTTCGAACGAAGTTTGAACCGGCGCACCATTTTTCACTGAATCATTGTCATACCTGGTCACGCCCGCGCAGGCGGGTATACAGGGCCACAGGCACAAAACTAAACCCGCCGCCCTGGATCCCGGATCAAGTCCGGGATGACATAGTATTAGCCAAATGCGCCCTCACCCTGAGGGGCGCAGCGTCTCGAAGGGTGGCCTTCCTGTAACCACCCCACTTACAGCCCCTCCTTCGAGACGGCGCTAACGCGCCTCCTCAGGATGAGAATGGACCCCTAAACCGTCGTCTCTCCCGCGCAGGCGGGAGTCCAGGGCTACAGGCACCAATCGCGCTTGTTGCTCTGGACCCCGGATCAGGGTCCGGGGTGACGAAAAAGTGCACGCTTCTGCCTCTCTGGGTCCTCTGCGCCTTCTAAGCGTCCTTTGCGGTAAACCTTCAAGAGCGGCAAGGCTCACACCCTCGTCTCTCCCGCGTAGGCGGGAGTCCAGGGCGGCCAGCGCATACGAATATGATACCGCAATAAATCAAACATTTCAATAATTTATACATTAATTTATAATTTGTTCTTTTTATATATTGACAATTTTTAGTTTTTTGTAAAATAATATGCAACTTCTGTAACGCATGGTGTGACAGATGCCGTTTTGAAGAGAAGGGCAGGGGGTCTTTCTCATACTACAAATTGGAACAAAAGTGGGGTAAATATGTTTGGTTTCAAATTGAACAACGTCTTGCGGTCGTCCTCTGCCGCCAATGGCGATGATGTGCTGAATATGAAACAAGGTCTGAACAAGCTGGGCCATTATGAGGCGCCCGCCTATGGCATGACACCATACCCAGACACGCCAATGTTCGATGGGATGAAGGCGTTTCAGAAAAGGAATGGCCTGACGGTTGACGGCTATGCCCGACCGGGCGGCCCGACGGAGAAGACGCTCAATTCCCATCTTGCAAACACGGCACATGATTTGGTCCAGAGGAAGGATCTGAACCAGTATGAATATCCCGACAAGTCCAAACGCCCTGGGAAGGTTTCCACTTTATTTGCCTATGATCCAGAACTGACGGACCCTTTTTACACGCCAAAGCCTAAGGTTAAGACAGCCATCCAGAAAGTTGACTGGAATGGCCGCCCGCTGCGTCTGGGGGGCGGCGTGGGGCAGGGGCAGGTCAATCGGGGCCAGGATGTTGTCGGCTTGAAGAATGCGCTGGCCTGGACCGGCCATTACCCGGTTGAAAAGGCCCATCTAGGGAACCCGACGACCGACGAAGATCTGAATTGGGGGCTGAGAGGCTTTCAACGGGACTTCGGCCTGAAGACCGACGGTTTCTCTCGTCCGGGCGGAGAGACCGAGGTGCGACTGAACGACCTGATCTCTCCCTTGATCAAGAGGGCCTCGGCGACGACAAGCGAATTTCGACCAGATGAACCGACAACTGGCGCCAATCTGCTGATGCAGACTGGAATGAGTACCGATGCCAGAACGGAGGATGCAAAGTCTGGCTCGGTGCAAGTGTCGGACGCTTCGGGCTATCGACCATCAGGGTGGCAAAATCCAACGAAATGGGCGTTGGAGGAGGCGGGAAAACAGACTCAAGGCGCAGCGGAGGAGTTGGTTGGCGATGTCAAGCACGCGGCGAATGAAGTCGGGGATAGAGTGAGAGGTGGCGCCCTGGATGCGGCCGAAGGCGTACTGCGCCTCGGTGCCGACGCGGGCCGCGCCGCTGGCCTGGACAACGCCGCCGACAACCTTGATCACTTCCTCGACGGAACCGGAAAAGATCGCACTTACTCCCGAGACAAAGCCCGTGAACGCCCCTTCATCCGAGAGGCGGAACAGAAGAATCAGGAACGGTTCGTGGATAGCCTTACAAGAGATAAAACAGTTGCTTTGGACGACGGCACGACAATAAAGTACAACTATCGGCAGCAACTTTTAGGCCTGAAGGATGGAGATGTGCGTCAGATAGTCCCGCAAAAGCCTAAAGGTGCATTTGGGTCAGCTGACCGTTGGACAAGAAACACCTCAACGTTTGATCATGTTTTGGAAGGAAACCTCGATGAGGCGCTTGCATTTGGAACGAACAAAGTGTCTTCGGATATCAAAGACGGTTTTACTGCTTCTAGACATGGTGACGCATTAACTGTTACCGGCGTCATCAATCATAACTGGAATGATCGATATGACTTTGATGGAGAATCATCTCCCGATCCAATAATGAACGCACTAACAGATGAAGGTCGGGCGGCAGAGTACGATAGTAAAGCTGCTTGGGCTCAGAAGATGACAGTAAAGTTTCGAATTGTCGGTGGGGATTTAGTCCAAGAGAATGTCGAATGGCAGGATTTAGAACCTGAGTACGGTCCGTGAAAAACCCCTTCTTGATCCTCAAACGAAGTGCAGTCGCGATTATCGTGATCGCTCTTGTTTATGTTGCGTGGGGGCCGGTCTGGCGCGGCATGAGTTGGGCCGCTTGGAACTGGATTGAGGTCGATTTTATTGCGACATGTCGTGTCTTTGAACATGATTTTCGCGAGAAGAATAACGACTTCGAACTTCTATACGGCCTGTATTCCAAGGAATTTCTGCGAGAAGTTGCACTTTTATGGGACGAAAGATATCCAGATATAGAACTCCAAGTTCGTAAGGACGGGACATTGGCGGTGCCCCTTGGATTCTATCTGCCGTACGCGGATCCATTTTGGTCAAAATTCACAGGCAGCGGTGCGGAAGTGGGGGGACGCGGCTACATTGTATCCGCACAAGCAGCCTACAGGATTTTCCATCGTCGCCTCTTGGACGGTCAAAACATGTCCGATTTTCGGCAATATGCAGAACGCGTTCGGGATTGGGAGGTATCTGATCAACAGAGCAAACTACACTCAGACACATGCGGGTTCATGGAGGAGGTCATCACGGTGGGCGGCAAGCTTGCATCGGATGATGCCGATACCCTGCAGTGATGAGACGATTTCTGGGATTTGGCGCAGGGCCATTCTGAACGTGTAAACCTGACCTGACATGAAGATCCCTATAAGCCCAAGCGCCCTGCGAAGGCGTCCGCTCCATTTGCCTATGATCCAGAACTGACGGACCCTTTTTACACGCCAAAGCCTAAGGTTAAGACAGCCATCCAGAAAGTTGACTGGAATGGCCGCCCGCTGCGTCTGGGGGGCGGCGTGGGGCAGGGGCAGGTCAATCGGGGCCAGGATGTTGTCGGCTTGAAGAATGCGCTGGCCTGGACCGGCCATTACCCGGTTGAAAAGGCCCATCTAGGGAACCCGACGACCGACGAAGATCTGAATTGGGGGCTGAGAGGCTTTCAACGGGACTTCGGCCTGAAGACCGACGGTTTCTCTCGTCCGGGCGGAGAGACCGAGGTGCGACTGAACGACCTGATCTCTCCCCTGATCCAAAAAGTCTCAGCCAATGCTGCCGAACCTCGCTCTGCCGCGCCCACTTTTGATGCGCCTGAGGCAAAAGTGGCGGCAGCGAATTCTCCTGACCCATCAAACACCCCGAGCCCAGTGCAACTTGCACAGGCACAAACTGCACCCTCTGGAAATGCAGGGGCTCCAGGAACAAGCCCAAGCACGCTGCCACGGATACCAACTTATAAGGGACCTTCCGGCACCCCCTCAACGCGGGTGACGCAATCCGATTGGATTGGTTTTCATTCCGCATTAGATGCGCAGGGGATTACAGATCCCCTGGAGAGAGAAATCTACGGTTCTATATATTCCGCAGAAGGTGGGGGAAAGCGCGATGGCACCACGGTCGCTGGGATCACGGCTGATACGCTTAACAAGTTTCAAGAACGTGTAAAACTAGACCCTAAACTGAAATGGGTAGGCCCTCGCCTCCAAGCGGCTGGTATAAAGCCTGGAATGACCCCTGATCAGCTTTCATCGGAACAGCAAGTCGCCTATTACAAGATTTATATAGACAGTGCTGTCGGTCCATCTAAAGCATCGGATGGAAAAATCAGTGGTGCAGAAGTCTTTAAAACTACGATTGGAGACAAGAGCACAGTCATCGCCGTTGCGGACACCGTGTTCCGAGAAGGAGGGCCAAACGGCACAAAACTAATCCAAGAGGCAATAAACAAGACTTATCCGGAGCAAGGTCGCCAGAAATCTGTGGTTGAAGATTCAATATTGGGGTCCGAGTCGCTCAAAGCGATGGGCGACTTGGCAAAGGACCCAGCGACACGGAAACAGTTCATCGACAATTTGATGGATGGTAGGAGTGCTTTCCGCGCCACGGATCCCAATATTAATGGCGAGAATGCGCGACTGGATAGTTATCGGCTTCCCTAAAAGCGAGACTTCATCCCGGGTAGAACGGATGGATAGACTTGTGCGTACCATTCATCCAGCTTGGGCCAGGGCTTACCTGATGAGCCCTGTTGCCCCACGTCGAAAAAATTCCCGACATACCACTCCTCTTTGTCCGGGCGTTTTCGGGCAAATAATACTTCGGCTTCCAAAGTGCCATCCCAGCACTGTGACAACGGACTATTGTTCCGGGGGTAAAGAGGGATGTCATCCGTTTTATTTTTTGAAAGCAATGGGCTTTGAGTCTCGCATATCACCATGAAAGCAATGATAGCAGTATCATCAGGCCGAAGATGAAATAAATTGCCCCCCCAAAGGTGGTAGGGAAGATCAGGATCAATCAGCCAGGTTCGATCAACAACCCGCTGGTCAGTTTTATAGTAGATCATCCAGTTGTCGGGATCAAAGCCTGGTCCAGTGAACGTTGCAATGCCAACCCCAGGTTTGCCAGGATAATTCTGCAATGCATGGCAGATTGGGTGATTGAAGACCTCTTCCGCGTCGGTTTCGGAGGGCCATCCAGCGTCGAGATCGGACCAGGCACCGCAGGCCATCATGGTGTCGACTAGGCATTGTGGGGAGCGCAGTTTACCAATGCAGGCGCTGGAGAACTTCTTGCCGTCCCCCGATACAAAGTTCCACCCGTCGCCCGGTGGTGTACCAACCGGATAGCGTCCATCAAACTCCGTTGGCCACCCCCCGATTTTGCCATTTTGATTTAAAGGTGTGTCTTCTGCCCAAGACACAGACAGCCCAATGCATTGAACCAACCCGATCAGGAACAGAGCAAGGCAGGTACGTCCAAGTGTCATCGTCATACTTCCTATGATTGCAGGCAGGTCATCTTTGCAAAAGTATCTTCCGGTGTGAACATAAAACTGTGCTGAGGGATCAATCGCCAAAGATGCCATAGCGACTTCTCCAAAAACGGGTTAGAACTTTCCCCTATAGTCTTCGCGCTGGGCCATCACCCGTTTCAGAACCTCTTCATAGACTTTTGAGAGCATGTTGTTATGAAACGACTGAAAGAAGTGGCCACAGGATGGAAAGGAACAGGCCCGGTGTTCATTATAGAGGCTCCAATACAATCCTCCTATAGCGTAACGGGTCTGGTTCATCTTTCCTTCAATTTCACTCCGGGTCATAGAGTTTGGATCGATAAAGTCCGATGCGTAGTCAATGATAGCATTTTCTAAACACAAAGCGGTATCGAGATGACCAGCCCGTATTGCTTCCGTGTTTGGTTTTGATCGAAGTTCAAGCGAGATCGCCCAGCAATGTTCAATGATTTCATCTGCCGTTAGGTCCGGCAGTGGCTCATCAGCGGAGGCAGGTATCGTAGAAGCGCACAGGTTCATTAGAAACGCGGTGAGGATGGTAATACGTCTGAAGGTCAATGGTTGGGTTCCAAGACTAGTAAGACTGCGCCGGAAGGATTGCAGGAAGAGTGTAGGCTGCTTTGCAAAACCTGTCACCCGGCCCACATACGGAAAGATGGTGTTTTGAGCAGGATAGAGCTTTAGTCTCTGTTGCCACATTGCAGACTGATCCGTCCTTAGAGGCTGATGTCGTTCATGATGCCATCGAACCCACCGTGTCATGGGATCAGTGCGGGTGTTGATGTTGACGTGTTTTCTCGACGGGGAGAAAGGGTGAATGAGTTGCAATAACGTTCTGAGGCAGCAAACCAAGCGTCTTAAGATTTCAAACACACTGGGTGCTGCGACGCTGGCTATTGCAGCGATGTTTCAGCCAGCGCCAGATAAGGCACTTGCCGAACCCCCGCCAGACCCCGATGCGCGGATTATGTCGGATATGTTCTTTCGGTATATACCAGAAGGGACGGTTGCAGATTGCCTTGTAACCTTCACCTATGACAAAAGTCGGTCAGATCCAGATGCTGACTTTTCCGACTTGGGGAAATTCGTTTTTCAAGCTGTGTTCGACTTTGCCCGGCATGACGATTTTCGTGTGATTGGTCAAATGTCAGGGCGGGAACAATACGAAAGTTATATCTTCCCTTCAGATTGCGCAGAGTCCACCTCGAAGGCTCAAGCCATTGCGGATCGAGCAAACACGATGCAAAGCGAAGTTCACATTGTTTTGACCACCCCAGATGCCACGCTTCTTGCAAATTTTGGAGATCGTCCGATGTGGGAGTGGGAAGGCTTCAAACCAGATGAGTTGAGACTTCGTAAAGCAGCGATGGCATCGCCTTGCCGTTCTGATGGCTGGCGTCACGTCGCCTCATGGTACTCAAACGAGTCGACCCAATCGCCTATCGATAAGAATAGGAAGAGTGATCTTTTAAACCGCTCCAAATTAATGTCCGCTCTTGCGGCTGTCTTGGCGGGTGCAGACATGTCCAAAACCGTTTCCTCGGCTTATGACTCAGCCAAAGAGCAGGCTTTCGTTGAGGCAATGCTTTACGCACAACTCTCTGCAACAGAATGCGATTAGTTGAATGAGAGACACAAGCGTAGTGCGGTCCTTGCTTTAGCTCTTCTTCACGAATTCGGATTTCAGGCCCATGGCACCGATGCCGGGGATTTTGCAGTCGATGTCGTGATCGCCCTCAACCAGGCGGATGTTCTTAACCTTGGTGCCGACCTTAACGACAGAGGACGAGCCTTTGACCTTCAGGTCCTTGATGACCGTGATGGTATCGCCATCCTGTAATTCATTGCCATTGGCATCGCGCCAGACTTTTGATGCGCCGGTGCTGGCATTGGCGGACCATTCATGGCCACATTCCGGGCAGTTGAAGAGGCCTTGAGCCTCATAGGTGTAAGTGGACGCACAGGCGGGGCAGGGGGGCAGGTCGCTCATAAGATCAGATTTCCGATATAGAAGATGAGATTGAGGGTCTCTATAGCGGCATTCGCCTGCGGTTGACCACCCGGTCGGGCAATAGGTCGCAAGGGTCGTTCTGTTGAGATTGACCAACGGCATAATTGGAGTAGGAATAGCCTGTTCTTCCATACCGGGTTTTTCAGGAGCATCCCATGGTGATTGAGCGTGGATTTCAGTTTTTGTTGAGCCCTGGTCCGACGCCGGTGCCTGATCGCATTCTGAATGCGATGCATCGTCAGTCCGTGGACTTTTCCGGTCCTGAATTCATTGCCCTGTGTGACGCGGTTTTTGAGGATGTGAAGGCGATTTTCCAGACCAAAGGGATCGTGCATCTGTATGGGGCCAATGGTCATGGGGCCTGGGAAGCGGCATTAAGCAATATTCTTTCACCCGGCGACACTGTGCTGATCCCGGAAGTGGGTGTGTTCTCAGAGGCTTGGCGAGCGATGGCGCAGGCCTTGGGGCTGGTCTGTGAAACGGTTCCAAACAGCTGGCGCAAAGCCATTGATGCGAATGCGATTGAAGCGGTTCTGCGCGCGGATAAAGCTCATAAGATCAAGGCCGTGCTGTTCGTGCATGTCGATACCGCCACCAGCCTGAAAAGCGATGTGCTGGCGGCGCGCAAGGCGATTGATGCGGCAGGGCATCCGGCCTTGTTCTGTGTCGATACGATTGCCTCTCTTGGCACGACGGCCTTTCCAATGGATGACTGGGGCGTGGATGTCACGGTCGCGGCGTCTCAGAAAGGGTTGATGATGCCTGCAGGCTTGGCGCTGGTCGCGGTCAATGACAAGGCAATGGCGGCGGGTAAGTCAGCAAAGATGCCCCGCCGCTATTGGGATTGGCAGGAACGGGTCGCGGGTGAGCATTATCAGCGATTCTGTGGCACGGCGCCCGAACATCACATTTTCGGATTGCGCGAAGCCCTGAACATGATTGCGGAAGAAACCCTGGACGGTGTGATTGCGCGCCATGCAAGGCTGGCGCGATGCGTTAGGGCGGCGGTTTCTGTCTGGTGCGAGGCAGGGGGCATGCGCTTCAATGCAGAAAATCCGGCTGATCGCGCGGATTCAGTCACGGCCATTCTGACGCCAGAGGGGATTGATGCAGAAGAAATCCGTGCCACAGGCCGGGACATGAACCTGCATATCGGGTCCGCCATTGGGCCCTATCGGGGCAAGGGCTTCCGCATTGGTCATATGGGTAATATTAATGAGCCGATGATCCTGGGCGCGCTGGCGGGGATTGAAACCGTGCTGCGCCGCCATGGTGTGCCTTTGGGTCAGGGTGCAATGGATGCCGCAATCGCGTCCCTGAACAGCCCTGTTGCTGATACCCTGTCTCAGGCTGCGGAATAGCCCCGACAACACGATTTCAATCGGTCGAATGCAGGGCTTTCTCTTTTTTCTTTGCCTTTTCGGCGGGATTGTAGGGTCGGGTGATGGTTTTTGTCAGGCCGCCGCGCAGTGGGATTTTGACAAAGTTACCCATTAATTCCAAACGTCCCGTGATCTCCCGGCGCATCCGATAGGTTTCGCCCTCTGTGAAGGTATCCCCGATCATATAGACTGGTACGATATCGGTGTGGTTCTGGCGGGGTAGCAACAGGTCCATCACGCCATCGCCATTCCAATCGACCGTTAGCGCAATGTTGAGCATCGTTGATCCAATTTTGTGGGTGGAATAGCCAGATTTTCGGCCCCGCTCGACAATCTTTGGTGAGGTGCCATCCCAATGATACAGGATCAGGATGCCCCCGATATGTGGGGTTTGTATGACTGCGATATCCGGGTTGCCATCCCCATCATAATCCGCAACCCCCGCCGGGTTCAGCCATCGATTGGAAGTGCCGATGGGGGCTGCTTCTGCCAGGGGTACCAGCGTATCGTCCTGGATGCCATACAGGGCAATAGTGGACCCGCTGGTCAGGTAGGATTTGATTGTCAGGATTTCCAGTTGCCCATCGCCATTGGCATCAACAAGGCGCGGCGTCAGATCCTCAAATACGCTGTCATCGGGCAGGTCATAGCGATAGGTCTTGCCGTCCCGCTCTGCAATCAGGCTTCCGGCCTCAATCGCATCATCCAGAATACCATGGGCATAGCGTTCTGTCGGTTCGGCATACCACGCCCGCAGGCCGGTTGCTTCCGCGACACCGCCGCCGGGCAGGCGCTCTTGGGCCACTGCTGTCATGGGCAACAGTATCACCATGAGGATGAAAGGTAAGACTGACTTCATACGCCAAGCTTAAGCAGCGTTTTGCTGTCCGTCACTTGCTTCTTTTGCAGGTTCGGTCTTCATCGCCTCAATCTTCCGAATGAAGCTGCCGATCCGGGGGCAGATATCTTCGCGCCAGCGCCGACCGTTGAAGATGCCATAATGCCCGACATTCTTCTGCAACATATGATCGCGCAGAGACTCCGGGATATTGGCACAGATATCATGAGCGGCTTCGGTCTGATCCGGGGCGGATATGTCGTCCAATTCCCCTTCAACCGTCAGCAGGCCAACCGTCGTGATTGCCTCTGGCTTCACCAGGCGATCATTCCACATTATCGTTCCCGTGGGCAGGGAATGGCGTTTGAAGACATGCTCTACCGTTTCCAGGAAGAAATCCGCATGCACATCGGCAACAGACATGTATTCATCATAGAAAGCCTGTGTCCGCTCGGCAGACTCATCGTCACCTTTGCGCAACTGATTGAACATTTTCACATGCGCGCCCGCATGGCGGGCCGGGTTCATGGACCAGAAGGAATGAAGCTGTAAAAAGCCAGGATAAACCTTGCGATTAGCACCGGGATAGCGGGCCGGCACGCGGTGGATCATGTTGCGTTCGAACCATGCCATTGTGCGGTTTTCCGCAACGCGGGTGACAGCCGTTGCCGCCGCCCGTGTGTCGATGGGACCGCCCATCAGAATCATGCTGGCGGGCAGGGTGGGGGATTTTTCTTCTGCCAACAATGCGACAGTCGCCAGGACCAGCGGGGCTGGCTGACAGACTGCCATGATATGGACAGGCGCGTCGCTTTCCTGATGCAGATGGGACAGGAAATCGCGCAGATATTGAATATAGGTGTCGACGCCAAAGCGCCCTTCCTCAACCGGAATATCAGCGGCATCGCGCCAATCTGTGATCCAGACATCGTTTTCAACGATCAGGGCGCGCACGGTATCGCGCAGCAAAGTGGCATGGTGACCGGACATCGGGGCCACCAGCAGAATCCGGGGCTGACCCTTGAACTTTGCAGGCTTGCTGAAATGAACCAGATCGCCAAAGGGCGCTTCCAGGTCTGGTTCGATGGTGACAGGCACATCCTGGCCGTCAATTTCAACGGTGTCGATCCGCCATTCCGGCTTGCCACGAATAGCAATAAGACTTTCCAGCACTGTGGAGCCTGCGGCCAACATCCGGCCAACGGGAGTCCAGCTCATCGGGTGAAACGGGCTGTCGAAGGTGATGCGCGTTGCTTCCGCCATCCACCGAAGCGGCATTAGCGCGCGAGACCGCGCATCATGGAATGAATAGAGCATCAGGTGTCCTTAGTAACGATTAGAACGGTCCCTATGATATAGGTTTATGCTGCAGGTGCGAAAGGAAAAAATATTATCCTGAAATAACAGCGCTTTACCTCAGAAAGTGAGGGATTTTATCTGTTTGATCTGTGGCAGTTCCTGAAGTTTTGTCAGCAGGTCCGGTGTCAGGGCCTCATCAATTGAAATCAGCGCGATGGCATCGCCGCCGGCATCCGCCCGGCCCAGATGGAATGTGGCAATATTCACCCCGGCATCGCCCAGAATGGAGCCAATGCCCCCAATCAGGCCCGGCTTATCATGATTGGTGATATACAGCATATTGGGGGACAGTTCTGCTTCTATTGCAATGCCCTTGATATTGACCAGCCGCGGCAGTTTCCCGCCAAACAGCGTGCCCGATACGGATCGTGTAAACCGTTCTGTTGTCAGGGTCAGCCGGATCAGGGTCTGGTAATCGCCGGGGCGGTCATGAATGACTTCAGACACGTCTATGCCGCGTTCCCGGGCAAATACCGGGGCATTGACCATGTTAACCGCTTCGGAAAAGGGCTTCATCACCTCCGCCAGGGCCGCCTGAACCAGGGGCTTTACATTCAGCTTGGCGACATGGCCTTCAAATTCCATCGTAATCGCTTTAATCGCTGATTCGGTGACTTGCCCGGCAAAGGCCCCCAATTGACAGGCCAAAGCCATGTAGGGCTGAAGGCGCGGGGCGTCTTCGGCAGAAATTGAAGGCATATTCAGCGCATTGGTGATCGCGCCGGTCAGCAGGTAATCTGACATCTGCTCCGCGACCTGCAGGGCGACATTTTCCTGGGCCTCTTCTGTCGCAGCACCCAGATGCGGGGTGGCAACGACATTTTCCAGGGCAAACAGCGGATTATCCCGCGCGGGTTCCTCAACAAAGACATCCAGGGCGGCCCCGGCAACCTTGCCGCTTTCCAGGCCGTCTTTAAGTGCTTTTTCGTCAACAATACCGCCCCGCGCGCAGTTGATGATGCGAACGCCTGTTTTGCATTTTTCCAGGGCGGCGGCGTCAATCAGATTGCGGGTTCCATCGGTCAGTGGGGTATGCACCGTGATGAAATCGGCACGACCCAGCAATGTGTCCAGATCAACTTTTTCGACCCCCAGATCACGGGCGCGCTGGGGCGATAGGAAGGGATCAAAAGCCACGACCTTCATTTTGAGGCCCTGGGCGCGGTCTGCAACGATGGCACCGATATTCCCGGCCCCGATCAGACCAAGGGTTTTGCCAAACAGCTCCACCCCCATGAATTTGGACTTTTCCCACTTCCCGGCCCGGGTGGATGCATCGGCGGCGGGGATTTGGCGGGCCAGAGCCATCATCATGGAAATGGCATGTTCTGCTGTGGTAATGGAATTACCAAAGGGCGTGTTCATCACCACCGTGCCAAAGCGGGTGGCGGCGGCCAGATCGACATTATCGACGCCAATGCCCGCGCGCCCGACGACCTTTAACCGGCCATTCCCTGCCGCCAGCACAGCGTCTGTCACCTTTGTGGCGGACCGGATCGCCAGGCCGTCATAATTCCCGATGCGGGTCAGCAAGTCTTCAGCGGACAGGCCTGGCTCAAAATCAACCTCGATCCCCCGCTGACGAAAGATATCGACGGCGCGGTCGCTTAACTTATCGGAAATCAGGACTTTCGGCATGGGGTCAGCCTTCCTTTGTGATCATGGCATAGGCCCAGTCGAGCCAGGGCATCAGCGCAGCGGTGTCGCTGGCTTCCACAGTGGCACCGCCCCAGATCCGCAGCCCGGCCGGGGCATCGCGATAGCCATTGATATCCTTTGCGACATTCTCCTTGTCCAACAGGCTTGCCATCCGCTTGGGGGCCGTGGCGCGGGCTTCCCCCTCCAGCGGGCACAGGTCTGACAGTTTCAGGCAGATCGACGTGTTCGAATAGGTGGCGGGGTCCACTGGCAGGAATTCGATCCAATCGGTCTTTTCAACCCAGTCCTGAATGACCGCCAGATTGGCCTGGGAGCGGTCGATCATGCCCTGTGCACCACCAACGCTTTCTGCCCAGCGCAGGGCGTCCAGCGAGTCCTCAACACACAGCATAGAGGGCGTATTGATGGTTTCCCCGATGAAAATCCCGTCGATAAGTTCACCGCCCTTGGTCATGCGGAAGATCTTTGGCATTGGCCAGGTGGGTGTATGGGTCTCCAGACGCTCAACGGCGCGCGGCGACAGCACGATCATGCCATGGGCCCCTTCACCGCCCAGAACCTTCTGCCACGACCAGGTTGTGACATCCAGCTTGTCCCAGGGCAGGGACATCGCAAAGGCCGCAGAGGTCGCATCACAGATCGTCAGTCCACTGCGGTCCTCAGCAATCCAATCCGCATTAGGGACACGCACCCCACTGGTCGTGCCGTTCCAGGTGAAAACGATATCCCGATCCTTTGCCGTTTTGGTCAGGTCCGGCAGAAGGCCATAATCTGCTTCAATGGCCTGGACATCGCTCAATTTCAATTGCTTGATCACGTCACTGACCCAGGTTTTGCCAAAGCTTTCCCAGGCCAGCATATCAACGCCGCGCGGCCCTAACAGGGACCACAGTGCCATTTCCACCGCGCCGGTGTCTGACGCAGGCACAATCCCTATTCTGTAGTCTGCCGGAATGTCCAGAATGGCGCGTGTGCGGTCAATGACCTCTTTCAGCTTTGCCTTTCCTGGACCGGATCGATGGGATCGCCCGACCAGGGCATCTTTCAGCGCGTCAGGGCTCCATCCCGGACGCTTGGCGCAGGGGCCAGAAGAGAAATTGGGATTAGCGGGGCGGGTATTTGGTTTCTGGGTCACAGGCGGGGTCTCCAAGGACGGGCAAGGCGGGATCGTTGCTGATGACTGTCACGGGCAAAACCCTCATGCCAATCAGCTGCGCGAAAGCTAGGCACGCCGTGGCGCGTCGTCAATGCCCAATGTGTCGCAAAATAAGGAAAATATGTCGCATATATTCTCAGCGCTGTATCGCCGCGATCAAGGCCTTATACAGGCGCAGTTGGGCTGGCTTTTGTGGCATATATTCTGGATGCCATTGGACGCCGACCATGAATCGATCCCCGGTATGTTCAATCGCCTGTGTCACCCCCCGCGGGTCCTGGGCGACGATACGCATCCCATCGCCAGGGGCGTTGATCGATTGGTGATGCAGACTGTTCACCCGCAGGGATGACCGCTGAAGGATGGATTGCAGTTTTGTATTTTCCTGGACAGTAATGCTGAGTTTCGGGAAGACGGTTCGAATGCGTGGCAGGTCCGGATAATGGGTATAAATATCCTGAATCAGGTTGCCACCACGCCATAGGGCCAGCATTTGCGCGCCCCGACAGACGCCCAGAATGGGCAATGGCTGGTCTGTGGCCGCTTCCAGCAGCGCGCGCTCTAATGCGTCCCGTTCCGGGTCGTACCTGATTTTCAGATCCAGGGTGCCGCCATACAGGGTCAGGTCGATATCGTCTCCTCCCCCGATCACCAAACCATCCAGACTTGAAATACAGTCTTTCGGGTTCGGGACACGCGATGCCGTCAGCCGCTTGGCCCGGCCCCCGGCTCGCCAGATCGCCAAGCGCTGAAATTGCCAGGAACGCCATCCGCGCAAGTGACTGGTCGTGACCCCGATGATAGGGCGCGTCATGGGCAATAGGCCTTCGCCAGGTCAGTAGAAAAGACTTCGACGTCATCTGTCAGGGGAAGCGGGGACAGGTCCTGAAAAGATTCACATGCCTTATCCAACCCATCAGAATCCGCAGCAAGGCGTTCAACTGTCACCCAGCGTGACCACTCTGCAAGTGGCCCCGCCTCCTGGCCACTGAACAGCGCATTTGGCAATCGCCAATGATAGGCGGGTCGTGCCTTGATGCGTGGGTCATCCACGGCGCCAGAAACCCGCGCCGCACGCAGATGACTAAACAGGGGTAACATGTCCAATTCGCGGTTTCGCGTTGGATTGAAAGACAGATAATCACCAATCATTGCATTCAGATCCGGCGTGTAATCTGGGGCGCATACCCGCTTGATATAACTTGACGGGAAGGGGTCTATATAGGGGAAAATCCTTCTGGTTCCGTCAACTTGTATAGCACTTCTCAACCAGGGGCTTAATAACAGATAGGCCTTTAGTGTCGGCAATATATGCCCAACGGTCGTGCCGCTGGTTTCCACATTCATGTGCAGTCCAAAGGCATACAGCAAACCTTCATCGGTTCCAGCCGCCCCAGCCTTGTGCAAGGCGCGATAAAGATCTTCTATTTGGTTCAGCTCCGTCCAGGGAATGGGGGGGCAAACCACTTCGCACGGTATCAGGTCCCCGCCCAGATCACCGATCAACCGGCTGGCTTCGGTATCCAGGTCCCGCAGCCAGTTGGCCATTTCGGAAAGCCAGGGCTTGCGCTTTTCGACATCACTCAGCTTCTCATTTGGATGTGCGTATTGAGCATCCAATTCGACCAGGAAAACCCCATGGCGGCCTTCCTGAATTTCATAGCGATGGGGATCTACTTCGACCACTTTTCCGCCAAATCGCTGTGTGACAAGCGTGGCAGCATCGCGTGGTTTTAAGGCGGCGAATTCGATTTCAATTCCCACACGCCGATCCTGTATGCCGTCAGAGGTGCGACAGGGGGGGGCGAGGGCGGATTTCATGGTTTGGTTCACTATCATCTCTGCACCATCTTACAGAATGTGCTGGTGATTTAAAGATCGAACCAGAAGGGCGCAAACAGGCTAAAGGCCAGCCAGCACAAGATCAACAAGGGTGCGCCAGCCTTCAGAAAGTCCTTAAACTTATATCCGCCAGGGGCCATGACCAGAAGGTTTGTCTGATATCCAACCGGGCTGGCGAAGGAACAGTTAGCGGCAAAAACCACTGCAACTGCAAAGGCTTCCGCTGGAACGTTAATGGTGTGCGACACAGCAACCGCAATCGGGGTGAACAGAACCGCCGTGGCCTTCGTCGATAGCACATTGGCCAGAATTGCCGTCAGCAGAAAGAAGCCGGACAGGACAATAGCGGGGCTTGTTCCGCCCAGCACATAGACCAGCCCCTGAGCCAGGAAACTCGCCCCGCCACTTGCCTGCATCGCAGCGCCCAGCGCCAGGGCCGCGGCGATCAACAGAATGATCTTATGGTCAATGGCCCGGATCGCTTCTTCTGCTGTCATCGCACCACAAATCACCATCGCCGCCGCCCCGGTCAGGGTGGCAACCTCTGTCGGCAGAATGCCGGTTGCTGCGGCGGCAATCGTGGCCAGGAAGATCGCCCCGGCGCGTTTCGCGTGATGCGGCTGGGGCAGGTCTTCGGCAGACCATTCCATCAAAACCACTTCCTGGCTGCCGCGCAGGGCCTCAATATCCGACCGGCGCCCTTGGATCAGGAGAATATCGCCTGGCTCCAAAGGGATTTCAGTGGGTCTGGTGCGTGCCATGCGGCTGCGCCGTTCCACCCCCAGCACGACACAGTCATGGCGATATCGAAACCCGATCGTATCCAGTGTCCGCCCCACCATGCGGGATGCCGGGGTGACCATGACTTCCGCCACCGACTGCGCGCCTGATTTCCAGGGGGCATCGGCATCAATCATGCGGGCAAGACCGCTGCGCATCATGATGTCGGGGGTGATCGCACCGGGATTTTCCTTATGAAACTGCAACAGCCGGTCGCGTGTCGCCGCAACGATCAGCACGTCATCGGGCTGTAGCGGGATTTCATCATAAGGGGGAAGGCGAACCTCGCCTTCGCTCTCAACCGACAGAACCGTGATATTGTTCAATTCTGGAAAGAATCCGGCAGAAGGCGTCATGCCGTCCAGTTTGCCATGATGTCGCACAGTGATCTGTGCTTTGAACTGTTTTGCCTCGCGTTGCGATGCCTCAATCTTGCTGGCGCGCTCCGGCAACAGCTTGGGCAGGATGAAAACAACATAGACCATGCCGACTGCAGCTACGACCAGTCCGGGAACCGTGAAGCTGAAAAAGCTAAATCCGGGCTCCCCCAACTCGATCATCGCGCTGGACACCAACAGGTTGGTGGACGATCCGACCAGCGTGGTCATGCCCCCCAGAATAGCCGCGAAGCTGAGCGGCATCATATATCGGCCAGACGGTCGGTCTGAGCGTACCGCAAGGGCCTGCATGATCGGTATGAACAGGACGACAACGGGAATATTGTTCAGCACCGCCGAGACACTGCACACCATCAACAGCGTCAAACCAATGGCGGCAATCGGGCGTCCCTGAGATACGGCATTGACCAGTTTCGCAGCACTGTCCAGCGCGCCTGTCCGGTTCAATCCTTCGCCCAGAATCAGCAGCGCCAGCACCGTCAGCATGGCCGGATTGGCAAATCCGGTCAGCAGGGATTTTGCGCTTAGCAGGTTCTTCCCGTCCGGGCCTGGAACCGGCAACAGGTGGAACACCACCATCAGCGCACAGATCACCGCCAGCGACGTCACCTCCAGCGCCAGCTTTTCCGTGGCATAGAAGTATAGGGCACCCCCAATAAGAATGAAGACCAGGATCATTTCCAGCGTCTTCACATCGGTAAAATCCATAAACCAATTCCCCTTTGGGTCGTTCCTGGCGTGAATGCCATCGGCACGGCGCTGCACCTTAAAGCCTAGCGTTATGTCCCAGCATGGACAATCGGTACGATGCGGCCTGAAGTCCGTGAATGAAATCTATCGCATCCCGGAGCAAGGGTCGCATATTAGTCACTGGGTGTCGCATCTGGGAAATTTATATTGACCCAGCTTTGACTCCGTCTATCCTTTTATAAGCATCATCATGCCTTTCAGCTGTGCTGTATCGGGCAAGTGTGGTTAAGAATGGAAGGGGCCCCCAATGGCGAAGTTCAGAACGCATTTTGAATTGGATATCCAGGATATCGATTTCATCGAAGTGTCCCTGACCCGGCGTGTGGGTGATTTGACCCGCCGTGTCATGAATGCCCGTCAATCCGACTCGGAAGAGGGCACGAGTTCCGCTGACCTGATGCAGGAAATTCAGCAGATTCGCGGCCTGTTGGGGAAAATTCACGAACAGAAAATCTGGTTCGACCCGAAAGTCTATCAGCCACGCGGCTAGACGGGTCTCAACCCGCCCCGAATCCTTTTCCGGGGGTGGAATGCTGGTCCATTTTGCAAAGTGAGAGGCTTGGGTCCCCGGCACCATAAATGCTAGGGTGACGCATAGGTTCAGCAATGAGGATGGCACAGTATGGTTCGGTTGATGATTTGGGTTGTGATTGCTCTGCTGTCATTTTCCACGGCCCAGGCTCAAACGACGTCCACTGCACAGAAGGAACGTGTGGTTGGGCAATTCGGAGATTGGAGGATCCTTTGCGATTCCGCCGATAACAGCGATTGCTACATGGTCCAGAACGGGTCAGATGCCACTGGAAAACCCATCGTGGAATTTAGCCTGATCCGGCTGCAATCCGACCCCAATATTCCAGCCGGGGGTACGGTTATTGTGCCCTTGGGCACGGCCCTGCCGGAAGGGGTCGCCCTGCAAATCGATCAGGGGGAGCGGTTGCGCTATGTCTATGAATTTTGTGCCCCGGCGGGGTGTGTTGCCAATATGGCCCTGACCATTGAGCAGATTCAGTCGATGCAGGCGGGCGCGCGGGCAACCATCACTATTGCCAGGGCCGCCAACCCGGATACACCGATTGCGATCCCGATCTCGCTGAACGGGTTCACGGCTGCCTATAAGGCCTTGTCGCAGTAATCCTTCACCCGCGCCCGCGATAGGGGGGAACCCCCTGATCGGGGATCCAGACCCCTTCCGGGGCGGGCCCAGTCTGATAGAAGACATCGATGGGAATCCCGCCGCGCGGATACCAATATCCTCCGATGCGCAGCCAGACCGGTTGCAGGAACTCCACTAAGCGCCGCGCAATTCAGCACACGCGCCGCCCTTCAATGCCGTTAGCATGGCGAAGGACAAATGGGCACATATCAGCGCCTCGCTTTCTATATGTCTATTATTTCTCGCAAGCCATCAAAACCAAATCTATCGGGTTTAGCGCTTGGTGTGTTTACACGCGCCATACAATTATTCAGATTACAAGCTTGATTTTGAGTGGAATGAAAAATACGCTATGTTTATTAAAAATAGTAAATTGAGGATACTATGATTAAACTAACTGTTGGAGCTATTGCTCTTTTTACATTGATAGGCGCGTCAATTGTTTCAGCCCAGAATCTGACCGGCCCTCAGAAAAATGCTGTCAGGTCTGCAGAGTCTTATCTAAGAATCGGAGGGTTTTCTCGTGAAGGCCTTATACAGCAATTGGCGTCTTCATATGGTGACGGATATGAAGTTGCTGATGCCACGGTGGCGGTTGACAGCCTTTCTATTGATTGGAATGAGCAAGCAGTTAGATCGGCCAAACAATACCTAAGTATGATGGGTTTCTCATGCAACGGCCTAATCGAGCAACTTTCGTCATCTGTGGGTGGTAAGTTTACAAGAAGCCAAGCAACGCATGGAGCAGAACAAGCCGGTGCCTGTTGAGGCCTATGTGATTTACATACTACGTTGAGGTTTCTGGTGATTAACTTTTGATGAACCAAATCGAACGAAGGAACCCCCACCACGTTATGGCGTGTCAATTATCGCCAGCGACGCACGCAGCATAGCTGCCGTCAAGCATATTAGAGAAAGCGAAGCCCTGACGGGGCTAAATGAAACTTTCAAATCCCAAAACTAGTGCTTCAGAAGAACTTCGTCAAAAGCGTTAGCATTGTTGTAGCTGATTTGGGCCGTAGCTTAGGCCAAGGGAAAAGTGGCGTGCTTATGCGCGCACCACTGCCTCAGCTTCTTGGGCATCGTCGAATGGCAGTTTCAGAATGATCCACCCAACAGTCAGACAAGTTTCAAGGTAGAATTTGCAGCCTTTGCCAGGGCCGCCAACCCGGATACACCAATCGTGATCCCCATCTCGCTGAACGGGTTTACGGCTGCCTATAAGGCCTTGTCGCAGTAATCCTTCACCCGCGCCCGCGATAGGGGGGAACCCCCTGATCGGGAATCCAGACCCCTTCCGGGGCGGGCCCAGTCTGATAGAAGACATCGATGGGAATCCCGCCGCGCGGATACCAATATCCGCCGATGCGCAGCCAGATCGGTTGCAGGAAGTCCACTAGGCGCCGCGCAATGCTGACCGTGCAGTCCTCATGAAACGCCCCGTGATTGCGAAAGGCACCCAGATAGAGCTTCAGCGACTTGCTCTCCACCAGCCAATCGCCGGGCACATAGTCAATCACCAGATGCGCGAAGTCCGGCTGGCCCGTCATCGGACACAGCGAGGTGAATTCCGGTGCCACAAACCGCACCGCATAGGTAACCCCTTGCTGTGGATTAGCCACCCGCTCCAGCTCAGCCTCGTCAGGAGACCCTGGCAAAGCCACCTTCTGCCCCAATTGTGAAAGGTCTTTGTAGATATCATCGTTTGCCATGGGATCACCCAATCCATACCAGCCTAAATGGCCGATCCAAGAATACGAAAAGTGAGAAAAATGGTGCTGTCGCAGGGAATTGAACCCTGGACCTCTCCCTTACCAAGGGAGTGCTCTACCCCTGAGCTACGACAGCGTTATCGTGGCGGCGGGCGATGTCTCGCCCAAGCGGGGCGGTGTATGCCATAAGGTTCGGACCGGTGCAAGCGCTACGGACACGGACTTGACTCAACCGCCGCCACCCGGCATTTCCTGCGCATGGCGACAGACAACAAGACATCGGAACGAGAGCGCGCGCGCCTTCAGCGGCAGGCGGCGACCCTGCGTGCGAATTTGTTGAAAAGAAAGGCGCAACAACGCGCGAGACGCTTGGAAAACCAGGCCGAATCATCGGATGTTGAAGACGGGTCCAAAAACACCTGACTTTTGCCTTAGTCTCGCCTTTTGATATCAGCATTGTTCCCGAAGTAAGGGCTGACTGTTTCCGTCCTGAAACCCTGTCGATCCGCCTGTCTGGTTTATCCTGTCCTTTTGCCCAATTGAGAGGTTTGCATGTCCCCCCATGATCTAAATAATAGCCTGAATGAGTCGGCCCTGATGGCAGGGGTGCCGCATCCGGCAGAAGGAAAGACATCCGGCATGGACAAGGTTCGCATTATCGGCGGCACACCGCTGAAGGGGGAAATCCGGATCAGTGGCGCAAAGAATGCTGCCCTGAAACTGATGTGTGCGTCGATCCTGTCAGATCATGCCCTGATCCTGGACAATGTACCGCGCCTGGCCGATATCCGCACCACCGCGCAATTGCTGGACAGTCTGGGTATTGGCGTAAAGTTTGAAGCGCCGGAAGGGGAAGCAGGCGCACAGCGACTGACCCTAACGGCGGGCAGCCTGAACAACACGGTCGCCGATTATGACATCGTGCGCAAGATGCGGGCCGGTATCCTGGTGCTGGGGCCGCTATTGGCGAAATATCACAAGGCGCGGGTTTCTCTGCCCGGTGGCTGCGCCATTGGCACCCGCCCGGTTGATCTGCACCTGAAGGGGCTGACCCAGTTGGGGGCAGAAATCGAGTTGGAGAGTGGCTATATCGTCGCTGCTGCGCCCCAGGGGCTGGTCGGTGCGGATGTGACTTTCCCTTTTGTGTCGGTCGGGGCAACGGAAAACCTGATGATGGCGGCCACCCTGGCTAAGGGGCGCACGCAATTATTCAATGCGGCGCGGGAGCCGGAAATTGTTGATCTGGCCAATTGCCTGATCGCGATGGGGGCCCAGATCACCGGGGCCGGGACCGACCGCATTGTGATTGAGGGCGTTGATGCCCTGCACGCGGCACAGCACACGGTCATGGCCGACCGGATTGAGACCGGCACCTATGCGATGGCAATTGCCGCCACGCGCGGGGATGCGACCCTTGTGGGTGCCTTGCCGGAAACATTGGGCGCGGCGATTGAGGCGATGCAGGCCGCTGGGGTGATCATCGATGCCGTCCCCAATGGCATGCGCATCCGCTGTGGCGCGCTGGTTGGGACCGATGTGATGACGGAACCCTATCCGGGCTTCCCCACCGATTTACAGGCCCAGATGATGGCGCTGATGACGACCGCCCAGGGCGCGTCGATGCTGACCGAAACAATTTTTGAGAATCGCTTCATGCATGTGCCGGAACTCAGCCGCATGGGGGCCAATATCAATCTGCATGGGCGTTCTGCCATGGTGCGGGGCGTTACCCGCCTGACCGGCGCGCCGGTCATGGCAACCGATCTGCGTGCCTCTGTCGCCTTGGTGATCGCAGGACTGGTGGCTCAGGGGGAAACCTTTGTGAACCGCATCTATCACCTGGATCGCGGTTATGAGCGGCTGGATCTGAAACTGGCTGCCTGTGGGGCGCAAATTGAACGCATGGCGGGATAAGGTGCCGGATTTGGGGAGGGGGCTATGGGCCATCTGATTGCCAGCCTGCCGCAATATGATCTGCCCTTCCTGCAGGCCGATACGGATGCGTGGTGGCAGGGCATCGCCCGTCACCTGCGCGATCAAGGCCTGCCAGATGTGCCGGACCACCTGACCCGCATTGAGGATAATGAGCGCAATTGGCGCAATCCGAACCTGCTGGTCACGCAAACCTGCGGCTATCCCTTGATGACGGAATTGCAGCAGGACCTGCGGGCGGTGGCGACGCCGGTCTTTAACTGTGAAGGCTGTGCGGGCGGCACCTATTCCAGTGCGGTGATTGTTCATGCACATTCGGACTATCAGGACCTGACGGATCTGCGCGGGCATCGTGTCGCGATCAACAATTGGAATTCCCATTCCGGCATGAATGCCCTGCGCCACTCTATTGCCCCTCTGGCGGAGGGAAAGGCGTTCTTTTCACAGGTTCTTGTGTCTGGCGGGCATGTCCTGTCCATTCAGGCGGTTGCGGCCGGGCGGGCGGATGTTGCCGCGATCGATAGCGTCACCTGGGCCTTGATGCGGCGTTATCATCCGGAGGCGTCGAAGATTCTGCGCATTCTGACCTGGACCGCCCCCGCCCCCTCGCTGCCCTATGCGGTGCGGATTGAGGCGGATGAACACACCTTTCAGAAGGTACAAACGGCCCTGATCGCAGCGGGCGCAGACCCTGATCTTGCCGCAGTGCGGGATCGCTTGCAGTTGAAGGGATTCATTCCCTGCGACACGCCGGATTATCAAACCATGCTGGATTTTCGCAGCCAGGCGGAGGCGCTGGGCTATCCGGTCTTGGCCTGAGGCGGCCCCCGTGACAGACTTTTCGCGACATGATTACCGATAGGATGACAATGCGCCCTTGGGCTGATCTGACGACAGAAGAATTTGATGGGCTGGACCTGGCGCGCACCATTGCCGTGCTGCCGCTGGGGGCGACGGAACAGCATGGCCCGCATCTACCGCTATCGGTCGATACCGACCTGGCCCAGGCCGTGCTTGTGCGGGCGGCAGATAAGGTCGATCCGGCCTTGACCGTTCTGACCCTGCCGGTTCAGGCCATCGGGCGCAGTGTGGAACATGAACGCTTTGCAGGCACGCTCAGCCTGTCTGCCGAAACCACGATCCGCGTCTGGATGGAAATCGGGGCCTGTGTCGCGCGGGCGGGGGTTAAGAAGCTGGTCCTGTTCAACGGCCATGGCGGCAATGTGTCGGTTATGGACATCGTTGCACGGGACTTGCGGGCCCAGCACGGCCTGCTGACCGCCCACACCTCCTGGTATGCCCTGTCGGGACAGGAAGGGGTGTTGGATGCCCAGGAACTGATCCATGGCATCCATGGCGGTCAGATGGAAACCAGCGCCATGCTGGCCACCCATCCAGACCGTGTAAAAATGGCCAAGGCCCAGGATTTCCCGTCCAAAGGCGCAGACTGGGCGAAGACCCACAGTCATGTCGGTGTCGGCGGAAAGCCCGTCAAACTGGGTTGGCTTATGGGGGACCTGAACAAAGACGGGGTTGCGGGAAATGCCAAAGCCGCCAGCGCAGAACTCGGCGAGACCCTGCTGACCACCGCCGCCACCCGCTTCGCCGAATTCCTCTCAGAATTCGATGCGATGGACGCAATTTTGTAGTTGAACAATTGTATTGGTCGAATATCAGTCAAAATTTACCCTAACTTATCTATTGTTAAATGATACCAAGGTATTTTAATATCATCTATAGGTGGTGGTCTGGTGAGGCTGTGTCATTCCTTCTAGCCAGAGTATTCAGAGGGTTGTATGGCGCAAATTCGATTGCCGGATGGAAATTTAAAAGAAACTTGCAAGATATGTGGTGCTGCGTCTCCTCTTTTCGATGTGGTTGATTTTAGCAAGAGTTGCCAAGAACTAGAGAGCAAGTTTTTTGCCCGCTCTGGAATTCCAATTTACTATAATTTTTGTCCCAATTGTGGGTTCTTGTTCACAAGGGCGTTTGATTCTTGGACGAATGAAGATTTTTTAGACACCATTTATAATTCTGATTATTCGCTGGTTGATCCAGATTTTTCCGATACAAGACCAATTGCGAATGCCAAATTGGTAATAAGAATGCTTAACAAAGCAGATAAGTCGCTATCAATCTTGGACTTTGGTGGTGGAAATGGAAGATTTCGCGATGCCATGCGCGAAGGGGGATTTGAAAACACTTATAGCTACGATCCATATCAGGCTGAGTCGCATTGGCCACATGCGACCTACGATCTGATTACAGCCTTTGAAGTAATTGAACATGCAGTCTCTCCTATGGAGACATTGCGGACCATGTCTAGCTTGTTGAAGCCGCAAGGAATTGTTTTGTTCTCCACATTGTTGCAGCCAAAGGAAATTCACTCTATCCGTTTGAATTGGTGGTACGTTGCCCCACGGAATGGGCATATATCGCTGTTTTCGGCTGTGGCATTAGAACATGCTTGGCAGAAAATCGGTTACAATGTACGAAAATCAAAAGGTCATCTTATGATGGCATGGCAAGATTTTCCTAGTTTTGCCCATGACTGGATGATGCCAAACTGAAGTGGCGCAATCGAATTTCGATAACCTATATAGTTTTAACCCAGTAAACCGCCCTACACGCCCTACCTCAAAACAACGATAACTGATCCGTTGGCTTTTTCTTTGGGGCGGGGTCTGGTTCGGGGATTTCGTCCAGGGTGACGGGGTCGGTCAGGCTGGAATCGTCGTTGCGGACGTCGTTGAGCGCGCGGGAGATGGGGTGGTAGGTCAGGATGCGGGGCCCGGTATAGGGCTGCATCGTGGCGGCAGCGGCGTCTTCCGGGCCGCTGAGCCAGGTTTCGAACAGATCGCTGTCCAGGATGACCGGCATGCGGTGGTGCAGGTCGGCCAGGGTGGCGTTGGCCTCTGTGGTGACGATGCTGCAGGTCTCCACATCCGATCCGTCCGCGCCCTGCCATCTTTCCCACAATCCGGCAAAGGCGAAGACAGTGGCGTCTTCAAAGGCAATGCGGAAGGGCTGTTTTGCGCCACCAATGGTTTTCCATTCATAAAAGGCGTCCGCAGGGATCAGGCAGCGGCGGCGGCGGAAGGCGGTTTTAAAGGATGGCTTTTCCTGAACCGTCTCCGCCCTTGCATTGATCATCTTCGCGCCAATGGAGGGGTCTTTGGACCAACTGGGGATCAGGCCCCAGCGGGCCATAAAGGCACTGCGCCCCTGATCATCGCGGCGCACGGCCAGCACTGCCTGGGTCGGGGCGATGTTATAGCGGGCGGGCAGGTTCGGGATCTGGCTGAAGCCGAACAATTTCCGAATGCCGTCCACCGGCGTGGTCAGGGAATAACGCCCGCACATGTCAGCCTGTCTCGCCTTTTACAGTTTTGATGGGGGGCAGCATAGTCGATCGATCCCTTACCGCACCATAATTTGTGCCAGATCGACCAGATCATTGGCGACCACGTCCCAGTTTGACTCAGCCTTCAAATCGCCCTTCTGTCCGGGGCCATATTCGACTGGCCTTGGAAAGAAAGCGGTTTTCAGACCGGTCGCGCGGGCTGCGGCCAGATCGCCATTATGGGCGGCCACCATCATGACCTGATCGGGCGGTAGGTCCAGGGCAGCGGCGCTGGCAAGATAGACCTTGGGGTCCGGCTTATAACCCTGGGCAATCTCCGCCCCCAGAATATGATCCCAGGGCAGGGACCCAAATTTTGCCAGATTGGTCATCAGGCTGACCGAGCCATTGGAGCATGTCCCGATGGTGAAATGCCGCTTCAGCGTGTTCAGGCCCAATACACTGTCCGGCCAGGGCGGCAGCTTTTCCCAGCCGCGGTTTAGATTGGCCTTTTGCGCGGCGCTGAGATCTTTCTGCAGGCCAAAATCCGCCAGGGTCGATTCCAGGTTTTCCAGATGCAGGATGTCCAGTGCGACATAGGGGCGATTGCCGCTGCGCACTTCCTGCATCTTGGGCTGATACTTGCCGCGCCAGGCATCGGCAAAGGCCAGCGGGTCCACGGGCAAACCGGCATCCCGCACGGCATTGGCAACCCCGTTGCGCCAGTCCACAACGGTTCCGAAGACATCAAAGATCAAAGCTTTTACCACGGGGGGCGGTCCTTATACGATAACACCCTGTGAGTATGAGAGGGGCAGGGCCTATCGACAAGCGCTGCTGCCTATTGGTCTGGGAAATATTCGATATGGGTTTCGGCGGTGCGCCCGATATACAGCGCGCGGCGACCGCAGAATGACACGATATACCCAGCGCAGCCCGCCATGGCGGCCTTTTCACAGAATCCCTGATAGGTATAGCCGGGAACCTGTTGCTGTGCGTCGCGGATCGCAGCCTGCATGCGGGTGGTATCGAATGCCGGTGCGATTGCTGAATCGACCCTGTGTGTTGGCAGTTCGATGCTCTCCCCATTGGGCAAATAGTAGGTTGCGGTCGCCCGCCGGAAGTCGATCGCATAGCTTTCAAATCCAGCGTCACTCAAGGCTCCCACGATCTGTGGAAAGGCCATGGTGTTTCCTTCCGCCGCCTTAAGGCAGGTTTGGGCAATGGTTTTGTGGTGTTCGTTCATATCGGGGTCTCGGAAAGAGGGGGTATTGTGCTTATTTAATCGGAATGATGGTCATCTGGCCGCGTTGAGCCAGGCTTTTCAGCAAACGGATCAGTGTTTCGCGTTCCTCCAGGGTTAGCGCGTCAAAGAATTCTGCATCATTGAAATCCGCAAGTGCCGCCAGATCCGGCACCAGGGCGCGACCCTCTTCGGTCAGGGCAAGGGTTTGTGCGCGGCCATCCTGAGCACTGGCCTGACGCAGGATCAGGGATTTTGCAATCAATCGGTCGGCAAGCTTGGTGATCGCGCCCCTGGTCAGTCCCATCGTTTGCGCCAGGTGGCTGGGGGCCATCGATTCCGTATCATACAGCGCGCGCATGACACACCATTCAGCAACAGTTATCCCCTTGTCCGCCAGTTTGGCCGCGAAGGCGGCAGAGACATGATTGGACACCATACGCAGCCAGTAGCCGATATGCGCGGTAAGGTCTGAAATAGGGCGCGTGGGGGGCATAAAATCTCCATTAATTGACTAGGAAACTACATCAATATAGTTTCCTAGTCAACTAGAGCAATATCAGGTCATTCATGGTCACTCTGACCGAGATGTTTTAAGGCTGGATTAGGAGCAGCTTGCTGCGCGTAGCGGGGCTACGGGCAAGAGCTGCGACGCAGGCCAGCCTTAAAACATCCGGCCGGAACGGTGACTTTCGGCGGACTGCTGCTGCGTTACCCGCCTTGCGCGATGCCCCGCATCGCTCTGTGGCGGGTGCCTCGCATCGTCCTCGCCGAAAGACATCAGAGTGACCATGAATGACCTGATATTGCTCTAACATCAGTAGGGTCTGTTTTTGATATGCCGCAAAGAAAAAACCCTCCCGATTGGGGAGGGTTTTTCTTAAAGAGAGCGCAAGCTGATTACTGGCAGCTCAGGCATTCCTCGTAATCCGGCTGGACGGCCTTTGGCATATCGCCAGCATTCACAAATCCGGCGAAGGGGAGGGAGACGGTGCCAGATGCCTTGATACGCACCGTATCATCCGCCTCTGCCCGCTGGATTGATTTGGAGCGACAGTAATACAGGCTTTTGACACCTTGTTTCCAGGCCCGCATGTGCAATTGATGCAGGTCGCGCTTATGGATGTCCGCCGGCAGGAACAGATTCAGCGATTGTGCCTGACAGATATACTGGGACCGATCACCCGCGTGATCCACCAGCCAGCGCTGATCAATTTCAAAGGCTGTCTTATAAACATCCTTTTCTTCGTCGGTCAGGAAGTCCAGATGCTGGACAGAGCCTTCATTGATGGAGATGGAAGACCAGGTATCGTCGTCATCCTTGCCCTTTTCCGCCAACAGGGCCTTCAAGTGCCGGTTGCGAACGGTGAAGGAGCCGCTGAGCGTTTTATGGGTGAAGCTGTTCGCCGCAATCGGCTCGATTCCGGGCGATGTGCCGCCACAGATGATGGAGATCGACGCCGTGGGCGCAATCGCCATCTTGTTGGAGAACCGTTCCATAATGCCAAATTCGGCGGCATCGGGGCAGGCTCCGCGTTCTTCTGCCAATTGCTTGGAGGCTGCATCGGCCTGAATGCGGATATGTTTGAACATGCGGGTGTTCCATACCTTGGCCATAACGCCTTCCATCGGGATTTTCATCGCCTGTAGGAAGGAATGGAAGCCCATCGTGCCCAACCCGACAGAGCGTTCACGCATCGCGGAATATTTCGCCTTTTCAAACTCGGATCCGGCATTGTTGATGAAATCCTGCATCACATTGTCCAGGAAGCGCATCACGTCGGGGATCAGCATCTCTTCATCCTGCCAATCCAGGAATGTTTCCAGATTGAGAGAGGAGAGGCAGCAGACAGCGGTGCGATCCTTGCCATGATGGTCGATGCCGGTCGGCAGGGTGATTTCTGAACACAGATTTGAGGTTTTGACCGTCAATCCTGCCAGCTTTTGCTGTTCGGGCAGGTTCCGGTTCACGTGATCGCCATAGACGATATAGGGTTCGCCGGTTTCGATGCGTGCCGTCAGGATGCGGATCCAAAGGTCGCGGGCGCGCACCATGCGGACCATCTTCTGATCCTTAGGCGAAACCAGCTTCCATTCTTCATCATTCTCAACCGCGCGCATGAAGTCGTCGGTAATGACGATTCCGTGGTGCAGGTTCTGTGCCTTGCGGTTGGGATCGCCACCGGTCGGGCGGCGAATTTCGATGAATTCTTCGACTTCGGGGTGCCAGATCGGCAGATAGACGGCCGCAGAGCCCCGACGCAGAGAACCCTGGCTGATCGCCAGCGTCAGGGAATCCATGACGCGGATGAAGGGCACGACACCGGATGTCTTACCATTGCCGCCGACGGTTTCACCGATAGAGCGCAGATTGCCCCAATAGCTGCCAATGCCGCCGCCACGGGCCGCCAGCCAGACATTTTCGTTCCACAGGCTGACAATGCCTTCCAGGCTGTCATTGCTTTCATTCAGAAAACAGCTGATCGGCAGGCCGCGTTTGGTCCCGCCATTGGACAGGATCGGGGTGGCGGGCATGAACCAAAGTTTGGAGATATAATCATACAGACGCTGGGCATGGGCGGAGTCATCCGCATAATGCATCGCGACACGGGCGAACATGTCCTGATAGCTTTCGTCCTGCATCAGATAGCGGTCTTTAAGGGTCGCCTTGCCAAATTCGGTCAGCAAGGCATCACGGCTGCGATCCACATGAACCTGGATGCCGCGCTCGTTCTGCTTAAGATCGCGCATCTGGATACCCAGATCGCCTTCTTCCTGCTCTTGGGCTTCCTGCTGCGGGGCTTCCTGCTGTGGGGAGGGGGCGCGCGTATTCTGCGCGGCCTTCTTCAGCTTGGCGTCGAGGTCTTCGAACAGAGCGTCGTCTTGTGACGCTTTCATGGATCCGTCTGGCACGTGTCTTACCCCCAAGTCATTCGGTCCGATGCGACCATCTCGGTTCAATCTGTTATCCCCAGCTTGTCGTCCCCCCAAAGGGTCTGCCTGAACCCGCTAAATAGCATAGGGTTAGGCCAAACTGCAGGACGCTTTTGCTCCCGTTATTCACAGGCTGTGGACTGAATTCCTGTGGATATTAACGATATTACCCACAAGATATCGACCTTCTTTGCTGCGAGACACAAGATATAGCGAACCGCGAGTCCGTGTCAAAGGCAAAAATGACAAGTTTGAGACTCAATTGAGGCTCATGCGTTCTACATCGGAAAGCGGGGGAAGTTAAAGCGGGGGAAGTTATTGTGATTCTATTTGGAAGACAGGCGGCTAAAGAAAGGGATGACGCTTGTTCACATCGCCCGATGCCGACAGGATGATGGCAACGGGGCGGGTCGCAGCGAAATTGGCGCAAACGATCATGGCAATAACCATGAAGGGCATTGATAAAACCATACCCACAACGCCCCAGATCTGGCCGAATATCGCCAAGGACAACAGAATGACTAGAGGGCTGAGATTCAAGGACCTGCCCATCAGGCGCGGCTCGATCAAATTGCCGACAGCCAATTGAACGCTGGTCAGCACTGTTCCCGTGACAACAAAAGGAATCAGCGAGTCGAACTGGACCAGGGTTAAAAGTGCTGGGAAGGCAACGCCCACCAATGAGCCAATATAAGGAATAAAGTTCAGGATGAAGATCAGCACGGCCCAAAAGCCGGCAAAATCCACCCCGACCGCCGCCATGACGCCATAGCTGAATATGCCGGTGATCGCGCTTACAAAGGTTTTCAGTCCGATATAGGTTTGGATGTCCTTTGTGATCTCTTCGATCATTTCTTGTGCGCGCTTGCGATCATCTGTCTTTTGGAACAGGGCTTTTACCTTCTTCCCGAATGTCACCTGTTCCAACAGAATGAAGATGATATAGAATAATACCGTCATCATGTTGCCGGTGATTGCGGCGACAGCACTGACGGTGCTGCCCAAGGTTTTCCCAACATCGATCTGTTTGATAAGTTCCTGCACGCTGGGAAGCTCCCGCACACCAAAAAAGGCGAGGCTGTTATCCAGCATTGATCGGATATTTTCTTCATAACCCGGCAGGGCTGCGGTGACGTCGGCAATATTGCTGCGAATCAAATTCGCCAGGAAGATGAAACCGGCGATGAAAACAAGAATGGAAATCGTCATGCCTGCCCAGGTCGGAAGATGGCGACCGAAAAAGGATGTTTTGGTCAACCGGATCGCAAGGGAATCCAATAAGATTACGACGAAAACTGCGATGACAAAGGGAAGCAGGATCGCTTCTGCAACGACCATCAGATAAATGAATAGGGCGACAATGGAAAAGGCCGCGAAAACAGTGATGACCCTGAAATTTGTCCGGGGTCCGCTTGGGGCAGGGGGCTCTTCCGACATCGCAGCCTTTTCCTAGAGCAAATTTTACGTAAACAGACTCATTTTCGACGGTACAGTTTGGTTTAAACGAAACACTAAGTCATCTGACTAGCATATGCGCGCGCATGGCGCGCTCCCTGTGGGACCGGATACACGGATCAACTCTGTGCATCCGGTCGACCAGGGTGTCTGTTACGCGGACGTTGTGGCCGCAGAATTGTTGCTCGATGCGCCATCATCCTTGCGGCGATACGCGACCCCGCAATGCGCCTGGCAATATGGCTTGCCCGGCACTGCGCTTTTGCCACAGAAGTGGAATTCGTCTGTGCCTGGATGACCAATCGGCCATTGGCAGTGACGCTCTACAACATTGGGAATCGGCAGCGGGGTGTGTCGTTTCACCTGTTGCGGCCTGGATGACAGACCCAGACGGTGCGCTTTTCCGATTACCGCATTGCGCGTAACACCGCCAAGTTTCTCAGCGATTTGGCGTGCGGTGTATCCATTCGTCCACATTCCCTTGAGGAGGGTGACGCGATCATCTGTCCATTCCATGGTGCACCTCTTCGTGTTTTCGCCGGACCTCCCCCCGTAGGGCGTCTCGCCTGGCCGTTGGTCGTGATGCTGGCCGAATTCGGCGTAGCTCTCCCGCGCGCACGGAATCTTCCCCCGTCCGCTAAACCAATAGATATTGTGGTCTATTTGCTTGCCAGCACAATATACGGCTATTTTTTGAGTCTCAAGAAGAAAAAACGATTCGAGTGAGATTCTCTGCGGAGCGTGGCGATTCTATGGGAAGGTCAAGTCTTCACGGGGCGAAAATTTGGTCAATTATGCTCAGAATCGTGGACTCATGTCGGTTAGAATCGCCGTTATTTTCACGTTTCCGCAGCGAATCGGGTCGAAATTGAGGACACAATATCTTGTGTTCCTATCAACTCAACTATGACGGGCAACCTGTCCCAGAGAAGGCCAGTTTGGTCGTGTGGCGATATCTTTGCTGCCACAGCCGGAGCAGCGAAGCCGGGCCCCGATCTCCGGCACCGGAATGGTTGGGCCAAACCGCGCAACCAGAACCGCCGTTGCGACAACCGCATTGTGGCCACAACGATTGCACCAACAGAAGATATCAATCGCGTCTTGGGTCAGATCCCCGAGAACGGTTTGGACACGGTGAGATTCTTGTCGGCGCAGATCGTTTTCTTTGATACGGCCCATTACACACTCATTTGTTCGATTAAATACCATTATTTGTTCTCTTAATGATCTTTTGTAGCATCAAGAGAAAATCAGAACAAGATAAGAATATATGAATGCGATGAGTCTTGATATCTATCGGGGGGCGCTGATGTCACCGATTAGAAATCACGGGGCCTCTTTTAATATTCCGTGATTTCAGCAGGGCTGCCGTCCAGGGGATAGACATGAAGCATGCGCGGCGTTTGGCGGCGCGCGGTCTGAATATCAGGGAAGCTGAATTTCTGAAGTGTTATGCCGATAAGACCCAGCCGATTGTTGCTGTGATCCTGCAGCGGCATTAGAAGCCGCTCGCCCATCGCAGGCTGAGGGCGTTCGCCAAACAGAATGCCTTTCAACAGCACCAGAGACGGACGCTCGATACAAGCCCGGAAATAGACATTTACCCGCGGGAGTGCTTCTGCGGGCGTTATCTCGTCCAGATACCTTCCGATGATCCCATTTTGATAGCGGCTGTTAATTTCTTCGCCTGCCAGTCGATAGCGCAGGCGGTCTGTTGCCGGCTCTGCTTCAATCAGGAACACATGCGGCAGGGCCGTGGTAAAGGCGATAGGATCGACCGCTCTGCGGTCTGGAATCCTCGGAGTCTCGTCCTGCCACAGGCTGCCCCAATGGGAGAGTAAAAGGATGCATTGTTCATTCGACAGTTCGGCCTTTACTCCGTCGAATGCGGTTTTCCAGTTCGGAAACAGACCCTGCATTTCGCCTTACAACTCCGATGCTTCAAGGGCTTTATGGAAGGCTTTGACGGCGGCATCCGGACCATTGGGATGGGACCAGACGGCCGATACAGCACAGATAAATTCACAACGCGTTTCCAAAACAGATGCCAGATTCTGGGGCGTCAGGCCACCAACCGCCACGCAAGGAACTTCCATCATCTCTGCCCACCAGGTCAAGGTGTCCAAGGCACCAGCAGCGGCTGGCAGATCCTTCGTGCCAGTGTCAAAGATTGGCCCGAAGGACACATAATCCGCGCCCGCTTCGGCCACATCCATACTGGTATGGCGCGACGTTCCGCAACTAACCCCGACAATGGCATCATCGCCCAGGATCTTTTTCGCCGCCTTGACGGATTTCACATCGGGCGTGTCCAGATGCACACCATCGCATCCCAGATACGCTGCCAGTTTGGCATTCCCATTTAACAGAAAGGCCGTGTCATGAGATTTGACCTCCGCCAGGACCAGAGTCGCTGCAGTGCGGATTTCATCCTCTGTCGCATCAGGCATCCACAACTGAAGACAGGCCACCGGCCCGCCCTGCAATGCCGCCCGAACCTGGGCGGCAAACGCTTCCGGTTCGAATCGGGGCGGGCTGACCAGATACAGCTGAGGCGCAACCGGGTCGGTCATGCTTTGCCTTGATAGATCTTGATGATCTGGTCCAGCATCGCCAGAGCTTCTGCGCGGGGGCGCTGGAACGTATTGCGCCCGATGATGGAGCCATTGGCCCCCCCGTCGCGCAGACCGCGGATTTCTTCGTACAGCCCATCCAGACCCTTCGCGGCCCCGCCGGAGAAGACGACAATGCGTCGGCCATTGAAGGACGATTGCATCACATGTTCAACCCGTTTCGCCAGGGTGGAAATGTCAATCTTCTGGGCTTCATAAACCTTCTTGGCGTCGGCCTGTTCCAGATGTGCCGTGGGCGGTTTCACCTTGATGATATGAGCACCCAGTTGTGCGGCCAGATGGGCGGCATAGGCACAGACATCCATCGCAGTCTCGCCCTCTTTCGACAAATCCCCGCCGCGCGGATAGGACCAGATCACAACGGCCAGGCCAACGGATTTGGCTTCTTCCGCCATTTCGCGAATCTCTTCGATCAGCTCATTGGCATAGTCAGAGCAGGGATAAATCGTAAAGCCGATGGCGGCGCAGCCCAGCTTCAGGGCATCGCCCACCGATGCAGTAATCGCCTGATCCTTGGTCGTTGCCCAGCTGTTAGAGCTGTTGACCTTCAGGATGGTTGGGATTTGGCCGGCAAAGGTATCAGCACCAGCTTCCAACTGTCCCAGGGGCGCGGCATAGGCGTTCAGGCCCGCATCAATCGCCAACTGGTAATGATAGTGCGGGTCATAAGCCGCCGGATTTGGCGCAAAGGATCGCGCCGGGCCATGCTCAAACCCCTGATCAACAGGCAGGATCACCATCTTGCCGGTCCCGGCCAACCGACCCTGCATCAGGATCGAGGCGATATTGCGCTTCGTGCCCGGCGTGTCGCTTTCGTAATAGGACAGGATTTTCTTAACTTTTGGGGTGATTTTCATGGTTCCGACCCTTTTGATCTTTGGCGCAGATTGGCAAATAAGCTGGCGCGGGTTGTGCTTAGAAGTCGGGATAGGCAAATACACGCAAGAGGCCTGATATGCAACGCTTCTGGCACCGAGGACCCGGAATTGAGCGCCTTTTGATTATCTGAAGCCAGGTGCAGATTTGAAAATCTGCGTTATGGCCTCAATCGCGGCGCGGATCAGCGGTGTTTTCGCCATATCGCGATGCATCAACAGCCAATGTTTCTGGGCAAGGTCTGGAAGTGAGTCCTCAAGTCTGACCAGATTCGGATTTTGATACCCCAGAAAATCTGGCAGCACCGTTCGTCCACTCCCCGCTTCACATATCGTCATGGCAGAAAGTTCATTGCCCGCCAGATAATGTGGCACAGATTTGCTTTTGTCCTCAATCCAGCGCCGATTCAGGCTGAAATTTGTTTGGCCCGCATCGGGGGCAATCCAGCGAATGGGACCATTTCCTTTAGACAGGTCCGCCTCATATTGCGCCGTGCTGTATACAGCATAAGTGGCTGTGCCCAGTCCCTTGGACAACAGATTTGCACTGTCGGGCAGGCATTGCCTGATCAACAGGTCTGCCTCCATTCGCATAAGATCTGCGGAGTTTTGTGAGGCATCCAGGGAAAATTCTGCATGGGGTAACGCTGACTGCAAATCTGGCATGCGACGGGCCAGCACATGACCGATCGACAGATCACAGGAAATCCGCACGCGCCCGGTCATTCCTGTATCCAGCGCCGCGCTTTGGCGCAGAAAGGCTCTGGCCTCCCGCTCTGTTGATTCTGCAACCGGCAACAGGTCCGTACCCGCCCGCGTAAGAAAAAAACCTTCCGGCAGGCGGTCAAACAGACGGGTATTCAGGGCAGATTCCAGGGCTTTTATACGACGCCCAGCGGTGGGCTGGCTGATGGCAAGACTGCGCGCGGCTTGGGACAAAGACCCTTCTCTCGCCACAGCCAGAAAAACGCGGATGTCATCCCATGACATTTTATACATCGCCACCATGACGTCATTCTATCAAAGACCACGGCGACCGCACCATTCATTTTTGAATATCATTCATTCAATCATGAGGATCCCAAGACATTTCTGAATGTCCATAGTGCGCCATCGAAAAGGCGAAAGGATCATGATGGATGGTACAGGTAAATCAGGGGGCACCGGGCTGGATGCTGCCGCCTCATATACGGGCATATTTGTGGGCGTTGCTCAGTGGCGTATTGTTTTCTCTGGTCTTTGCCTTTCCCAGGTTGGCGGAGTCGGCCCCTGCCATCGCCTGGATTGTGTTTATCCGGTATTTTGGGGGCTTCCTGATGATTCTGCCGGTGGGAATTTGCTATCGCAGGCAGCATGGTAGAATTCGACAATCCGGGCTGTTGGGGCATTTAGCGCGCGCCGGGGCAGGGCTGGGGGCCGCCTTCTTTCTGTTCTACGCGGTGCAGGTGGTTCCGATGGCGACCGCGATCAGTGTGTCTATGACCGATGGGGCGATTTGTCTGGTATTGGCGTCACTGATCTTGAAAGAAAAGATCGGCCCGCGTCGCGCCGTGGCGGTCGCTGTGTCCCTGGCGGGCGCGATTGTGATTATTGATCCATCCGTTGGAGCGATAACAGCCTCTGCCGGGACACTGGGGGCCTTGGCGGCCCTGGCCGCTGCAGTATTCATTGCATTTGAAAGCATCACGTATCGGTATCTGGCAACCCGTGAGTCCGCCCTGTCGATTGTGTTGCATCTTAATGGCATTTCAGCCCTGATCGCCTTTATCGTTGCCCTGAATTTTGAGTTTCCACTGTCTATCGGGGATTATTGGCCGATCCTGTTCATGGGACCACTGGGGGCGTTGGGTCAATTGGCCAATGTCCGCGCCTATGCCTTGCAAGAGGCAAGCTTTTTGGCACCGATTCACTATGCAGGACTGATATTCTCGGGATTGATCGGCTATTTCTTCTTTGCCGAGATACCGACGATGCAAAGTTTTGCCGGAATGGCATTGATCCTTCTGGGCGCAGCAATCGTGCTGTATGTGAAGGCACATCCAAGGCACCCCAATCCTTAAGGGATGCCTTGGACATGTCATCTTATCAGGGAATCTAGAGTCGGCCCGTTAACATCAAGACAACAAGGACAATCAGAACGACGCCCAAAACGCCGATGCCGCCATGACCAAAACCATAGCCATAGCCACCAAAGCGTCCACTGAAACCGCCAAGCAGGAAAATTATAAGCAGGATGATTAGAATCGTACCCAAAGACATATGATACCCTCCAAAAATCCGACAAGGTCGTAGTCAGGATTACAGGACATTCTTGTCGGAATGTTAAAATTACGGAACTGCATGCGGCAGATATTGGTGCCCGCCCACAGTTCTCGCTGCCAACGAATTGGCAGTGATCGATTTTTTTAGAACTTGAAAATATCACGCACTAACGCAGATATACGGTTTCTCATACCGTTGGCGTTACGTTAGGAGATTGATTGTCGCCTGGGCGACTTTTGTGCGGCCACTGGTGAAATCGAGCAAATCCTGGCGACGGGCAGAGGTGTAGTCCGTGGCGCGCACCGTCACAAAGCCACCAACAATTTCCAGATGGAATGGCGTTTTATTCTGAATGTGTTCAGCCGCCTGACGTTCCCAATCCGCCTTAAAGATATTCTGATCTTCGCGCGTGGCCTTCAGGAATTCCGGGATGATGTGATAATCGGCCGCCCCGCTTTGCTGATAGGCCGGCTGGGTTGTCGATACGCTGCGACGATCTGTGTTGCGGCGCACCACGACTTCGTTGTTTTGGTCGACGTCCAGATAATAATCGTCGCCTTCCACTTTGTTGCCCAGCGCAGCATAATGCCAGTTTTCCGTGGCGCTTTTTGCGCCAGACAGGATGTTTTTCAAGTCACGGCTGGCATTTTGCAGGATCTCGCGCTTGGTCGGATCTTCCACATAGTCGAAATTTGAATTCAACTGATCGATGGCTTTTAATTCCCCGCCTGCGGTCAATCCAATCATTACAGGCTGCCCCAGCTTTCTGTACAGATTGTAGTCGCGTTCCCACTGTTCCTGAGGGGGCGAAAACTGTTGCAACTCCTTGATACGACTGACCGCACCAGAAAGCTCATTGCGCAGATTTGCCTTTGTATTCACCGTATCGACCGCTATCCGAACCTCGTCCAGGCGTTCAAGTGCTTTTCGCATGAAGGTGCGCTGGCCTGGTGTCACGAAGGACAGGTCGTCGGTTGATTGAGGCTGAACCTCTACCTGGCCGGACTGGTCCACGGAATAGGTAAAGGGTTGGCCCGTCAGGGTCAGGAACCCGGCGGTCTTTTCCCAGATTTCTTTAGGCTCCACCAGGCCTTGTGCGATACCGCGAATGCGCAGCGACGCAGCAGACATGATCTGCTGGCGGTTGGCGTCCAATTTTGCAGAATCCAGGATTTGTTGAATTTTTTGGGCGGGATCACCACCGGTGCCAGCTTTTTTTCCAGAACTGCCAGCCAGAATCATTGACGCGCCAGACGCTCCAGAGAACGTCCCGCTGATAGATGATCTTAATACGTCAAAGATACTCATTCCGGTGGCCTCTTTACTTTCTGTGGGCAGGCGATGCCCGTATCGAAGTCAGTATTCTACTGATCCAGATAGCATGATAATAGCACGGCGAGTCGGAACTGTCATCTGGATTTAAATCTGGTCATGCAAGGCCTATGCCGCAGGGCGGGGTATTCTGCGCCATCGCAGCACCCGGCCGTCAATGGCAGCCAGGCCCAGGCTGATCATCGCCATGCCTATGATATGTGCGCCCTCCAGCCGTTCCCCCAGGAACAGAATGCCCAGCAGGATCGCGGTCACGGGGATCAGAAACGTCACCAACATCAGGTTGGTCGCCCCGGCTGTGGCCAGCACACGAAAATATAGAATATAGGCGACCGCCGTGCACAGGGCCGCAAGACCGATCAGCGAGAAGACAACGCCTGCCGACGGCATTGCCAGCGTCCAGGGCTTGTCGATCATCATCATCAATGGGATCAGGATGCAACTGGATGCCGTGACCTGTCCTGTGGCCGTGGCAAGCGGGGATATCCCCATGCGCCGAAACCGTCGCCCAAACACGCCTGCAAAGGCATAGGACAGCGCCGCGCCCAGACAGGCCAGTTGGGCTGCGATATCAACACCAATCTGGTCCAGGACGTCGCCTCCGATCATCAGGATCACCCCCAGAAACCCAATGATAACACCCCCCAGCCGGGCCGGGGTGATCCGTTCGTCCTGAGTAAATAAATGCGCGACAATCACGGAAAACAGCGGTGTCGTTGCATTCAAGATCGATGCCAGGCCAGAGGCGATATGGCTTTGGCCCCATACGATCAGGGAAAAGGGGATCGCGTTGTTCAGCAGGCCCATCAGAAAGAACGCGCCCCACAGGGCTGGACTGGTTGGCATGCGAAGGCCCCAAACGGTCATCACCATATACAGGATGACAGCGGCCAATCCGACGCGACATACGACAACGGTGAAGGTCGGCAATTCCCGCACGGCGACTTCACCAAAGAAGAACGCCCCGCCCCAGATGATGGAAAGCGTGATGATCATCAACCATTCCATCAATGTCATGGTGGCGCGTTGCGGTGCAGGGGGCATTGGTTACTCCTTAGTGTGGGGCCTCGATACTTTCGTGGAAGAGGGCACGGCACCACCCGTTTCTTGCGATTGAAGTCCCCCATGGATCAATAAAAAAACAGCCCCGCCAGGGGCGAGGCTGCTTTATATCCATTCAAGAATTGGGTCTTAACCCAGTTTGCCAATCGCAACTGCCGTGTCGGACATGCGGTTGGAAAAGCCCCATTCATTGTCGTACCAGCTCAAGATACGAACCAGGGTCCCATCAACGACCTGGGTTTGCGTCAGGTCGAAAATGGAACTGGCCTTGTTGTGGTTGAAGTCTGTGGATACCAGCGGCTCATCATTGGTGGCCAGAATGCCTTTCAGCGGGCCTTCTGATGCGGCAGCGATGATGGCAGCATTGATGCTTTCCGCATCCGTCTTGTTCGTCGCATCGAATTTCAGGTCGATCAGCGAGACATTGGCGGTTGGCACGCGGATGGAGGTCCCATCCAGTTTGCCCTTCAATTCCGGCAGTACCAGGCCGACAGCCTTTGCCGCGCCGGTGGAGGTCGGGATCATGGACAGGCTGGCGGCGCGGGCCCGACGCGGGTCGCTGTGCAGGGTATCAACCGTGCGCTGATCACCCGTGAAGGCGTGGATGGTTGACATAAAGCCCCGTTCGATCCCAACCGCCTTATTCAACACGGCGGCCACCGGCACCAGGCAGTTTGTCGTGCAGGATGCGTTCGAGATTACCGTGTCAGAGGCCTTCAGGGTCCCGTCATTCACGCCATAGACGATGGTCGCATCCGCATCGGTGCAGGGGGCGGAAACCAGAACACGCTTTGCGCCCGCAGTCAGATGGGCGGATGCGGTGTCTTTGGAGGTGAAAATCCCGGTACATTCCAGGGCGACATCGATGTTTAATTCTTTCCAGGGCAATTCAGCCGGATTGCGGATCGACGTTACCTTGATCTTGCCCATGCCCAAATCCATCCAGTCATCCCCGGTGGTGATTGTGCCGGGGAAGGGGCCATGAACGCTGTCATATTTCAGCAATTGTGCGTTGGCTTTGACCGAGCCTAAATCGTTGATGGCAACAAATTCGATATCCTTGCGCCCGGCTTCCATCGCCGCCCGCAGAACCAAACGGCCAATCCGACCGAACCCGTTAATCGCAACCCGAACAGCCATACTGAAACTCCTTCTTTTTGATGTGCGTTTCCTTACAGCCGCTTTAACGCCGCTGTTACCACCGCATCTGCGGTTATCCCAAAATGCTGATACAACTCTTCTGCCGGGCCGGAAGCCCCAAAGCCTGTCATGCCGATGAATTCACCATCGATGCCAAGATATTTGTCCCAGCCCTGGCGGATGGCTGCTTCGATGCCGATGCGGATCGCGCCATAGCCCAGCACGCTGTCGCGATAGCTTCGGTCCTGTGCATCGAACAGTTCAAAGCACGGCATTGAGACAACCGCGGTCCCAACCCCTTTGGCTTCCAGCGCATCCCGGGCGGCAATCGCGATTTCCACTTCGGATCCGGTGGCGATCAGGGTCACCTGACGCGGGCCACAGGCGGCTTCGAACATGACATATCCGCCACGGGCACACAGATTTTCATCCTGCGGCAAGGTGCGGATCGTCGGCAGTCCCTGACGGGTCAGCGCCAGAATGGACGGTGTTTTCTTGGTATTCAGCGCCAGGGCCCAGCATTCGGCTGTTTCCACCGCATCGCACGGGCGGAAGACATTCAGATTGGGAATGGCGCGCAGGGCGGCCAGATGTTCGACTGGCTGATGCGTTGGTCCATCTTCACCCAGGCCGATGGAATCATGGGTCATGACATAGGCAACCCGCAGGCCCATCAAGGCGGACAGGCGGATTGACGGGCGGCAATAATCAGTAAACACCATGAAGGTGCCACCATAGGGAATAATACCCCCATGCAGCGCCATTCCATTCATGATGGCCGCCATGGCATGTTCGCGCACACCATAATAGATATAGCGACCGGAGAAATCCTCCGCCGAAACCGGTGTCGTCGCCGGGGTCTTTGTATTGTTTGACCCGGTCAGATCCGCAGACCCACCGACCATTTCAGGAATGCTGGCGGTCAAAACTTCCAGTGCCTTTTGAGAGGAGGTACGGGTTGCCAGTTTTGGCGCGTCTTCGGACAGTTTCTTTTTGTATTTGGTCAGGGCGACTTCCCAGCCATCGGGCAGGTCGCCTGCCATGGCCCGCAGGAAGGTCTTGCGTTTGGCAGCATCGGTCTTTCCAAGGGTCGCATCCCAAGCTTTGCGGGCCTTTGCGCCCCGTGCGCCAATCTTGCGCCATTCCTTCAGAATATCGTCTGGAATGTCATAGGGGGCATGGTCCCAGCCCAGCGCGGCGCGGGTTCCGGTGATTTCATCCTTGCCCAGGGGCGCGCCATGACTGCCCGCCGTGCCGGCCTTCTTCGGTGCACCATAACCAATCGTCGTTTTACAGGCGATCAGGGAGGGTTTGTTGGATCGCCTGGCAGCGCGGATGGCCTTTTCAACCGCGGCGGCGTCATGACCATCGACGCTGCGCACATCCCATCCGCTGGCCTTGAAGCGCGCGGCCTGATCGTCAGAAACCGACAGGGATGTCGGACCATCGATGGAAATGCCATTGTCATCGAACAGGACGATCAGCTTGGACAGTTTCAGATGACCGGCAAGAGAGATTGCTTCGTGGCTGATCCCTTCCATCAGGCATCCATCGCCCGCGATGGCATAGGTGTAATGATCTACCAGGTCTGACCCATATTGTGCTGCGGTCAGCTTTTCCGCCATGGCCATACCAACGGCATTGGCCAGACCCTGGCCCAGGGGCCCGGTGGTGGTTTCAATGCCAGATGCGTGACCATATTCCGGGTGACCAGCGGTCTTTGCCCCCAATTGGCGGAAGTTCTTCAGATCATCCAGGCTCATATCCTCATAGCCGGTCAGATACAGCAGCGCATACAGCAGCATGGATCCATGCCCGGCCGACAGGACGAAACGATCCCGGTCGGGCCAGTTGGGTGCCTTGGGATCAAATTTCAGGAATTTGCTGAACAACACCGTCGCAACATCTGCCATGCCCATCGGCATTCCGGGATGGCCGGAATTTGCGCGCTCTACACTGTCCATCGCAAGCGCCCGGATGGCATTGGCCATGGGGGAGATTGTCGGGGTCTGTTTGGCTTTCTGGGCGGTGGTCGTGTTTTGTGCTGTTGGCATATCGCGTGCTCGTGTCCTAGCATGAGGGGCGGGAAGCGGCGGCAACATGCCCAGACCGGCCCATCGGGTCAACCGATTCGTGGCGGAAATCTGCATCAAACCGCCTTTGCGGCGCAGTTGACGGTCTGCTAAGAGATAGCCTAGGGTCCAACAGCGACCGTGCAGGTTTGAACAAAGGTTATTTTTATGAGTGATAAAAGTCTTCCAGCGTCCCTGGAATCTGCCTTGCAGCGCCTTGAAAAGGCTTTGGAATCTCGCCCAGCCGGTCCAATGGGTGAGACTGGGGATGACGCACAGGTCGCAGCCTTGCGCGCAGAACTGGCGGATGCCCAGGCGGAAATTGAACATTTGCGCGGGGCCTTGAACCAGGCGAATGCCAGACGGGCGGCGGCGTTGAAAAAAGTCGATCATGCGGTCGGGCAGGTGGATGATCTGTTGGCTGGTATTGAGCCAAAGGCAGGATAGGCGAAAATGGCACAGGTAACGATCACGATTAATGGCCGCCCCCATGTTGTTGGATGTGAGGATGGTCAAGAGCCGCGCCTGATGGAATTGGCGACACAATTGGACAAAGAGGTGCGCGGTATTGCAGGCGCGATGGGACAGATTGGCGATTCCAGATTGTTGGTTATTTCCGGCCTGTCCCTAGTGGATCGCCTGAATGATGTTGAATCGGAACTGGCAAAGGCGAAAACTGACACGCCTGCACCACAGTCTGAGACGGCATCGCCCACCCCGTTCCCCGATCTTTCAGCCGATCTGGCCCAGGCAGAAGAACGCGCAAATGCGGCAGAAGAACGCGCCAAAGCCGCCGAAGCCCGCGCGGCTGAGTTGGCCCAAGCGCTTGAAGCCCAGGCGATGGCGGCAACAAAACGTATCGACGCTATTGCCGCGCGGCTGCAAGAAGCCTAAATATCACTCGGGCGCGCTCTGTACCGCGCGTGGAGTCGATATTGTGTCCCGGGGGCTATAATCTCCTCTTGGGAGCTGCCTCTGCTGGGATCTTGGTCTCAGTATTGCGGCGCCCACCTACACTTGTAGGCTCCAGAGGAACAAAGAGTCGGCCACGGCGGCCGCGGACGCGCCCACCTGTTTCGGTTTACCTGTATCTATCGCGGATTGCTTGACTGCCGCATTTTTTGGAATTGGATTGGCATTCTTATGGCCCGACCGGCACTTGTTGAGACGGAAGAACTGGTCGCGGCAAAAGTTCTGGCGCGCAAGCAGGCCATGGCCGCCCGGAAAGTGGCAAAAGCCGATGCCGGGTCGGATGCGGGCCAAAAACTGGCGGACCATTTTCAAACTTTAATCTCTCCACCTGCGGGCACGATTATCTCTGGCTTTCTGTCAATTGGCAGCGAAGTTGATGTCGCGCCCACTTTGAGTGCGATGGCTGGGCGCGGATGTCAGATCTGCCTGCCCTGTGTCATTGCGCCCAGGACCCCTTTGGTCTTTCGCTTATGGAAGCAGGGGGATGCGTTGATCGAAGAATCTTTTGGCACCCGCGCCCCGGCCGCGACCGCGGCAGAGGTACAGCCCGATATTCTGATCGTGCCCTTGCTGTCGTTTGACCGCGCAGGATATCGCCTGGGCTATGGCGGTGGATTTTATGATCGCACGCTGGAGATGCTGCGCAAGACCAAGCCTGTCCTGGCGGTTGGTGTTGCCTATTCCGGGCAACAGGTTGATGCCGTGCTGCGCGGCCCCTATGACCAGCCGCTGGATTGGATACTTACTGAATCAGGCGGATTTCAGCCCGATAGAGAAGGTGCTGTCTGATGAAATTGATGTTTCTGGGCGATATTGTCGGCAAGGCGGGGCGTGATGTTGTCGTGGCAGAAGTGCCGCGCCTGCGCGAACAATTGGGGCTGGATTTCGTTGTCGCCAATGGGGAAAACGCCGCCCACGGCTTTGGCATTTCGCCAAAAATCTGTGAAGATTTATTCGATGCGGGCGTCGATGTGATTACAGGGGGCAATCACAGTTGGGATCGTCCCGAAATCCTCTCCTATATCGATGAAGAACCGCGCCTGCTGCGCCCGGCAAATTTTCCCTCCGGCACGCCGGGCAAGGGGGTCAGCCTGTTTGACAGTCGCGATGGAAAACATCGCGTGCTGGTCATCAATGTGATGTGCCGTCTGTTCATGGAACTGTTGGACAATCCCTTCGATGCCCTGGAAAAAGCCTTGCCCGAAGGCGACCCGGCGGCCGCAGGTTTTGATTGCGTCCTGGTCGATATGCATGGGGAGGCAACGTCAGAGAAATATGGCATTGGCCATTTCTGTGATGGACGCGCCAGTCTGGTTGTGGGCACCCATACCCATGTTCCAACCGGCGATGCGCATATTCTGGAACATGGCACCGGCTATCAGACCGATGCGGGCATGTGCGGCGATTACGACAGCGTCATTGGCATGCAGAAGGAAGGGTCGCTGGACCGTTTCCTGAACCGCCTGCCCAAACCCCGTATGCAACCCGCCGAGGGGGAGGCCACCCTGTGCGGAACGGTCATCGAAACCGATCCAAAGACCGGCCTTGCCAAACGCGTTCAGCCAATACGCATCGGCGGCAAACTCAGTCCCACCTGGCCAGGCTGAAGCGCCGTTTCGTAGGATCCGTTAATTCGGGTTATGGGTTGCTGAAAAACCAATAGAGTCCACAATCTGCTCTGGGGTTGCAGAATGCATGAACATGAATTCCAGCAAAGTGAGCCGTCGCGTCGGGTTGGTCGAAATCTCTAGAACACCCCCCTGATTGAGGAATTTCTGAAGCGGTTGACCAATCGCAGCATCCCAATTTGGCGACAGGTTAAAAGACTGTAGAATATTCACCAGAAACAGCCTCAGCGTTGGCTTACCATCCAAAATCTTTGGGGCCTCCCATGGCGTCTTGTTTTCTGCCCGGATCGACATGCCCCCAATCTCAACCCGCATGGTATCATTCTCATTTGGGGTCTGATCCTCTTTCAGTGCATTAAAGACACTGACAACGTTGCGGATATCGAATTCCACATCAATCTGTGTTTCAAGCCATGAATCATAGGACGAATTTAACAGGCTCAGGCGATCCTGTTGTGTATCCAAAGCATATGAAAAGCTGCCTTTGCTTATGACGTTGTCTGGCAGGTCCACATGAATTTGCGATCCGACGCTGTTTAACAGATCCCGCCGGATATCGTCCGTAATCGGTGTGTTTAGATTGTCATACGTGGCGGTCAAGGCGGTTGGTATGCCGTCGCTATAGACGATATCAGAAATCGTAAAACCGCCGAGACCCATTTGTGGCTGTCCGTCAGGTGTGGCGATCAGGTCAGACACTTCAATACGCTGCAGATGCAGGGCTTTGATGACGTCCCTGGCGGATGGCTCCCAACGCTCGTCCTGTTCCATTCGTTGCGTCAGTTTCATGGTTTCACCAGCATTCAGGCCATTCAATAGGATTTCGCCGATCGTCACTGTGGCGCCGTCAACCGCTATTGAGAGATCCCTGAGTGCGGTCTCTCCAATCATGCCGTTGTGAATGTCCGAAAGCTGAATCTGAGCAATGGGAATATCAATGCCTTCCTCTGTATCTTTTAGTGTCACCGCTTCCATCAACAGGGTGTCGGCTGAAACCTGATTAAAAATGTCGATATCGTCTGGTGTGCTGAAAGCGAAATCGGTCAAATTTCCAGTCAAATTGGATAGGGTAATAATGCCTGCCGATGTTGTGATCGTCTCGGTCTTCGAGATCGATGAAATGTTCAGAAACTGTGCCTGTTTTACAGAATTGACCCGTGTGAGCAGCAGGAAACTGTCAACTGTAACCTCAGCGCGCTGTATCGTGGTGGTTTCATCTTTGGTATCGAAGGATAGGCCATGTATGATGATTTCAGATGTCAGCGGTCTTGCTTCCAAAGTCTGATACGAGAATGTCGCATCTGGATGTCGCGCATTTTCCACCGTGACCCAATTGGCGATCTGGTCTTCGACATAGTTTGTGTACAGCGGGTAGGCTGCGGCTGCGCCGCCAACGAGAATGATCAGCGACAAAACGAAAATCACAAAATTTTTCATGTTAAACACCTTTGGCACATGCAGGGCGACGCTGCTTAAAGCTTATGGCACGCGGATTAAATTATTAGAATAAATTTTTTAAATTTCTATTTATGCTTGTCCATGTATTTTTGCACAGCCAGTTCCAAACTGTCGGCGATTTGTGCGCCAAGGGGGCCGCCTGTGCCCCGGACATTGTTTTGCAGAATGGCGCGCATGGCATTCACATGGGCCATACAGATATCAAGGGCGCCCTGATCGACTGATGTCAGGCCTTCAACAAATCGGCAGAAGGAATTGGCAATCCGGGTCATCAACGGAAAGCCGAAGCTGCCGCCCTGGCCCCGCATGTCGTGGGCCAGCTTAAACGCATCGCTCATCTGCTCGCGTCCATTCCCGACCCCTGGTTTGGCATCCAGGATCAGCTTTTCCAGGTTCTGAACATCTTCCATTGCCCAGCCTGGATAGTCATCAGACATTTTAGCTATCGCGGCCTGTGCCTTGGCCAACATTTCCGGGGTGGGACCGCCGCTGCCAGACACTTTATCTTTGATCGGATGCGGTGGTTTTATGATTTCGACTGCATCTTTATCATCATTATCATCGCCTGACTTGTCACTGGTGGTCATACGAAACCCATTCTCCAATATTCTTGAACACGTCTAAATGTGACTATTTCGCGGGATTCTGCAACCAGCTTACCGTAAATTCTTTGGTTTTCGAGGAATGCGCCCTAGATCGCCAGGGTGCTATCCTGTGGCGATCCCTTGCGTCGATTCGCACCGCCAATATCTTGCTGACGCCGCCGTCGACTGGGCCCCAGATACCGATCTGTCTTGATAAACGGCCTGGGGTTTTCAACAACCGACTTGATGCGGGCATATACGCCGTTCGCGGTAACGGGTTTCGCCAGAAACTCGGTAACCCCAGCATCTCTGGCTTCGACAATACGGTGCATTTCCGTGTGGCCGGTCAACATGATAATCGGGATAAAGGGATTGGGGCTGGTGGGATCCATTCGAACCGCACGGGTGAATTCCAGACCATCCATTGGCTCCATCATCCAATCCATGAAGATAATGTCTGGTTGCCAATTCTTTAAAAGGGCCAGGGCGTCGGAACCATCCTTGCATTCCTGTATTGTGCTGACCCCGAATTGGATCAGAATCTCCCGAACCATCACCCGCATATGGGAATTGTCTTCGGCGATCAGGACTTTCAGTCGACTAAGATTTAACGGCATAATTTTCCATTCACAGAATTAACTTTCCGTTATCATTATACACAATTTGAATATTTCAAATAGACTTAAATAATTGCTTTCGGTTGGCCTATGGGAACATCGCGTGGACGATGAAGATTGGGGTCGGGCACTGCGTCCCGTGTGGCCGGGATTGCAAAATCCGTTGGAAACGCCTAATCACAGGCGCAAAGTTCCGGGTCGCCTGTGACGGCGATTATCTGGAACTGCGCATCCTTGGATAAACAGGGTTCTGCCTCCTCATCGAAGGTGACCCATTGTATAGTATGGTGGAAGCATGGCCGGTCATTCAAAATTTAAAAACATTATGTATCGCAAAGGCGCGCAGGATCGCAAACGTGCTCAGCTTTTCGCGAAATTGGGCAAGGAAATCATGGTCGCGGCCAAAATGGGCGGCAATGGCGACCCGGATACAAATTCACGCCTGCGCCTGGCGATCCAGACCGCCAAGACGCAGTCTATGCCCAAAGATAACATAGAACGCGCGATTACAAAGGGTTTGGGCGGCGGTGAAGGCACCGATTACGAAGAAATCCGCTATGAAGGCTATGGTCCTGGCGGGGTGGCGGTCATTGTTGATGTGCTGACCGACAACCGCAATCGCTCTGCGGCCGATATCCGCTCCATCTTCAACAAGAGTGGCGGTAATCTGGGGGAAACCGGGGCGGTGTCCTTCATGTTTGATCGCGTGGGCCAAGTGGTTTTGAGCGCAGATGCCGGAGATGCCGATACGGTTTTTGAGGCTGCGCTGGAAGCCGGTGCACAGGATGTTGTCAGTTCCGATAGCGGTCACGAGATTGTCTGTGAGATTGAAGATTTAAATGAGGTATCCAAGGCGCTGGAGGCGCGGTTTGGAGAGCCTGAAGAATCAAAAATGATCTGGAAGCCACAGACATTGATTTTTGTTGAAGGCGACACAGCAGAATCACTGTTTAAACTGCTGGACAACTTGGATGACAATGACGACGTTCAGAATGTCTATGCCAATTATGATGTCTCTGACGAGACGATGGCGTCCCTGTCCGATTGATGGGGGTGATTGGCCGAAGGCATAGGATGACCGTCCGAACAGCAGTTTGGTAGGAGCGATTAACGCAATGCGCATTCTAGGCCTCGATCCGGGGCTTCGGCATACGGGCTGGGGCATTGTGGACAGCAAGGCCGGGCATTTGCAGTTTGTGGCCTGTGGCACAATCCATCCGCCTGCTGATGTTTCAATGGCTCAACGGCTTAAGGCCTTGCATGACGGCATCGGCCAGGTCATTCGGGAATGGACGCCCGATGAGGCAGGAGTTGAAGAAACTTTCCTGAACAAGAATCCGGGTACAACCCTGAAGCTGGGGCATGCAAGGGGCGTTGTACTATTGGTCCCAGCCTTGTTTGGGTTACCCGTTGCTGAATACGCTGCCAAGACTGTGAAACAGGCGGTCGTAGGCACGGGTGGGGCCAGCAAGGATCAGATCGGTGTCATGGTGCGCATGCTGTTGCCGGGCTGTGATCCGTCCGGCGAAGATGCAGCAGATGCCCTGGCTGTGGCGATCTGTCATGGACATCATGCCGATACCGGGCGGCAATGGGCCGCCGGGCGCGTTGGATAAGGGGATAATCGGTGTTCGCACGCTTAACAGGCACATTAGACGAAGTGGGCGAGGATACCGTTATTCTGGATGTCGGTGGCGTAGGCTATTTGATCTATTGCTCGGGGCGCACGCTGAGTGCCTTGCCTGGGCGGGGCGAGGCATTGCGGTTTGAGATCGAAACCCATGTGCGGGAAGACCACATTCATCTTTATGGGTTCCTGGAAAAATCAGAACGGGACTGGTTCCGTCTGTTGACCACAGTGCAAGGGGTGGGGGCGCGCGTCGCCCTGGCCATATTAAGTGTACTGACACCGGAATTGCTGACCCAGGCGGTTGCGGCCCAGGATAAGGCTGCTGTCGTGCGTGCCAATGGCGTTGGTCCGAAACTGGCCCAGCGCATCGTTTCTGAACTGAAAGACAAGGTCGGCGGTATGGCACTGGGCCCCAACACAGCAGCACAAGGCGGCAAAGCCGGAGAGTCGCACAACGCCGATGCGGGCATAGCGGAAGATGCGGTTTCTGCCCTGGTCAATCTGGGCTATGGCCGCAGCGACGCCTTCACCGCCGTTGCCAAGGCCACCCGCAATGGGGAGGCCAATGACGTTGGCGGCCTGATCCGACTGGCATTGAGGGAGCTCAGTAAATGAGTGATCCCACACACTATTCGCCTGACCGTGTTGTCAGCCCCGAGGCGGGGACCGAAGATCAGCGCGACAGCACGGTGCGCCCCTTAACCTTGTCCGAATTTGTCGGGCAGGGCGCGGTGAAGCAGAATTTGAGCATCTTCGTGGAGGCGGCGCGGGGACGGGGCGAGGCAATGGACCATGTCCTGTTTTATGGCCCGCCCGGTTTGGGCAAGACAACGCTGGCCCAGATCGTCAGCCGTGAATTGGGGGTTGGTTTCCGTGCGACATCTGGTCCTGTGATCGCCAAAGCAGGCGATCTGGCGGCGTTGTTGACCAATCTACAGCCCCGCGATGTCCTGTTCATTGACGAGATTCATCGTCTGTCCCCCGCGGTTGAGGAAATCCTGTATCCCGCGATGGAGGATTTTCAACTGGATCTGATCATTGGGGATGGCCCGTCGGCGCGCTCCGTTCGAATTGATCTGCAGCCATTTACGCTGGTTGCCGCAACGACAAGGGCCGGATTGATCACAACGCCGTTGCGGGAACGGTTTGGCATTCCGCTGCATATGAATTTCTATACTGAAGATGAATTGACCGAAATTGTGCGCCGTGCGGCGCGGGTTCTGTCGATGCATGTCACGGATGATGGTGCGCGCGAAGTCGCCCGCCGCAGTCGGGGCACGCCGCGGGTTGCCAATCGGTTGCTGCGTCGGGTGCGGGATTTTGCCTCTGTCGATGGAAATTCCGCGATCACCGCGAAATCCGCAGATGCCGCCCTATTGCGGCTGGAGGTGGATGCGCGCGGGTTGGACGCGATGGACCGCCGGTATTTGACCTGTATCGCGGAAAACTATGGCGGCGGGCCTGTCGGGGCGGAAACCCTGGCGGCGGCTTTGGGCAATGAACGCGACGTGTTGGAGGAAGTGGTGGAACCTTTCCTTATCCAACAAGGATTGGTTCAGCGCACGCCGCGCGGTCGTATGCTTGCCCGCCAGGGCTGGTCCTATATCGGTCTGGACATGCCAGCGACAACGGCTGCGCAACTGGATCTTCTGCAAAAGGCGACGGCACCGCCCGGGGGGGATGATGACCCGTCTTAATGCGCCCCATGTCACAGACATTCGCGTCTATTATGAAGATACGGATGCTGGCGGGATCGTCTATTACGCAAACTATCTGAAATTTGCAGAGCGGGGGCGTACCGAATTCCTGCGGGATTTGGGATTTGGTCATCGCGATTTGCAGGCAAGTGATGGCGTGGGTTTTGTGGTGCGGCGCTGTGTTGTGGATTATCGAAAACCCGCAAAGTTGGATGATGCATTAAGCGTCGAATCTGATTTGCTTGCCGTGTCTGGTGCGCGCTTTGAAATGGCACAACGTGTCCTTAGAAATGCCACGATCTTGTGTGATTTAACCGTCACCTTGGGATGCGTGGATGGATCCGGTCGGCCCGTGCGCCTGCCTCAATCGGTCCGGGTGGCCTTGGATGGTTGGGGTTTGATGCCAACGTGATACGTGTCGGCAGGAATTGTTACTGTGTGTTTGGTAAATCAAATCAAAGATTTGGGGCGGTTGGTCCGGTAATCGGACCTGATTAGGAAGAGAAAAGGGCAGACTATGGAACAGCAAACGGGGGACGGCCTGACAACCGGCCTCATGGATACAGTGATTTCCGGTCAGATGATGGCGCATGGTGGGGAATTATCAATTATCTCCCTGTTTCTTCAGGCGGATATTGTCGTGAAAATCGTGATGGTACTGTTGATCCTTGCCTCGGTCTGGACCTGGGCCATCATCTTTGAAAAGTCGATGCGCCTGCGCAAGATGCGTCGTCTGGCGTCGCGCTTTGAAGATGCCTTCTGGTCCGGTGGATCGCTGGAGGAACTTTATGGGCGCATCGGTCAATATCCGGCCGATCCGATGTCGTCGGTCTTTTCCTCTGCGATGCGGGAATGGGAACGCTCTGCCGGGCGCGCCACATCAGGGGCGTCATTGGGTCTGCAACAACGCATTGAACGGGTGATGCAGCTATCCATGAACCGGGAGATCGACAAGCTGGAGCGATATTTGCCGTTCCTGGCTTCTGTCGGATCAGCGGCACCCTTTGTGGGGCTTTTCGGGACGGTATGGGGAATCATGAATTCCTTTGCCTCCATCGCCGCAACGAACCAGACAAGCCTGGCCGTCGTTGCGCCTGGGATCGCAGAGGCCCTGTTTGCCACGGCATTGGGGCTTGTCGCGGCCATACCAGCGACATTGGCATACAACAAATTGTCTGCGGATCTTGGACGCTATGCCGGGCGGCTGGAAAGCTTTGCCGGTGAGTTTGGCGCCATCATCTCACGGCAATTGGATGACAGGACCTGAATCATGGGAATGCAGCTAGGATCCGACGGCATTCGACCGGGTTTGCGCAGCAAGCGCTATAAGCCTGTGTCGGAAATCAATGTGACTCCATTTGTCGATGTCATGCTGGTGCTGTTGATTGTGTTTATGGTCACAGCCCCATTGCTGTCAGTCGGGGTTCCGGTTGATCTGCCCAAGACTGAGGCGGCTAGTCTGAATGACAGCGATGAGCCGCTTGTTGTCACGGTCAATCGCGATGGCGATGTGTTCCTGGATGAAGAACCTACAGATCTGCCCCGTCTGGTGGCGACACTGGTCGCCAGTCATGGGGCCAATCCGGATATTCGGATTTTCGTGCGCGGGGATGAGCAGATCGCCTATGGCCGTGTCTTGGAAGTGATGGGCAAGATCAGCGCGGCTGGATTTAAGAAGGTCGCCCTTCTGGCGCGTCTGCCTTCACAAACGGGGGATGCACCCCCGGCGGCATCCCCCAAATGACCCAACGGCGTGAACGCGGTTAGAGGACCCAAGTAGAGACCTATGCGCGGCCCCTTCATCTTTTCAATACTGTTTCATATCGCGATTGTCGTCGCGGCCTTGATTGATTGGCCCGATAGCAGTCGCGAGTTGGTTGAATTGGGCGGACAGCAAAGCTTCGAGGTCGTCTCTGAAGAGGAATTGGCGCAATTACAGACGCCAGCGGAAACGCCGAAACCGGAAGAAAAACCGGAAGAGCCCAAGCCAGAGGAACCCAAGCCGGATCCTGCGCCTGCTCCGCCGCCACCACCGCCGGAGCCAACGCCGCCGCCGCCGCCCCCCCCACCTCCGCCAGAGCCGGTTCCTGCGCCGCCAGAACCTGTGCCTGAACCAGCGCCGGAACCCCCGCCGCAGGAGCCACCGCCTGAGCCCAAGCCGGAACCTGTGCCCGAGCCAAAGCTGGAGCCGCCGCCAGAGCCTAAGCCGCCGGAACCGAAGCCGGAGCCGCCAAAGGCTGCGACCGCGCCCCCCGTGTTTCAGCCGCCCAAAAAGCCCAAGGAGCCTAAAAAGCCCGAGGAGCCTAAGAAGGATTTTGCCTCTTCCGTGCTGAATACCTTGGCGGATGTGAAGGATGCGCCACCGCCACCGCCCAAGCCGGAAGAAAAGAAAGAAGTCACGACGCTGAACGAAGCCGTTGCCGCTGCCCTGGGGCAACGCCCACAGCCCAGTGCTCAGGCGTCCAGTCGGTTATCCTCACAAGGCATGACGGATTCTGAATTGGCCATCGTGCGGGATCAGATCGTGCGCTGCTGGAATCCTCCGGTTGGGGCCGCGAATGTGAAAGATATGCTGGCCGTGGTGGAAATAGAGATGAATCAGAACAAGTCTGTGAACAGTGCGCGGGTGACGGAACTGTCATCCTCTGCGACGCAACAATATGGTGAAAGCGTCTTGCGGGCCGTGCAATTGTGTTCGCCGCTGAAGTTACCTGACGGCAAATATGCCGAATGGAATAAGATCATCCTGACCTTCTCGCCAAGAGACATGGTGTTTTAGGATTTTGGGAATGAACCGGTCATTAGGACCAAACCGACTGAATGCAAGCGAGGCTTAAGATGAAACGCGTTATCGCATTTTCGACGATCCTGTTGCTCTGTGTTGTAACCCTTGGTGCGGCGTCTCCGGGCGCCCGGGCTGAGGTTCGCATCGACATTACACGGGGCAATGTTGAGCCTTTGCCCATTGCCATTCCTGAATTCTTTGGTCTCAGCGCCGCTGAATCAGAATTGGGCCGAAATATTGCCGATGTGATTCAGAATGACCTGGTAAATTCCGGGCTTTTCCGCGCTGTGGATCGCGCGGCATTCAATCAGGATTCTCAAAGCCTGGCTGTGCGCCCCCGGTTTGAATCCTGGCGCAAGATTGACGCCCAGGCCCTGGTCAGCGGTAAGATTTCCGTTGAACAGGATGGCCGTGTCACGGTGGAATTCCGGTTATGGGACGTCTTTGCGGCAGAACATATGCTGGGGCGTCGCTATTCTGCGGATTCAAATACCTGGCGCCGTGTTGCCCATGTGGTTGCGGACGCGATCTATAAGCGGATTACCGGGGAAGATGGGTACTTTGACAGCCAGATCGTCTATGTCGCCAAAAGCGGGCCAAAGGACAATCGGACGTACCGATTGGCGATCATGGATCAGGACAGCGCCAACCATCGCTATCTGACCGATGGCAGCAGCATTGTTGAAAAGCCCCGGTTTTCGCCTGCGCGTAAGGAAATCGTTTATCTGGATTTCTTTAACAACATGCGCCGTGTGTATTTATTCAATCTGGAAACAGCCCGTCGCGAACTTTTGGGCTCTTTCGATGGCATGACATTTTCGCCGCGTTTCTCGCCCGATGGAAACCGGGTCGTGATGACGTTCGAACAGAACGGAAATTCTGAGATTTATTCGATGGATCTGCGGACAAGGCAATCATCCCGCTTGACCAATGAACCAGGGATCGACACCTCTCCCAGCTATTCTCCCGATGGCTCGCGGGTGGTTTTTGAATCGGATCGTGGTGGTGTGCAACAGATTTATGTGATGAATGCAGACGGGTCTGACGTCCAGCGTATCAGTTTCGGGGATGGTCACTATGCGACACCGGTATGGTCGCCACGCGGCGATTTGATCGCCTTTACGAAAATCTATAAGGGAGAGTTCTATATCGGCGTCATGCGACCCGATGGAACCGGCGAGCGCCTGTTGGTCAATGGCTATCACAATGAGGGTCCAACCTGGTCCCCGAATGGCCGTGTTCTGATGTTTTATCGCGAGACGCGTGGGGACAAGGGTGAATCCTATCTCTATTCCATCGACATAACCGGCTATAACGAAAGACGAATTCCAACTCCAGGCTACGCCGCTGATCCGGCGTGGTCCCCCCTTAATCGGTAAAGTTGGGGCTGTGATATCGCATATCTGCCACTACTCGGGTCAAATAATTGATAAATATTGAGGTAGATGTCCCGTATCGGCGCAGATTCAGTTGAAAAGCGTGTAAAGGCATGTTTATTATTGCACCGCCGAAGGATTAGGGTGGTTCGCATCCTCGTCCCGCGTCGGAGTGACACGAGATTTACACGTCGCCCTATTTTGAGGCGACTGCGTAGGGGGTACCTCAATGCGCTTACAAGTTATTGCCTTGCTGGCAGCCGTTGCCTTGGTGTCGGCATGCTCTTCATCCGGCGACGAAGCTGCGATGACCGAGAACACTGGAACACAAACACAGGCCGTCGCGCCACCACCTCCTCCTCCGGCACCTGCTGGTCCGGTTGCAGGTTCTATTGAGCAGTTCATGCAGGTTGCTGGCGACCGCGTGTTCTTCGCAACAGACCGCTCGGATCTTTCTGATCAAGCACAGGCAGCTTTGGATGCACAGGCCAAATGGCTTGCCGCGTTCCCGGCTGTGGTCGTGACGATCGAAGGTCATGCTGATGAGCGTGGGACGGATGATTACAACTTGGCTCTGAGCGCACGCCGCGCTGCTGCTGCCCGCGATTATTTGATCGCAAAGGGTGTTTCAGCCAGCCGCATTCAGACCTTGGCGTTTGGCGAAAGCCGCCCGGTTGCTACCGGTTCGAATGAGGCCGCTTGGGCTCAGAACCGCCGTGCAGTGACTGTTTTGACGGGTGGCTATAACAGCTAACCCATCGCGTAGAAGTGTTTTAGGCGGTCGTCTGGAAATCCCTGACGGCCGCCTATTTTTTTGGTGCTGCCAAAATTTTGCCACGATGTAAGCGCAAGAGTTAGATCATGAAAAAGACAAATCTTCGTATTCTGCCGTTGTCCGTAACCCGTCAGGCGCTGGCCGTTGTTGTGGGCCTTGTTCTGGCTGTTGCTGGCTTGGCCTCCGTGCCGGCTCAGGCCCAGGATGTCGCGCGTGAATTGCAGAACCTGAAGCGGGATTTGGCGACACTTCAGCGCTATGTCTACAATGGCAAGTCCGGGCCGGTTCCGACACTCAGCGAGGATACCGCGTCCAGTGCGGGGGCGGGTTTGCCCTCTGACGCAGCGGCGCAGATCCAGATCAAGCTACAGGAAATGGAGCGGCAGTTGCGCGTATCCACCGGCAAGCTGGAGGAAACCGAGTTTAAACTGCGCCAATTGGATCAGCGTCTTGATACCGCCCTGGCGGATATCGACTATCGCCTTACAAAGCTGGAAGGGGGCAATCCCAATGCACCCCAACAGACCGGTTCCTTGAGCGGCAATGCGGCTGCGTCGTCAAATCAACCGCAACAAATTATTCCCGTACCGGGGCAGTCATCGACAACCGTAATCTCTTCGGAAGGGTCACAAGGCCCCGGCTCGACCTCTGGAAACGCGACTGCGGGCAAACCAGGCACATTGGGCACATTGATTGTAGACGGGCAGGGTAATGTGATCGGGGGGCAAGCCTCTGCCTCCGCGACCCAAGGGTCCAGCCCGATGTCTGCATCGGGATCCAACACAACAACGCCCAGTGTCCCGCAAGCCGCCCCCAGTTCCGGGCCGGTTGCGGGCAGCGATCTTTCCACCGTCAGCCAGGCGGATACCGCGTCGCTGCCAACGGAACCGCAAGCCCTGTATGATTACAGCCTGGGTCTGATGCGGCAGGGAGATTATGCGGGGGCGGAGTCTGCGCTGAAGGTCTTCCTGGACAAACATTCGGACTCACCGCTGGTCAGTTCCGCGATTTATTGGTTGGGCGAAACCTATTACGTGCGCGATAACTATCGTGATGCAGCCTTTTCCTTTGTGGATGTCTATTCCAAACACCCAAAAAGCAACAAAGCGCCCGACAGCTTGTTGAAACTGGGTATGTCCCTGTTTGCCCTGGGCAATAAGTCTGAAGCCTGCACCGCCTTCCAGACCTTGAAGTCTGATTATCCGGATGCGCGGCGCGCAGTTCTGAAACTGGCGGAAGACCGTTCCGCGCAATATGGGTGCTGATCCAGGATTACTGGAACAGCAGCAGACAGGTTTGCTGCGGGGAAGGATCCCGATGCCTGTAACACCGATGACAAATCAAGAATTTTCGAATCAATTGATCAGTTTGGCCTATCCGGGAACAGCACCGCCGCTGGTGGCCTGCTCGGGCGGGCCAGACAGCATCGCGCTGGTTTTTCTGGCGGATCAATGGGCTCAGACTCAGGGGATGCGCGCCCGGGCAGTCTGTGTCGATCATGGCTTACGGGCTGAGGCTGGCGCGGAAGCGCAGGGGGTTGCGCGCGCCCTGAACGAATATGGTGTTGTAACCACTGTCTTACGTCATGAAGGACGCAAACCGGTTCGCGATATTCAGGCGGCGGCGCGGCAGATTCGGTTTCGGTTGCTGACCGATTGGGTTCAGGCGAGCGACCAGGCATACAAGCATATTTTTCTGGCGCATCATCAGGATGATCAGGCGGAAACGGTCCTGTTGCGATTGGCGCGGGGCAGCGGCGTTGATGGGCTTGCGGCGATGGCACCGGTAACTCAGCGCGATGGCATGACATTGCTGCGTCCGCTGTTGTCCTTTCCCAAGGCACGATTGCTGGCGACCGCACAGGCATCGGGCCTGCCCATCGTGACAGATCCATCCAATGGCGATCGGGCGTTCGCCCGTGTTCGAATGCGCCAAATGCAGGAAAGTCTGGCTGCGGAAGGTCTGACGCCTGAGCGATTGGGAAAAACGGCGGAGCGTATGGCCAGGGCAGGCGCGGCGCTGACCGAGGCCCGGGATCGGTTTTTGAACGATCATGTGGTCTGTGATCCTGCGGGATTCGCGACATGCAATGCGGCAACCTTATGCGACCTTCCCGAAGAGATTGCCTTGCGCTGTCTGTCCCATAAGCTGCGCATTCTGGGGGGCAATGACTATCCACCCCGGGAAGAACATGTCATTGCCCTGCACCGCGCATTGGCTCAGGACCCCATGGCTTTGACGGGGTTGCAAGGGGGGCGCACCGTCTCTGGCGTCCGGATTATGCCATGGCGAGACCATGTGCTGTTTTGTCGTGAATCTGCGGGCATGACTGGTGATCGGGCAATTGCCAACCGGACTTTGTGGGATAATCGCTACGACTGCCGGTTCGCGCCGCAGGCTGTTGCCGACCCTGGTTTCACCATTGGTCCGCTTGGGCGGGATGGTCTGGCCTGGGCGCGGGAGCGTGCGCCACAGGCTTTGGCGGCCTTGCCCGGCGCCGTCCGGGTGACCCTGCCGGCGCTTCGGCATAGCGCAGACCTGGCCGCCATTCCCCATCTGGGGCTGACGACAGGTGAGTCTGCGCCCCAAGACTATCCCATTGGTACGATTGGCTATCGGTCGGTATCGCCGGCCTGGGGTGAGGCATTTAGGCAGCGGTTCAGCTTTTCACACTGATTGGGCGATTTAGACCGGGCCCGCCCTTTTCAAATGCTGCGTGACGTCCTATGTAACATCACAATGACAATTGAGCGCGTGTCTGGGAGCAACTCTGCTGGACGGAACGGTGTTTTCTCGCTTTAATGAGGAAATACGCGGTGCTCAATCCCGCATTTATGGCAAAAGGGGCCGCTGTTTGGCAGCCTCGACGGAAGGACGACTGCAACCGTGAACTTTTTCGGCAAGAATCTGGCGCTCTGGATTGTCATCATTGTTTTATTGCTGTTCCTGATCAATCAGTTTGATAGCGGACGCAATCAGGTTCAGGCGGAAAGCACCGCATATTCTGAATTCTTGAAGCAGGTCGATTCCGGTTCCGTGCAAAGCGTGCGGATGAATGGTCAGGAAATCACGGGTAAATACACCTCCGGTCAGGATTTTAAAACCTATGCGCCGGATGATCCAAACCTGGTCTCTACGCTGACCAGCCGCGGTGTGCGTGTTGAAGCCATTCCCCCGGATAACAGCATTTCTCTGACTTCGATCCTGTTGAATGCACTGCCAATCCTGCTACTGATCGGGTTCTGGTTCTTCATCTTCCGCCAGATGCAGGGCGGTGGTGGCAAGGCTATGGGCTTTGGTAAGTCCAAGGCGAAGCTGCTGACCGAAAAGCACGGTCGGGTCCTGTTTGAGGACGTCGCCGGTATTGATGAAGCAAAGCAGGAATTGCAGGAAGTTGTCGAGTTCCTGCGCGATCCCCAGAAATTTCAGCGCCTTGGGGGTAAAATTCCTAAAGGCGTGCTGCTGGTCGGTCCTCCCGGCACGGGTAAGACACTGACGGCGCGGGCTGTCGCGGGTGAGGCCAATGTGCCGTTCTTCACCATTTCTGGTTCTGATTTCGTTGAGATGTTCGTCGGCGTTGGCGCCAGCCGCGTCCGGGACATGTTCGAACAGGGCAAGAAAAACGCACCCTGCATCATCTTCATCGATGAAATTGATGCGGTGGGTCGCCATCGTGGTGCCGGCCTGGGTGGCGGTAATGACGAGCGCGAACAGACCCTTAACCAGTTGCTGGTTGAGATGGACGGCTTTGAGGCCAATGAAGGTGTGATCCTGATCGCCGCAACGAACCGTCCAGATGTGTTGGACCCCGCTTTGCTGCGCCCTGGTCGGTTTGACCGTCAGGTTGTGGTCCCGAACCCGGATATTCTGGGTCGGGAGAAGATTCTTAAAGTGCATCTGCGCAAGGTGCCGATGGCACCCGATGTTGATGCTAAGGTTATTGCACGTGGTACGCCCGGTTTCTCTGGTGCTGATCTGGCCAATCTGGTGAACGAGGCGGCCCTGCTGGCCGCGCGTCGCAATCGTCGCGTTGTGTCGATGCAGGAATTGGAAGACGCCAAGGACAAGGTCATGATGGGCTCTGAACGCCGGTCTATGGTGATGTCTGAGGAAGAAAAAACGCTGACGGCCTATCACGAGGCCGGCCATGCCCTGGTTGGCATTCATGTCGCGGGTAATGATCCGCTGCACAAGGTCACCATCATCCCGCGTGGCCGGGCGCTGGGCGTGACGATGAACCTGCCAGAGCGGGACCGCCTGGGCTATAAGAAGCTGGAAATGCATGCCAAGCTGGCCATGATGTATGGCGGGCGCGCGGCAGAAGATATCATCTTCGGCCCGGAAAATGTTACCACCGGGGCGTCCAACGATCTGCAACAGGCAACCGGTCTGGCACGGCGCATGGTCACCGAATTTGGCATGTCGGACAAGCTGGGGCGTCTGCGCTATTCAGATAATCAGGAAGAAGTCTTCCTGGGGCATTCCGTTGCGAAGACCCAGAATATCTCAGAGAAAACCGCTCAACTGATTGACGAAGAAGTGCGTCGCATCTGCGAAGAAGCGGAAACCCTGTGTTACGATGTTCTGCGTAAAAATCAGGATGAATTGCACACGATCGCAAAGGCCCTGTTGGAATATGAAACCCTGTCTGGGGCGGATGTCCACAAGCTGTTGCGCGGCGAGTCGATTGAACGTCCGGAAGATGATGAGCCAAGCCCGAAAAGTGGGGGGCGTGCCTCTGTGCCGACCACGGGTAAACCTCTCTCGCCATCCGCATCTGCGGATCCAGAGCCGGGTCCTGCGGAATAGTTGGAGCCTGATCAATGTGGGTATGGTCCCTACATTGATCTTGGTTTGACCATGCCGAACCAATCTGACGATACATTCTATCCAGACCTACCATATTTCGAAGAATTTGGCGCCTTCACGGACGAGACATTGTTTCGATCCGTGCCGGAGGATTGGCATGTCATCATTGCCGATATTCGGAATTCAACCCGTGCCGTGGCGGAAGGTCGCTATAAGCATGTCAATATTGTTGGCACGGCTTGTATAACGGCATCTTTGAATGCGGTTCGGAAAGCTGCGGGCGAGACCACGGAAATTCCCTATAGTTTCGGTGGGGATGGCGCGACCCTCCTGGTACCGGATATCTTGCTTTCTTGCGTGCGCAAGGCGCTGATGGCTTCCGCCTTGATGGCACAAAGGGAGTTTGGCTTTGATTTGCGCATCGGGTCTGTTTCCGTAAAGGAAATTCGTGCCCAGGGCCGCGATGTCACTGTGTCCAAACTGCGTCTCAGCCCGGGCAATGAACTGGCCTTGTTTGGCGGCGGCGGCATTTTTTTGGCTGATTCTCTGATCAAAAGTGATGATCTTGGAGAAAACGGGTATCTCTTTGTGTCCGATGGAGATGAGGGGGAAGCAGATATGACAGGATTGTCCTGTCGTTGGGAGCCCCTGAAATCCCGCAATGGACAGGTATTAAGCCTGATGCTTTATGCGACTTCCGAAAGCGGGGCGCAGCGCCGAAAGATATATGATCGGGTTTTGGCGAAAATAAGTGAAATTCTGGGGGGGGATTTGAAATCCGCCAGCCCGGTGACTGCAGATACAATGCGGTTCAAATGGATTCCGCAAGGTCTGCGGATGGAGGCCCAATTGACCCGGGGGGCCCAATCCTTTGCCCGTCGTTTGATGTTTCTGCTGTATCAGAGCTTTATTCAATACATTCTGGAACGGTGTAATCTGGCGGTCGGCGATTATAATGCGCCGACCTATCGTGAGGAAGTACGGGCAAATTCCGACTATCGGCGGTTTGACGATGTCCTGCGATTTGTTTTGGACTGTAGCCAGACGCAGATACAGGCGATTGAGGATCTGCTGACGAAGGAACGTCAGGCCGGCGCCATCGCCTATGGCCTGCATAAATCAGACACCGCTCTGATGACCTGCCTGGTGTTCAACCTGGAACAGAGCGAACATCTGCATTTCATCGATGGCGGCGATGGCGGCTTCACAAAAGCCAGCGTCCAATTCAAACAGCAGTTGAAGGCGGGATAGGGCCGTCAGCCGCAATCCTTGTCTATTGGGCGACTCCGCCGCATAAATACGGACATTCTTTTATATGCGAGGGACTATGACGCGGCGTTATTTTGGCACGGATGGGATTCGCGGAACCGCCAATCAGGCCCCGATTGAGGTCGATACCGTTCTGCGCCTTGCCCTGGCTGCAGGAGCTCATTTTCATCGTGGCGGGCATCGCCACCGGGTGGTGATCGGTAAGGATACGCGCCTGTCTGGCTATATGCTGGAAAGCGCGCTGGTTGCCGGGTTTAGTGCCATGGGCATGGATGTCATGCTGTTCGGGCCACTACCAACACCGGCCGTGGCGATGCTGACACGCTCCATGCGGGCCGATGTCGGGGTGATGATCTCCGCCTCTCACAATCCCTATCGCGATAATGGCATCAAACTGTTCGGGCCGGACGGATACAAGCTGTCGGATGAGACCGAACTGGAAATAGAGCGTCTGATGGATGAGGGCGTGTCTGAGCGTGCGGCACCGGAAGACATTGGCCGTGCAACCCGGATCGATGATGCGCCGGGCCGCTATATCGAGGCGGTGAAGCGCACCTTCCCGGAAGATTTGAGCCTGGAATCCCTGAAGATCGTGGTCGATTGCGCCCATGGTGCTGCCTATAAGGTTGCCCCCATCGTGCTGCGTGAATTGGGGGCGACGGTTGTGCCCATCGCGGTTGCCCCCAATGGCAAGAATATCAATGCCTTCTGTGGTGCCACCGATCCGGCCGCCATGTGCGAGGCCGTCAGCGCCCATGGGGCCGATATCGGTCTGGCGCTGGATGGCGATGCCGACCGCCTGATCGTCTGTGATGAGACAGGGTATGTTGTCGATGGCGACCAGTTGATGGCGCTGATTGCCAATTCCTGGGCCAAGGCGGGTCATCTGCGGGGCGATGTTGTCGCGACGGTCATGTCCAATCTGGGGATGGAGCGGTATCTGGCCGATCAGGGAATCGGGCTGGTTCGCACCAAGGTTGGGGATCGCTATGTCGTCGATGCGATGCGCAATCGGGGCTGTAACCTGGGCGGGGAACAGTCCGGCCATATCGTCATGAGCGATTATGCGACCACCGGCGATGGTCTTATCGCCGCGCTGCAGGTGCTGGCCGTCGCTGTGCGTGACGGTGCGCCCATGAGCCAGGTTGGCAAGGTCTTTACCCCTGTTCCCCAACGTCTGCACAATGTCCGCTATTCCGGTGGAAAACCGTTGGAATCGGCTGCAGTGAAGAAGGCGATTGCCTTAGGGGAGGCGCAATTGAACGGGTCTGGCCGTCTGGTAATCCGCCCGTCTGGCACAGAACCGGTGATCCGTGTGATGGCGGAAGCCGATGATCCGGGCCTGATCGACAGTGTGATTGCTCATATTTCTGACGCGATCGAGGCGGCCGCCTAGAGAAATCTGTCCTGGGGTTTGCCCTGGGGTTTGACAGGGCGTCATAAATCCTTATAAGTCCGCTCGCTTTCTGGGAATGTGGATGGCCCGTGGTGTTGGAACAAAGTTTCCGCACATGGACGATCCCGCCACCCGACTGAGGCTTTTGGGCATCAGGCCGGGATGGACTACCGGAACAATTTGGAACAACACCGTGAACCAACGGGAGAGTAAATTATGTCTAAGCGTATTAATGCGAAACACAAGATTGACCGACGCCTTGGCGTCAACCTCTGGGGTCGCCCCAAGAGCCCGTTCAACAAGCGCGAGACCCCTCCGGGTCAGCACGGCCAGCGCCGCCGCAAGCCCTCTGATTTCGGTATCCAGTTGATGGCGAAACAGAAGCTGAAAGGCTATTACGGCAATATCGGCGAGAAGCGCTTCCGGAAATATTACGAAGAAGCCCAGCGTGTGAAAGGCGACACCGGTGAAAACCTGGTGGGTCTGTTGGAACACCGCCTGGATGCCATCGTCTATCGCGCGAAATTCGTACCCACCGTATTTGCCGCGCGTCAGTTCGTCAGCCATGGCCACGTTCTGGTCAACGGTCGCCGCATGACGGTTTCTTCCTATACCGTGAAGATTGGCGACAAGATCGAAGTCCGCCAGAAATCCCGCGAAATGCCGCTGGTCCTGGAAGCCATTCAGAGCGCCGAGCGTGACATTCCAGAATATCTGGAAGTCGACCACAACAAACTGACTGCCAACATCATCCGCACGCCGAAACTGGAAGAAATTCCCTATCCGGCGAAGATGGAACCAAACCTGGTCGTCGAGTTCTACTCACGTTAACCCGCGTTTGGACTGCAAGATTTCAGAAAGGCCCTGCCAACTGGCGGGGCCTTTTTCTGTATGTCTTGAGTGGTCCTAGTGAGTTACTTCCCGCTGGGCTTATAGTGCGGGATCTCTTCGCCGTCCGCCTCATCATCGTGGCCGAAGACGGCTTCCAGGCTTTCTTCGATCTCCGGCCCGGCGGAGCGGGGGTTTAGCTGGGAGATTGCGACAGAGCTGGCCGGGACGTTGACATAGGCACCGGTCGGCGCGGGAGCACTGCGCTGGGTCATGCGATAGATCGCAAAGCCTACGAAAATGCCGTTGAACAGGATGGTGTGATACAGCAATCCGTCCGGCCCCAGCCATTCCATCGCCGTACTGCCCGTCAGGGGGCCCAATGTCATGCCAAAGGCGAAAGACAGCATCAGGGTCGCACACAGCGGCACCATCTGCTTCTGCTCCACAAAGTCTCCCGCATGGGCGACGATGATGGGATAGATCGAAAAGCCCAGCCCCCCGATCAACAGCACAAAGAAGGCGTATCCCCACAGCGGAAGAGCGGGCAGGGCAATCAATACGGCAGAGACCACCGCCATGGTGGCGATGCCGAAAATCATCACCAGCCGTCGGTCAATCCGATCCGACGTCCATCCCAAGGGCCATTGCAGGAACAGCGCACCGAATTGCAGCACGGAACTTAAGACAACGGCCCCGTTGACATCCAGGCCTTCCGCCAGGCCATACAGGCCGATCAGGTTCCCAAGGGCGCTGTTGGATGTGGCGATACACAGACAGCCGACAATCGCCAGGGGGGTCTTCCTGTAGACCTGCACGATCCCCATACGATCATCACTGGGCGGTGTCGGGTTGCCACCATGACGCAGGGCGACCGGTAACAGTGATAACGAGAAGAAGGCACTGACCAGCATGAAATGCCAATTGCCCGAAATGGTGGCGACGGTCAGCATTAAAGGACCGCCAGCCTGGGCGACCTTGTAACAGATCATATAGACGCTCATCACCCGCCCGCGCACGGATCGATCCGTCTCCCCCGATATCCAGCTATCCGACGTGGTCAGCAAGCCGGCGTAACAGATGCCAGACAGCAGGCGTGCACCGGTCCACAGATACAGGTCTGTGTCGATTGCCAGGGCCAGGGTCAGCGTGGACAGGACGGTTGCCAGGGCTGAAAAGGCACGGATATGACCGATCCGGCGGATTAAGGTGGGGGCCAGGATACAGCCCAACAGGAAACCGCCTGAAAACCCGGCAGACATGACCCCGATTTCAGAGGAAGAGAAACCAGCCTCCTGCATGCGCAACGGCAGCAGGGCGCTTAATAATCCCATTCCGCATTGCAGCAGAACAACGGCATTGATGATCGCGCCTACGGCGAGGATCGGGCTCATATGACCAACGGGTTCTGTGACGTCTAAGAACGAATATCTACACTGACGTCTTATTCCTTACCCGGCGTATGGTAAAGCGGACAAAACTGTCCCCTGTGAGACTCTTGTCGGTTTAGGTTCAGCAGGGGCATGTTTCCTCACCCCGGACGTGATCCGGGGTCCAGGGCGGCAGGCGCGATTGGTGCTTGTGGCCCTGGATACCAGCCTGCGCGGGTGTGACGGGGATGGTAAAGATTAACCGCAAAGAGCGCAGAGAAGGCGCGAAGGACGCTGAGGGGGTGGTGCGTTGTGGGGTTGCACGTCTGACCTTCCGCTTCATTCTCATCCTGAGGAGGCGCGATAGCGCCGTCTCGAAGGATGCGCTGTAAGTCCGGTGCTTACAGGAAGGCCACCCTTCGAGACGCTGCGCTCCTCAGGGTGAGGGGGTATTCGGTAATACTACATCGTCACCCCGGACCTGATCCGGGGTCCAGGGCGGCAGGCGCGATTTGTGCGTGTGGCCCTGGATACCCGCCTGTGCGGGTATGACGAGAAGGTAAAGATTAACCGCAGGGCGCGCAGAGAAGGCGCGAGGGACGCTGAGGGGATGGTGCGTTGTGGCGTTCCAGGTCTGACCTTCCGCGCCATTCTCATCCTGAGGAGGCGCGACAGCACCGTCTCGAAGGAGGGGCTGTAAGTCCGGTGCTTACAGGAAGGCCACCCTTCGAGACGCTGCGCTCCTCAGGGTGAGGGGGTATTCGGTAATACTACAGCGTCATCCCGGACCTGATCCGGGGTCCAGGGCGGCAGGTGCGATTGGTGCTTGTGGCTCTGGATACCCGCCTGCGCGGGTGTGACGGGGATGGGAGGCCCCATTCTCATCCTGAGGAGGCGCGGTAGCGCCGTCTCGAAGGAGGGGCTGTAAGGGGGGTGCTTACAGAGGGCTCCCCCTTCGAGACGCTGCGCTCCTCAGGGTGAGTGAGCATTTGTCTGATACTTCGTCAGCCCGGACGTGATCCGGGGTCCAGGGCGGCGGGTGCGACTGGTGCTTGTGGCTCTGGATACCCGCCTGCGCGGGTATGACGGGGATGGGAGGTCCCATTCTCATCCTGAGGAGGCGCGATAGCGCCGTCTCGAAGGATGCGCTGTAAGGGGGGTGCTTCCAGCGGGCACCCCCTTCGAGACGCTGCGCTCCTCAGGGTGAGGGTACATTTTTTGATACATCGTCACCCCGGACGTGGTCCGGGGTCCAGGGCGGCAGGCGCGATTGGTGCGTGTGGCCCTGGATACCCCCCTTGCGCGGGTATGGCGGGTGTGGGCCAGACATTGCGCCTATTTACTCGGTCCATGGCTCCATGGGGATGAAGCCGGGTAGGGCGGCGATGCGGTCGAGCCATAGTTGGATATTGGTGAACTTTGACAGATCAAACCCGCCTTCCTGTGCGACGCTGGTATAGGAATACAGCGCGATATCGGCGATGGAAGGGTTGGATCCAACAAGCCAGTCGGATCTTAGAAGCTGGGTGTCCAGGGCTGCTAAAGCTTCATATCCTTTGACATGTTTCTCTGCCAGTTGAGCCTTTCGCTCTTGTGTCATTTCCAGATGATGACACCAGAATCGTGCCACGGCGACGGTGGGTTCATGCTGATATTGCTCAAACATCATCCAAGCCAGCACCCGCGCGCGTTCCCATCGATCTGTGGGAATAAAACCCGTTCCTTCCGCCAGATACCAAAGAATGGCATTCGATTCCGGCAAGGTCCGATTATCAGCCAATTGTAAGACAGGGATGCGCCCAGCCGGGTTCAACGCCAGAAACTCCGGGGTGCGCGTCTCGCCCTTATGGATGTCTTTGAACACCAGTGTGTAGTCGATATTCAGCAGGCTCAACAACAGTCGAACCTTATGGCCGTTCCCACTTTCGGGATGATCATACAGGGTCAGGCCGTCCATATCGCAGTCTCCCATGGTTGATGGACCGGCAGTTTGCCAAACCCCGTCTATTGGGCAAGCGCGATTTGCGCGGCCTTTGGGCAAGAATTTCTTACGCTGCATACAGACGAAAGCGCATCGGGGCTTTCCCCGATGCGCCTCTGCTCACGTCAACGATTACGCTGTGCGATCAAGCGTTAGGCGGCTTTCTTTTCCAGCGCCTTTTGCTTGGGTTTTGCCGTCGTGGTGATGCTCACCGTGCGCGGCTTTGCTTCTTCCGGCACTTCGCGTTTCAGGGCGATGTGCAGCAGGCCGTGTTCCAGTTTCGCTTCGGCCACTTTGATATGGTCGGCAAGGCTGAAGCGACGCTCAAACGCACGCTCTGCTATGCCGCGATGCAGGAAGTGACGCTCCACGGTTTCATCGCTCTGGGCGATCTTGCCGGTCACGGTCAGCGTGTTTTCCTGAACGGTGATGTCCAGGTCGTCTTCCGAAAAGCCTGCCACGGCCATGGAAATGGCATAGGCGTCGTCGTCCAGCTTTTCGATGTTGTAAGGGGGATAGGTTGGAACCTGTTCGCTGGCCAGGGAATCCATCGTCCGGGCCAGACGGTCAAAACCAACAGTGGTCCGCAACAGCGGGGTCATATCGAATGCACGCATGTCTAAGTCTCCTCAAGTTAGAGCGAGAGTGATGTTAGAACCGCCCCAGATCAGGCGACGGTCCGCTATGCCGTCTTAAGGCTGCGCCTGTTTGTGAACCCCAATCGGGCGTTCGACAGGACTGCCTCTCGACAGGTTAAATTTGGGGTGACGATTTTAGGCGTTCAAGAGGGGGAGGGTTAAAAAAATTGGGGCGACCCGAAGATCGCCCCAATATCGTCTGACCCAAAGAAAACCTGATTAGGATTTCAGGCCGAAATTCGCAAAGCGCTTGTTGAAGCGATCCAACTGACCCGACGCCATCAGCTTGCCGGTACCGCCAGTCCAGGCCGGGTGGCCGGTCGGGTCGATGTCCAGGCGCATTTCGTCGCCTTCCTTGCCCCAGGTAGAGCGCGTCTTATAGGTCGTTCCATCGGTCATGATGACGGTGATGGTGTGGTAGTCTGGATGGATATCCTGTTTCATCGCGCGTAAGCTCCAAAGCCGTTGAGGACGCGCCACGGCGCGAAAACCCTCTGAAAAAAGTTCGTATCAGGCGCGGCTTTTACCCTTCGACTCCCGGCAATGCAAATGATTTCTGTCGAATTGCCCATCGACGCGGTCTGCGGTTCGGCGCTAGACTGTCGTGGGGAGGCGGCAACCGCTTGTCACATTTTGCTAAAGGAGTAGGAGTCATGACGCATTTCCTTGTTTCCGAAGAAAAGCCCGACGGCCATCGGTTGGAAGATTTGCTGCGGATTGTTCGCAAGGATGTTTTGCTCCGATGCACGAAGATCACAGATGATACCCGCCCGGAAGCTCAGCTGGTTCTTTCCAACAATATCAAAGTGCTGGAGCATCTGTCAGAGGCGATCAAACTGGCTGAATCTTCGACACATATCTTAGATAAGGCCTTTGGCCCCAGTCAGGCTTCCCAGGGGGGGCCTCCTCGCATTGGGACCTGATTACAAAATTGCCACCCCCGCAGGGGATTGCGCGGGGGTGGGGTTACTAAAGGGCGGGGGTGATGATCAGACGTTCAGTAACAGGTTTTCGCGTTCCCACGAGCTGATAACCCGTTGATACAAATCGTATTCATGGTTTTTAACGTCCATATAGGCGCGGGCGAAATGCTCGCCAAGGGTTTCTTTCAAAGGCTTTGAGTAGTTCAGCTTTTGCAGGGCATCCCCCTGATGGCGCGGCAGCGCAAAAGCAAAACGATAGGCATCGCCTTCCACCGGATTGGATGGCTCAATCTTCTCCTTAATTCCCAAATATCCGCAGGCCAGGGTCGCCGCCATGGCCAGATAGGGATTTGCATCGGACCCAGCCAGCCGATTTTCGATCCGTCGTGATTCGGGCGAAGAGTCCGGAATGCGCAGGCCGCAGGTGCGGTTGTCATGCCCCCAATGCACATTGATCGGCGCATCGGAATAGCGCGCGATACGGCGATAGCTGTTCACATTGGGTGCCATCAAGGGCATTGCGGCCGGCAGATAGCGCTGGAGCCCCCCAATGTAATGCAGCAGTGTTTTCGAATCTTTTCCGGTCTTTGTGGAGAAGACATTTTTGCCCGTATACATATCGACCAATGACTGGTGGATATGCATGGAGGAACCGGGCTGATTCTGGTGCGGCTTTGCCATGAAGGTCGCGTAGATGTCGTGACGCAGGGCGGCTTGTCGGACCAGGCGTTTGAACAGAAAGACCTGATCCGCCAATTCCAATGGATTGCCGTGATTGAAGTTGATTTCCATCTGCGCGGCCCCAGCCTCATGCGCCATGGTGTCGACATCCAGTTCCGCAGCCTCGCAGAAATCATAAATGTCTTCGACGATGGGATCGAACTCGTTGGCGGCTTCGATACCATAGGCTTGGCGACCAGATTCCTGGCGGCCCGACGCCCCAATGGGGGGTTCCAGGGGATAGTCAGGATCCAGGTTCTTTTTCACAAAATAGAATTCTAACTCCGGCGCAACGATTGGCTGAAGGCCCTTTTTGGCAAAAAGTTCCAGGATATTCTTTAGCACAAAACGCGGTGAGAAACTGACCGGTGAGCCATCCAGATGATAGGCGTCGCAAATCACTTGGGCGACAGGGTCAGGATACCAGGGCACGATGCGAATGGTGTTGTTATCGGGGACCATTGCAATGTCACGATTGGTGTCTGCAACGGCTTCGGTATCCAGCACAAATTCACCGGTGACAGTCTGAATGAAAAGACATTCTGGAACACGCAGGCTGCGGTCTTCCAGGCTTTTCAGAAACTTGTTTGAGGGCAGAATTTTGCCCCGCGCGATGCCGGACATGTCGGGCAGAAGACATTCAACCTCGTCCACATTTCGCGATTTTAGCCATTCACTTAAATTGGTCACGTTAGCCTCACTATCCATACGGATCAGTTTTCTAGAGATTAATAGTTACCACAAAAACACATCCGTCCCTGATTCGGTGTGAATCACACGCCTTACTGGATGAAAAAAGCATGGCGCTGCGATTGTGATCACATTTTTTATGCCTTATACTTCTGGCTATCCGCAAGCGCTAATCAATTCTTATCCACAAGGTTTCACGCGTAACCAAGCGATATATGAAAGCAGATATTAAAATGACCAGTTGGCTCAGCAAACAGGAAGTGGACGCCTTTGTCGAAGCGAATCCCGGCTTGAAAGGGGTCGATATGATCGTGCCGGATATGTGTGGTATCCTGCGCGGCAAACGCATCGGCGTGGAAGCGATCGACAAATTGTATGAGGGTGGGATTGCTCTTCCTGGATCTACTTATCTGCTGGATTCCACCGGGCGCAATTGCGAAACCATTGAATATGGCACACGGGATGGGGACCCCGATTGTAACTGTCTGGGCGTGGCGGGCACGTTGAAACCCGTGCCCTGGGCCAATGCGCCAACCGGACAGGTGATCGCGTCGATGGTCACGCAGGACGGCGATCCGTACTTTGCAGATCCGCGCTACATTCTGGCGCGTGCAGCCCAGCCTTTGGTGGATATGGGGTATACGCCCGTGACCGCTATCGAATTGGAATTTTATCTGTTGGATGGAAAACTGGACGCTAAGGGCTGTCCGGAAATGGCGACATCGCCAACCACGGGCCAGCGTCAGACCACCACTCAGGTCTATGGCATTGATGAATTATATGAATTCGAAGACTTCCTGACCGATGTGGAAGACGCCTGTGTGGCGCAGGATGTGCCGGCCGATACCGCAACGGCAGAATACGGGCCGGGGCAGTATGAAATCAATCTGCACCATGTGGATGATCCGATTAAGGCCTGTGACGATGCTGTATTATTAAAACGCATCATCAAGGGCGTTGCGCGCAAGCATGGTATGATCGCGACCTTCATGGCCAAGCCGTTTTCGGAATTGGCGGGATGTGGCATGCACATCCATATCAGCCTGCTGGACAAGAACGGTAACAACATTTTTGCGGGTCCCATGGATCCTGAAATCGGCCTTCCAGCGTCTAAGGCGTTGCGCCATGCAATCGGGGGACTGGCGAAGACGACGGCTGATGGCATGGCGGTCTTTGCCCCGAATGCAAACTCGTATCGGCGCTTTCAGGCAAATTCCTATGCCCCCATCAATACCGCCTGGGGGGTTGATAATCGCACGGTATCACTGCGCATTCCCCGCGCGGATGCAAAGGGGATGCGGGTGGAACACCGTATTGCCGGGGCAGACGCCAATCCCTATTTGACGATGGCGACCGTTCTGGCAGGTATCCATCACGGGCTGACCAATAAGATCGATCCGGGCCCGATTGAGCGCAACAATGCCTATGACAAGCCGGTAACGGATTTGCCGTTACGCTGGTGGCAGGCGTTGCAGACATTCTCGGAAAGCAAGGTGCTGCCGAAATATCTGGGTGCCCATTACTGTGAAATGTTCGCCGCCGCCCGAAGCTTTGAAAATGATGCGTTTCAGGCGCAAATTCCCCCACTGGATTACGAGTGGTACCTTCGCACTGTTTAATAGTTAGGTCTAAGCACATGGCAAAATTTGACGATACCCGGTCCTATTATCGCGCGACAGCCCATGCCGCGCCATCTCACCCGCAATTAGAGGGGGAGATTAAAGCCGATGTTGCCGTTCTGGGGGCGGGCTATACGGGATTGTCCGCCGCATTGGAACTGGCCGAGGCGGGCTTGTCCGTTGTGATCGTGGAGGCTGAAACCGTCGGCTTTGGCGCATCCGGGCGCAACGGCGGACAGATCTGTACGGCTTATAACAAATCCATGGCGACGATCCGCAACCGGTTTGGCGAAGAAACGGCGCGTGCCGCGTGGGATATCGCCGATGCCGCCCCGAAACTGGTTGGGGAGCGGATCAAGAAATACGGCATCGATTGTGATTTGAAATGGGGATATATGCATGCCGGTGAAAAAGCCAGCCATGTAGAAGATTTAAAAGAAACCCAGGCGGAATGGGACCAGTATGGCTATACCGGGTCCAAACTTCTGGAAGGCGCTGACCTGCGCGATAAAATCGGTTCAGAGCGATACAAGGCCGCGTTGTGGGAGCCTGGCGGCGGACATGTACATCCGCTGAATTACTGTCTGGGATTGGCACAGGCTGCCCTGAAGGCTGGGGTGAAAATCTATGAACACAGCCGCGCTATCCGTTTGGATACGGACGATAACCCGGCCATTCACACAGAAAAGGGCGTTGTTCGCGCCGATTACATGGTCCTGGCAGGAAATGCCTATCTGCGCGAAACACAGCCCTATCTGTTTCGACGCCTGATGCCGGTGGGCAGTTACATCATCGCAACGGAACCTTTGGGGGAAAATCGCGCGAAGGGCCTGATTTCGGGCGATGAAGCCGTCACCAATTGCAGCTTTATCGTCGATTATTTTCGATTGAGCGGTGACAAGCGTATGCTGTTTGGCGGGCGCGCGACCTATTCGGGGCTTGAGCCCAATGACCTGGGGGGATTTGTCCGCCCGCGTATGCTGCATGTCTTTCCGCAGTTGGAAGATGTTAAGATCGAGCATGTCTGGGGCGGCTATATTGGGATTACCGTAGACCGGATGCCGCATGTTGGTCGCATTGGGTCGCGCACCTATTTCAGTCAGGGATATTCCGGACACGGGCTGGCATTGAGCAATATGTGTGGCAAGATATTGGCGCAGGCGATCCGTGGTCAGGCGGAACAATTTGATGTCATGAGCAGATTCAAACATCCAATCTTTCCCGGTGGTAAATTCCGCACCCCACTGCTGACATTGGGAATGTTTTGGTATCGCATCAAGGATGCTTTGGCGTAAGGTGTTCCGGCACGATTCCTGCACAGAATTCTTCAGGCAGGAAGATGCAAGGAAACCGTTATGTTCAGCCGATTGATGAGTATCATTAAACCCGGCGATCGCCGTAAGGAGCGGCGTGTCAAAGTGCGCCTGCCTGCTGAATTGGGGGGCATTGGCGGCCGTTTGACTGATTTAAGCCTGGGGGGATTCGGCTTTTATCCGGATGCTGAAGGGCTGGAAATTGGTGATGAACTGATGGCGGTGCTCGCGCCTGATAATCTGCCGGAAATTGAAATCCCCTGTCGAATTGTTGGGGGAGATCAAGAAGGGATGGTTCTGTGTGTTGCCTTCATTAAGGTGAAGCCGGAACATTTTGAACCCCTGCAATCCATCATCATGACGCAAACCGTCGGGCAGGGCGAAAAAACGGCGGAGTAGCGACCTGTCGGCAGTTCAACTTTTAGCCTAGTCTGGTCGTTAGAATCTTCAGACCCGCAGCCCCGAATGCCAGTGCAAATCCAGCTTCAAACCAGCGCCGCATCTTCGTATAGACCGCGACCAGTGCGGGGCGGGAGAAGAGCAGGGCATAGCCATGAAAGATGATCATGCTTTGCAGTCCAACGGCGACGATGATAACGGCCAGAGAACTGGGGGTGGCATTGGCGGGCACACCGATGGCAAACAGTGACCCGAAGAATAATATTGCCTTTGGATTGGTCAGGTGAAGGGCCAAACCCTTCCCGAAGGCCGCACGCTTTGATGTAATCGTCATTGCGGTTGTCTGGGTCTTTGCCCCACGCCAGGCTGAGATTCCGGATTTCGCGGACAGAAACAAAAGATAGCCCGCCCCGAAATATCGCAGCACCTCAAAGGCCCAGGCATTGGCTTGCATGATTGCGCCCAGCCCGGCCGCTGCCATGATGGACCACATCCACGACCCTGCTGTAATGCCAGAGGCAACAGCAAGGCCCAGCCCCCGGCCGGACGCCATAGACGTCCCGGCAATCGCCAGGGTCGCAGGACCTGGACTGCCAGCCGCCAGTAGGGCTGCACCCAGTATCAAAGGCAGGTTTATATCATCCATCATGGCGTCAATCCTGTTGGACGCCCGCCCGGTTCACAACCGCAACTTTTTCACAGGTCTTGTTCAGGTCTATCCTCAGTACGGAATACCCAGCGCTTCTTCGGGCGCAGTGAAGGGCAGATCATGGGCCTCGGCAACCGCCTTATAGGTGATTTGACCCTTATGAACATTCAGACCCTGGCGCAGATGCGTGTCATGGGCCAGGGCACTGCGATAGCCATGATTGGCCAGCGCCAGCGTGAAGGGCAGGGTTGCATTGTTCAGGGCAAAAGTGGATGTCCGCGCCACGGCGCCTGGCATATTAGCCACACAATAATGCACGACACCTTCTTCGATAAAGATCGGGTCGGCATGAGTGGTGGGGCGGGATGTTTCCAGGCAACCGCCCTGATCAATGGCGATATCGACGACGACAGATCCGTCCAGCATGGTTTGCAGCATCGCGCGGGTGATCAATTTTGGTGCAGCCGCGCCGGGCACCAGAACCGCGCCGATGACCAAGTCAGAATCCTGCACGCTGCGTTCAATGGCATCGACGGTTGAATATAAGGTCTTCAGGCCGGTTCCTCGAAACTCATCATCCAGTTGTGTGATGCGGGCAATGTTCCGCTCCAGGATTGTCACCTCTGCCCCCATGCCAAGCGCGACCCGCGCCGCATTGGTTCCAGAAACACCGCCGCCAATGACCAGAACTTTGGCTGGCAGAACGCCCGGCACGCCGCCCATCAGAACACCGCGCCCGCCTTGCGCCTTTTCCAGGCAATGCGCGCCAGCCTGGGCGGCCATGCGCCCGGCGACTTCGCTCATCGGGGCCAAAAGGGGGAGGCCGCCGCGCGGGCTGGTCACGGTTTCATAGGCGATCGCGATACAGCCGGACTCCATCAATCCCTTGGTTTGCGGCAGATCGGGGGCCAGATGCAAATAGGTGAACAGCAATTGATCTTCCCGCAGCATCTTGCATTCGGTGGCTTGGGGTTCTTTGACCTTCACAATCATTTCGGCTGATTTGAAGACGTCCTCTGCGCTGCCAAGGATTTTCGCGCCGGCTGCCTGATAGTCCTTGTCGCTGACCCCGATGCCTTCTCCGGCTTGGGTTTCCACAACGACGTCATGTCCGTTGTGACACAATTCCCGAACCGCAAACGGGACCAGCCCAACGCGAAACTCGTTATTCTTGATTTCCTTTGGCACACCAATGCGCATGATTGTTTCCCCTTCGGTCTTATCGGGATTGTGGCTTATCGGGATTGTGGCAGGTCCCGCTGATTTTGATGCGTGATCCTACGCTTGTTCGATGGAAATGTACTTGCGAACACGTTGGAATTTTACGATGCTTTTGCATAATTTATGCAGAATAATGAATTAAAATGCAGGATTATTCGAGAATGAAGCTGGACGCCGTAGATATCGCCATTCTGGCCGCGATGCAGGAAAATGCCCGTATCACCATTTCCGACCTGGCGGATCGGCTGCATGTCGTTGCCTCAACCTGTCAGCGTCGATTGACCCGGTTAGAGGAGAACGGGGTCATTCAGCAATATACCGCGCTGTTGAATGAAGACGCATTGGGTTATGAAGCGGGCGTGGTGGTGCAGATCGCGCTGGATAGCCAAAGCGAGACTGCATTGAATGCCTTTGAATGCGCCGTGGTGGAAATCCCGGAAGTGGTGGAATGCCATTTGATGGCAGGGGAGTCTGATTATCTGGTGCGGCTTGTCGTGCGCGATATGCGGGATTTCGAGCGGATTCATAAGGCGCATCTGTCCAGGCTGCCGCATGTCACGCGCATTCAGTCCAATATGGCGCTGCGTCGGATTGTCCGCAAATCGCCGCCCCTGCCGAATGCTGTTGAATGACGAATACGGGTCGGAAGGGTGCAGTGGGCATGGGGTCGCATGAATGATAAATTGCGGCGCAAGGCGATGCGCCGGTCACTTTCGGCTGGTGTCTTTAGACAGGATGCTTGATCAAGCCATATGATCGCTGTACCGCTGCGATATCTGTTCATTTTGTTCCTGCCTTTAGGAGTTTGCTATGCCTCGCGGACCGTTTTCTGGTGTTTTATCGCCAACGATTTCCCCTGTTGCTGCAGATGGCAGTGTTGATACCATCCGTTTTCAGGCCTTGTGCAAATGGCAATTGGCCAATGGGCTGGACGGGTTGGCGATTTTTGGCACGACCAGTGAGGCCAACAGCATCGCCTTAAAAGAGCGAATGAAACAGACCGAGGCTTTGGTGAAAGTTGGCGTTCCTGCTGAAAAATTGATGCCGGGAACCGGAACCTGTTCCCTGATGGATACTGTTGCCCTGACCAAACAAGCGGTGGAATTGGGGGCAGGGGGTGTATTGTTGCTGCCCCCGTTTTTCTATCGCGCGGCGACCGATGACGGGCTTTTTGCCTATGTGTCCGAAGTGATCCGTCTGGTCGCCGATGATCGACTGAAAATCTATCTGTATCATATTCCGCCTTTCGCGATGGTGGGCTGGTCGGTGCCGTTGATCCAACGATTGGTTCAGGCATTTCCCAATAGTGTGGTAGGCTTGAAAGATAGCTCCGGTGATTGGAAAAACACCAAGGCGATCCTGGACAATGTGCCTGACTTTGATGTTTTTCCGGGATCGGAACTGTTCCTGTTGGATGGATTCGACAATGGGGCGGCAGGGTGCATCAGTGCGACCGCCAATGTGAATCCGACTGGCATTCGAACCGTGATCGACGCCTATCACGCCGGGGACAAGGACACGCTGGACACCGCAAATGATAAAATGCGCAAGGTTCGCAAAGTCTTTCAGAATCATGGATTGATCACGGGTGTTAAAGCAGCCGTTGCCCATTATTCCCATAACGATATATGGAGCGTTGTCAGGCCGCCATTGGTGGGGTTGGACACAGATGCGACAGGGCGTCTGGTTGCGGATCTGACAGCGGTTGATTTCAGCATCGATTTTCAAGGCAGTTTGGGGTGAATTATGGCTGTTGAAGGGCGTTACAAGGATTTGAATGCACGGGTCCTTGCCATTGCAGATGGGGAAACGGATCTGATCTCATTGATGGCGACGACCGTGTGCGAATTATACCACGCCGATGATCGTTTTGACTGGGTTGGATTCTATCGCAATGTTGGCGATAACATGCTGAAGATCGGTCCCTATCAGGGTGGACATGGCTGTCTGGTGATTCCTTTCTCCAGGGGGGTCTGTGGCGCCTGTGCCACTACAGGGCAGGTTCAGATGGTACCCGATGTAGACGCTTTTCCGGATCATATCGCCTGTGCGTCTTCCACACGGTCTGAATTGGTTCTGCCGGTTTGGAACGCGAAAGGGGAATTGATTGCCGTCTTGGATATCGACAGCGATCAACCCGATGCGTTCGATGTAGAGGATATCGCGTCCCTGGAGACACTGATGCGCGACCTGTTCTCGCGCGCGCAATAGGCTTGGCCTCTTGCAAACCGGTCATTCGGGCGTATAGTGCGTCGCGTCAGGAAATCCAGCGATTGATTGTAATACAATGACCGTCTTTTGCATCATCATCGACATTATTATTTGCGGCTGTCGCATTGCGCGGCGGTCGTCGGTGATGCTGACCTGATTTCTCTTTGAAATGGTGGCAGTGAAACGATAGACCCCGCGGCAGGATCTCCCCTTCCGCGGCACCTCGTCATGACAAAACAGGATTGAAGAACACAATGGATTTAAAGATTTACGATACAAGCCGACGCGCCAAGGTCATTTTCGAGCCTCGTGAAGCGGGCAAGGTTGGCCTGTATGCCTGTGGTCCGACGGTCTATGACCGCATCCATATCGGCAATGCGCGCCCGCTGGTCGTGTTCGATGTCCTGTCCCGGTTACTGCGCACACTCTATCCGACCGTCACCTATGTTCGGAACATCACGGATATCGACGATAAGATCAATGCGCGTGCGAAGGAGCGGGGCATTGATATTCGCGAATTGACGGAAACCACAGTCGCACGCTTTCGGGAGGATTGCGAAGCCCTGAACTGCCTGCCCCCGGATCATGAACCGCGCGCGACAGAGACCATTCCAGAGATGGTTGCGCTGATTGAAAGACTGATCGACCAGGGGCATGCCTATGCGCTGGACGATGGTCATGTGCTGTTCGATGTGCCGTCCTGGGAAGAGTATGGCAAATTTGCCAATAAGGACCGGGATGAACAGATATCGGGCGCCCGCGTAGAGGTTGCCAGTTACAAGCGCGATCCGGCGGACTTCGTACTGTGGAAGCCCAGTGATGGCGATACGCCTGGCTGGCCCAATCCGTGGTGCGAAAAGGGTCGGCCCGGCTGGCACATTGAATGCTCTGCCATGTCGGAAAAGTTCCTGGGCCCCGATTTTGATATTCATGCTGGGGGCATCGACCTGGTTTTCCCCCATCACCAGAACGAAATCGCCCAAAGCTACTGCGCCCATGCGCCAACGGACCGTCAGGACCGCTTTGCGCGCTATTGGATGCACAATGGGTATCTGATGAGTGAGGGCGAGAAAATGTCCAAAAGCCTGGGCAATTTCTACACCGTCGCGGAATTGCTGGAGGAATTTCCAGGGGAGGTCCTGCGCCTTGTCCTGTTGAAGACTCATTACCGCTCCCCCCTCGATTTCTCTAAGGATAAATGCCGGGAGGCTAAGGCGGAACTGGATCGTCTCTATACATTACTGCGCGATACCCAGTCTGAACCGTTCGTCTATATTTCAGACGACGATCCGGAATGGCAGGGATTGGTCGCGGCCCTGTCCGATGATTTGAACACGGCAGAAGCCCTGAAACATTTCTTTGCCAGTGCCCGGCAGCTCAGTGTTGCTGTGCACAAATCCATGAAGCGGGACGCAAAAGCCCATATCGGTGAACGCTCAATCTCTGAAGATCGGGCGCGATTGCTGCAACTGGGCAATGCTCTGGGCCTGCTGGAACAAGATCCGCAAGCCTGGTTCAAGGCCGGCACCCCAACAGACGGCCCGACCGAAGCAGAAATAGAGGTCCAGATCGAGGCCCGAAAGGAAGCCAAGGCCTCAAAGGATTTCGCTAAAGCGGATCAGATCCGGGATGACCTTCAGGCACAGGGCGTCATTCTGGAAGACAAGCCAGGCGGCATCACCGAATGGCGCCGGGCTTGATCAAACAGTGTCATCCCCGCGCAGGCGGGTATCCAGGGGCGGCGGGTGAGGGGAGTGCGTGTTGCTCTGGGCCCCGGATCAGGTCCGGGGTGACGGATGAAGGAGTATAGGATGAAGATTTCTGCGGCACAGGGCGGGTTTGTCTACATCATGGCATCGGACCGGAATGGAACCTTGTATGTCGGCGTAACATCCAATCTGCCGCAGCGTGTAGCGCAACACCGGGAAGAGCTCCTTGATGGTTTCACTAAGAAATATGCTGTTCATTTACTGGTGTATTTTGAAGCGTGTCCAGATATGGAATCCGCAATCCAGCGGGAAAAGGCGTTAAAAAAGTGGCGACGAGAGTGGAAGTTAAAACTGATAGAAGAGAAGAACCCATATTGGAGAGATCTATACAACGATCTGTTTGAATAGTCGGGTTTTTTGCACTCATCCCGTCATACCCGCGAAGGCGGGTATCCAGGGGCGGCGGGTGAGAGGGGTGCGTGTTGCTCTGGACCCCGGATCAGGTCCGGGGTGACAATATTGAGCCCTACCCGCAAAGGCGAGACTTTGAGGGGTGGCGGTGAAAGTACCGCGTCATACCCGCGAAGGCGGGTATCCAGGGCGGTGGGTGAGAGAGGTGCGTGTTGCTCTGGACCCCGGATCAGGTCCGGGGTGACGATGCGGAGCCATACCCGCAAAGGCGAGACTTTGAGGGGTGGCGGTGAAAGTACCGCGTCATACCCGCGAAGGCGGGTATCCAGGGGCGGCGGGTGAGAGGGGTGCGTGTTGCTCTGGACCCCGGATCAAGTCCGGGGTGACGATATTGAGCCCCGCCCGCAAAGGCGAGACTTTGAGGGGTGGCGGTGACAATACTGCGTCATACCCGCGAAGGCGGGTATCCAGGGGCGGCAGGTGAGGGGAGTGCGTGTTGCTCTGGACCCCGGATCAAGTCCGGGGTGACGATACTGAGCCATACCCGCAAAGGCGAGACTTTGAGGGGTGGCGGTGAAAGTACCGCGTCATACCCGCGAAGGCGGGTATCCAGGGGCGGCAGGTGAGGGGAGTGCGTGTTGCTCTGGACCCCGGATCAAGTCCGGGGTGACGATACTGAGCCATACCCGCAAAGGCGAGACTTTGAGGGGTGG